>NZ_JBIVFF010000042.1:0-1034 GCF_044748025.1 Streptomyces sp. NPDC090032 | reverse complement strand
CTCATCGCCAACCGTGGCGAAATCGCTGTCCGCGTGGCCAGGGCGTGCCGGGATGCCGGTATCGCGAGCGTTGCCGTTTACGCGGAACCGGACCGGGACGCTTCGCATGTCCGGGCGGCGGACGAGGCGTTCGCGTTGGGCGGTGACACCCCGGCCACCAGCTATCTCGACATGGCGAAGGTGCTGCAGGCCGCCAAGGACTCCGGCGCGGACGCCATCCACCCCGGCTACGGATTCCTGTCGGAGAACGCGGAGTTCGCCCAGGCCGTCCTGGACGCCGGCCTGATCTGGATCGGCCCGCCCCCGCAGGCCATCCGCGACCTCGGCGACAAGGTCGCCGCCCGCCACATCGCCCAGCGCGCCGGCGCACCCCTGGTCGCCGGCACCCCGGACCCCGTATCCGGCTCCGCCGAAGTCGTCGCCTTCGCCGAGGAACACGGCCTGCCCATCGCCATCAAGGCAGCCTTCGGCGGCGGCGGCCGCGGCCTCAAGGTCGCCCGCACCCTCGAAGAAGTCCCCGAGCTCTACGACTCCGCCGTCCGCGAAGCCGTCGCAGCCTTCGGACGCGGCGAATGCTTCGTCGAGCGCTACCTCGACAAGCCCCGCCACGTCGAAACCCAGTGCCTGGCCGACACCCACGGCAACGTCGTCGTCGTCTCCACCCGCGACTGCTCCCTGCAGCGCCGCCACCAAAAACTCGTCGAGGAGGCCCCCGCCCCCTTCCTGAGCCCGGCACAGAACGAGCAGCTCTACACCGCCTCCAAGGCCATCCTCAAGGAAGCCGGCTACGTCGGCGCCGGCACCGTCGAGTTCCTCGTCGGCGCGGACGGCACCATCTCCTTCCTCGAGGTCAACACCCGCCTCCAGGTCGAACACCCCGTCACCGAAGAAGTCGCCGGCATCGACCTCGTACGCGAGATGTTCCGCATCGCCGACGGCGAGGAACTCGGCTACACCGACCCCACCCTGCGCGGCCACTCCTTCGAGTTCCGCATCAACGGCGAAGACCCCGGACGCGGCTTCCTGCCCGCCCC
>NZ_JBIVFF010000041.1:867-1665 GCF_044748025.1 Streptomyces sp. NPDC090032 | reverse complement strand
AGGCTTGCCTCTTGGGGTTGTAGGACATTCTATACGGAGTTACAAAGGAACGAGGTAGACGAAGCGACCTGGAAAGGTCCGTCGTAGAGGGTAACAACCCCGTAGTCGAAACTTCGTTCTCTCTTGAATGTATCCTGAGTACGGCGGAACACGTGAAATTCCGTCGGAATCTGGGAGGACCATCTCCCAAGGCTAAATACTCCCTAGTGATCGATAGTGAACCAGTACCGTGAGGGAAAGGTGAAAAGCACCCCGGAAGGGGAGTGAAAGAGATCCTGAAACCGTGTGCCTACAAATAGTCAGAGCCCGTTAACGGGTGATGGCGTGCCTTTTGTAGAATGAACCGGCGAGTTACGATCCCGTGCGAGGTTAAGCTGAAGAGGCGGAGCCGCAGCGAAAGCGAGTCTGAATAGGGCGTTTAGTACGTGGTCGTAGACCCGAAACCAGGTGATCTACCCATGTCCAGGGTGAAGTTCAGGTAACACTGAATGGAGGCCCGAACCCACGCACGTTGAAAAGTGCGGGGATGAGGTGTGGGTAGCGGAGAAATTCCAATCGAACCTGGAGATAGCTGGTTCTCCCCGAAATAGCTTTAGGGCTAGCCTTAAGTGTAAGAGTCTTGGAGGTAGAGCACTGATTGGACTAGGGGTCCTCATCGGATTACCGAATTCAGTCAAACTCCGAATGCCAATGACTTATCCTTAGGAGTCAGACTGCGAGTGATAAGATCCGTAGTCAAAAGGGAAACAGCCCAGACCGCCAGCTAAGGTCCCAAAGTGTGTATTAAGTGGAAAAGGA
>NZ_JBIVFF010000039.1:0-1815 GCF_044748025.1 Streptomyces sp. NPDC090032 | reverse complement strand
GCGGGTGACTCGGGTGACGGGATGCAGCTGACGGGTGACCGGTTCACCTCGGAGACGGCGTCGTTCGGGAACGATCTGTCGACGCTGCCGAACTTTCCCGCCGAGATCCGGGCCCCTGCGGGGACTCTGCCGGGTGTTTCTTCGTTTCAGTTGCATTTCGCGGATCACGACATCCTGACGCCGGGGGACGCGCCGAATGTTCTGGTGGCGATGAACCCGGCCGCGTTGAAGGCGAACATCGCGGATGTGCCGCGTGGCGCGGAGATCATCGTGAACACGGACGAGTTCACGAAACGGGCGATGCAGAAGGTCGGTTACGCGAGCAGCCCGCTGGAGGACGGTTCGCTGGACGGCTATCACGTGCATCCGGTGCCGTTGACGAGTCTGACGGTGGAGGCGCTCAAGGAGTTCGAGCTGTCGCGTAAGGAGGCCGAGCGGAGCAAGAACATGTTCGCGCTGGGTCTTCTGTCGTGGATGTATCACCGGCCGACCGAGGGGACGGAGAAGTTCCTGAGGTCGAAGTTCGCGAAGAAGCCCGAGATCATGAAGGCGAACCTGGCCGCTTTCCACGCGGGCTGGAACTTCGGTGAGACGACGGAGGATTTCGCGGTCTCCTATGAGGTCGCGCCGGCCGCGTCCGCGTTCCCGACCGGCACCTACCGCAATATTTCGGGGAATCTGGCGCTGTCCTACGGGCTGATCGCGGCGTCACGGCAGGCGGATCTGCCGCTGTATCTGGGTTCGTATCCGATCACGCCGGCGTCGGACATCCTGCATGAGCTGTCCAGGCACAAGAATTTCGGTGTGCGCACGTTCCAGGCCGAGGACGAGATCGCGGGGATCGGGGCGGCGCTGGGTGCGGCGTTCGGTGGTTCGCTGGCGGTGACGACGACGTCGGGTCCGGGTGTGGCGCTGAAGTCGGAGACGATCGGGCTGGCGGTCTCGCTCGAACTGCCGTTGCTGGTCGTGGACATCCAGCGGGGCGGTCCTTCGACGGGTCTGCCGACCAAGACGGAGCAGGCGGATCTGCTGCAGGCGATGTACGGGCGTAACGGTGAGGCGCCGGTTCCGGTGGTGGCGCCCCGGACGCCCGCGGACTGTTTCGACGCGGCGCTCGAGGCGGCCCGGATCGCGATCACGTACCGCACCCCGGTCTTCCTCCTCTCGGACGGTTATCTGGCCAACGGGTCGGAGCCGTGGCGGATCCCGGAGGTGGATCAACTCCCGGATCTTCGGACCCAGTTCGCCTCCGGGCCGAATCACACGGAGGCGGACGGCACGCAGGTGTTCTGGCCGTACAAGCGCGACGCGAAGACGCTGGCGCGTCCGTGGGCGATCCCGGGCACGCCGGGTCTTGAGCACCGGATCGGCGGGATCGAGAAGCAGGACGGCACGGGCAACATCTCCTACGACCCGGCCAACCACGAGTTCATGGTCCGCACCCGCCAGGCCAAGATCGACGGGATCGAGGTCCCCGACCTGGACGTCGACGACGCCTCGGGCCAGGCCAACCTCCTGGTCCTCGGCTGGGGTTCGACGTATGGGCCGATCACCGCGGCGGTGCGCCGGCTGCGGGCGGCGGGTGAGGACATCGCGCAGGCGCATCTGCGTCATCTGAACCCCTTCCCGCGGAATCTGGGCGAGGTCCTGGGGCGTTACGACAAGGTGGTGATCCCCGAGATGAACCTCGGTCAGCTCGCCACCCTCATCCGGGCCAGGTATCTGGTGGACGCCCGCTCCTACAACCAGGTCAACGGCATGCCGTTCAAGGCGGAGCAGCTCGCCACGGCTCTCAAGGAGGCCATCCATGGCTGA
>NZ_JBIVFF010000038.1:0-1847 GCF_044748025.1 Streptomyces sp. NPDC090032 | reverse complement strand
AACACAGTGGACGCGAGCAACTGAGGACAAGCCCTCGGCCTATTAGTACCAGTCACCTCCACCCGTTACCGGGCTTCCAGATCTGGCCTATCAACCCAGTCGTCTACTGGGAGCCTTAACCCCTCAAGGGGGTGGGAGTCCTCATCTCGAAGCAGGCTTCCCGCTTAGATGCTTTCAGCGGTTATCCTTTCCGAACGTAGCCAACCAGCCATGCCCTTGGCAGGACAACTGGCACACCAGAGGTTCGTCCGTCCCGGTCCTCTCGTACTAGGGACAGCCCTTCTCAAGACTCCTGCGCGCGCAGCGGATAGGGACCGAACTGTCTCACGACGTTCTAAACCCAGCTCGCGTACCGCTTTAATGGGCGAACAGCCCAACCCTTGGGACCGACTCCAGCCCCAGGATGCGACGAGCCGACATCGAGGTGCCAAACCATCCCGTCGATATGGACTCTTGGGGAAGATCAGCCTGTTATCCCCGGGGTACCTTTTATCCGTTGAGCGACGGCGCTTCCACAAGCCACCGCCGGATCACTAGTCCCGACTTTCGTCCCTGCTCGACCCGTCGGTCTCACAGTCAAGCTCCCTTGTGCACTTACACTCAACACCTGATTACCAACCAGGCTGAGGGAACCTTTGGGCGCCTCCGTTACTCTTTAGGAGGCAACCGCCCCAGTTAAACTACCCATCAGACACTGTCCCTGATCCGGATCACGGACCCAGGTTAGACATCCAGCACGACCAGAGTGGTATTTCAACGACGACTCCCCCTGAACTGGCGTCCAGAGTTCACAGTCTCCCACCTATCCTACACAAGCCGAACCGAACACCAATATCAAACTGTAGTAAAGGTCCCGGGGTCTTTCCGTCCTGCTGCGCGAAACGAGCATCTTTACTCGTAGTGCAATTTCACCGGGCCTATGGTTGAGACAGTCGAGAAGTCGTTACGCCATTCGTGCAGGTCGGAACTTACCCGACAAGGAATTTCGCTACCTTAGGATGGTTATAGTTACCACCGCCGTTTACTGGCGCTTAAGTTCTCAGCTTCGCACACCCGAAAGTGCACTAACCGGTCCCCTTAACGTTCCAGCACCGGGCAGGCGTCAGTCCGTATACATCGCCTTACGGCTTCGCACGGACCTGTGTTTTTAGTAAACAGTCGCTTCTCGCTGGTCTCTGCGGCCACCCCCAGCTCATGAAGTAAATTCAATCACCGGTGATGGCCCCCCTTCTCCCGAAGTTACGGGGGCATTTTGCCGAGTTCCTTAACCATAGTTCACCCGAACGCCTCGGTATTCTCTACCTGACCACCTGAGTCGGTTTAGGGTACGGGCCGCCATGAAACTCGCTAGAGGCTTTTCTCGACAGCATAGGATCATCCACTTCACCACAATCGGCTCGGCATCAGGTCTCAGCCTTAATGTGCGACGGATTTACCTATCACACGGCCTACACCCTTACCCCGGGACAACCACCGCCCGGGCTGGACTACCTTCCTGCGTCACCCCATCACTCACCTACTACAAGTCTGGTCCGTCGGCTCCACCACTTTCCTTTCCCCGAAGGGTCCGGAACGGCTTCACGGACTTAGCATCGCCTGATTCAATGTTTGACGCTTCACAGCGGGTACCGGAATATCAACCGGTTATCCATCGACTACGCCTGTCGGCCTCGCCTTAGGTCCCGACTTACCCTGGGCAGATCAGCTTGACCCAGGAACCCTTAGTCAATCGGCGCACACGTTTCTCACGTGTGTATCGCTACTCATGCCTGCATTCTCACTCGTGAACCGTCCACAACTCGCTTCCGCGGCTGCTTCACCCGGCACACGACGCTCCCCTACCCATC
>NZ_JBIVFF010000037.1:0-1990 GCF_044748025.1 Streptomyces sp. NPDC090032 | reverse complement strand
GGGGGGGGGGGGGGCCCCGCCGCCGCCCCGCCGCCCGCGGGGGGGGGGGGGGGGGGTGGGGGGGGGGGGGGGGGGGGGGGGGGGGGGCGCGCGCCCCCCCCCCCCCCCCCCCACCGCTCGCCGGGACAGCAGTATCGGATCCATGCTGTGGTCAGACCCCGAGAACGAGCCCCCCGAGGAGCTGCGCGAAACCCAGGCGATGCTCCGCCGAGCGGGCTTCGTGCTCGCGGTGGCGATGGTGATCGCCATGCTGGTTCTGGGAATCGTGTAGATGCTGGTTCTGGGAATCGTGTAGGAGCCCCGGCCCTAGCACCCCCATCCGCCCGCATGCAGAACCCTGACCGCATGTAGAACCCCGCCCGCGTGTGGAACCCTGAGCGCATGACTGATCCGCACGATCCCCACGCGAGCACCCCCTCGGGCACCCCGGCAAGCACCCCCCGCCGCCGCCTGGTCCTCGCCTCCCAGTCCCCGGCCAGGCTGGCCCTGCTGCGTCAGGCGGGCCTCGCCCCCGAGGTGCTGGTCAGCGGGGTCGACGAGGACGCCGTGTCCGCCCCCACCCCGGCCGAACTGGCGCTGGCGCTGGCGGAGGCGAAGGCGTCCGTGGTCGCGGCGAAGCCGGAGGTGCACGGCGCGCTGGTGATCGGCTGCGACTCGGTCCTGGACATAGACGGCCAGGCACTCGGCAAGCCGGCCGACGCCGAGGAGGCCACGGCGCGCTGGAAATCGATGCGGGGCCGCGCGGGCACCCTGCAGACGGGCCACTGCGTGTACGACACGGCGACCGGCCGCTACGCGTCGGCGACGGCCTCGACGGTGGTCCGCTTCGGCGAGCCGAGCGACGCGGAGATCGCCGCGTACGTGGCGTCGGGCGAGCCGCTCCACGTGGCGGGCGCGTTCACGCTGGACGGCCGCTCGGCACCGTTCATCGACGGCATCGACGGCGACCACGGGAACGTGATCGGCCTGTCGATGCCGCTGCTGCGCCGCCTGCTGGCCCGACTGGGCGTGAACATCACGGACTTGTGGACGGACTGACCGCAGCTCGCCTCACCGGGCCGATCAGACGGGCTGAGGCGCCCCGCCCCCCTCGGCCGGCCCGGCCGGAGCCTGACCCGCTCCCGCGCCGTCCCCCTGCTCCTTCCGGTCATAGGCGACCAGCGTGAGCACGATGAGCCCGAGCACGACCATCATGAAGACGAACGCGAGCCAGCCGACCAGGCCGATGCTGAACGCCCCGAGCAGCCCGTGCACGACGGCCGCGCTGATCAGCAGGATGCGGCCGAAGGTGGCCGGCGCGCGGTCGCGCACGGCGGTGCGTACGAGGACGATCCCGCACAGCACGAGGTAGATCCCGAAGAGGCCGCCCGCGATCCAGGCGGAGACGGACATGGCACGGGGGTCGAGCCCGGCCAGGGACATGTCCTGGCGGTCGACGACCAGCCCCAGGAACCAGTTGAGAAGGGCGATACCGATCGCCTCCGCGAAGAGCACGATCGCGGCCACCCATGCCACCGGTCTGCGTGCCACCGGAACCCCACCCACTTTCGGCTGTTACCCCAAGTCCGTTCGAGACAACGCGAACGCTACTAACGGGTAAACCTCGGGACAAGGGGTCTGCCCGGAGCAAAGAATCATTGGGCCATTCGTAGGGACTCCACAAAGAAACCCGGAGCGTCGCAGCGCCGTCTCACAGAGACCTAGCCCATGTCGGCGGGCTAGGGTTCGAAGAGGGAAGGCTGCGTTACAGGGCGCAACAGGGGGTTTCACCGCTTGAGCGCGCCTCGAATAGCACTCCGTGTGGGCAAGCTCACTCATGGGGACGGGTCGTAAGCCCGTGTCGGCAGTCCCTAAACTCGGCTTGTTTCAAGGAGGGAGCCATCGTGCGCAAGGTGCTCATCGCCAACCGTGGCGAAATCGCTGTCCGCGTGGCCAGGGCGTGCCGGGATGCCGGTATCGCGAGCGTTGCCGTTTACGCGGAACCGGACCG
>NZ_JBIVFF010000036.1:0-2446 GCF_044748025.1 Streptomyces sp. NPDC090032 | reverse complement strand
GTCAGGACGTCGCGCGGGTTGCCCGATTCGACGACGACACCGCCGTCCATGAAGACGAGGCTGTCGCCGACCTCGCGTGCGAAGCCCATCTCGTGCGTCACGACGATCATCGTCATGCCGGACTCGGCGAGGTCACGCATGACGTCGAGGACGTCGCCGACGAGTTCGGGGTCGAGGGCCGAGGTCGGCTCGTCGAAGAGCATCAGCTTCGGGTCCATCGCCAGCGCGCGGGCGATGGCGACGCGCTGCTGCTGGCCGCCGGAGAGCTGCGAGGGGTAGTTCCCCGCCTTGTCGGCGAGGCCCACGCGCTCCAGGAGCTCGTTGGCCCGCTGGCGTGCCTGGGTCCGGGACTGGCGCTTGACCTGGACCGGCGCCTCCATGACGTTCTCCACGGCCGTCAGGTGCGGGAAGAGGTTGAAGCGCTGGAACACCATGCCGATGTCCCGGCGCTTGAGCGCGACCTCGCTGTCCTTCAGCTCGTAGAGTTTGTCGCCCTTCTGCCGGTAGCCGACCAGTTCGCCGTCGACGTAGAGCCGGCCGGCGTTGATCTTCTCCAGGTGGTTGATGCACCGCAGGAACGTCGACTTGCCGGAGCCGGAGGGGCCGATGAGGCAGAAGACCTCGCCCTCCTTGACCTCCAGGTCGATGCCCTTGAGGACCTCGACGTTGCCGAAGGACTTGTGGACGCCTTCGGACTTCACCATGGCGTTGGTGGTCATCACGCGGATCCCTTCGCCCGGCTGAGCGACAACAGGTTGGCCCGGATCTTCTGGAACGGTGTATCGGGCAGCGAGCGGCTGGAGCCGCGGGCGTAGTAGCGCTCCAGGTAGTACTGGCCGACGCTCAGGATGGACGTCATGATCAGGTACCAGGCGGCGGCCAGGAAGAGCATCTCCACCGGGGAGCCGGAGGTCTGGCCGATGTCCTGGGCGTACTTCAGTAGTTCGTAGTACTGCACGGCTGAGACCAGCGAGGTGGTCTTCAGCATGTTGATGACCTCGTTGCCCGTGGGCGGCACGATCACGCGCATCGCCTGCGGGATCACGATCCGGCGCAGGGTCTTGGCGTGGCTCATGCCGAGGGCGTGTGAGGCCTCCGTCTGGCCCTCGTCGACCGAGAGCAGGCCGGCGCGGCAGATCTCCGCCATGTACGCGGCCTCGTTCAGGCCGAGTCCGAGCAGCGCCGTCAGGAACGGCGTCATGAAGGAGGACCAGTAGTCCTTGTAGATCGGACCGAGGTTGATGTACTCGAAGACCAGGCCGAGGTTGAACCAGACGGCCAGCTGGACGAGAACCGGGGTGCCGCGGAAGAACCAGATGTAGAACCACGCGATCGACGAGGTCACGGGGTTCTTCGACAGGCGCATGACGGCGAGCAGGACGCCGCCGACCACGCCGATCACCATGGAGATCGCGGTCAGCAGCAGTGTCTGGCCGACGCCCTTGAGGATGCGGTCGTCGAAGAAGTAGTCCGGGATCGCACCCCAGTTGATCTTGCCCTGGGCGAACGCGTAGACGATCGCGGCGAGGACGGCGATCGCGACGACAGCGGCCACGTAGCGGCCGTAGTGCCGGACGGGGATGGCCCTGATGGCCTCGGGTCCCGCCTTGGGGGGCGGGACGTCCTCGGGCCCGTCCGTCTTGTCGATGTCAACAGACACGGGTGATGCCTTTCAAACGGCTGGGTGACGAGAGGGGCGCGGTCACTTGCCGCCGTTGACGGTGGCTTCCTTGACGGCGCCGGCCTCGACGCCCCACTTGGCGATGATCTTGTCGTACTCGCCGTTCTTGACGAGGGCGTCCAGCGCGGCCTTGAGGGCGTCACGCAGCTGGTCGTTGCCCTTGGCGACGGCGATGCCGTACGGGGCGGCCTCGACCTGGTCACCGACGATCTCGAAGTCCTTGCCGCCGCCCGAGGTCTTCACCGCGTACGCGGCGACCGGGAAGTCGGACGAACCGGCGTCGGCGCCACCGGAGCGCAGCCGGGTCTGGGCCTGCTGGTCGTTGTCGAAGGCCTCGATGGAGATCGTCTTGCCGCCCGGGCACTTCTTCGCCTCGGCCTTCGCCAGGTCGTGGGAGACCGTGCCGCGCTGGACGACGACCTTCTTGCCGCACAGGTCGGACCAGGTCTTGATGCCCTGGGTCTTGCCCTTCGGCGTGTAGATCGAGACGCCGGCGTTGAAGTAGTCCACGAAGTCGACGCCCTCGCCGACCTTCTTGCCGGTGTCGGAGTCGACACCGTTCTGCCGGTCCTTGGTGTCCGTCATGGCCGACATCGCGATGTCGTAGCGCTTGGAGCGCAGACCCGTGATGAGGGTGTCGAACGTGCCGTTCTGGAACTCGAACTTCACACCGAGCTGCTTGCCCATGGCGGCCGCGAGGTCGGGGTCGATGCCCGCCGTCTGGCCGGACTTGTCCTTGAACTCGACGGGCGCATACGCGATGTC
>NZ_JBIVFF010000035.1:1334-2599 GCF_044748025.1 Streptomyces sp. NPDC090032 | reverse complement strand
CCCCGATCGGGAGCCACGCATGGAACCAGTCGCCACCCCGCGAAACTGCCCGTTCGACTTTGCCGAGGCCCTCGAGTTCGACCCAGTACTCAAACACTTGATGACCCAAGAGCCCGTCTCCCGCATCCGACTGCCTCACGGAGACGGAGAAGCCTGGCTCGTCACCGGCTACGACGACGTACGCACCGTGACCACCGACCGGCGCTTCAGCCGCCACGCCATCATCGGCCGGAACTTTCCCCGCATGACCCCTGAACCCATCGTTCAGGACGAAGCAATCAACGTGATGGACCCACCAGCCAGCAACCGCCTGCGCAGCCTCATCTCCAAAGGCTTCGCACCCCGCCACATGGAACGCATGCAGGTCCGCACCCAGCACGTCGTCAACGAACTACTCGACCGCATGGAAGAACTCGGCTCACCCGCAGACCTCACCGAACACCTGGCCGACCCCCTGCCCCTGGCCACCATCTGCGAAGTACTCGACATCCCCGAAGCCGACCGCGCCCAACTACGCACCCACGCACGGACCATGATGGACACCGGCATGGGCAACCGCGACAACGCCGTACGAGCCAAAGCCGAACTGCGCGCCTACTTCCACACCCTGACCGGACACCGCCGCCAAAACCCGGGCGACGACCTCATCAGCGCACTCGCCACAGCCCGCGACGGAGACGAAATCCTCAACGACGAGGAACTGGCCGTCATGGCCATGGTCCTGCTCATCACCGGACAGGACACCACCACCTACCAGATCGGAAACATCGCCTACACCCTCCTCACCCGCCCCAAAGAACTCGCCATGCTGCGCGAGCACCCCGACATGCTCCCCCAAGCCCTCGAAGAACTCCTGCGCTACATCCCCTTCCGCAAGGGCGTCGGCATCCCCCGCGTCGCCATGCAAGACGTAGAACTCAGCGGCGTAACCATCAAAGCCGGAGACATCGTCCACGTCTCCTACCTCACAGCCAACCGCGACGCCCGCAAATTCGACCGCCCCGACGAACTGGACCTGCACCGCTCCGGCCCCTCCCACATGACCTTCGGCTGGGGAGGACACCACTGCCTCGGCGCCCCCCTGGCCACCACAGAACTCCTCACCGCACTCGGAACCCTCCTAAAACGCTTCCCCGACCTCAAACTCGCCAAGCCCGCCGAAGAAGTCCGCTGGAACACCACATCAATCTGGCGCTACCCACTCGCACTACCCGTCACCTGGTAACCACCTCCATCACCAGGTAACCGCCTAACCGCAACACCCC
>NZ_JBIVFF010000035.1:0-1238 GCF_044748025.1 Streptomyces sp. NPDC090032 | reverse complement strand
GCCCCCCACCGCGCCGGTACCAGGTGAAACCACGCCGGAGCCCACCACACATCCGCCCCACACCCCTTTCAGCGCGGACCAACCCGGTGAGCTCCCGAACGGCGAACAGCCCCCACCTCACCCGGCCACGACGCGGCAATGCAGACCACGTGCGCTGGGAGGCGTTCCATGGCGGTGCTCTGCAAACCGGCCATCGAAGTACCCGAGTACGTCATCACCAACGAAGAGACCCTCGAACTGGCGAGGCGGCTGCACCACGGCCACCCCCAACTCGACCTGGTCCTCAGCCTCATCGAACACACCGGAGTACAAAAACGGCACCTGATCCAACCCATCGACAAAGTACTCCAACACCCCGGCCTCGACGCCCGCAGCGCCACCTACGAGGCACACACCAAAGCCCGCGTACCGGCCGTAGTACGCCGCGCCCTCGACCACGCCGAACTCGAACCCCAGCAGATCGACCTCATCATCTACGTCTCCTGCACCGGCTTCATGATGCCCCCACCCACCGCATGGCTCATCGACACCATGGGCTTCGGACCCAACACCCGGCAACTACCGATCGCCCAACTCGGCTGCGCAGCAGGCGGCGCCGCCATCAACCGCGCCCACGACTTCTGCACCGCCTACCCCGACGCCAACGTACTCATCGTCGCCTGCGAGTTCTGCTCGCTGTGCTACCAGCCCACCGACCTCGGCGTCGGATCCCTCCTGTCCAACGGCCTGTTCGGCGACGGCATCGCCGCCGCCGTACTCCGAGGCAACGGCGGCACCGGAGTCCGCCTGGAACGCAACGGCTCCTACATCATCCCCAGCACCGAAGACTGGATCTCCTACGCCGTACGCTCCACCGGCTTCCACTTCCAACTCGACAAACGCGTACCCGGAACCATGGAACCACTCGCCCCCGCCCTCCAAGCCCTCGCCGAACAACACCAATGGAACGCCGGCAAAATGGACTTCTACATCATCCACGCAGGCGGCCCACGCATCCTCGACGACCTCAGCACCTACCTCGACGTACCACCCGAAGCATTCCGCTTCAGCCGCGCCACACTCACCGAATACGGCAACATAGCCAGCGCCGTCGTACTCGACGCCCTCGCCCGCATGTTCAACGAAGCCTCCACCCTCGACGGCCACCGCGGCCTCATGGCCGGCTTCGGACCAGGCATCACCGCCGAAATCTCCCTCGGCACCTGGACCACCCAAACCGAAACCTGACACCCCCAAAA
>NZ_JBIVFF010000034.1:0-10840 GCF_044748025.1 Streptomyces sp. NPDC090032 | reverse complement strand
TCTCAGCATGAACATGCCGACCGAATGCCCCGCGCGACGATCAGTCCCACGATCGAGCGATCACGAACCGAGGAAGATCGGACTTAACGCCCTCTGAACGGCAGAAGACCGGGCCTCAAGCTGGCCACGTCGAACTCGCCGCCCGCCTAGTGGTCCGCGCCAGCACCGGTGCATTCGGGGAATCGGCATCGGGGAGAAAGTGACGAGTTGCGCCACCGGCGGGACACCCGCACCGCACATCGCTTGATCACTTCGGAGTCGGGGTAGCAGGGCACCATGGTCACCGACTCCTTCACGCACCAGGACGGCTACGTACAGCCCGACGTCGACGTATCTGCCCTGCGCACCGTGCTCGACGGCGAATACGCGCAGATCCGCGACCTGGTCCGCACCAATCTCGTCGCGCACGCCTCCGTTCTCGACGAGGCCGAAGAGCTCGGCATCGACGACTTTCGCGAACGCGTGCGGGGGCTCGTCGTCGAGCTGGCGGCGACCGGCCAGACCGGGATGGGATTTCCGAAGGAGTACGGCGGTGGCGGCGACATCGGCGCCTCTATCGCCGCGTTCGAGACGCTCGCCTTCGGCGACCTGTCGGTGCTGGTGAAGGTCGGTGTGCAGTTCGGTCTCTTCGGCGGCGCGATCCTGCAGCTCGGCACCGAACGTCACCACGCGGCCTACCTGCCGGACCTGATCACCGGGAAGCTCATGGGCTGTTTCGCGATGACCGAGACCGGCCACGGGTCCAACGTTCAGGCACTGGGCACGGTGGCGACGTACGACGTCGACACCCAGGAGTTCGTCATCACCACGAGCGGTGACGAGGCCCGCAAGGACTACATCGGCAACGCGGCCCGGCACGCCGAACTGGCCGTCGTCTTCGCCCAGTTGCGGGTGGGCGGCGCGTCCCAGGGGGTGCACGCCTTCGTCGTCCCGATCCGCGTCGACGGTGCACCGGCGCCGGGCGTCCGGATCGAGGACGACGGCCGCAAGATGGGCCTCAACGGTGTCGACAACGGCCGCCTCTGGTTCGACGGCGTACGCGTGCCGCGCGAGGCCCTCCTCAACCGGTTCGCCGACGTCACCCCGCAAGGCGAGTACGAGAGCCCGATCGAGAACCCCGGCCGCCGCTTCTTCACGATGCTCGGCACCCTGGTCCAGGGACGGGTCAGTGTCGGCGGCGGCGCCATCAACGCCGCCAAGGTGGCACTGACGATCGCGACGAAGTACGCGCTGCGCCGACGGCAGTTCGAGGCGACGTCGGACACCGATGAGCAACTGCTGCTCGACTACGGCATGCACCAGCGCCGTCTCCTTCCGCTCCTCGCGCGCACCTACGCGCTGCACTTCGCTCAGGACGTGGTGCGCACGGACCTGCACGAGGTCCTCTCGGGGATCAAGGACGACGAGCAGGAGCGCCGGGAACTGGAAGCGCGGGCCGCAGGCACCAAGGCGCTCGGCACCTGGCACGCGACCCGGGTGATCCAGGAGTGCCGCGAGGCGTGCGGGGGCGCCGGCTACCTCGCCGAGAACCGGTTCGCTGCGCTCAAGGCCGACAGCGACATCTTCACGACGTTCGAGGGCGATAACCACGTCCTGCTCCAGCTGGTAGCCAAGGGCCTGCTCACGGGGTACGCGAGCGAGTTCGAGGACCTCGACCAGCTAGGCATGGTCCGCTTCGTCACTGGCCTCGCCGTCGAGACCATCATCGAGAAGACATCGGCCCACAAACTGCTGGAGCGCGTGCGCGACCTGCTGCCGGGCGGCGACGCGTGGGACCAGGAGGCGGGTCTGCTCGACTCGGAGTACCACCTGGCCATGCTGCGCTTCCGCGAGGAGCACATGGTCGCCGGTGTGGCCCGGCGACTCAAGCGCGGCGTCGAGAAGAGCGGCACCCCCGGCGCTGTCTTCTCCCGGGTGCAGGACCATGTCATCGCAGTGGCCCGCGCGCACGTCGAGCGACTCGTGCTCGAAGCGTTCGTCGACAAGCTCGGCACGTTGCCCGAGGGGGACGACAAGGTCGCGCTGGGGCTGCTGTGCGATCTTTTCGCCCTCTCGACGATCGAGGCGGACCGCGCCTGGTTCATGGAGCACGGTCGGCTGACGGTGCAGCGTTCCAAGGCGATCACCCGTGAGGTAAACGACCTCTGCCGCAAGGTGCGACCGCTCGCGGGCGACCTCGTTGATGCCTGGGGGATCCCGCCGGAGATGCTCCGCTCCCGGGACCTGATCAAGTAGCCGGGCGTGAACGCACCAGAGGTCCCGCCCGGCACCCGGCTGCTGGTCGTCGACGACGAGCCGTCCATCCTGGACGTCCTGGCCACCTCTCGCCTGCTTTCGACCTGATTTGCGGCTTCGGAATTCTCTGCGGCACGGACCCGGCCGAACGGATCGACTGGCTGCGGGGACCTGGCCACGGTCCCTATCCCGGCCATCGCGCGCGTGTCGCCATCCGCCCGCCATGGCAGCAGCAGATTCCGGGTCGGGACGAGTACGAGCCCTACCGGGCATCGAGCCGGCGCGATCTGGTGTGGCCGGCCGCTGCCCCTGGCCCGGACTCTGCTCCATCATCCCGCGCCCCCTTCACTTCGGATGGGTTGTGCTTCTCAGGGATTGGGGTTCCGGTAGATGCTTGCTGCCATGGCGCCCAACTGCTTGTTGGCTTTGAGTGCCAGGTCGATGGCACCGTTCACGGTGTTACCCGGTGCGAGGATGTCATTGACGTAGATGGCGAAGGCGTAGCGGCGGCCGTTCTCCGCATCGACATATCCGGCGAGTGCCTTGGTGGTCAGGGCCAACTTCCCGTTGACGGCACCGATCAGGGTGCCGGTCTTGGCTCGGATGTGGCCTGCGGCTGGGTCGGTGGGCTTGATGACACCGGCCAGCGAGCCGTCTACGCCCATGGTCGGCATGGAGTCGTGCAAGGCGCCGAAGTAGTTCTTCCGGGAGAGATTCCGCAGTAGTTGTGTCTGGGCGGCCGGTGTGACCCTGTCACGGGTGAGGCCCTGAGCGTCCACGAGATCGAAGGAATCACGGTCGATGCCGGCACGAGTAAGAAATTCACGTTCGGTCTTCATGCCGTCGGCGTAGGTGCGCTTGCCGTTGTGGACGGCCATCAGGGGCGGCAGAAGGTTGGCGCCGAGGTTGTGACTGACCTTGTTGATCAGTTTTGCGTATTCCTTGAAGGGGGGTGACGTGTAACTTGCGGAGACGGGCAGTCTTTTGACTTTCTGCACCGGCGGGAGTTTGCTGCTGGGATTCGCCCCCAGGGTTGGAGACGCGACGGAGACGCCATGCCTGGCGAGTGCTTCGATGAGTACCGTGCGGGCAAACGCGGCGGGGTCGGGGACTTGGTACGTCGCGATGAAGGGCGCGGTGGCGTCCGCCGGCACGGAACCCCGTACCCGGATGCGTCCGGCAGCGGGAGAGTCGGTCTTCACGGCCGGCTTCGTCCCGGCGGGAGTCGTGGTGACGCGCGAGTCGACGGTGAACGCGGCGGTCTTGGGACGCCAGTCGACGGTTGCCTGCCGGCCGGGTGTTGCAGGGGTTATCAGCAGGTCGATGAGGTTGTCGTTGACGGCTGTTGGCGTGATGGGTGTGCCTCCGATCGTCACAGGGGCCCAGAGACGGTCGTCGATGACCACGTCTCCGTCGATGTGCCGGATGCCGCTCGCCGCGATCTGCCGGGCGAGGTCGTTGATGCCGGCGAGGGGGTCTTCACGCGTGAGGGTGGCCATACCGGGCACGGCGTTTGCGTCGGTGTGGTCGAAATCCGGGATGTCGACCTTTCCGAGCGCGTTGGTCCGCCCGCCGAGTGTCAGATCGCCGCTTCCCACCATGATGAGGTTTCCGGAGAGGCGGCCGTCGTCCGATACCGAACCGGAGCGAACAATGGGGGTGCGGAACCGATGGCTGCTCCCGAGTGTGTCGAGCGCGGCGCCGACGGCGAAGGTCTTGGCGGTCGAGCCTGTCACGAACTTGGACGTGGCGTTCTTGGACTGCACGACCTTTCCGGATTTCAGGTCGGTGACCTGAAGACCCCACTGTCCCGAGGACCATGGGGTACCTCGCATGAGTTTTTGCAGCTCTGCGCTCACTCCAGCAGCGCTCGATGAGTCTGAAGCCGAAGGATGCTGGTCGGCTGTGTCGGTGTGGCACGCAGAAGCGGTGAGCGCAGCGACCGTCGAGGCGGCGACGACGGCTACGGTGCGGGGCCGTCGGCGTCGTGCCATCGGCTTGACGGCGTGTGCGCCGTTCATGAGAGTGCGCTCCCGCAAGGCGACGCCTTGGCGGTCCGACGGGGTATGACGGCGCACGAAGCCAGTGATCCTGGAGAACATTTGGGGTTGATCCTCATCTTGTTGCGCGGCGGTGACGCGAGTGGTCATGCCGGAGTTACGAACGCAGGGCCCGGGCCGCGACTGTGCGTGATGTGCGGGCAGCCTGCAGGGCCAGGGCGAGGCAGGTGGTCAGGAGGGTCACAGCGGCGAGTGCGCCGAGCGTTTCCCATGGGAGACCGTTCAGAACGCGGGCGATACTGATCCTGGCTCCCGCGGCGATGGTGGCACTCGTGATGGCGATGGAGATCGCGCCGAAGAGGATTGCCGTCCCGGCGTAGATGGCTCCCTCGCAGATCGTCGACCGGGTGACCACGCCCGGTCGTGCGCCGGCGACCGTCACGACTGCGGAGTCACGGGTGCGCTCCCGCCCGACCAGAGCGATCACGGCGAGGCCGCCGACCCAGGACACGACGAAGACCCAGCCCAGAACGACCATGACGTCACCCAGCCCGGCGCTGCTTCCGGGCATGACATTCCCCATCACCATGAAGAGCCCGACAAACGACAGGGAGAGCGCGAAGGGCAGCACCGTAGTGACGCTTCGAGCTGCCCGTGCGCGGCACGATTGCACGGCAAGATGCCAGGTGACGCCGCGCGACGGGACGAGTGCGGTCCAGAGCTTCATCAGGGGCGTGAGAACCCACGGCCCCATCAGCAACGCCAGGCAGATGAGGAACAGGTCGCCGGCGAAAGCGAAGGCCGTCCGCTGTTCGACGCCGCCTTCGAGTTCCAGTCCAAGCCCGGGAATCCACATGCCGACCACTCCGGCGAGGAGACACAGGGCGAGAACGCTGCGTGCGGCACCCGGCCGGGCCGGCGGATCCGAGAGGTCCCGGAAGGCGCGCATCTCCGGTGTCTTGGCGGCGCGGCGTGTGACTCCCCAGCCGCCGAGCAGACACGGAACCACCCCGAACAGCACAGCTACGCCCACGTGCCAGAGCTCGAACCCGACCGTTGCTCCGTGCAGATCGAGTCCCGTGGCCGTCCACTGATCGAGGGCGATACCCGCGACCAGAGGAGCCAGCGGCACCGCCAGCGCACCGGCAATCGTGCCGAGCACCGTCAGTTCGGTGCGCAGGATGCGCCTGACTCGATTGCGGGGGATCCCGAGGATCACCCACAGGGCGTGTTCGCGTCGCTGGGTCTTCAACGTCAGACCGACCGCGGACGCGACGATGCCCACGGCGGCGAACAAGGTGAAGAAGACGATGTTTCCGCCCAGCGCGATCGACGCCGAGGACATGCGTGCATCGCCTGCTGCTCGCGCCGCCGAGACAGCGGTGAACATGGCAATGACCGAACCGGCTGAGCATGCCGCGCCGACCGCCGCACACACGAGCGTCCACAGCCACATGGATGCCTGCATGCGGATGTCCGACAAGACGAGTCGCATCATGCTGCCTCGTCACCTGCCTCATCCACGGACTGCGCCGCGAGGACGGCATCGCTCACCGCGCGCGAGTCGCCACCGGGAATGACGGCGTGAATGCGCCCGGACCCCATCACCACGACCTGGTCGGCCCGTGCGGCCGCGTGAGGGTCGTGCGTGACCATGAGGACCGTGCTCCCCTGCACGGGGAGCGCCTGGAGCCAGTCGAGCACGACATGACCGGACTTGAGGTCGAGCGCCCCGGTCGGCTCGTCGGCGAAGACGATCCGCGGCTGATTCGCGACGACCCGGGCCACTGCGACGCGCTGGCGTTCCCCGCCGGAGAGGCGGTCGGGACGCCGCCGGGCGTGCTGGGCGATGCCGAGCCGTGTCATCGCGTCGTCAACACGGGACGTGGGCACACGGTGGCCGGCCAGCCGCGCCGGAAGGGAGATGTTGTCCTCGACGGACAGAGAACTGACGAGGTTGTACTCCTGGAAGATGAAGCCGACGTTCTCGCTGCGGAATGCAGCCTGCTTGCGCGGCGAGAGCGAAAGGATGTCCGTCCCGAGGATCTCGATGGAACCTGCGGTCGCTCGCTCCAGGCCGGCCGTGCACAGCAGGAGCGTCGACTTGCCGGACCCGGACGGGCCGACGATGGCAGTCAGCCGGCCTTCTGGAACGTCAAGGTCGATAGCGTGCAGCACACGTGTTGTCTCGCGTCGACGCCCCGGGACCGGAAAGTCCATCTGAAGGCCACGCAAACGAATACACGGAGCAGAAGAAGAAGCTGAAAAAAGCATGTCTCAAGCCAAGCAGGGCGCGAGGGCCGACGCACGGGTGCCTGCACTGCTTGAAGGTAGACCTGGGTCTACCTTCTGGCATGTGCGACAATGCTCGCCATGGCGCAGATTCGCTTGGTCCGGAGGGTACTGACAGAATTGGTCGCAGCAATAGCCTTCCCGATTCTGCTGCTTTCTCTCCTCGTTGTGCCGGTAGCGGCCCCAGTGGTGGCAGAGGTAGACCGGTCACGAGCCCATTTGTGTGGCGCTGAGGCACTGCCCCTGAGACCCGCTTCTCAGAGCTGGACGCGATGGGTGACATTCCGGCTGCGTTCGAAGTCAGTATGGAGAACCGACCTCCCTGTTTTCCTCGCCACGTTGCTCCTGTGCGCGCTGTCACTGTTGATCTCCTTCTTCGGATTCATCGGCGCCGCCGCCTTGGTTTTCTCTCCCGTGTTCTGGGCCTTCGGTATCGCAGCACAGGTCGGCCCGTTCACGCCGAAATCAGTCCAGGAAACCCTTCTGGCCGTGCCCGCAGGAATCGCTCTGGGTGCAGTCACCGTGAGTTCGTTGACCGGAGTGTCCCTTCTTCGTGACCTTCTCCTGCGCGTTTTCTCGAGAAGCCGGGACTCGGACCTGCTGGCGAAACTTGAGGAGCTCCGCAGCAGCAGGGCGTCCCTGACTGCGGCCTTCGAGATTGAGCGACAGCGAATCGAACGCGATCTGCACGACGGAGCTCAGCAGGAGCTCGTCGCCGTCGTCATGCGCCTTGGGATGCTGGAGACGGCAGCCGACGACCAGGAGCGAACCGTGCAGCTGGCACGCCAGGCGCAGGCCCACGCGGAACGCGCTCTGGAACGGCTGCGGGAAACGGTGCGTGATATCCACCCCCGTGAGCTGAGCGACCTCGGCCTCATCGCAGCTGTCCGGGAGCTGGCTGCGAGATCTCCCCTGCGCGTCGAGTTGACCAGCAATGGCGACGACTCTCAGCTTTCGTCGCCAACGGCGACGGCGGTATACTTCACGGTCTCCGAAGCTCTGACAAACATCGCGAAACATGCAGGTGTGGGCACCGCGCAGATCGACATGCAATGCGCTAAAACTGGTGTGAAAGTGCGCGTTCGTGACGACGGTGCCGGCGGTGCGAGAATCGACGCCGGTTCCGGACTCGCAGGGCTTCGTGAGCGAATGCGGAGTGTCGGCGGGGATCTCGAAATCCTCAGCCCGGCTGGTGGCGGAACAGAGGTTGCAGCGTCCGCTCCCAGCCAACCCCCATGGTAAAAGAAACAGACTGAGTAACCCGATAGGGGCGGGCATGAGAATTGTCCTGGCGGACGACAGTGTGCTGATTCGAGCGGGTATCCGGGAAATCTTGACCTCCAACGCCCATGACGTGATCCGCGAATGTGAAGACGCCGATGAGCTGGTGGCCGCTGTCGATGCATTGATGCATGCCGGGGCCGCTCCAGACATCGTCATTACGGATGTCCGCATGCCACCGGGAAGCACAGATGACGGGCTCCGTGCTGCAATCGACCTACGCTCCCGGTACCGGGATCTGCCGGTGGTGGTCCTTTCCGCATATGTCACGGGACCATATGTGCGAGAACTCCTCAACGGGCCAGGCGCTGACGGAGCCGTCGGGTACCTACTCAAGGAGAAAGTGGGAAGAGTCGCAGACTTCCTACGGGCTCTCGAGACGGTCTCCAGGGGTGGAGTAGTGATCGACCCCGAGGTCGTCCGCCACGTCACGCGCGCTGACTCCCCCCAAGGTCCACTTGCCCGACTCACCGCCCGCGAGCGAGAGGTGCTCGCCCTCATGGCTGAGGGGAGCTCCAACGCGGAGATCGCATCGAAGTTGTTCCTTTCGGGTGCTGCTGTCAGCAAACATGTGGCGAATGTTTTCGCGAAGCTCGGCATGGCTCCCGGCGAAGACAACAGACGAGTCAAGGCCATTCTGACCTGGTTTGAATACAATTGAATCGACGGGTTGACTGATTCCGACCTCGACCGGAATTCCCCTCGGCTCAGAGGGTGACGCGCGGACACATGGCACGGCGCAGCGGGCTCGCCAGGCGGGCCAGCTTAAGACGCCCAGCCACAGCCGTTGTGACGGAGCGGGAACGGTGTCCATTCAAGCAATGAACAGGCGAAGGCCGAGGTCTGCCGCGGTGAGGTCGGCGAGGTCGTTGTTGCGCTCGGCCCACCGGCCAGAATGGAGGTCGTCGCTGAGACTTCGTACCGCCCGCTGCTCGGCCTCCGGTCCGACCCTTGTCCACACCGACATCGCACGGCGCACGTGATCCTCCAGATACGCCTCCGGTCGGCGCCAGTACGCCTCGAACAGGCCGTCAGCGCAGTCCCACGGGATGGGCACCGGCTCAGTGCGGGCGCCGATCGCGTCGGCCATCCCCGCGAGTGAGGGAAATTCCGCGAGAACGGCGGCGAACTCGGGCAGGTAGTCGCGGGTAAGCCAGAACCGGCCCTGCCATCCAGCCTCGTCGGTGTCGAATGTCAGCACCACCACGCGGCGGGCCACACGCCGCATCTCGCGCAGCTCCGCTATCGGGTCCCCCCAGTGGTGAACAGTGGAAACGGCCATAGCGACGTCGAAGGCGTGATCCTCGAACGGAAGCCTCTCCGCGGCAGCGGCCACGCACGGTGCCGAGCCGACAGGCCGCTGCCCTCGCATGACTGCCGATGGCTCCACCGCGGTCACGTCGCGATCAGCGGGCTCGTAGGAGCCGGTGCCGGCCCCGACGTTCAGTACCGTCTGCGCGTCGCCGAGCGCGTCCCAGATCTGCGCGGCGATCCGCGGCTCGGTACGCCGTGTTGCGGGGTAAGCGCCGCCGATCGCGTCGTACAGCCGTGCACCGAGCATCTCCAATTGCTCCTCCGGTGTCACCTTCAGTCCCTTCGCCCGTGCCTCAAGTTCCCTGTCGATGGCTGTCACCATGGCGTCTACGCGATCACGCCGCTCCAGCAGTAGGCCGCGCAGTCGGCGCAGGTGCGCGATCGCGTCGGTGGACGAGTCGTCGACCAGTTTCGCAACCTCCCGCAGACCAAAGCCCAGCCGCCGGTAGGCCAACACCTCCCGCAGCCGCCCCACGTCGCCCGTCGAGTAGGCCCGGTACCCGGCCGCGATCCGCATCCTCCAGAATGCTGACCCCGAGCGGGACATGGATGGGGCCTGGGTCGGCATGTACGGCACCGGGGGCGCGCGGGACTACCTCGACGGCATCAAGAACCCGGCGCCCCGGGATGACCGGGAACGTGCCCTGGCCGCGCGCCTGGTGAAGGAGGCCGAAAGCGAACCGTCCGCGTCCGGTGCGGGGGACGCGATCTGTCGCCTCGTCTCAAACAAGGGGTTGGCCTGGCTGATGCGGGGCGAGGGAGCGCCACCCCTGTCTCCGCTTGAGCTACTCACTAACCGCTATGCAGGAAGCCGGGCCAACCTCGCTTGGATGCGTCGCCTGGTGCCGATGACGCCGCTTGAGGCGTTCGCCGCGGTGCAGGCCGACGAGAAGGCGAAGCCTGAGTACGTGGCGGCCGCGCTCACTCTGATCCCCGCACTGCATGTCGCGCTCGACGCCGCGGCCACCGAACTGACCGGCCGCCTCTCAGCATCCGGTTCCCCGAGCAGAGAGGACAACCTGTCCGATGACAGCGCCGGACGATCCGACATGCCGCACACCGAGTGATGACGCGCACCCTTGCGAGTCTCTGGAAGACAGCAACGAGGGAAGGTCCCTGCGTCAGCGTCTCGTTGACCGCTGGAAGGGCCTCGGGCCCGCCGACAAAGCGGGGGTGATCAGCATCGTGGTGGTGGCGGTGGGCGTCGGCTTCCGCGCCCTCGCGAACGCCCGTGCGTCCGTGGCAGATCCCGAGCCGGATATCGATGACGACAACAGCGAACCCGTAACGCGCCGCTGGACCAACCATGCAGGCGGCTACTACGTGTGCGGGCATTACGGGTGCAGCAAGAAGGTGGACCGGCATATCACCGATCACGATTGCTGTGGCCGATGCAGGGCTGGCCGGGACTGCCTGGCGGCCGCGCAACTTGCTTACAAGGGCCCCGGAGGCTTCGCTCACGACTACTTCGAGGCACTCTTGTTCCCCGGTGTCTGCACTGTCTGCGACGAACCGCCCGAAGCGCACCCTGATCCGCCGGACTGGCCCAGTTGGAATCCCAAGCCTCCTCCCTGGTCCCGCCCTGTGGAGGACTCAGTGGGCGTTAAGTCCGTTTCTGGTAGCGGCCTCGTCCGGGCTGGGTGAGGAAGCCTTGGCGGAGGAGACGTCCGAGGCGGGCGCGGGTGACATTGACCGATGCCTCGTCGGTGGGCATGCCG
>NZ_JBIVFF010000033.1:0-13622 GCF_044748025.1 Streptomyces sp. NPDC090032 | reverse complement strand
CACGAGATGGGCTTCGCACGCGAGGTCGGCGACAGCCTCGTCTTCATGGACGGCGGTGTCGTCGTCGAATCGGGCAACCCGCGCGACGTCCTGACGAACCCGCAGCACGAACGCACACAGTCCTTCCTGTCGAAGGTCCTGTAGCCCCGCGTACGCAGAAGCAGAAGCAGAAGCAGAAGCAGAAGCAGAAGCAGAAGGAGGTGGCGGAGGGGGAGGGGGCGGTACGGACATGGAGTCCGCACCGCCTTCTTTGTCAGTCCTGCCGCAGCCTCAACCGCCGCCCGACATGGCTACTTGACGGGGAGCGCCACACGGCGCATGCCATCGGCAGCCCGTAAGATCCGTCGATCAGACGGCCGGCGCAGCCGCCGTCGCCCATACCGCCGTGATCTTCCGGTGCGGGGCGCAGAGCCGGGCGGCATGCCGCAGGCAGTGTCGACGTCGCACCCCCAACGACTCAACGACCGCCCAATTACTCCAATACAAGGGCAACTTGCAGAGGATGGCAGAGTCTCAGTGCTCTCCCGGTTGAGGGGATAGATCGGCGAGGGTGCACTCGCAGTCGCCCTCAGCACGACGGTGGAGACCGTCACAACGGTGAAGGCGGCGCGTCGTCCCAGAGGGCGAGGTCCGCGGAGGAACCTAGGGGTTTCATCGGCACGCCCGTGACTGGTGTCGGCTCACTGCGGCCAGGGTGCATCGGTGATCCGCTCAATCACGGACGTGCGGTGGAAGCCGGGAACGAAGCGTTCCAGGTAGTCCGCATTGATGGTCCCGTACGTGGTGTCCGGACGGTCCTTGAGCCCCTCGATGAATGTTTGTACAAATTCTTTCTTAAAATTTCCGCGCGGATGAGCGGCGACGATCTCGCCCACCTGGTCGCCCTCGAGTCCGTCCAGGCCCCAGCCGACCGCGTCCGTCAGAACGCCGTAGTTGGTGGCAGCGATCTCCGGTCCCATCCGGCCGGGAATCCCCGGCGTCGTGTGCAGAGCGATCGCCGTCCAGACCACTTCGGCGGCGCTCTTGGGGAACCCGCGGTCGAGCAGGAACTTGTGCGCGTGGTCGGCGCCGTCGAGCTCGAAACGCTGTTCCTCCTCGGAGAACGGGGTCAGGAGGCCGGTGTCGTGGAACATCGCGGAGATGTAGAGCAGCTCGGGATCGGGCTGCAGGCCGAACTCGCGCGCGTGCAGGGAGGCGAAGAGAAAAACACGCCGGGAGTGATGGAAGATCAGGGGCGTGATCGTTTCCCGGAGGTGGCTCGTGGCCTCCGCCACGGCCGCGGTCTCGGGAATTTCCACCCCTGCGATGATGTCGGTCATGCGTCCGCTCTTTCCGATGCGATCTGTCACGAGTGGACTGTGCGTCCGTTGTTCTCATGGTCATTCATTGCTCTGGCCTGTCGCTGAGCTGTCGGCAGTTGCCGACGTTGGTCATCGTTGAGTGCCCTTCCACGGACAACTCTTGCTGGAGCACCGGCGAAGACGATGCGCGACGCTGGGAGCTGCAGTGTCAGGCGCCTTGGCGGTGGTGCTGAGCGTGTCGAAAGGGTCCCCTGCGATCACGCTTGCTAGCGTCCGCTTCGCCAAAGTAATCCATAAATGACCGATTCACGCCCGCGGGTGGTCGAGAGGACACGGACCATGAACGACTTTTCCCGTCGCCGATTGCTGAAGACTTCTGCGGTCGCCGGCGCCGGCGCAGTCGTCGTGCCGGGCGTCGCGGCGGCCACGACCACTAGTGCGAGTGCCGCGACGGAGACTTCCGCAAATGAGGCGTACTCGGCGCATTGTTCGCCGGCGAAGCTGACCGGCCGCATCGTCCGTCCCCACGACCCTGGGTACACGGACGCGCGCCTCGGCTGGGACCAGCTCTTCTCTCACTATCCGCTGGTCATCGTCTTCGCTCAGAACACTCAGGACGTGGTCAACGCCCTGACCTGGGCGCGGCAGAATGATGTCGCGCTGCGGGTCCGGAGCGGCCGCCATAGCCTGGAGGGCTGGTCGAACGTCGACAGCGGCCTCGTGATCGATATCAGCGAACTGAAGTCGGTCCATCTCGACAGTGCTGCTCGTGTCGCGACGGTCGGTGCCGGACTCAACCAGCTGGAAGCGGTGACCACGCTCGCGAAGCGGAACTTCGCGGTGACGACAGGCACCGAAGGCACGGTGGGCTTGGCCGGCGCGACGCTCGGTGGTGGCTTCGGCTTCCTGACCCGCTGGCTGGGGATGGCGTGCGACAGCCTGATCGGCGCCGAGGTCGTCGTGGCCGAAGGTGGCGAGTGCGCAAAGGTGATCAAGGCAGATCTGACCCATAACTCGGACTTGTTGTGGGCGCTGCGCGGTGCGGGCAACGGCAACTTCGGGATCGTCACCTCACTCACGTACAAAGTGGCTCCGCTGAAGAGCGTTACGTATGTGCAGGCGACGTGGGATGGCATCGATGACCTACGTAGGGTCTTCGATGCCTGGCAGCGCACCGCACTGCACGCCGATGACCGCCTTGGCACGCAGGTCGAAATTCACCGCAATCAGACCCTGTTGTTCGCGGTCCTCGCGGAGGGGACGCCAGCGGAGGCCAAGAAGCTGCTGGCCCCGATCCTGTCGGTCGGTACACCCCAGGTGTCGGTGCAGGTCGGCAACTGGGGCGAGGTGTATTCGGGATTCCAGATTCCTACCGAGAACGAACCCGCGAACTGGAAGTTCTACTCTCAGTTCACCAGGAAGCCGTTCCCGGGCAGAGCGATTGACGTGATCGCCTCGTTCATGCGGGACGCGCCCACGGACGACAGCAACTTCTTCACTCAGGCGTTCGGTGGGGCGGTCAGAAGGAGTCCCCGCGGCGGCACGGCGTTCCCGCATCGCGACGCACTCTTCTACTCCGAGCCCGGTGCCGGCTGGGGGACCCGTTCCGACCAGCCAGGCATCTGCGACCCGCTCACCCCGCAGGCTCAGGCCTGGATCGCCGAGTTCAGCCAGGCCCTGCGCCCCTACGTGGACGGTGCCTACGTCAACGTACCGAACGTCGGTATGCAGGACTGGGAAACCGCCTACTGGAGGGACAACTTCGACCGCCTGCGCGAGATCAAGGCGAAGTACGACCCGCACAACGTCTTCCAGTACGACCAGAGCATCCCGCCTGCGTCCCGCTGACCGAGCGTTGATGGAGCCCCCTGCCGACCGGTGAGGGGGCTCCGCCGTGCCTACCCGTCTCAGGCCTTTCGCTCAAGAGAGCCTGACTTTGCTGCGGTTCGATAATCGTGGTTGGAGAGCCTCTTTCTGGGCAATTTGCCGATCTCGGCACGCCATTTGGAGACTGATCGGAGGAGCCCACCGGCCGCTGGAGATCCTTAAGGGTGTGGGTGGGGTCGTGACGGCTGTCGTGGGCTGCTCTATGCCGGAGCGATGAGGTATCCCGATGGCGGAGGGCTGACGGCTGGGGAGCAGGTTCGGCGTGGTAGTCCGGTTGACGGCCGCTGATCTGATCGAGGCGGCGGCCGGCGACCGGGAGGTGGGCCGGCGGTTCAGGGTGACGCGGATATCGGCGAACTGCTGGCGACGGGCACTGGCTGGGGGTGGTCGGCAGGCTCTGCTCTCCAAGGGCCCCGGCGGTGCCCGCTGCAAGCTCGATGCGAGTCAACTGCGGGGGCTGGAAACGGTGTTGGATGCCGGCCCGGCCGCCGCAGGCTGGAGCGACCAGTGCTGGACTCCGGCCAGGGTCGTTGAGGCGTGCACCGACGGTTCAGGGTGGAGTACACCCTGGCCGGGATGGACCTGCTGCTGCACCGCATCAGCTGGAGCGTGCAGGTCCCCCTCCGGCAAGGCCACCGAGCGCGACGAAGGGAAGATCGCCGTCTGGGAGTACGAGCAGTGGCCCGTCATAAGGAGACGGCGGCGGACCATGTTGAACACCACGGCGAGCGCCTCGAGAGAGATGCTCGACGTCGTCACCACGATCCCTTTCCGGGAAGCGGGCAAAGAAGTTGGCGTCCCTCCCAATATGGGAGAGGCGCTTCGGCGTGGTGGGCTTTGGAGTTCGCCGAGCTGGTTACGTGGCGGGTCGGCGGAGGGTAGGGGCGCCCGGTGTCCCTGGCGGTGTGCGAATGCTTCGGGGGAGGGCCAACACCCGCTGGTCATACGGCCGTCCGACCACGCCGAAGGCGCTGCACATCACGGGGTAGGGGCAGCGGCCGGTGCGACTGGAGTCGGGGTCGCGCGGCCAGTCTCCGGGCGGTCCCTGGGCCGTTTGAAGTTGGAAGAACGACATGCTGGCACGGGACTACACGGCCATGGACCCTGCAGACTCGCGTCACGTGGGCCTCGACAACGTGACTCGTGCCCTTGCCCAGTCGTATGCCGAGCATCCCGCCTACCAGCAGGAATGGCGCTCCTAGGAATCTCCGAAGAGACAGGATCCAGTCCGGTTCACTGATCGATCGGCCTGTCCCTGCTCGGCCGTCGGAGCCCCGGGTGCGTCCCGCAGGGATCCGTCAGGAGGTGGTTGCCGGGTGCGGGTTGCCGAGGTACGGGAACCGGTCCAGGGTGTCGGTGTGCGGCGTCAGACCGGTGGGCGGCGCCTCGTTCTTGGTGAGGAACGCGACGCGGATGTCGATGACGTCTTCCGTGAAAGTCCGGCCATTCGGGTACGCGGCAGGCTTGGACGGGTCGAAGTGCAGCACGTCCGGCAGGAGGCCGTGCTCGTCGAGCGCGGTGATCGCCTCCTCACGCGAGTAGCCGCCGGTGTGGCCCAACAGGTGGACGAACTGATCCGTCCACCTGGCCCGGTCGTTGACCGGCTCGCTGGCGTTGTACTCCTCCTTCGTGTCGTCGGTGTTGAAGAAGCTGCTCATTGAGGGGTGCCCGGCCCGGTCCGCGTGGACGAATTCGCCGTCGCGCAGGACGCTGCACCGGCCCCAGATGTGCAGCTCGGGCTTGGGGGCCAGCTCCGCGGTCGGCAGTTCGATGGCCAGGGAGAAGACGTTGGCCGTGCTGTTGGAGTCGACGCCGGTCCACGGGGACTCTCCACCCAGATGGGGCGCGGTGAAATTCCGGTTGCCGCTGGTATCGAACAGATTCTTGATGCCGTCGAAGTCGAAGAAAAAGGCATCACTGCGGCTACCGGCGGCCACCTTGTAGTCGCCGCTGCTGACCACCTTGGCCTGAGGGCCGAAAGAGACGGCGGCGTTCGACACGATCTTGGTGCCGACAGCCTCGGGCATACAGGATTCCGCACCGGTTGCCATGAAGACGCTGTAGGTCTGGGAGCCGTCGGACGCCGGCGGGCTGAAGACCCAGCTGAAGGCGATGTCGGTGAGGTAATCGCCGTCGTTGTCGATGTTCAGTCGGTATACGGCGTCGGGGTGCAGGGCATCGGCATTGGGATTGGCATTGAGGATGAGAACGGTCCTGCTCGGATCGCCGGGTGCCCCGAAGGCGTACAGGTCGCACAGATCGAGGCGCTGGTCGCCCAGCGGTGGCCCAAGGCTGAGGCCGGTGAAGTGGTTGGACATGTCAGGCCCTTCCATTGCTCGCAGGTCGGAGAACAGCTACCGCTCAACGGCCGTTCTGGGGCGAGTGAGGTACGCCCGCACCTGGACGGTGCGTCCAAGCTAGCCGCCACAGCAGTCCGACTGTCGAGGGCGAACGCGCAGCCGCCAAACAACGCTCGGATGGGTCACCGACAGGCGGGAAGCGATCGTCTCGCGCTTGGAGAGCACGCCTTCAGGGGGCCGCCGATCAATTGATCAACTCACAAAAGAGACACGCTCCAGCGTCCTGCGCCGGAGATCCGTCCGCAGAAGCGGGCGGGTCGAGAATCTCTTCGGCGGTCTTGGTCCAGGTGAACGGGGTTGGATTCTCGTTCCACTGCTTGACCCAGGCGCGGATGTCAGCCTCCAGGGAACGCACACTCTTGTGTGCGCCGCGATGGATCTTCTGGTCTGCGAGGAAGCCGAACCACCGCTCCACCTGGATGATCCACGAGGAACCCGTGGGCGTGAAGTGCAGGTGGAACCGCGGGTGTTTGGCGAGCCATGCCTTGATGGCCGGGGTCTTGTGGGTGCCGTAGTTGTCGCAAATCAAGTGGACCTGCAGATGCTCAGGGACCTCATTGTCGATCTTGATGAGGAACTTCTTGAACTCCGCTGCCCGGTGTCGGCGGTGTAGTGAGGTGATGACTTCGTCGGTCGCGATGACGAAGGCCGCGAACTAGGTGGTCAGACCGTTTCGGACGTAGCCATGTGCGCGGCGCTCGGGCATGCCCGGCAACACCGGCTGAGAGCGGTCCAGAGCCTGGATCTGGGACTTCTCGTCCACCGACAACACCACCGCACCCTCGGGCAGGTTGAAATTCAGCCCCACCACGTCGTAGACCTTTTCCACGGACAACAGGTCCGCCGACAGGTTGAAGGTGTCGGTCAGATGCGGCTTGAGCTGGAACTTTCGCCAGATCCGGCCCCCGGTCGACTTCGACAGGCCACTCCGATCGGCCATCGATGAACGCGACCATTGAGTGGCGTTCATCGGGATCTCCTTCAACGTGCCGATCACGACCGCCTCCACCTGCTCAACACTGATGGTGGGTGGCCGACCCGGCCGGGGCTCGTCCACCAACCCGTCCAGGCGGCCGGCCAGAAACCGGCGACGCCACTTGCGGACCGTGCCCGCAGCGATCCGTAACTGCGTCTGGCGTGTGCCGATGCTGATGTTCCACCGCGATTGTTGTGGTGGCGCGGGTTATGGCGAACGAAAGTCTCCGGGCGGTCATGGCGGCGGGCGGGTGGACCCACGAGGTGCTGGCGGCGAGGGCGGAGGTCGATCCGAAGTCTGCCGAGGGGTGGGTCAATTCGGGCCGCGTCCCTCGCCAAGTGACCGCCCTGCGAGCGGCGGAGGCTCTGTGCGAGGACGTGCCTGCTCTGTGGCCGGCGTTTCGCCAGCCCTGCAAGGCACGCAGGGTGAGCCCCGAAGTCGTGGCGCTCAACCCGTAGCGCGCCGATCGCCCGGTATCCGTTTTCGTGGATCTGTTCCGGCAGGCCGGCGAACGCATCTACGTCCTCGTGTACGCCGCGGTGTTCCTGCGGAACGAGTCGGCGGAACGAGTCGCGGACGGCTGCGGCGTACTGAGGACGGCGGGATGTTCGGCACTTACGCGGCCAGCTTCCATGCCGTGTGGGACACGGCCCGTCCGGTTGAGGAGTAAGCAATGGCACGCACTGAGTACTACCCGCTCCCCTTCGAAGCCGAGGACTCTCAGTGGCGCCTCGCATTTGAAGCGGTCATCGATGGCATTTGGTGAGCGCCGGCATGGTGGCTGGAAGGAGCACGTCTGCGGTCGTGGCCGGAGCGTGATGCCTTGGCGAGCTGAGCCTGAGGAACCGCTTTCCGTGTCAGCCGGGAGGCTGGCCGAGCCGACTGACTGTCGTGAGCTGTGCGTGTGTCGGCGGCAAGGCCCTGGTGCCGTAGATCAAGGAGCGCTGCGGCCGCGGCAGGGTGTTCGGCTGGCTCGCACGGGCTGAAGGCGCCGGGACAGAAGTCCGGCGCTTTCAGCCTCGCGCAGTACACCGACGCCGAAGCGCGGACGGCGATGCAGTACATCGCCGCGCCACCCACGCCACCTGTGCAGCCAGTTCACGCAGTGATCGCGCAGCGGGCCCCGGGGGCCTCGGCGCGGCAGTGGGTCCGGGGCTCTGGATCGACAGCCCCGTCCGGCTCCGCCTGGTTCATTGTGTCTGGCGGCTGCGCCAGTCCGGGGTCTGGGTGAGTCGGGTAGTCCACAGCTGGTCGACGCGTGAGCGTTCGGTGGTGTTCGGGTAGCGGTTGGTGCAGGCGGGGCCGGGGCCGCCGCCTGACATCAGTTCACTGCACGGTCCGCTGTAGTGGTCCGGCAGGCCCAGTACGTGTCCGGTCTCGTGGGTGGCGACGCGGATGGAGTCGTTTTGCCGGCTCTCGGTGTAGTCGAGGAAGATGTAGCCGTTTCCGTGGCCGTTGGTGGAGGCGTAGGACCCTTCCGGGTCGTTGCCCTCACGGTAGGAGAAGTCGGCGCCACTGGATGTTGCCTGGAGCTTGACGTTGGATTCGGAGCTGTTCCAGATCGAGGCCGCGCTTGATATCTGTGAGCGGAAGCTCGGTGCCTGGGAGGCGTTGTAGTAGACAGTTACCGCCTGTGTGTTCGGCTGGGCGGCGCGCTTGTCGGCGACCGATTTGAGCACGGCCTCGAAGAATGCTTTGTTGTTCGATGCCTCTTTGGCCGATCCGTACCGCGCCACGGAGGTGCTGCCGGCAGCGGGCGGGGTGGCGGCCGTCTGGGCGCTTGCCGGCACTGCGGCGCCCAGCGCGCTGGAGGCCAGGCCGAGGCCGAGAGCGAGGGCGAGGAGCCTCGCGGACGTTCGGGACGGCTTCATACGGGGGCTCCTACTCGCTTGGTGACGCCGAGGGCCGGTGTGTGGTCACTTCTGTGTGAGCACCGGTTCCGAACTGCGGCGAGGTCCTGTGGGTCGTCATTCTTAGAACGGCTCGGCGGGGCGCACAAGGGGTCCCGCCACTACGTCGCCTCGTAGGTCCCGGGACCTCGCCAGGGCCGTGTGCGGGTCTTGCGGTCCGTGCATGGCGGCCGGCCGGGAACCTGTCGCGGCGTCAGAAGCGTTGCACCGCGGGGCAACGGGCGTGTGTGCCGGCCGGGCGGGATCCCGGGACGCACGGCAGGATTCAAATTAGGACAAATATGGACAAACGCTCAGATGCCTGCCATGCCGTATCTACTAGGTGTGCCGGTTGGTTGGCGGGGCGCTGTGGCCGATGTCATAGAACGTCGGCTTTTGTTCCTTCGCGCCGAGTGGGTTGTGAGCATCGGCTTCGCCGCCTGGTGGCTGCGTCGCCACGTTGCGTGTGCGGTCCTTGTTGCTGCGTGCGGCCCGTTCGGCCGGTGCAATCCGGACGGCCATGCGGGTGCGTCTGGCGGCCGCCTGCGGGCGCTGCGTGTCTCTTCGGGTCACACGCTTGTGACGCGGCGCCGTACGGGGCGGAGGGTGGTGTCGTCCCCCCGGGGGGCTGTGCCGTGGTGAAGTCGCGAGTGGGCTGCTGTGGCGGGGCGTGTTGGTCCTCCATTCGGCGGCAGGAGAGGCGGCCCGACGGGTCGGTTGGCGCCGGTGGTCGTTGGAGCCGGAGGGGGCCACGTCGTTCGGGCCGGTGTCCGCCGGTGGGGGCTCCAGGGGATCGATGTCTTCCTGGGAACCGTGACGGGCCTGGTGAGGGTGTGCTTCCGGGCTCGAACAGGGTGTGCTTCCGGGTTCGAACAGGGCGAACCCGGCGTCCGGTCCCGGGCCGGTGAGAAGTGCGCACCTTGACCGGGAGGCGGGGCGGGGCGTGCGTTCGGGGCCGAGGCCGGCCATGGCGCAGACATGCCGCGGTGTGGGCCGTGCCGGGACGGCACGCGGACGGTGCTGCTTGTCGAGGAGGGATCATCGCGTCGGTGTGACCCGGGCCACGCGTACAGCCCGCCTCTGGAGGCGGTCCGGCCGCCCACTGCGAAGAATGGGAGCCCCGCGTCGGTGCCGCAGCCCGCGGCTCCCGCAGCCGTCCGCAGAGAGGCTCCGCCCATGCCAGGTCTCTTCCGGCGCCGGAAATCCGATCCGCCCGGGCGGATCGCTCCGCGCGCGTCGCATCCGGCCACCGACCGCATGCTGCGTACGCTGTTGCGCCGCCGTAAGAAGGCCCTGACGGCCGAGGACGTGACCGTCGCCGACCGTCCGCAGGTGCGCAAGGCCGTCACCGCGGCCGCTCTGGGCAACACCATGGAGTGGTTCGACTTCGGCGTCTACGCCTACCTGGCGGGCACCCTGGGCAAGGTCTTCTTCCCGTCGAGCTCCCCCGGCGCGCAGGTCGTCTCCACCTTCGCCACCTTCGCCGCGGCCTTCGTCGTGCGTCCCCTGGGCGGGCTCGTCTTCGGGCCCCTCGGCGACCGCGTGGGCCGGCAGAAGGTGCTCGCCGCCACGATGATCATGATGGCGGCCAGCACCTTTGCCGTCGGCTTCCTGCCGACCTACTCGGCGGCCGGCTTCCTCGCCCCGGTCCTTTTGCTGGTGTGCCGTCTCGTCCAGGGCTTTTCCACCGGCGGCGAGTACGCGGGCGCCACGACCTACATCGCCGAGTACGCACCCGACAAGCGCCGGGGCTTCCTCGGCAGCTGGCTCGACTTCGGCACCTTCGTCGGCTACTCGCTCGGCTCCGGTCTGGTGACGGTGCTCACGCTGGCGCTCGGCAGCGACGGCCTCGAGGACTGGGGCTGGCGTATCCCCTTCTTCGTGGCGGGTCCGCTCGGTCTCATCGGCCTGTACATGCGCATGAAGCTGGAGGAGACGCCCGCGTTCAAGCAGGAGGCCGCGTACGCGCACTCACAGGCGTCGGGAAAGGGGGCGGACGAAGACCCCGTGGAGCAGGCCCGGCAGTCGGGCAAGGGCCGTGTGAAGGAGATCTTCGCGCGCCACTGGGAGGCGGTACTCATCTGTATGGGCCTCGTCCTGCTCTACAACGTCACCAACTACATGGTGACGTCGTACCTGCCGACCTATATGACCGTGACGCTCGGCGAGAGCGACACGACGGCGCAGTTGCTGGTCCTCGGCACGATGCTCCTGGTCGTCCTGCTGATCACCACCGTCGGCAGGACGTCCGACCGGTGGGGACGCAGACCCGTGTTCATGGCCGGGAGCATTGCGCTCATCGCGCTGTCCTATCCCGCGTTCCTGCTGATCAGGGAGGGCGGGATCCTGCTTCCGGCGTTTGGGTGCGCGATCCTCGGCATACTGCTCGTCATGTTCGCGGGAACCGCAGCCGCCACACTGCCGGCCCTCTTTCCCACCCGGATCCGCTACGGCGCCCTGTCGATCGCGTACAACCTGTCCGTGTCGCTCTTCGGCGGCACCACCCCCCTGTTCGCCTCAGGCCTCGTCGAGGCGACGGGCAACAACATGGTCCCCGCGTACTACCTGATGGTCGCCGGAGTGATCGGCCTCATCTCGACGTTCTTCCTGCACGAGACCGCGGGGCGACCGCTGCGCGGATCTGGCCCCATGGTCGAGACGCCGGAACAGGCCCACAGAGTCGTGGCCCGCAGCCGCACCGCCGCCGGACGGCAGGCGCGCGACATCTGGGTACGCCTGCGCCATCCGCACGCGCGTCACTCGCCGCCGGACGATGAGTGACGCGCCCCGACGAGTCCGGGATCCACGCCTTCCAGTGGACATGACACCGCTGCACGACGGCACGGACGAGAAGGTGGAATCCCTGGCCCTGGCCCACCATGCGAGAGAGTGGGGCCCCGGCCGGCGAGCCGGACGACCACGCCATCGGCTGGTCCCACGGCGGACTGACCGCGAGATCCATCTTGCCGCCGACGACCGCTGTCGCCCCCTCGCGTTCGTTCTCGCCGCCGGACATGCAGGTGATGCACCCGCCTTCACCCTGTGTGGTGCTGTTGGACGCCGGCACCGCACGGACGACCCATGGCGAAATTCGTGATCATGAAGTGTGGCTGCGTCCGCCGATTTGCGTTACGCCCCGTACTGACCGGGCCTCCGAGGCGGGTAGACAACCTACCCGCCGGACTTGCCCCGACTTGTCCGCATGGAGCAATGTGGAGGCATGGGCGGCAAGGAGGGCCCCACGCTCATTGCGTCGGTGCAGCGAGCCTTCCGGTTGATGGAGGCTGTGGGTGCGCACGAAGGCGGCGTGCCGGCCAAGCAGCTTGCGCGCGAGACAGGCCTGGCTCTGGCCACGACCTACCATTTGCTGCGCACGATGGTGCACGACGGCTACGTGCGCAAACTTGATGACAGCACGTTCGTCCTGGGGGAGAGGCTGGGCGCGCTGCATGGAGGAAGCCGCGATCAGGCGGCGCTCAGCAGGGTCCGTCCGACACTCACGGAGCTGCGAGACGGCCTGTCAGCCGCGACCTATCTGACCTTCTACGAGGACGGCGAGATCCGGGTCGCGGAGATCGTGGACGGACCGAAAGCGCCCCGTGTCGATCTGTGGGTCGGCTTCGAAGACGCAGGACACGCCACGGCGCTCGGCAAGTGCGTTCTGCGCGAGCTGGACGGCGACGGCCGCGCCGACTACCTCTCCCGCCACACGCTGAACGATCTCACCCCTCGCACCATCACTCACCGTGCCGAACTGCTACGACGCCTCGACGCCGCGCCCCAAAGGCCTGCCGTCACCGACATCGAGGAATACTCCCTGGGCACCGCGTGCGTCGCAGTGCCGATTCGCCAAGGGGACACCCTTGGCGCTCTTGGTATCTCCCTGCGCGCCAACCGAACCGACCGTCTCGAAGGCGCTGTGGCGACGCTGGTCGCCACAGCGGAGCGTGTGTCCCGCGGGCTTTCGCTCACCATCTGAAAACCCGGACCTTGTGACTTCGTGCCACGGCCCGTCTCATGGACTAGACGGACAAAACGGTAAAAGGTGCAGAGGAGTAGGGACGTGTGTGATCAGGGCGTCGCAGGGCCACATTCGTCAGTCGATTGCCACGTGGCGAACGGCTGGACGGTCGTCGAAGCCAACGACGAGATCGACATTGCCTTCGCACCTCTCGTACAAGCCGCAGTGACCCGGAGGCTCGCCCAGGGCCACCGCCACTTTGTTCTCGACCTGTGCAGTACCTCCTTCCTCGACTCCATGGGCCTCGGCATGATCGTCGCCGTCACCAAACGCATCAAAGCCAGTCAGGGATCGCTGCGCATTGCCTGCTCCGACGAGTGGCTCCTGCACGTCTTCTTTCTCGGCGGTCTGCGTCACGTCTACTCGTTCCACGACTCCGTCGAGCAGGCCATCGCGCAGCCCCCGGCGCAGAGAGGCCTGCTGGTCGGTCCGGCAGGCGCAACTGACGCACCGCAATTGCAATGAGCAGAGAGGCCGGCCCCTTCAAGCCACTCTCGACGGCCTCGTGGCCCGGAGCCTCAGGCCGGCCCGGAGCCTCAGGCCGGCGCGGGGCCGAAGGTGGCAAGGGCGTCGGCCACCTGCTTTGCCACCTGGGCGACGTGGGACGGCGTAGTTAGCGACAGCGACGCCTTCGCCGAACCTATCGTCGTGGGTGCTCCACACCATGCCGAGCTTGTCCAACTGCCGTGCCCGCTCACCCTCAAGTTGATCGCTGTTGCAGTACTTGCGCTGGTCCGCCGACCACACCCCCAGCGGAAGCCGCGCAGGCGACCAGTCGCCCCCGGCGTCACATACCGCTGCGGCGTCTGGTCCAGCCTGCGTGGTGCATGAGTCCGATGACGAGGTTGCGCAGGGTGGCCATGGCCGAGGTGCGGTGCCGGTGCGTACTCGCGAGGCGTCTTCGTTGAACGTCACGTCGCCGATGTGGTGCAGAGCCTCAACTGTCCAGTGCTCCTGGACGAGTTTGGCGAGTTTGGCGAGTTGCGCCGAGCTGGCCTGTTCTTGTGTTCTCTTCGGCCTGACTGCGGGTGGGATCACGCAGTTGACCGCCCGCGGCCCTGGTGTGGGTTGCGGGCGGTCGTGTGTGGTGGTGTTTTGGGGGTGTCAGGTTTCGGTTTGGGTGGTCCAGGTGCCGAGGGAGATTTCGGCGGTGATGCCTGGTCCGAAGCCGGCCATGAGGCCGCGGTG
>NZ_JBIVFF010000032.1:0-19207 GCF_044748025.1 Streptomyces sp. NPDC090032 | reverse complement strand
CACCCGCGCCCGGCCCACTACCGAGCCCCCCGCCTCACCCACCCACTACAGCCGCCTCCCTCCCTCCCCGAACACCCCCGGACCCGGCCCCGGCCCCGACTGCACAAACCGGTTGAGCGGTAGCCCCAGATCTCCGCAGATCGCCGCCGCATCGTCGAGAACCCGTCACATCAGAACGTGCCCCCGCACCTCGGCCAACTCCACCGTGCGCGCCTCATCAAAAGCACGACATCTGGCCCGAGGGCGTGTCCACGGGGGACATCGGCGACTGAGCCATCGCCGTGCAGCGCGTGCAGCGCGTGCAGCGCGACAACGCGGCCGCAGCCGGCGAGGACTTGCCCGACACAGGCCCCGGTCCCCGCTTCCCTTCAGGGGCGCGTTGGCGCTCATCGACTCCGCAGGTGCTTGGTGAACCGGCCGAGTTCAACGCCACGCGCCGGGTGGCCCGGTGTCTGGCCGTCACCGGCCCCAGTGCCCTGGCCGGATTGACCAAAGCCGCGCTGTCCGCCCACCCGCTGCTGCAGCGGCCTCGGTTCGACGCGTGCGTCGCCGTCGAGCTGGTGACCGAGGCGCGGCATCGGATCACGAACCCGCACATGTTCTCAGCGCCGGGCAACCGGCCCAGACCTTCACCGCCGACACCCCTCTGCTCACTGAAACGGCGACACCTCGTCTGACAGCCAAGCCCCCGCAGGAGGTCACATGCCTCGATGACGGATGTCCGCGACGCAGCCCCCTTACTGCTTCTCCTCCATGCGGATGACACGCCGTAGCTCGTCGGCGGCTGTCTGGCTCGCGCCCTCGCGCTGCTCCAGCATGGCCGCCGCGATAGCGTCCAGCTTGCGCTGAACCGCATGCGCGTCCCGCCGCTCCGTGTTCGTCAGCAGAGCGAGCAAGAGCAGGTTGACGACCGTCGTGACGTCCCCCGCGAAGATCAGCCAGGGCAGCGGCAGATGCGCAAGGTGCATAGCGACCATGCCGAGGACCAGGAGCACACACAGCACGGAGAACAGCGGCGAACTGGTGACGTTCGATGCCCGCTCGGAGAAGACGGCGAACAAGTCACGCCCAGCGCCGCCCCGCTCAGCGGGATGCTCAGTGGTCATACCCTCCATGCTCCCCGCCCGGCACCCGCCCATGCGGGAACCTCGCCGGACATACCGACGAAGCGAAGGCACCGATCGAGGCGGCCCAGACCCAGCCCGGGCCTGGAGGCGTGCGCCCGCCTTCAGCCTTTCCAGGATCGCTACGAACAGACCGTACGCGACGGTGACACGACAGCGAGCCCCCACCGAGCGCCGACTCGACCGCACGAATGCCGCACGTCCCCGCGAGACCACGCGGGCCTGCCCACCGGTCACACGTCCTCGACCCCCAGCATCTCTACAGCCTTGCGGGCCTGGTAAAAGCCCTCGTCAGACACCCGCCGGTCATCCTCCGTGCCATGGAGCCAGTCCGCCAGGTCCACGACGGACCACGTCTCAAACTCCTCGGGCACGTCAAGAGCCGTCGCCCTGCGCAGATGCGTGGCGACAGCTGCGTCCCGGACGCTACGCGCACCCACCCCGGTCATATTCCCCACCACCGTCCGGTCCCATCAGGGAACGGACAGACAACCCCGCCAGACAACACCCGCACTGCCCAAAACATCTACACAAGAACACCACGAGAGCATGCAACACCACATACAACTGGAAACCAGCAACAAACCATCCACCACCACCCACTCCAAACCGGCCCCCACCATCCACACACCGACACGGCACACAACGACCAACCACGAACCGGACAACACCAAATCGAACACCGGGGCCGTGACGTTGAGTGGGCGCGCCCAGACCGACCGGCAGCCCGCCCGCTCCGGCGGCGAAAGCCACGTTCCGTCAAGGAATCCCATACGCCCTCAGGCACAGCAGGCCACAGCAGGCCACAGCAGGCCACAGCCACGAAAAACCATGGCCATGGATACCCGAAAGGTTAAACAGGCAGGACAACCCGGGCAGGACAACCCGGAGTTCCCTAACCACAAGATCAATCTCAGGGTAAGAAAAGGGATTAGGGCGAGGCGGTCCCGTGGGCGGCGACGAAGGCGCGTACGGCGTCCGGGGCGGTCTTCGCAGGCAGGGCGGCAACTCAACTCACACACCCCGCTCCAGAGGAGAACCACACTGATCAGACAGCCAGCGCCGTGCCACGCGGCGAACCCGCGTCCAAACTCGCCGACTGGGACGCCTTGTGGGACAAGGCGTCCCATGCCGGATGCCGGTGGACGGGGGCCCGTCACCCGGGGCTCCACCACACCGCAGAAGGCACCGGCATGGACGCGGCGGTTCGGGCGCTGTGATACGCGCAGGCTCAGGCCGGACGGGGGGCAGCCTTCTTGACCTTGTTCGTCCGGACATTGATGAGGGTCGGGCGTCCCCGGTCGGCGACTCCGGCGCGGAGCATCTCGGCGACCTGGTCGGTGTCGTCGGCATCGTGAGCATCGATGCCGTAACTCGCGGCGGTGGCCGAGATGTTCAGCTCGGGCAGATCGAGTCCGGGGATGCCGACGGCGCTCTCGAGGTCGGCGAACTGCTTGAGGACGCCGTATTCGCCGTTGGAGGAGACGACGATCGTCAGTGGGATCTTGTAGTGGGCCGCGGTCCACAGCGACGTGATCGCGTAGTGCATCGACCCGTCGCCCATCAGCGCGATCACCGGCCGGTCCGGGGCGCCGAGTTGGGCGCCGACAGCGGCGGGCAGCCCGAACCCCAGGCCCGCGCCGACAGCGGAGATGTGGGAGAGGGCGGCACCGGGCCGTACGTACTGCGTGATCGGAACCTCGTTGGAACCGGCCTCGCTCACAAAAAGGGCATCCGCCGGAGCGGCGTGGCCGACGGCCGTCCACAGATCCGAGGCCTGCATCGGGGCCTCGGCCCGCTCCGGGCGCGCTACATCGGGCCGGGCCCGGGGGACCGTGCGCGACGATTCACAACTCTCACCCAGCAGAGCCTCCACCGCGGCCCGGACGTCCGCCACGTAGGCGTCGCCGATGGGCGCGCGGGCGGCTTCGTCCGGGTCGCACGTGATGTGGATGAGCGAGGTGCCCTCAGGCAGATACGGGCCGGGGATGTAAGGGTAGTAGCGAAACGCCGGGCCGCCCAGGACCACGACCAGGTCATACCCCTTCAGCTCTTCGGAGATCCAGCCGGCACCGGGCGGGAGCAGACCTTGATACAGAGGGTGGTTCTCCGGGAACCCGGACAGCCCCGGGAGCGGCGAAGTCCACACAGCGGCCTTACTGCGCTCGGCCAGCTTCACGACCAAGTCCCAGGCTCCGGCATGCTCCAGGTCGCCGTGGACGACGAAGGCGGGCGACTTCGCGGCGGCGAGCCGGTCAGCGATCTTCTTCGCCAGGTCCTTGCGGAAGCCTCCGGCATGGGTGACCTCCCGGTCCCGGATTACCTCGAACTGCGCAGTCTGAACGTCATTGAGTTCGTAGGCCATATCGTCCATCGGCAGGGAGACGAAGACCGGTCCGGTGGGCGGGGACATCGCAATATGGATGGCCCGGGCGAGAACCGCGGGAACCTCGCTCGCGATGGCCGGCTCAGCGGACCATTTGACGAACGGACGCGGAACCAGAATGGCGTCCTCGTTGGTCAGAAGGGTCTTCTGATTCTGCATGGCACGACGCTGGTTGCCCGCGGTCACGACGAGCGGCGTCTTGTTCAGGTAGGCGTTGTACAAGGCACCGATGGCGTTGCCGAGGCCGGGCGCGGTATGCAGATTGACCAGAGCAGGACGTCTGGTGACTTGCGAGAAGCCGTCAGCCATACCCACCGGCACCATTTCCTGCAGACCCAGGAGATAGCGGAAGTCGCTGGGAAATTCATCCAGCAGAGTCAGTTCCGTGGAACCGGGATTACCGAACCACGTGTTCAGCCCGTACTGCCTGAACAGATCAATAGTGGCTTGACGGACAGTCGGCACAGCATGTCCCTTCGTCACACACTCACATCACCCCTCCCGATGACCAGCCGGCCACACCCCCGGAATACCCCAGCCACCGACCCAACACAGAACCGGCAGACGACATTGACGCCCGCCGCCAGACACCAACCGCGAACCTAGCAGCACAAGAAAGAAATCCCGCGATGCCACTCACACGCCGCCCAGAACCCGCGAGCGGCCAGGAAACGCCAGCATAGAGAAGCACACAATCAAGCACGCCCCCCCACCGCCACCGCCGATGACGAAGACGAAGACGAAGACGAAGACGAAGACGAAGACGAAGACGAAGACGAAGACGAAGACGAGCATGCCGTGGTGCAGCTCGGAACATGCACTGCACCGGCGACAACAAGGCCCCGTTCCAAATCAGCGACGAAACACCAGCCCAACCCCCACAGCTCGCAGATCCGCGCTGGAGCCCGACTCACTCCGCTCCCCGTCAACGCGCCGCACATGCGGGAGACACAAGCACCTGCACAGCTGCCGTTCAGCCCCAGAGACACCAAATCACCGAAAAGACAGAACACTCCAGGATCTCTACCATTCGGACGGCTGGGCCCAGCGAAACAGATCCCGCAATCGCGGCTGTGCCAGCGATGCCGATGCCGATGCCGATCAGGATGCTGTGCGCGCGAGCCTCTGGCCTGGTTGACCAGAGCACCGCCGTCCACGGCCACACGCACGCGCCGCTCGGCCTGTCGGACTTCCCCATGCATGGCGGCGAACGCCGCGGGTATCCGAAGGCGACCGGCACCATACGACACTGGAGGCGAATCCCATGGGCCTAGGCGGATGCATTCTGCTCATCGGCGCAGGCGCCATTCTCACGTTCGGGACCGACTGGCAGATGCGGAGCGTCAACCTCGATGTGGTCGGCGCGATCATGATGATCGTCGGCGTCATTGGTGTGCTGGCCTTCACCAGCATCGCCAAACGCAGGCGGGTCGTCGTGCCGTCCTCCGCTCCGCTCATCGACGAAGAGCGAGATCGGCGTCTCTGATACGAGGCGACAGGTTCGCCGCGGACATCTGTAGGCCACGGACGATTGTCCGCACCTCATCGCGTTGGGCCGGCCCACCTGCCCAAGACGTTGGGATCGGGATAGCGTTCACAACCAGACTGCGCAAGTGGCCGACTGACGGCACCTGGGAGAAGACGTTCACTGCCCTGCTCGTGCAGGCCGACGCCGAGGCGGCCTCGACTACGTCGACGCCGTCGACTCCACGATCACCCGTGCCCACCATCCCCGGCAGGGCCCTCGACCGAAGGCGCCCCTGCCGGGGACCGGACGACCAAGTATCAGACGACCCTCCTGGCCAGGTCCGCACACGCCGACAGGTTCGCGAGGCGCATGAACTGTGGCCGGTCGGTGGCAGGATGCCTGCTTTCGACAACTGCCCACCAAGCAACTCTGTGAAGCGGTGCATCAAGCTGAAGCCATGACGTCCGCCACATCTACACCTGTGCTGTCGAAATACCGCCCGGCGATCTCCTTCTGCTTCGACAGTGGCTGGCCCTTCAGCCATCGCTGGTTGTCCGCGCTGATGAGTGCATCAGGGCACTGACCGGGTCCGTGACGTGACCGAGGACTTCGGTCATGGGGATTTCCTTGCGTAGAAGGGGGCCAGGCGCCGAAGGCATGGGTGACGGCCGCCGGGCGCCTGCACCGAGAGTCCTGCCCGAGGGATGCATGGGACAGCCGCACCCTGCTCGCAATGCGCACTCCATTGAAGGAGCCTGCCGGTCGGCCAAGAGGGCAGGTCAGTGTGATGCGCACGTGTAGCCGAGCACTACCTCGTCTTCCCTGGCGCCGTCGGCACTGTCATCTTCTGCCCCACAGGCATGAGGTGGCATAACCGCGCCAGCTTCACCGCGGCACCTCCACCTCAGCGCGGAAGGCTACTGGCTCGGTTCACAGCATGTTTCTCGTGCGGCCGTGGCGTGGTTCGCACCGGTCTCCGACCGAGGAGGTACCGGCCCGGCCTTCGCCGGGCCGGGCCGGCCCACCTGTTCTTGGTACGCCCCTGCAATCGACGGGCAAACGAGCCACGGCGTAGGCGGCGTCGTGTCATCCTCCGGTTCCCGTCAAATGGCCGATGAGACCGCTGCATACGGGGCGTACTTCTGGCGAGTACATGGCGGGGGTCGGCGCGCGCTCATACGTGTCCCCCGGACGTTATCCATCACGGCACCAGGCCTGGGCGCCGACACCCGCGAGGCCTAGCCGTGCCCGGCGGCAGCCCTCATTGGCTTCACGCGCACAGCTCGGTTCGATCCCGACGGGAGGATCGGATTGTGCACGGGTCCATGACAGTGACGCGGCTGTGCCGTGACACCGAGCCCCACTCGTGCGGCGGCATCATCAGCTTCTACGGCGGCTACTCTGGCGCCCCCTCATCGGAGCACCACCGCGCTGCGGCGCGATCTGGACCGAGCTAGCTGCCCGACTCAGCCCATACCGCGTCCGGGGGTGTGACGCCACAGCCCAGGGCGCGTTCGGCGTGAGGGGCTCGCGTCTGTTGGTGCTTGCGCCGATTCCCAGCTGCGTCGCGGCCACTTGTCCCTCACGCAGCGACCCTGCACTCGATCCGACCCCGGACGGCAACCGGCTGCCGACACAAAGCAGTGGACGATCTGCTACGAATGCTTGGCTATTTTCCGGTTCGCCCGCATTGATCTGGGCACTCGGTTGTGAACTGGGGGCCGAACTCGCTGGAGGTGCGGCGTGGCGGTACGGCATCGTCTGATCAAGGTGACTCCGCAGACTGTTTGGTCCGTCCTCGCGGACGGCAGCCGATACGCGGAGTGGGTAGTGGGAACGTCGGCCTCCGAGCCGGTGCGGGGGCAGTGGCCACAGGTGGACTCGGCGATCAGCTACGAAGTTCGCGTGGGCCCTCTCCGGCTCACCAATGAGACGGTTGTCCGGCAGTGCGAGGAGGGCTCCGTTCTCGGGTTGGAGGCACGAGCAGGCGCGCTGGGGACGGCGCGGATCGCCATCGAGCTCCGCCCCTGGGGAAAATACTGCCTGGTCATCGCGGATGAGCACCCGCTGCAGGGAGTGGGCGGGCTGCTCCACAACGTAGCGGTGGAGGCGGTGATCCAACTACGGCATCGCGCGATGCTGGCCCGCCTCGCCCGGGTCTGCGAGGCGCAACCCCAGACCGAGCAGCTGGAGGGCCTCCACAAGGGGCGTAGGGCGGCAGCTCACAGTACTGGCGGCGGCCGTGCCTGACGCGGTGGTGATCGGAGCCGGTCCCAACGGGCTGGTGGCGGCCAATCTGCTGGCCGACGAGGGATGGAGCGTGGAGGTACTCGAGGGGCAGCCCAGGCCCGGCGGCGCGGTGCGCCACAACAGGGAGGTCGACGCCGATTTCGTCAGTGACCTCTTCAGTTCCTTCTACCCCCTCGCGGCCGCGTCACCGGTGCTGGCGCGTCTTGGCCTCGAGGAAGACGGTCTGCGCTGGAGCCACGCGCCACGTGTGCTGGCCCACCCGCTCAGTGACGGCAGGTGTGCGGTGCTGGCCCGCGGGATCGATGCCACCGCCGACTCTCTCGACGCCTTTCACCCGGGCGACGGGGACGCCTGGCGACGTCTGCACGAGATGTGGGAACGGCTTGGCCCCGACATTCTGGGTGCTCTGTTCACCCCCTTCCCTCCACTACGCGCCACGGCCCGTCTCGGCGTCAGGCTGAAGGAGGCCGGCGGCTTGCGGATGGCCCGCACCCTGATCCTGCCGGTGCGCCGCATGGGGGACGAAGAGTTTCGGGGTGAAGGCGGCAAACTGCTGCTGGCCGGGAACGCGCTGCATGCCGACCTCCCGCCGGAAACAGCGGGCAGCGGAGGTTTCGGCTGGCTGATGTCCATGCTCGGGCAGACTTACGGCTTCCCCGTGCCGGTCGGTGGCGCCGGGGCCCTGACGGCGGCTCTCGTCCGCCGGCTGCGCAAGCGTGGCGGCGTTCTCCGCTGCGGGCAGCGGGTCCGCCGCATCATCGTGCGTGATGGGCGAGCCGCCGGTGTGCTCACGGCCGACGGAGAGACGGTGGCCGCACGTCGCGCCGTCCTGGCAGACGTGTCCGCGCCCGCCCTGTACGGCGAACTCGTCGCAGCGGAGCACCTTCCCTCCCAGCTGATGGCCGACCTGAAGCGATTTCAGTGGGACTTGCCCACTTTCAAGGTGGACTGGGCATGCGACGGGCCCGTGCCCTGGCAAGCCGAAGCAGCGGCTCAAGCCGGGACCGTGCACGTGGCCGACGGCATGGACGAACTCACCCGCTTCGCAGCCCAGATCACCATGGGCTATGTACCCGACCGGCCCTTTGCCCTGTTCGGCCAGATGACGACGGCGGACCCCTCGCGCTCCCCCCGAGGCACCGAGGCCGCTTGGGCGTACACGCACGTCCCACGCGAAATCAAGTCCGACGCGGGCGACGAGGGCCTGACGGGTACTTGGAGTACCAAGGAGCAGGAGGTCATGGCCGACCGGATCGAACGTCAGGTCGAGCGATTCGCGCCCGGCTTCCGCTCCCTCATCCGTGCCCGCCGCATCCTGGCCCCGCCCACGCTCCAGTCGCTGGACAGCAATCTGCACGACGGCGCCATCAACGGCGGCACCGCGGCAATGCACCAGCAGTTCGTCTTCCGCCCCGTTCCCGGAACGGGACGTCCCGAGACACCGATACGCAGTCTCTACCTCGCTTCAGCTTCCGCCCACCCTGGCGGAGGGGTCCATGGAGCACCCGGAGCCAATGCCGCCCGCGCGGCCCTGCGTCGGCACCGGCCCCCCGGCCTCACCCGCGCACAACGCGTCCTGACCCACCGGGACCGGACAGGAAGAAGACCACCGCTCACCCGCTGAGGCCGGGGACACCGGAAGAGTAAGACCTGGATGGCAACCCCCTCAAAGACATGTGCCGGCCCACGGTGACGGTGCCGCATACCGTCGCGTTCCGCCACCAGCTCCCAGGCGCGGCCGACGTCGTCGAGGTGGGGGGACTCGATCGCGATGTGCTGCACGCCCTTCATGCCGAGCACGCCCACATGGGCAACGCAGGGGTGCGCGGACTCCAGCGGTAGAACTGCGGGCTGACACGCTGCTGTCGGGGGTGACGGCCAACCAGCCGCCGAACAGCTCCAGGCCGAGCACACTGGTGCACCGTCGTTGACTACGCCTCACAGGCATACTCATCGGAGGCGGTCCGCTTCTCCCGCCGGCCAGCCCGTTCCTCGTCTCCGCGCCTTGGCACGAAGATCGAACAGTGGACCGCCACCGGCATGCGAAACAGCGTCCCCTTCGCCCGCGCAGCAACGGCTACCCGGCCTGGCCAACTGCGATGCTCAGTGGTCGGCTTCAGAGCTGGTCGCAGGTACATGCCGTCCCCTCCCTACACGTACAGCAGTACCCGGTCGCAAGTCGCCGTGCAGGAGGCGTAACGGCGTTCCCCACCCCCTACGCTCCGCCGCGCCCACCTTGCGTGGGCGAGCGTCACCATGTGTGCGGCGGCGGCGCCGGGGCACCTGGCGGATATTGGATTCTCTGCGGCCCGCAATGTGCGCCCCCGCCCGGACTAGGAGGTAGCCGCCGTGACAAACCCCGCCCCATCGGGGGAACACGAAGGCAGGGAGCAGTGCTCCGGTAGCGGAGGCGGTGGAACCGGACCGGGTGGAAGCCGGGGCCCGGGCAGGGACGGTGGCCGGCGCCCTGATTCGCTCGACGAGGTTGCGGCGCCGGGTGGCTCCGAGCTCGGTGTCATCACCACGGCCGTACCGGCCCGGCTGGACCGCCTGCCGTGGTCACGCTGGCACTGGATGATCGTCATCGGTCTGGGCACCGTGTGGATTCTGGACGGCCTCGAAGTGACGACCGTCGGCAACATCGCGGGCCGGCTGTCGGAGGAGGGCTCCGGGCTGGCTATCACGTCCGCTCAGGTCACGGGTCTTGCCGCAGCCCTCTACGTGGCAGGTGCCTGCTTGGGTGCCCTGTTCTTCGGCTGGCTCACCGACCGGTTCGGCCGCAAGAAACTGTTCATGGTGACCCTCGCGGTCTACCTCGCCGCGACCGCGATGACCGGTCTTTCCTTCAGCGCGTGGTGGTTCTTCCTCTTCCGCTTCCTCACCGGTTTCGGCATCGGCGGCGAGTACGCGGCCATCAACTCGGCGATCGACGAGCTGATCCCCTCGAAGTACCGAGGCAGGGTCGACCTCATCATCAACGGCAGTTACTGGCTGGGCGCGGTCGGCGGAGCGCTGCTGTCGATCGTCATGCTGAACACGGACTACTTCCCCAAAGACCTCGGCTGGCGTCTCACCTTCGCTCTCGGCGTCGTCCTGGGCCTGGTGATCCTCCTCGTCCGACGGCACGTGCCGGAGAGCCCGCGGTGGCAGCTCATCCATGGACACCGAGAGGACGCCGACAAGCTCGTCGACTCCGTGGAGCGGGAGGTCGAGGACGAGAAGCACGAGGAACTGCCGCCCCCAGCAGGCGAGATCACGATCCACGAGCGCAAGAGCATCGGCTTCGGGCTCATCGCGAAGACCGTGTTCCGCAGCTATCCGAAGCGCGCGGTGCTCGGACTTTCTCTCTTCATCGGGCAGGCATTTCTCTACAACGCGATCACCTTCGGCTTCGGCGCGATTCTCACCACGTTCTACGACGTCGAGAGTGGCCACACTGGCTACTACTTCGCAGTGATCGCGGCCGGCAACTTCGTCGGCCCGCTCATGCTCGGCAAATTGTTCGACACGATCGGGCGGCGCATCATGATCGCGGGCACGTACATCGTGCCCGGCATCCTGCTGTTCATCACGGCCTGGCTCTTCGACCGGGGCTCGCTCACGGCCAACACCCTGACCGCGTGCTGGTGCGTCGTGCTGTTCTTCGCCTCGGCGGGAGCGAGCAGCGCCTACCTCACCGTCTCCGAGGTCTTTCCGATGGAGACCAGGGCTATGGCCATCGCGTTCTTCTACGCGATCGGTACGGCGGTCGGCGGGATCAGCGGCCCTCTCATCTTCGCCGACCTCACCGAATCCGGTGTCCCCGGCGATACGGCCCTCGCCTTCTGCATCGGGGCAGGCCTGATGTGCGCGGCAGGCATCGTCGCGGCCTTTCTTGCGGTCAACGCTGAGCGGCGTTCCTTGGAGGACATCGCGAAGCCCCTCTCCCAGACGGACAAGAGTGGCGGACAGGCTCCTCCTGGCAGCGGCGGCGGGCCAGTCCCCGTGGATGGTGCGGCGGGCTGAGCGACCATCGCTGCCGCGGGCCCGTGAACGACCCAACGCCACCGTCAGCTTGACCCGGTCCTAAAGGACCGGGTTTGGAGGAGCCCGCCCAACTGGCTGTTGAGTGGGCTCCTCCGTCCGGACACCCTTACGGGGTGGCAGGGACGCGTGACTCACGCCCCGCAGTCCACACAGCCTCGGCCTTGCAGGCGATGTTGTGGGAAGCGTTCTGGTCCGCGTGGGCAACGACCGCGCAGTTCCGGCAGGTGAAGATGGTCTGGCTTGCCAGTTCCCCTTGTCGATGTGGTCGCACTCGCAAACTGGGCGGTCGAGCGACGAAGCATCCAGCCTTCCGACAGGGCCCGTTGGGCCTCAGTGACTGACAACGGCGGAATCTTCGGACCCGGACGACTCATACACAACCAACGACGAATCTCCGACTCCGGCCGCTAGCGCGTCTGACCGGTGGTGACCTGCAGGAATTCTCCAATGCCCTGGAGGAGGGCTGACGGGTTCTCGTAGAAAGGGAAGTGGCCCCCGCTGTCGAACTGTGCGTACTGCACCACGTCGTAGACCTTCTGCAGCTCCGCGCGGGTGGGAGGCGGCACCTAGAGGTCGGGGCGGGGACGGCGGAAAAGCCGGTGGGCCGTTCGACACGGGCGCCTTGCGGAAGAGTGTTGCCGTCCTCCCCGTAGGCGCCTTCGTACACCCATAGCCCGGTGGCGAAGGAGTCGGTGGCGGCGTAGAGCATGACCTCGGTGAGCAGCTGATCCATGCTGAAGATCTGCTCGAAGCTGCGGAAACGGCGGTCACTCCAGAGGTGGTACTTGTCGATGATCCACTGGGCTGCGCCGACCGGGGAGTTGCTGAAGTAGCCGATCGTGGTGGGCCGGTAGCCCTGCTGCTGGAAGTACGCGAACGACCTCTGGAGCGTTCCCTGTGCCTCGATAGTCTTCGCGCGGTCCTCGGGCGGATCTCGCCGACCCCCGGATCCACGATCCCTGTGTGCAGGCCGCTGTTGCGAAGGGACACCGTGAGGTCGACGGCAACGCACCGGGAATGCTCACATCCGAGCCAGCTCGCAATGCAGCCACCCCAGTCGCCGCCGTGGGCGCGGTAGGAGTTGTAGCCCAGAACCTCGGTCACGAGCGTGTCGATCCGGCCCGCCATCGCACGGGGCCCGATCGGGGTCTGCGCGCTCTCGGAAAAGGCGAACCCAGGCAGGGAGGGGATGACCACGTCCACTGCGTCCCGGGCATTGCCGCCGTGGCGCTCCGGATGTTCCACAGGGTCGACGAGGCCGAGAAGGGATGCGAAGGTGTACGGCCATCCGTGGAGGATCACCAGGACCTGCCATCGCTCCCGGGAGCCTGCACATGAACGTACTGCAGAAGATCCCCGGATATCGCAACGCGGTACTGGGGGAAACGATTGATGCGGCGTTCCTGAGCCCGCCAGTCGTAACCCGTGCATCAGTATTCTGCGGGTCTGCGAGCCGCCGCATGGACGCGTGGTCCGGACCGATGTCCTACCCCGTCGGACCTGTTCGGGGAAAGTTGCAATCTACGACTCGGCGCTTGATCTACCCGAGAACATGGTCCGGTATGTCCACCTTGAACGGTGTGGGCGCGGGGCACCACGACAGCCACGGCACGCAGGCCGGCGGCGCCCTGTCGGAAGCGGATGGGGCAACGCCCGCGAGCCCAGTCTTGAAGCAACGACAGTCCACGGCGACTCGGGAGCCGAGTGGGTCAGGAAATCGGGCTGGGTTTGTGAGCAGGGGGAGCAGTACCTGCTGCGCACCTTCGGCCGCCTCTCCGACCGCGGGCTCCTGCGCCTGGAGAACCCGCAGGTCACCGCCATCCTCTTCGCCCACAACATGGTCCTCATCCCCGACCAGGCCATGCTGCAACTCAGCCCGACGCCCGACGAACCCGGCCGGCCGCTACACCACCGCCGCCGTCCGCATGTTCCTCACCCGCTACGCCACCGACCAGACCTGACCTGACCGGCGGCTGCGTCCGCGGGCGGGCGTCGGAGAACAAGCTCATTTCCGTGAACACATAACGCGACGATCTACACTTATTGTGGCTTTTCATGTGTTGACGCTCGGTGTGGTGATTCTCAGGCTGGTAGGCGGGGCTGGTGGAAGGGGCTGCGGTCGTGAGTGGTGGGCAGGGTGGACTTCCCCGGTTGCTGACGGCAGCGGAGACGTCGGCGCCGGTGGATGCCGTCGATGTGATCGCGGAGGACCTGCGGCGGCGTTTCGAGGCCACGAAGGTCTCTTTTCTCATCGTGGACCTGACAGGGAAGGCGGTGGCGCGGCTGTCGACGGCCCCTGCGGAGGCCGGGCGGGAGGTGGAGCGGATCCCTTTGTTCGGCAGTGTCTACGAGGAGGTGGTCCGCACCCAGCAGCTCTATCAGGAGGCGACCGGTCAGGGGCAACGGGTGATCGTGCCGGTCACCAACCGGGGAGACGCAATCGGGCTGCTGGAACTGCTCCTGCCGGCCGATCCCGGCGATGACGTCCTTGATGAGGTCGGGGAAGCCGCTCACATCCTGGCCTACATCGTGATCGCCAACGGGCGTTTCACCGACTTCTACACCTGGGGCAAACGCTCCAGACCGCCCACCCTGGCAGCAGAAATCCAGTACCAGCTGCTTCCCTCGTCTCTGTCGTGCGAGGCCGCGCAGTTCACGCTGTGCGGGAGCCTGGAGCCTTCGGAAGACCTCAGCGGCGACACCTTCGACTACACCCTGGACCGGGACGCACTGCACGTGTCGGTGACCGATCCCATGGGCCACGACCTCGATGCGGCCCTGGCTGCCACGGTCCTCGTGAGCGCCCTGCGTGGCGCCCGCCGCGCAGGAGCCGGCCTGGCCGAACAGGCCCACCGGGCCGACCGGGCACTCGTCGAACACGGCCACGGGCACGCCACCGGGCAACTGCTGCGTATCAATCTCCACACCGGGCGGGCCCAGCTCGTCAACGCGGGACACCCCTGGCCACTGCGCATGCGCAGTGGCGCTGTGGAGGTGATCACCTGCGAGGTGGACCATCCCTTCGGGCTGTCGGAGTTCACGACCCTCCCCTATCGTGTTCAGGACCTCGATCTGCGCCATGGTGACCGTCTGCTCATGTTCACCGACGGCATGGTCGAACGGCACGGGGAGAAGGTCGACCTGCCTGCCCTGCTGGAGCGCACCCGGGGCCTGCACCCTCGGGAGACCGCATTGACGCTGACGTCCGCAGTCCGGGACGCTGCCGAGGGCCGGCTCGAAGACGACGCCACCGTGATGTGCCTGGACTGGCACGGCCCGCAGGAGACCCAACGGCACGTCAGCTCCGGTGCGGACACCCAACAAGCCTCAGCCGGCCGCACGAAACAGCAGCCGTGACCAGAGTGCTCTCCTGGACGGTGCCAGGCTGTCGCTGAGCAGCAGCAGCTCTCGCACCGCGCCTCCTGCTGCACACCTGAGCTCCCGCCCTTCCCCAGCCGCTACGGGCCGCCCGCCCCGGGACTTACCCGAATGAGACATCACGAGGCGTCTGGAGAACCATCGAACTTGATCTCGTACCACCAGCCCCTGCTGCGGGGCAGCGTCGCTGCCTGACGTGAGTCATCAAGCCGCGTGCACATAGGTGTCCCCAACCGACGTAAGGAGTCGGCTCAGTCCTGCGGAGCCGCAGCAAGCACCGTGCGGCAGTCCGAAAAAGCAGGGTGGCTCAGCAGGGGCCGGAATCGTGTGAACAGAGCGAGGAGTTCGGCTCCCCACTTCTCGCGGAAGACGGAGTCAATGCGGGCAAGGTCGAGTTCGTTGGCGGCGGACAGCTCAGCGAAGTCCCGTCGAAGGTGCGGCTCCGGCGCGTGGACAAGACCGGTGAACCGATCCCGGAAGGCCCCCTCGGCATCCATCAGCGTCGGATACGTGGCCCTGCGGTCACACGACGCGTAGAGGTACGCGATCGCCTCAGCCTCGGCACCGATCACCTCTGCGAGTTCGGCGCGGCTGTCCAGCGACAACAAGGCGGTAGGAAAGCCGTCGGTGCCGTAGAAGGCGTGACACAAACCCGCGACCTGGAGGGCTGGACGGGCGCCCCATGCAGCGAGTTGGCCATGGACGCGCTGGAGGTGGGCGGCGAGAGTGCCACCCGGATGAGCGATGTCGGCAGCACCGAGCTTGCGCAGTAGCACGATGGCCTGGTCGGCAGGGGCAGGAGAAGCAGGCACAGGTCAGTGTCCTTCTGGCTCACGAGGTCGGCACCCGCCCGCGCCTTCGCCTGTGGTCCGGACCCGTGAAAGCATCGGACGGGTTGTCACCTGGGTCCTGCGCTTATCGTCGTGGACCCCCTAACCTCAGTCAATCCTAGGGATTTCTGAGCAATACCCAAGCTGTAGCTAGGGGTTATGGCTTTGGAGGACCTGCGGGTCTTGGCGGTCTGGGTGCAGAGCACCATCGACTTGCTGGGAAGCATGTCGGCAAACCAGTCGGATGCCGCATGCCGTCGACGTCAGCGGGGACGGATTCCGTCGAGCATCATGCGCAACAGTGGGGACGTCGATCCGGGTCAAGTGGCGACTGCCCACCCACCCAGGCGATAGCCGCGGCCAGGGCCTGCACGTCAGCCGCGTCCGTATCAGCGCGCAGCACACCGGCCTCGGCTGCGCGGCGGACCAGTGCCATACCTGCCTTGATGGCCGGCCAGCAGCTGCTGTGCTCGTCGGCGGCCGGCGGAGGGTGACCAAGCTCCGAGCCAAACCCTCGTACGTGCCGCTCTGCTCGATATGGGCATCCAGCCGAGCACCAGGTCCGAGTGGTCGAGGCCGGGCCAGGCAGGTGACCGTACGGTGACGCCTTGGCGGACCCTACGGTCGATACGCCTGTGACAGAACGAAGACGTCGCGGAGGACTGCCTGTAACTCGGTGCGAGATACAAATACTTCCGACCGCATGCACCGCGCCACTCCTGGGGGAACACCGTGAAGTACACCCGCATCACTGCTCTCGCCGCCATCAGCGTCGCCGCCACCTTCTCGCTCACCGCCTGTGGCAGCGACAGCTCCGGGACGGACTCGTCCTCCAAGGGCTCCTCGTCCTCGTCTTCTTCGTCCTCGGACGGTGGCTCGAAGTCGGAGGGCGGCTCGGGCTCCGACGGCTCGCAGGCCAGCAACGCGAAGGCGGGCTCCGCTGAGGACACCGAGGCAGAGGCAACCGCGAACGGCGCGACGGAGACCGGCGACAAGGTCACGTTCTGCAAGACGGAGGACCTGGCCATCGACGCCACCGACGCCGCGCCCGACGAAGAGTCCGGCAGGATCAACATCACCATGATCAACCGGGGTTCGACCACCTGCTCGGCGACGGGCTTCGCGGGCGTCGACATCAAGGACACCGACAACACCTCGAACCCCATCGAACGCGGCCAAGCCCAGCCGCGTGTCACCACCCTGAAGCCCGGCGACGCCGCTGTCTTCAACCTCGCCTACGACATCGACAACACCGGCAACAGCCTCTCGCACCCGACCAACATCCTGGTGACGCCCCCGAACGAGACCCACACCGTGACCCTGAAGTGGCCCGCGGGCGCAGGAGAGATCAAGGGCGCCTACACCGACGTTCAGGTCTACCCCACGCACACAACCAACTGAAGGTAGTGCCCGCGGCCCGCCCGGTGGCCGACCTGTCGTGCGGCCCCGTGCCGGCCGTGGCCCGCCACGCTCCGGTCAACACCATGAGCAGGGCCAGGAACTCACAAGCAGACTTTCGCACGCGATGTGATCGGCGCACGCACTCAATCCCTCTCACCACTCCCCCGGCACTCACCCATCCAGTCATTAACCGGTCATGCAATCCACGTTCTCCGGCTCTATGCTCCTCGCGTCAGTGCCACGAGCGAGGGGGAGCGATGCGGGAGAGTGTCGAGGAGCGGCACAAGCGGCTGCTGCGGATCGTGCGGCAGCGCGAGAGCGTCCGGGTGGCCGAACTCGCCACGGAACTAGGCATATCGATGGAGACGGCGCGGCGGGATGTGACGGCGCTGGCCGACGTCGGCCGCGTCCGCAGGCTTCACGGCTCCGTGGCCTGGCCGACCGCGCCGCTCAACGCACGCGATTCGCGGCTCGCGCGGAAGGCCCCCGCCCCCTCCCCCAGCGGTCTCCTGCTGGGAATGGTGGTTCCTACGGCCAACTATTTTTACCAGTCGGTCATCCGCGGCGCCCGAGAGGCCGCCACCGCGGCCGGCGCGCGCCTGCTGGTCGGCATCACGGAGTACCACCGGGAGCGGGACGCCACACAGATCAGGAACATGCTCGAGGCCGGCACGAACGGCCTGCTCCTCACTCCCAGCTGGAGCATCCACGGCCCCAGCGAGGCGGACGCCCTCCAACTCGCGGAGCTCGCGGTGGCGACCGTACTCGTGGAACGCCGGATCCCCCTGGGCCTGCCCGGGGCGAACCTCGACAGGGCGGCCTCGGACCACGCGGGCGGCGCCTCCATGGCCGTGCGGCACCTGGCCGGTCTCGGGCACCGGCGCATCGCTCTGCTCTCCCGGAACACACACACCTGGCCCCACATCCGCCGCGGTTACCGCGCCGCGATCGACACGCTCGGTCTCCCCGACGACGACATCTCCTCGACGACCGATCCCCACGGGCGTTATGGCGAGTTCGACCATCACGCCGAGCGACTGACCGCCCTCATCACCTCGGGGGAGATCCGGGCCGCCCTCGTCCACGACGACACCGACGCGGCCAACCTGCTCCAGTGGCTGCTGGCCCAAGGGGTCCGCGTGCCCGAGGACTTCGCGCTCGTCTGCTACAACGACGAGATCGCGGCCCTCACCGACACACCCATGACGTCGGTCTCCCCCGCGAACCACGCACTCGGCGAGACCGCGGTGAAGCTGCTGCTGCGCCGCATCGAGGACCCCGGCGTGGAGCACTCCGCCGTCGAATGGCTCCCCCGGCTCCTGGTGAGGAAGTCCTGCGGCGGTCCGAAGGCCACCCAAGTGCCCATCCACTGACCGATTATTGACCGCTCCGTCTTCCAGTCTTGACGCCGGTCAAAGCCGGAATCCAAGCTGCGCAACAACACGCCGCACTCAAGTCGGCGAGATTCCCGTCTGGCACAGATTGGTTCCCCCATGGCTTCTCCCGTGCGTCGCCGTGCCTTCCTCCACGCTGCCGGGGACATCGCTCTGGCCCCCGGGGACGGCCACGGCCGCCCCCTCGTCTGCCGCCTCCGCCACCGAACCCGCCGCCGGCATCCAGGAGTTCGCCGCGCTGGAGGCCAAGTGGCGGGATCTCGTCCTCGGGACCGGTTTCAGTCCCCCGGCCGAGCCGTTCAAGACCCTCCCAGCCAACCTTGGTACGACCGCGCAGAAGTACCTCTCCGCAATGGCCCCGGCGAGCGGCTCACCGCGGCCCGCTGCTCTGGTCGTCTCCGACCCGGCCCGACAGGCCGCGTCCCTCCAGGTCACCTGTGGCACGAGCGAGTGTCGAAGGTGCTCTCCTGGCCTGCCGCGGTCACGGCCGCCACCGGCTCGTCCCTCGAGCTCACCTTCGGAGACCTCACCGGCGCCTTCGGCGCCCGTCAGAAGATCCAGGTCAACCTCGGCTGACCTCCCCACGCCCGGGCCCGCTGACGGCGACGGGCCCATGTACAACGCTCCCCCCACCAAGGAGAAGACCATGCAACGACGCAAAGTCCGTTCCCCCCTGGGCGCCGCACGCGCCAGGACCGGCAAGCTCCTGCTCGCTCCGGCGGCGATCGGCGCCGCGATGACACTCCTGACAACGTCGCCCGCCAACGCAGCTGTCCTGTGGACGGCGAACCCCGCCTCCGGAGCCGGCGCCTTCGACTACACCGCCTGCGACGGCGGACAGATCTCGACGACGAACTGGAACGACGGCCACGGCGACATCTTCAGCCTCAACAAGCCGGCGGGGATCGACCGCTGTGAGGCGGCGGGCGCCGCCGGCCGCACATGGAGCA
>NZ_JBIVFF010000031.1:0-24603 GCF_044748025.1 Streptomyces sp. NPDC090032 | reverse complement strand
CGTGTTTACCGACGCGGGGTGGAGCAGCTCGGTAGCTCGCTGGGCTCATAACCCAGAGGTCGCAGGTTCAAATCCTGTCCCCGCTACTGAAGGCCTGAGGCCCGGAACCATTGGTTCCGGGCCTCAGCTCTGTTCCGGGCCGGATCAGCCCGGCGTCACGGCTTGTGGCCGACCGCCTCCCCGTAGAGCGCCCGGTCCACGACCTTGTCCTCCGGCAGCGGGTCCCCCTTGGAGACGCCCGCCGCGCGGTACGCCGCCTGGAGCCGGTCCGTCGTGCCCGCCCTGATCTCCCAGTCCATGCGCAGCGACGGCGTCGACTCCAGTACGGCCTTGTCGGTCTTCAGGAGCCCTGCGAGATCGGTGACGAACGCCGGATCCTTCTTGTAGTCGCCCGCGAAGTACGTGTTCACCGTGCGGATGTACGCGCGCAGGAACGCGACCCCGGCGTCCGGGTCCTCCTTGAGGAGCTTCGGGCCGAACAGGAGACCGCCGAGGGGCTCGCCGAGCGGCTGGCCGCCCAGGAACGCGAACCGCTTGTCGCCGTCGACCTTGCGCCACACCGGGTCGAGCAGCCAGGCCGAGTCGACCCCGCCGTTCTGGAGCGCGGTCAGGACGTCGGCCGAGCCGAGCTGCTGGAACTGGATCTTGTCGAGACCGCCGCCGTGCTTCTTGAGCGCCTTGTCCATGGGGTACGAGATGACCGAGCCCTTGCCGATCATCGTGCCGAGCCGGCGTCCCGCCATCGGGACGTGGTCCGGGCTCTGCCCCTTCTTCAGGCGCACCCACAGGCCGCTCTTGGACTTCGGGTCGGGGGAGAAGTTCCCGGCGACCCACTTGATGTCGAAGCCGCCGCTGATGCCGTTCATCACCGCCGCCTCGGGCGCGGCCCACTGCGCGTCGATGTCGCCCTTGGCCAGGAGCGGGAGCGCGTCCGGGGTCGGCAGGACCTTCAGGGTGACGTCCAGGCCCTCCTTCTCGAACTCGCCCTTCTGCACGGCCAGTTCGAGCGGGGCGACGTACTCGGCGCTCAGGGTGCCGGTCGCGATGGTGAGCTTGCGGGTCTTCGTGAGCTTCACCGGGGCCGGGGCGCCCTTGTCGCAGCGGGCGGGTGCGCGGTCGGCGGCCAGGTCCGACGGATCGGTCCAGCCGGTCTTCCCGCAGCCCGCCACCGCCTTGACCGTGCGGGGCTTCGCGGCCGTGTCCGACGAGGAGTCGCTGTTGCCGCCGCAGCCGGCCGAGGTGAGCAGGGCGCCGGTCGCGAGCAGGGTCGTACAGACGAGTCTGGTGCGCATGGATTCTCCGTACGGGAAGGGGCGGTGGAGGTCAGGACTGGCCGCGGCCGCGGTCGCGCGGCGCCCACGGGGTGAGCAGCCGGCCCGCGATGCGCACCAGTTCGGAGAAGACGACACCGAGCACGGCGACGCAGACGATGCCGACGAACATCACGTCGTTCTGGAAGAGGGCGCGGGCGTCGAAGATCAGGTGGCCGAGGCCGTTCGTGGCCGCGATCTGCTCGGAGGCGACGATCACGAGGACCGCGACGCCCGCGGCGATGCGGGCGCCGACCAGGACCGCGGGCAGCGACGCGGGAAGCAGGACGTGCCGGAACATCTGCCACGGCGAGGCGCCGAAGACCTGCCCGGCGTCCCGGTGGCCGGAGGGGACGGCGAGCACCGCCGCCATCGTGGAGATCCAGACGAAGAAGAAGACGGTCGTGGCGACCAGCGCGATCTGCGGGCCCTCGCCGAGGCCGAACATATTCAGGAAGATCGGCAGCAGGGCGAGCTTCGGGACGACGTAGAGGGCGTCCAGCATCGGTTCGAGGGCGGCGCGGACCACGGAGAGCGAGCCCATCAGGAGACCGAGGGCGTAGCCGGTGACGGTGCCGATCGCGTATCCGGCGAGTACGCGCTTGAGGGTGGCCCACACGTCCGGCCACAGGTCGCCGTCCGCGGCGCGGTGCCAGCCGTCGACGAGGATCGTGGACGGTGCAGGGTAGACGCGGTCGTCGATCCACGCCTGGGTGGCGGCGAGCTGCCACAGCAGGACCAGGACGAGGGGAACGGCGACGGCGAGCGAGAGTTCGAGGGCGCGGCGCCTGCGGTGGGTGCGGGCGGGGTGCAGCTCCTGCGGGCCCGGCCGTCTGAGCAGGAGCGTCGTCTCTTCCTTCGGGGCGGTCGTCGTCATGCCGGGACCACCTCGTCGCGGCGTACCTCGCCCCGTAGGAGATCCCACAACTCGCCCTTCAGCGCGGTGAACTCGGGCGTCGAGCGGATGTCGCCGGTGCGTGGGCGGGCGAACGGCGGGCGGCGTTCGGCGATGATGCGGCCCGGCCGCGCCGACATCACGAGGACACGGTCGCCGAGCACGATCGCCTCTTCCAGGCTGTGGGTGATGAAGAGGGTGGTGGTGCGGGTGGTCTGGGTGAGGTCGAGGAGCTCGTCCTGGAGGATCGTGCGCAGCTGGGCGTCGAGGGCCGCGAACGGCTCGTCCATGAGGAGGATCTCGGGCTCGACGGCGAGCGCGCGGGCGATGGCGACGCGCTGGCGCATGCCGCCGGACAGGGCGGACGGATAGGCGTCCGCGAAGTCGGCGAGGCCCATGCGGGTGAGCCAGTCGGTGGCGCGGGCGTCGGCCTCCCGGCGGGGGACCTTCTGGATGTCGAGACCGAAGCGGACGTTGGCCAGGACCGTCTTCCAGTCGTAGATCCCGTAGTCCTGGAAGATCATCGCGGCCGGGCGGGCGCTGTCGGTGCGGATGGCCAGTTCGCCGGCGGTGGGGCGCAGCAGGCCGGCGGCGATACGCAGGAGGGTGGACTTCCCGCAGCCGGACGGACCGACTACGCAGGTGAACTCGCCGGGGGCGATGGTGAGGTCGAGGGGGCCGAGGGCCGCCACGGTGCGGTGGCCTCGGCCGAAGGACCGGGTGAGTGTGCGGGCCTGGAGTTTGGGGTGCGGATCTCCCACGGTTTTCCTCCCGGGGTGCGGTGGAGGTGGGCGCCGCCGACGATATGACGGGTCGTCAGATTGGGGAAGGGGGCGGGTTGTTGAGATGCGGACCAAGGGGGTGCGCCAGGGGGTGCGGTGAGGGGGTGCGTGGAGAGGTGTGCGCGGAGGGGGGTACGCGAAGAGGGCCCGCACCGTTCGGTGCGGGCCCTCTTCGGGAAGGGTGGTGTGCGCTACGCCGACGCGCAGTTCGGGCAGACGCCCCGGTAGGTCACCTCGACGTCCGAGACCGTGAAGCCGAAGCGCTCGGAGTCGGGGAGGTCGGTCAGCGGGTTGCCGCTCGGGTGGACGTCCCGGATCGCGCCGCACCGGGCGCAGACCAGGTGCTGGTGCGGACGGTGCGCGTTCGGGTCGTAGCGCTTGGCGCGCTTGTCCGTGGCGACCTCGATGACCTCGCCGAGGGAGACCATCTCGCCGAGCGTGTTGTAGACCGTCGCCCTGGAGATCTCGGGGAGCTTGGCGACGGCGGCCGCGTGCACCTCGTCGGCCGTCAGGTGGACATGGTCGCCGTCGAGGACCTCAGCCACGACGCGCCGCTGTGCGGTCATACGCCAGCCGCGTCCGCGCAGTCGTTCCAACAGGTCACTCATGAGGGCCAGCCTAACAGGCGAGGGGACCAGGTCCCGAACGGGTGTGACTTTGGAACCTTGCTTGACTTGGACAATGTCCATTGTAGGATCGAACCTGGCTTTGGCCAAGGACAGGACTTGCAGCAGATGAGGGCGCGGCAACAGCCGCTCCAGTGGAGCCGGTGCTTGCACCGGGGCAGGAGGCGCACGTGACGTCGCAGGGACCGCTCACCACGGAGGCCGGCGCGCCGGTCGCGGACAACCAGAACAGCGAGACCGCGGGCGTCGGCGGGCCGATGCTCGTCCAGGACCAGCTCCTGCTCGAAAAGCTCGCCCACTTCAACCGCGAGCGGATTCCGGAGCGCATCGTGCACGCGCGCGGCGCCGGTGCCTACGGCACCTTCACGCTCACCCGGGACGTCTCGCAGTGGACGCGCGCGAAGTTCCTCTCCGAGGTCGGCAAGCAGACCGAGACGTTCCTGCGGTTCTCCACCGTCGCGGGCAACCTCGGTGCGGCCGACGCGGTGCGTGACCCGCGCGGCTTCTCGCTGAAGTTCTACACGGAGGAGGGGAACTACGACCTCGTCGGGAACAACACCCCCGTCTTCTTCATCAAGGACGCCATCAAGTTCCCCGACTTCATCCACACCCAGAAGCGCGACCCGTACACGGGCTCCCAGGAGGCCGACAACGTATGGGACTTCTGGGGCCTCAGCCCCGAGGCCACCCATCAGGTGACCTGGCTCTTCGGTGACCGCGGCATCCCGGCCTCCTACCGCCACATGGACGGGTTCGGCTCGCACACGTTCCAGTGGAACAACGAGGCCGGCGAGGTCTTCTGGGTCAAGTACCACTTCAAGACCGACCAGGGGATCGAGAACCTGACGGCAGCCGACGCGGCGAAGCTCGCGGGTGAGGACCCCGACTCCCACCAGCGTGACCTGCGCGAGGCCATCGAGCGCGGCGAGTTCCCGTCCTGGACCGTGCAGGTGCAGATCATGCCGGCGGCCGACGCGGCGACGTACCGCTTCAACCCGTTCGACCTCACCAAGGTGTGGCCGCACGCCGACTACCCGCCGGTCGAGATCGGCAAGCTGGAGCTCAACCGCAACCCGGAGAACATCTTCGCCGAGGTCGAGCAGGCGATCTTCTCGCCCGCCCACTTCGTGCCGGGCATCGGCCCGTCGCCCGACAAGATGCTCCAGGGTCGCCTCTTCGCCTACGGGGACGCGCACCGCTACCGCGTCGGGATCAACGCCGACCACCTGCCGGTGAACCGCCCGCACGCCACCGAGGCGCGCACCCACTCCCGTGACGGCCACCTGTACGACGGCCGCCACAAGGGCGCGAAGAACTACGAGCCGAACTCCTTCGGCGGCCCCTTCCAGACGGACAGGCCGCTCTGGGCGACCACAGCCGTCACCGGTGGCACGGGCAACCACGAAGCTCCGTCGCACGCCGAGGACGACGACTTCGTGCAGGCGGGCAACCTCTACCGACTGATGTCCGAGGACGAGAAGGCGCGCCTGATCGAGAACCTCGCGGGCAACATCGCGGGCGTCTCGCGCGACGACATCGCCGAGCGCGCGATCGGCAACTTCCGCCAGGCGGACGGTGACTTCGGCAAGCGACTCGAGGCCGCGGTCCAGGCCCTTCGCGGCTGACCGGGACGCTTGACGCAGGCGGAGGGCCGACTCCCGTCGGGGGCCGGCCCTCTTGCGTGCCCAAGGCGAGGTCCTAGCTCACCAGCGTCGTCGACCGGCGGGCCGGGGCCCAGCAGCGGATGATGTCGCGGACCGACACGATGCCGACCGGCTCCTGGTCGTCGAGGACGATGAGATGCCGGAAGCCGCCGTGCGACATGGCCTCGGCGGCCTCCTGGAGCGTCCACGCCGGGGAGGCGAAGACGACGTCGGTCGTGGTGTGGGTGCCGGCGGTCTCGTGGTCCGGGTTCTGGCCGAGGCCGAGTGAGTTGAGGACGTCGCGCTCGGTCAGAATGCCGATTCCGCAGGTGTCGGGGTCGAGGACGACCGCCGCGCCGACGCGGCGCTCGGACATCAGACGGGCCGACCTGCGCAGCGTATGGGCGGGGCCGATGGTGAGGACCATCGTGCTCATGGCGTCGCGGACGAGCATGGGCGTGAGCCACCTCCTTGGTGAATCCGCGACCTCCGGGATGCCGAAGGATTGCCTCCGGTCCCGACCTGGAGAACGGATTCACAAGTTCACAAGTGGGGGGACTCTCAGAGTCGCAGCCGTTCGGGCCGTCAACAAGGGGGCGCGGAAGGTCCGTTGCGCCGATACGGAGCTTCCGCGCGCCGTAGCGGCGCGACGCTCACGTCTGCAGGTAGCTCAGCAGCTCGCCGTGGAGCAGGCCGTTCGACGCCGCCGCGTTGCCGCTGTGCGGGCCGTGGCGTCCGTCGAGGCCGGTGAAGACGCCGCCCGCCTCCGTCACGATGATCGCGTTCGCCGCCATGTCCCACAGGGAGAGCTCGGGCTCCGCCGCCATGTCGACCGAGCCCTCGGCGACCATCATGTACGGCCAGAAGTCGCCGTAACCGCGCGTGCGCCACACCGCGCGCGTGAGGTCGAGGAAGCCGTCGAGCCGGCCCTGCTCCTCCCAGCCGCTCAGCGAGGAGTACGCGAAGGAGGCGTCCGCGAGGCGCCCGACCTCGGAGACGTGCAGGCGCGAGGCCGACGTCAGGCTGCGGCCCGTGTAGGCGCCCGCACCCTTCGCCGCCCACCAGCGGCGGCCGAGCGCCGGCGCGGACACGACGCCGACCACCGGCTGGTAGCCGCCCTCGCCCGCCTCCATCAGCGAGATGAGCGTCGCCCAGACCGGCACGCCGCGCACATAGTTCTTGGTGCCGTCGATCGGGTCGATGACCCAGCGGCGCGGGCCCGTGCCCTCGATGCCATACTCCTCGCCGAGGATCGCGTCCCGCGGCCGTGCCCGCTGGAGCTGACCGCGGATGACCTCCTCCGCGGCCTTGTCGGCCTCGCTCACCGGCGTCATGTCCGGCTTGGTCTCGACCTTCAGGTCGAGGGCCTTGAACCGGTCCATGGTCGCGGCGTCGGCGGCGTCCGCGAGGACGTGGGCGAGACGCAGGTCATCGTGATAATCGGGCATGGGTGAACAGTATCGATCGAGGTCGGTCCCGGGCCACAGGGCGCCGGGCCCGGCGGCCCGCGAGGGCTATTGACAGGGCCCACGGGCGCGTCAACCCTGGCGGTTGAGCCGCTACGGCGTGGGGAGGCGACGATGCCCACAGCGCGGGAGTCCTTGCTGGACGGGGCCGGTACGGCACTGGCCGGGCGCCCCTGGCCGCTGGTGCGCATGGCCGACGTGGCGGCCGTCGCCGGGGTGTCCCGGCAGACCCTCTACAACGAGTTCGGCAGCAAGGAAGGCCTCGCGCGCGCCCTGGTCCGGCGCGAGGCCGACGCCTATCTGGCCGGCGTCGACCGGGCCCTGAAGGAGGCCGGGATCGAGGCCGTCGCCGAGTGGACCGTCACCGCCGCCGGCTCCAGCGCGCTCGTACGGGCCGTGCTGACGGGCTGCTGGGGCGAGCGGCTGCCGGCCCCGGCGACCGGTGGGGTGCCCTCCTCGTCGACCGTGCCCGCACAGCGCCGGGCCGACGGTCCGCTCCCCGGCCCCGGCGACCTGGTGAAGCTGGTCCGTGAGCGGGCCGCGGCCGCGTTCCGTTCGGCGGGACGGCCCCGGGCGGAGGCGGACCATCTGGCCCGCGACTGCGAGCTGGCCGTCCGGCTCGCCCTGTCCTGCCTGCTCGCCCCGCCGGGCGACGGCGGGGCGGGGCGCCTCGTGAGGGAGGCGCTGCCGCACCGGCGCCGGGACGCCACCGCGTGAAGTGACCTGCCTGACGGGCTACTTGAGCCAGCCGATCTTCGTGTAGTCGCTGCTGGCGAGGCCTTCGGCGCCGTAGTTCGCGAGGCCGGAGCGGACCGCGACGATCTGCGGCCGCTGGTACAGCTCGATGGAGTGGCCGATCTTCCAGAGTTCCTTGTCGGCCTCGTTGTAGAGCTTGTCCGCCTCGGTCCTGTCCGTGGTCTGCTGAGCCTTCTTCAGCAGCGCGTCGATCTTCGGGGAGCCGATGGAGCCGTAGTTCTGGAAGAGGTTCTTGCCCTGCGGCTGCACGAAGGTGGGGATGACGATGTTCTTGAAGACGGCGTCCACGTTGCGGAAGCTCGTCAGGTCGAAGTTGCCGGTGTTCACGAACTTCGTGAAGTAGTCGTTGGCCGGGACCTTCTTCAGCGTGACCTTGATGCCGACGGCCGCCAGCTGCTGCTGCACCAGCTCAGCCTGGTCGACCTGAGCCGACGAACTGCCCGCGCTGAGCGTGTATTCGAGCGTGAGTTCCTTGCCGTCCTTGGTGCGGGTCTTCCCCTCACCGGCGGACTTCCAGCCGGCCGCGTCGAGCAGCTTGTCCGCCCTCTCGGGGTCGTACTTCCCGTACTCGCCCGAATTGTTCTGGTAGCCCTCCTGGTTGGGCATGAACAAGTGGTTGTCGAGCGGCTTCAGTTCGAAGGAGAGGTCCTTGCTGAAGGCGGCGTTGATGCCCTTGCGGTCGATCGCGTTGCCGAGCGCCTGGCGCACGCGGACGTCCTTCAGCGGGCCGTGCGCGCCGTTGAGCGCGATGTGCACCTCGTCCCAGCGCGCGCCACGCCGGATGTCCGTGCCGGCCGACTTCACGAGGCGCTTGTAGTCCTCGGGCAGCAGCGCGGTGGCGGAGTCGATCTCCTTGTTGAGGTACGCCTCGGTGCTCGCGGTGAAGTCGACGATCCGATAGACGACGGAGTCCAGCTTGGGCTTGGGACCCCACCAGGCCGGGTCCGGCACGATGGTGATCGTCTGGGCCGTCCTGTCGATGTTCTTGATCTTGAAGGCGTTCGCGGTGACCGGGAGCTTCTGCGTCCAGCCCTTGTTGAACTTCTCCGGGGTGTCGATGTAAGCCGCCGGGTACACCGGGTCGAAGAGGTTCTGCCACTCGGCGTACGGCTTGTCGAAGGTGATCCGGACGCCGTGCGCGTCCTTGCCCTGCTCGACCTTGGATATCTGCTCGTAGCCGTCGGTGACGGCGGCCTCGTAGTCCTTGTCCGTGTTGTTGAGGGCCTTCCACTGAGCGGCGAAGTCCTTCCAGCTCAGCGGCTTTCCGTCGGACCACTTGGCCTTCGGGTTCAGTTCGTACTCCACGACCTGCGGGTCGGTGGAGACGACCTTCGCCGAGACCAGGAAGTTCGGGTTGACGTGCTGGGCGCCCTTGGCGTCGTTGTCGAACAGGTCGGGCAGCAGCGCCGCGTCCACCTCCGTGGCGTCACCCTGGTAGCCGTCGGGGGTGTTCCAGTTGAAGTTCGCCGGCCACGTCGACAGGCCCATCTTCAGCGTCCCGCCCTGCCGGAGATCGCTCACCGGATGCGCGTTGACGTCCTGACCGTCCACGGCCGGCGCGGCCTTCTTCCGTACCGGCTTGTCGTCGTCGGACGACCCGCAGCCCGCCAGCACCAGGGTGGCCGACAGGGCTGCGGCGACGGCGGTGAGGGTGGATCTGCGCATGGGTCTTCCTCCGGTCCGGGCTGCGGCGGCGGAGCGGCCGCATGTCAGCCGAGACCGTAGACCCACGGGAGTTGACGGCGGAAGAGCACGGCGGTCTTGACATGCGCTCTTCACAAAACAGCAACAACCCGCGATCATGCTGGAGTTGGAAGCCGATGACCTGCACCGATAAGGGCCGATGAGGGGTTCCGGACACGGTCCCCGGTCATCAGAAGGTGTGTTTCAGCGAGAGTTCGGCGCAATCCGCGAAGGGCAGGAACGGTGTCGGCATATCTGGCCAAGCGGCTCGGCTACTACGTGGTCCTGCTGCTCGTCGCCGTCTGCCTCTCCTACCTGATCGCCTCGCTCGCGCTCGACCCGCGCGCGTACTACGAGGGCCGCCAGCCGCCCCTGTCGCCCTCGGCGGTCGACCACCACCTCACCGCGATGGGCGTCAACGACCACAAGCCGCTCGCCGAACGGTTCCTGACCTGGGCCGGGCACGCCGTGCGCGGCGATCTCGGGCAGACCATCGACGGGTCGTCCGTCGCCGCCGAGTTCGGCCGGCGGATCGGGGTGAGCCTGCGCCTGCTGCTGCTCGGCACGATCGCCGGCACGGTGGTCGGGGTGATCGCCGGGGCGTGGACGGCGGTGCGCCAGTACCGGCTGTCCGACCGGGCGCTGACCCTCGCGTCGTTCGCGCTGCTCTCGACCCCGGTCTTCCTGCTGGCCGTACTGCTCAAGATCGGCGCCATCTGGTTCAACCAGCGGACCGGGACCGACCTCATCCAGTTCACCGGCGAGAAGAGCCCGGGTGTCGACTCCGGCTTCTGGGCCGTCCTGAAGGACCGCTCGGTGCACCTGCTGCTGCCGACGATCTCCATCGCCCTCGGCGCCGTCGCCGGGTACAGCCGCTACCAGCGCTCCGCCATGCTCGACGTGCTCGGCGCCGACTATCTGCGCACGGCCCAGGCGAAGGGGCTGACCCGGCGCACGGTGCTGCTGCGGCACGGACTGCGCACGGCCCTCATCCCCATGTCCACGTTCTTCAGCTACGGCTTCCTCGCCCTGTTCACGGGTGCCACCTTCACCGAGACGATCTTCGGCTGGCACGGCATGGGTGAGTGGTTCGTCTCCTCCATCGGCAAGAACGACGTCAACTCCGTCGTCGCCGTCAATGTGTTCGCCGCCGTGGTCGTGCTGCTGTCCGGCTTCCTCGCCGACGCCCTGCACGCCGCACTCGACCCGCGCGTCCGGCGCGCCTGACGCCCGAGGACGTCCCCTGCCATGACCACCACCGCCAGCGCCGTGCTCGACCCGGTGCCACCGGCCGTACGCCCCCGGGGCCGGGCCGGGGTCGTCGCACGACGCTTCCTGAGCCACCGCGGCGCCCTCGCCGGGGCGACGGTCCTGCTGCTGCTCGTCGCCCTCGCCGTGCTGGGCCCGTACCTCGCCGAGTGGACGTACAGCAAGGTCGACTACACGGCCCTGCGCGAGGGCCCGTCGGCCGACCACTGGTGGGGCACCAACCGCATCGGTCAGGACGTCTTCGCGCAGACCGTGCGCGGGCTCCAGAAGTCCCTGGTGATCGGGGTTCTGGTGGCCCTGTTCTCGACCGGGCTCGCGGCGCTCGTGGGCGCGTGCGCCGGGTACTTCGGCGGCTGGGCGGACCGGGCGCTGATGTTCGTCGTCGACCTGCTCCTCGTCTTCCCCTCGTTCCTCATCATCGCGATCGTCTCGCCGCGGCTGCGGGGCGGCGGCTGGTTCGCGTTCGTGGGGCTGCTGGCCGTCTTCGGCTGGATGATCACCGCGCGGGTGGTCCGCTCGATGACCGTGTCCCTCAAGGAACGCGAATTCGTGCGCGCCGCCCGCTACATGGGCGTCGGCCCCTTCCGGATCATCTGGCGGCACGTCCTGCCCAACGTGGCCTCGTTCCTGATCATCGACGCCACGATCGCGGTCGGCGGCGCGGTGATGAGCGAGACGGCGCTGTCGTACTTCGGGTTCGGCGTGCAGGCGCCCGACGTCTCGCTGGGGACCCTGATCGCCTCGTCGACGGGTGCGGCCATCACCTACCCCTGGATGTTCTTCTTCCCCGCCGGGCTTCTCATCGTCTTCGTGCTCGCGGTGAACCTGGTGGGGGACGGACTGCGCGACGCGTTCGACCCGACGAGCCGGGCCGACACGAGGAAGGGTGCGCGCCGTGCTGCTTGAGGTGTCCGGGCTCCAGGTCGACTTCGACGGGAAGCCCGCCGTACGCGGCGTGGACCTGACGCTGGAGCGGGGAGAGGTCCTCGGCCTGGTGGGCGAGTCGGGGTCGGGGAAGTCCGCGACCGCGCTGGCCCTCCTCGGCCTGCTGCCCGCAGGCGCCGCCGTCCGCGGATCGGTGCGCCTGGAGGGGCAGGAGCTGGTCGGCGCGTCCGACCGGGATCTCTCGCGGGTGCGCGGCAGCCGGATCGCGATGGTGTTCCAGGATCCGCTGTCGGCCTTCACGCCCGTGTACCGGATCGGGGACCAGATAGCCGAGGCCGTGCGGGCCCACCAGAAGGTGTCCGCGCAAGCGGCGCGGGCACGCGCCGTGGAACTGCTCGACCTCGTCGGGATCCCGGAACCGGCCGCGCGCGCCGACGCCTTCCCGCACGAGTTCTCCGGGGGCATGCGCCAGCGGGCCATGATCGCGATGGCCATGGCCGACGACCCCGACGTCATCGTGGCCGACGAGCCGACGACGGCGCTCGACGTGACGATCCAGGCCCAGGTGCTCGACGTACTGCGGACGGCTCAGCGCGAGACGGGTGCGGCCGTCGTGCTGGTCAGCCATGACCTGGGGGTCATCGCGGGGATGGCCGACCGGGTGGCGGTGATGTACGCCGGCCGCGTGGTCGAGAGCGGGCCCGTGGACGATGTGTTCCGGGAGGCCCGGATGCCCTACACGCTGGGGCTGATGGGGGCGGTGCCGCGGCTCGACGGTGCGGCGGACGTGCTGGTGCCCGTGCCGGGGGCTCCGCCCGGGACCGGGGAGTTGGGCGCGAGGTGCGCGTTCGCGCCCAGGTGCCCCATGGCGGTGGAGGCATGTCTGAGCGAGGTGCCTCCACTGCGGGCCGCCGAGGGTTCGGCGGCCCCTCACCGCGTCGCCTGTGTGCGCGCCGACGAGGTCCGTGGACTCGCCCCGCAGGACGTCTTCCCCGTGCCCGGGATCCCCGATCGCGGTGAACGTCCCCCGGCTGAGCCCGTGTTGAAGGTGCGCGGGCTGGCCAGGACGTTTCCCGTGTTCAAGGGGAGCGCCTTCCGGCGGCGGGTCGGGAGCGTCTACGCCGTCGACGGGGTGGACCTCGACATCCGCGGCGGAGAGACCCTCGCGCTCGTCGGCGAGTCCGGGTCGGGGAAGTCCACCACCCTCTTCGAACTCCTCGAACTGGCACGGCCCGAGGCCGGGGACGTCGAGCTGTTCGGGCAGTCCGTGGGCGGCCTCGGGAAGGCGGGGCGGGCGGCGTTGCGGCGGCGCGTGCAGATCGTGTTCCAGGACCCGATGGCCTCCCTGGATCCCCGGATGCCGGTCGGCGACATCATCACCGAGCCGCTGCGCGCCCAGGGCGCGGACCGGGCGGCGATCGCGCGCCGGATCCCCGGACTCCTGGAACAGGTCGGCCTCGACCCCGCCGACGCGGAGCGCTTTCCGCACGAGTTCTCCGGCGGCCAGCGGCAGCGCGTCGGGATCGCGCGGGCCCTGTCCGTCGAGCCGGAGCTGCTCGTCCTCGACGAACCCGTCTCCGCGCTCGACGTCTCCGTACAGGCGGGCGTCCTCAACCTGCTCCAGCGGCTCAAGGCGGAACTCGGCCTCGCCTATCTCCTCGTCTCGCACGACCTGTCCGTCGTACGGCACGTCGCGGACCGGGTGAGCGTCGTGTACCTGGGGCGGACCGTCGAGTCCGGGCCCGTGGCCGACGTCTTCGAGGGGCCTCTGCACCCCTACACCCAGGCCCTGTTGTCCGCGGTGCCGCTGCCCGACCCCGAGCGGGAGCGGGCACGGCAGCGGGACCGGATCCTGCTCGCCGGCGACCCGCCGAGCCCGACGCGGCGCTACGAAGGGTGCCGTTTCCGGGCGCGCTGCCCCGTCTACGCGGACCTCCCCGGAGCTGACAGGGACCGCTGCGAGCGCGAGGTGCCCGCGAGTCCGGTGGCCGGGAAGCAGAGCGCGGCCTGTCACTTCCCGCGCGTACGGGACGTCGTGTGAGCGTGACGGCTCAGTGCGCCGAGCCCGACAGCTGAAGCCCGATCACCCCGATGATCACCAGCGAGATCGAGACGATCTTGAGGACGGAGACCAGGTCGTCGAGGAAGACCATGCCGTAGATCGCCGTGCCCGCCGCGCCGATGCCCGTCCACACCGCGTACGCGGGACCCACGTCGAGCTTGCGCAGCGCGAGCGTGAGGAGTCCGAAGCTGCCGAGGGCGAAGCACGAGAACGCGATGGTCGGCCAGAGCCGGGTGAAGCCGTGCGAGAGCTTCAGGCAGACCGCGAAGCCGGTCTCGAGAATCCCCGCCACGATGACCAGCAGCCACGCCATGTGCTTGCCTCCAGCATCTTCGACTTCCGTGACCGCTTCGTACGGTTTCGATCTTGCGTCCGGCTTGGTGCGATTATGCACTTACCGTCGCGGCCCGGTCGCAAACAACGCTGAGGTCAGTCGCCCTCGCGCCGCTCCCTCGTGGCGAGCAGCCGCCGCAGTGAGTACAGACGCGCGGGATCGGCATGTCCCTGAGCGACCCACTCGTCGAGCGCGCAGTCCGGCTCGTCGTGGCTGCACGCGCGCGGACAGTTCTCCGTGCCCGGCTGCAGGTCGGGGAAGGCGTTGATGACGCGCGACGGGTCGACGTAGTGCAGACCGAAGGAGCGCACGCCCGGGGTGTCGATCACCCAGCCGCTGTCGTCGGGCAGCGGCAGCGCGAGCGCGGACGTCGTCGTGTGCCGGCCGCGGCCCGTGACCGCGTTGACATGGCCCGTCGTGCGCCGGCTGCCCTTGGGCACCAGCGCGTTCACCAGCGTCGTCTTGCCGACGCCCGAGTGGCCGACGAACACGGTGATCTTGCCGTCGAGCTGCTCGCGCACCCGGCCCACCGCGGTCCCGCTCTCCAGCTCCTCGCGGCTGGTGACGACGTAGGGGACGCCCAACGCCCCGTACATCTCCAGGAGCTTGTCCGGCGGGTCGAGGTCCGACTTGGTCAGCACGAGGAGCGGGTCGAGGCCGCTGTCGTACGCGGCGACGAGGCAGCGGTCGATCATGCGCGGGCGCGGCTCGGGGTCCGCGAGGGCGGTGACGATGGCGAGCTGGTCCGCGTTGGCGACGACCACGCGCTCGTACGGGTCGTCGTCGTCGGCCGTGCGGCGCAGGACGGAGGTGCGCTCCCCGATGCGGACGATGCGGGCGAGGGTGTCCTTCTTGCCGGACAGGTCACCGACGACGGAGACCTGGTCGCCCACCACGGCCGCCTTGCGGCCCAGCTCTCGGGCCTTCATCGCGGTGACCGGGACGTCGTCGATGAGGACGGTGAGGCGGCCCCGGTCCACGGTCAGGACCATGCCGTCGGCGGCGTCCTCGTGCTTCGGGCGGATGTTCGTGCGCGGGCGGTTGCCCTTGCGGTTGGGGCGGACGCGGATGTCGTCCTCGTCGGGGTTCTTGCCGTAACGGCGCATGATCTCGATCCGCCCGTCAGTTCCCCAGCATCCCGGCCCACAGGTCGGGGAAGTCGGGCAGGGTCTTGGCGGTCGTCCCCACGTTCTCGATCTCCACGCCCGGCACGGCGAGGCCGATGATCGCGCCCGCGGTGGCCATGCGGTGGTCGTCGTACGTGTGGAAGACCCCGCCGTGCAGGCGGCGCGGCCGGATGTGCAGGCCGTCGGCGGTCTCGGTGACGTCGCCGCCGAGCTCGTTGATCTCCTTGGTGAGCGCGGCCAGGCGGTCCGTCTCGTGCAGGCGCAGGTGCGCCACGCCCCGCAGCGTGGAGGGGGAGTCGGCGAGGGCCGCGACGGCCGCGATGCCGGGCGTCAGCTCCCCGACCTCGCTCAGGTCCACGTCGAGGCCGTGGATCGAGCCGGAACCGGTGAACTCCAGGCCCTGCTCGGTCAGTTCGCAGGAGCCGCCCATCAGGGTGAAGATCTCGCGCAGCCGGTCGCCGGGCTGCGTCGTGCGCTCCGGCCAGTCGGGGATGACGACCGTGCCGCCGGTGACGAGGGCCGCGGCCAGGAACGGCTGGGCGTTCGACAGGTCGGGCTCCACCGTCAGATCGCGGCCGAGCAGGGCACCCGACGTGACGCGCCAGACGTTCGGCTCGCCGCCGGACTCCGGCGTGTCGACCTGGGCGCCGACCGTGCGCAGCATGTCGACGGTCATCCGGATGTGCGGCATCGAGGGGAGCGGGCCGCCGACGTGGCGTACCTCGACCCCCTGGTTGAAGCGCGGCGCGGACAGCAGGAGGGCGCTCACGAACTGCGACGAGGAGGACGCGTCGATCTCGACCCGGCCGCCGTCGACGGCACCGCTGCCGTGCACGGTCATCGGGAGCGAGCCGCGGCTGTCGTCGTCGATCCGGGCGCCGAGCAGGCGCAGCGCGTCGATCACGCCGTTCAGCGGCCGCTCGTACGAACGGGAGTCGCCGTCGAAGCGCACCGGGCCGTCGGCGAGCGCCGCGACCGGGGGGAGGAAGCGCATGACCGTACCGGCGTTGCCCACGTCGACCGTGGCCGGGCCGCGCAGCCCCGAGGGGATGACGCGCCAGGCCTCGCCGGAACCGTCCGGGCCCACGCCCTCCTCGATGCCGACGCCCATGGCGCGCAGGGCGCCCGCCATCAGGAGCGTGTCGCGCGAGCGCAGCGGGCGGCGCAGCCAGCCGGGCTCGGCGGCGAGCGCGGCCAGGACGAGCGCGCGGTTGGTGACCGACTTCGACCCCGGCACATGAACCGTCGCGAAGACGGGGCCGCTCGCGTGCGGGGCGGGCCAGAGAGAGGTGTGCGCGGGGTTTTCGGTCATGCCTTTACTTTAGTGGGCTCAGGCGATCGGGCCGGATCACGAGCCCCCGGCCGAGGTCACAGTCCGAGCAGCCAGCGGCCTCCGCCGAGCAGTGAGCACAGTGAGACGGCGTGGAAGAAGAACAGCCACATCCCCGCCGGTACGTGCGTGAGGCGCGACAGCTGGTCCGCGTCCGAGTCGCCGGCCCCGCCCCGCCTGCGCTTGCTCTGCAGCTCGAACGCGGGCCGCACGCCGCCCAGGAGCAGGAACCACACGACGACGTACGCGAACGCCGCCTGCACCTGCGGTCCCGCCAGCCAGGACACCAGCACGAAGGTGCCGCCGGTCAGGATCACGGTCAGCGCGCCGTAGGCGTTCCTGATCATCACGAGCAGCGCCACGAGCAGGGCCGTGGCCAGCCACAGGAGAGCCGTGATGTGGCCCGCGGCGAGCAGCGCGGCGCCGCCGAGGCCGAGGAGCGGGGGAGCGGTGTAGCCGGCGGCCGCGGTCAGGATCATGCCGAGACCGGACGGCTTGCCGCGGCTGACCGTGAGGCCGCTGGTGTCCGAGTGCAGCCTGATGCCGTCGAGACGGCGCCCACTGAGCAGGGCCACGATGCCGTGCCCGCCCTCGTGGGCGATGGTGATCGCGTTGCGGGAAAGCCGCCATATGTTGTGCGGGACGATCGCGGCGAGAGCGACCGCCGCTGTGGCGAACACCACCCACTGATCGGGGTCGGTCTGGCTGCCGAAGACCCGGTTCCACAGGTCGGCGGCACCGGCACTCGCGGTGACGTACATGGCTGGAGCGGCTCCCTCTGGCGGGCCAGGATCTGGCACTGTGGCACGTATGTGCGGACGGTATGCATCGAGTCGTAGGCCCGAGGATCTCGCAGGAATCTTTGAGATCCAGAAGTGGGAGCCCGAGGAGACCCTCGCGCCCGACTTCAACGTGGCTCCGACCAAGGAGGTCTACGCGGTTCTCGACCGCCCTGTGAAGGACGCCGCCGACCGGAATCCGGTTCGCCAGCTGCGCACTCTCAAGTGGGGCCTCGTGCCGTCGTGGTCGAAGACCCCCGAGGGGGGCGCCCGGATGATCAACGCCCGCGCCGAGACCGTGTCCGAGAAGCCCTCCTACCGCCGTGCCTTCTCCAGCCGCCGCTGCATCCTGCCCGCCGACGGCTACTACGAGTGGGTCACCGGGGTCGGCGAGCGCGACCTGGAGGTCGAGGGCAAGAAGAAGCGGCCGCGCAAGCAGCCCTACTTCGTCACGCCCGCCGACGGCTCCGTCTTCGCGATGGCGGGCCTGTACGAGTTCTGGCGCGACCGCACCCTGCCCGACGAGCACCCGCTCGCCTGGTGGGTGACCTGCACGGTCATCACGACCGAGGCGGAGACCGCGCCGCTCGCCGTCGCCCCCGACGAGGGGCCGCGCTCGCTGTCCGACATCCACCCCCGGATGCCGCTCATGCTCACGCCGGACCGCTGGGACGCCTGGCTCGACCCGGCCCACACCGACGTCGACGACCTGAAGTCGCTGCTCGCGCCGCCGCCCGAGGGCCTGATGCGGGCGTACCCCGTGTCGACGTCGGTCAGCAACGTCCGCAACAACGGCCCGGATCTGCTCAAGGAGCTGGAGGGGCCCGAGGAGGGCACACTCTTCTGACGTGACCAAGAACACGACGAAGGCGACGGCGCCCAGGACCGAGACCGTCGACACCGGCGCCGGCGAGGCCCGCATCACCTGGCACCCGGCCGCCCCCGCGCAGAAGGCCCGGCTCGTCCTGGCTCTCAGCCATGGCGCCGGCGGCGGCATCGAGGCGCGTGACCTGAAGGCCGTCGCCGCCGAGCTGCCCGCCCACGGTGTGACCGTCGCCCTCGTCGAGCAGCCGTGGCGGGTGGCCGGCAAGAAGGTGGCGCCCGCACCGAAGACCCTGGACGTCGGCTGGCGCGGGGTGTGGCCCGCCCTGGAGAAGGCCGGGCTGCCGGTCGTCTCGGGCGGGCGCAGCGCGGGCGCGCGCGTGGCGTGCCGCACGGCAGGGGAACTCGGCGCGGCCGCCGTCCTCGCCCTGAGCTTCCCGCTGCACCCGCCGGGCCGCCCCGAGAAGTCCCGCGCCGACGAACTCCTCGGCGCCGGGGTCCCCACCCTCGTCGTCCAGGGCGGCAACGACCCCTTCGGGAAGCCCGCAGAATTCCCCGCATCCACCGCGTACGAGCTCGTCGAAATCCCTTACGGGGACCACGGGTTCGCGGTGCCGAAGCGGGCGGACATCGGCCAGGACGAGGCGCTCGCGCTCATCGTGGACGCCGTCGTGAAGTGGGCCGGATCACTCGCGTGACTCCCGGGAATGCTGGGGCCCGGACGTCTGTTGTCCGGAACAGACAGTGCGGGAGTGCTGTCGGAGACTTGCGAGAAGTCACGAGTTGCCACGAGTGCTTACGAGAGGAAGTCCGCCGCATGGGTTCGACCATCTGCCCGAGCCGCAGCAGCGCCGCTGACCTGGAGTGGAGCGTGCTGCACGCGGCGAAGACCGCCCCCATTCGGACGGCGGGCGGACCCGATCGCCAGGCCGCCGCGACCGAGGGTCGTCTATTCTCCGATTCGAGTGGGGTCTCCTTCGGCCCCGCCACGTCGTTGGAGGAGGTGGGTCCGGTCACTGGCACCGACGCAGGGACCGAACACGGCCAGGCGGAAGAGCCCGAGGAGACCGCCGCGGAGCGCAGCCTGCGCTTCGAGCGTGACGCGCTCACGTTCCTCGACCAGATGTACTCGGCCGCGCTGCGCATGACGCGGAACCCGGCCGACGCCGAGGACCTGGTGCAGGAGACCTACGCGAAGGCGTACGCGTCGTTCCACCAGTTCCGCGAGGGCACGAACCTCAAGGCGTGGCTGTACCGCATCCTCACGAACACCTTCATCAACTCGTACCGCAAGAAGCAGCGTGAGCCCCAGCGCAGCGCCGCCGAGGAGATCGAGGACTGGCAGCTGGCGCGCGCCGAGTCGCACATGTCGACCGGACTGCGTTCCGCCGAGTCGCAGGCGCTCGACCACCTGCCCGACTCGGACGTGAAGTCGGCGCTCCAGGCGATCCCCGAAGAGTTCCGCATCGCGGTCTATCTCGCCGACGTAGAGGGCTTTGCGTACAAGGAGATCGCGGACATCATGGGGACACCCATCGGGACGGTGATGTCCCGGCTCCACCGGGGCCGTCGCCAGCTGCGCGGCATGCTCGAGGACTACGCCCGCGACCGCGGACTGGTCCCGGCCGGTGCCGGAGAGTCGAACGAAGCGAAAGGCTCGGGCTCATGAGCTGCGGAGAGCCGCACGAGACGGATTGCAGTGAAGTCCTCGACCATCTCTACGAGTTCCTCGATCACGAGATGCCGGACAGCGACTGCACGAAGTTCGAGACGCACTTCGAGGAGTGCTCTCCGTGCCTCGAGAAGTACGGCCTGGAGCAGGCCGTGAAGAAGCTGGTCAAGCGGTGCTGCGGCCAGGACGACGTACCGAGCGACCTGCGGTCGAAGGTCATGGGCCGCATCGACCTGATCCGGTCGGGCCAGGCCGTGCCCGACCAGGACGTGACGGCGCCGGGTCCCAAGCTGCGGGAAGCCTGAGCGGACGGCCGTAGGGCCGAGCGGTGATGAGCGGGACGTGACGGCGATACGTCACGTCCCGCCGCTGTTCCCCGCCGTTCCCGGACGGATTCCCCGCCCTTCGTTCTCCGCCCCCGTCACCCGAATGTGCTAATCCCCCGGCGGGTGGCCCGGGGAATCCTCGCGATGCCGCCCGCGCGCCCTTCCGCCCGCTCTATTCTCCGGAACCTGAAGTGGGATCACGGGGAGGGGGGTCGGTATGCGCGCGGTTCCACCAGTGGCCCTCGGCTATGTCCTGTGCGCGGCCGGCGGCGCCCTCGCGTGCCTGGCCCCCGCCGCGGGCCCGGCCACACCGTGGCCGGCCGTCGCACTCCTCGCCGTCCTCTACACGGGATGCGAACACGCGGGCCAGTGCCGCGTGATCGGGCGGCGCGTACCCAAGGGCATGGGCACCTTCTTCCCGGTCCTGCTCGCCGGAGCGTTCCTCCTGCCGCCGGCCGCTGCCGCGCTCGTCGCCGTCCCGGGAGCGCTCGCCGCCCGGACGGACCGGCGCCCGGCCGGCCTGCGCCGCGTCTGGCGCGCCGCCCAGCTCGCCCTCGCCACCTGGGCCGCCGCCCGCGTCCACGGCGCGCTCGGCGGCACCGAGGCGGTGTCCGCGCCCCACTTCCCGTACGCGCTCGTGCCCGCCGGAGCGGCCGTCCTCGTCTTCAGCGCCGTCCTCGCCCTGCTCGACGGCGGCATCCTCGCCACCGCAGAACGCGTCCCGCTGCGCGCCGCCTGGCGCGGCCTCTTCCCGCGCGCCCTCGGTCCCGTCGCCGTACACGGCCTCGCCGGACTCATGATGGCCGTCCTGTGGCGCAGCCCGTACGGCCCGTTCGCCGCGCTCCTCGTGCTGCTGCCGATGTACATCTCCTGCTGGGTGTTCGCCCAGTACCACCGCGAGCGCGCCGCCCACCAGGAGACGATCCGGGCCCTCGTGCAGGCCGTCGACATCAAGGACGGATACACACGCGGCCACAGCGAGCGGGTCGGCCAGGCGTCCATGATGATCGCCCGCGAACTCGGCATGGAGGACGAGCGCGCCGAGGTCCTGCGGTTCGCCGGGATCCTGCACGACGTCGGCAAACTCGGCGTCCCCACCCGCCTGTTGCGCAAGGACGGCCCGCTGACCCCCGAGGAGCGGCGCGTCATCGAGCTGCACCCCGAGTACGGGCACGAGATGGTGCGCGGGATCGGGTTCCTGGGGGAGGCGCGGGCGGCGATCCTGCATCACCACGAGCGGATGGACGGCAGCGGGTACCCCTACGGGCTCACGGGGGCGCAGATCCCGGAGTTCGCGCGGGTGGTGGCGGTGGCGGACGCCTTCGACGCGATGACGTCCACCCGGTCCTACTCGCGGGCGCGGCCCATCGGCGTCGCCCTCGCCGAGCTGACCCGGTGCGCGGGCGCGCAGTTCGACCCGCAGATGGTCGGGGCGCTGGTGCGGGCGCTCGGGCGGCACGGATGGAACCCCGCCGTGACCGCGGACGAGGCCGCCGGGCAGGTGCCCAGGCCCCGCGCCGTGCGGCGGGCGGCGTCGCGGTGACGTGGACGCGGTCCCCGGGTCCGGGGAGCGGCCGGGCGCGCACCACGATCGTGGCCGTCCAGGGCCTCGCGGTCGTGCTCACCGCCGTCTCACTCGCCGGCACCCTCTGGGAGGGCCTGGCGGAACCCGGGACCGCGCTCGCCTTCGGGGTGCTCATCGCCGTCGGTGAACTCGCCCGCTGGGGGGCACCCGGAGGGGACAGGGAGCCCGCACCCCTGGGGGCCGCCGGCGCGCTCGCGTACGCACTCCTGGGGGAGACGGCGGGGCAGGCGACACATCACGGCGCGCTCCAGGTCGTCGCCGTCTGCGTCGCGGCCGCGCTCGTCGGCTCCGTACCGCACCTCGCGGCCGGGCACGGGCCCTCCGCCGACCACATGGCGCGGCGTGTCCTCACCGTCGCCTTCGCCGCCGTCTGCTTCCAACCCCTGTACAACCGGGGCAGGTTCGGCGCCTGGCTCGGCGACGGCGCGGCCTACGCGCTGCTGCTCGTCGGCCTGCTCGTCCTGACCGCGCTGTGCGACGCCGTCCTCGCCGCCACCATGGCGCACGCCCGTACCGGCTGGCCGTTCGGTCCGCTGCTCAGGGACGAGCTGCGGGCCATGATCGGCATCGGGTCCGCCGTGTGCGCCACCGGCGCCGTCATCGCCCTCGCCGTGGCCGTCGCCGGACTGTGGGCCCTGCCGGTCTTCTGCCTGCCCCTGCTCCTGACCCAGCTCGCCTTCCGCCGGTACGCCGCCGTGCGGACCACGTACCGGCAGACGATCACCTCGCTGGCCCGTGCCACCGAGATCGCCGGCTACACGCCCCAGGGCCACGCCCTGCGCGTCGCGGCGCTCAGCCGTGCCGTGGGCCGTGAGCTGGGACTCTCCGAGCCCGACCTCACCGTCCTGGAGTACGCGGCCCTCATGCACGACATCGGCCAGCTGTCCCTCGTCGACCCGGTGACCGACGGCGCCACGGCCGCCCTGCCCGCCCAGGAGCAGCGCCGGATCGCGCTGCTCGGCGGGGCCGTCGTGCGCCAGACGGGCGTGGACGCCGAGGTCGCCGTCGTCGTCGAGCGCCAGGCCGATCCCTACCGCGAGCAGCCTCTCGCCGCGCGCATCGTCCGCACCGCCAACGCATACGACGAGATGGCCCGGGGAGAAGGGCCTCAGGGGCCCCTCACCGCCCTGGAGCGACTGCGTCTGGCCACGGGGCGCGACTACCAGCCCGATGTGGTGGAATCCCTGGCCAGGGTCGTGTCGAGGGGCGGGGTGACCCTGCCTTCGGCTGGGTAACCCATGGGTAATGAGCGGCTGTCCGGCCGTACGTGGTTGGATGCGAAGAAGAGGATGTCCGGGGGCTCAGGTCCCGGCCGTGCTCCTTGGGGGAAGGCCTCCCGAGGGCGCTGTCCCCCGGACCGACAGGCGGGAATGCAGGCGGGAATCGTGAGGATCTTCGGCAAGGGACGGCACCGGCCCTCCGCCTCATGGCGGCAGGCCACTGATCGGGCGTTCACGCTCATCGGCGACGGCCGGTACGAGGACGCCGGGGCCCTGCTCACCCGGGCCGCCGACCTCGAACCGTGGCTGTCGGAGTCCTGGTTCAACCTCGCGCTGCTGCACAAGTTCCGCCACGACTGGGAGCAGGCGCGGGCCGCGGGCCTGCGTGCGGTGGCCCTCCTCGACCGCGAGAGCGGCGCCCCGGACTGGTGGAACGTCGGCATCGCCGCGACCGCCCTGCAGGACTGGCCGCTCGCGCGGCGGGCCTGGCAGGCGTACGGCCTGAAGGTGCCGGGCGGCGCGACCGCCGCCGGTGAGCCGACCGGCATGGACCTGGGCAGTGCCGCCGTGCGTCTGTCGCCGGAGGGCGAGGCCGAGGTGGTGTGGGGGCGCAGGCTCGACCCCGCCCGCATGGAGGTCCTGTCCATCCCGCTGCCGTCCTCCGGGCGCCGCTGGGGCGAGGTCGTGCTGCACGACGGCGTGCCCCACGGGGAGCGGACGACGGCCGCCGGACACTCGTACCCCGTGTTCGACGAGATCGAGCTGTGGGCCCCCTCGCCCGTCCCGACCTGGGTCGTTCTCCTGGAGGCCGCGACCGAGGCCGACCGGGACGCCCTGGAGCAACTCGCCTCCGACGCCGGTTTCGCCGCCGAGGACTGGTCGTCCTCCGTGCGGCTGCTGTGCCGGATGTGCTCCGAGTCGCGGATGCCGTCCGACGAGGGCGACGGTCAGCACCTGGATCCGCACGACCACAGCGAGCCCGGACACCCGGGGCCGCTCGGCCACCGCACGGACGGCCAGCTGTGGGTGCCCGAGCGCGAGTGCGGAGTCGCGGCGCCCTCGGCGCTCGTACGGGGGCTGCTCGACGGCTGGGTCGCGGACAGCCCGGACTCCCGGGACTGGCGGGACCTTGAAGAGGTCTGCTGACCGGTCCCCGTAGGCTGTACCCCGGAAAATTCTTCGCAGCAGGTACCGGAAGGCGTACGTCGGACATGGCGCAGCAGGACACCGAGCACGAGCACGCCGGAGTGCTCCCCGTGGACGACGAGGGCTTCGTCCTCGACACCGAGGACAACGCCGCCCGCGAGGAGGCCGCCGTCGCGCGCGGCACGTCGCGGCCGATCACCGTCGTCGGGAACCCCGTCCTGCACAAGGAGTGCAAGGACGTCACCGAGTTCGGCGACGAGCTCGCGCAGCTGGTCGACGACATGTTCGCCAGCCAGCGCACCGCGGAGGGCGTGGGCCTCGCGGCCAACCAGATCGGCGTCGACCTGAAGGTCTTCGTCTACGACTGCCCGGACGACGACGGTGCGCGCCACACCGGCGTGGTCTGCAACCCCGTGCTCCAGGAACTGCCCGCGGACGAGCGCCGCCTCGACGACTCGAACGAGGGCTGCCTGTCCGTACCGACGGCGTACGCGCCGCTCGCGCGTCCCGACTACGCGGTGGTGACCGGGCAGGACGAGAAGGGCAACCCGATCAAGGTCCGCGGCACGGGCTACTTCGCGCGCTGCCTCCAGCACGAGACGGATCACCTGTACGGGTACCTGTACATCGACCGTCTCTCCAAGCGCGAGCGCAAGGACGCCCTGAAGCAGATGGCCGAGGGCACCCCGCGCTACGAGGTCGTTCCCAACGACTGAGCGGGCAGGGCCCGTTGGGGTCCCAGCGCACCCGAGTGACATGCGAGCGGCGTCCGGCCAGGTTCCCAACTGGCCGGCCGCCGCCCGCGGGGTGGGGGGCCCCGGGGGCCCCCCCGGGCGGGGTTAGGACCCGGTACGCCCCCCAATTTACCAAAAAAATAAAATAAAG
>NZ_JBIVFF010000030.1:0-28303 GCF_044748025.1 Streptomyces sp. NPDC090032 | reverse complement strand
CAGATGTCCGACCAGCTCGACGAAGCGATCGAACAGAACGGCAAGGGCGACCTGGCCGCGCTGCTCGCCGGCGGCGACACCTGGACCGTTGTGGGATGAATCCCGGGGTCCGGGAGCGGGAGCAAAGGGGCTCCTGGCACCGCCTACCCTGGAGTACATGACCAGCAGCGACCGGAGCCAGACAGTGGACGTTCAAGAATCCAAGACGTACGAGGTGCGCACCTACGGGTGCCAGATGAACGTCCACGACTCCGAGCGGCTCTCCGGCCTCCTTGAGGACGCCGGGTACGTCCGTGCGCCCGAGGGCGCCGACGGTGACGCCGATGTCGTCGTCTTCAACACATGCGCCGTCCGCGAGAACGCGGACAACAAGCTGTACGGCAATCTCGGCCGCCTGGCGCCGATGAAGACGAAGCGGCCCGGCATGCAGATCGCCGTCGGCGGCTGCCTCGCGCAGAAGGACCGCGACACCATCGTGCAGCGGGCCCCGTGGGTGGACGTCGTCTTCGGCACGCACAACATCGGCAAGCTGCCGGTCCTCCTGGAGCGCGCCCGCGTGCAGGAGGAGGCGCAGGTCGAGATCGCCGAGTCGCTGGAGGCGTTCCCCTCGACGCTGCCCACGCGCCGTGAGAGCGCGTACGCGGCCTGGGTCTCCATCTCGGTCGGCTGCAACAACACGTGCACCTTCTGCATCGTGCCCGCCCTGCGCGGCAAGGAGAAGGACCGCAGGACCGGCGACATCCTCGCCGAGATCGAGGCGCTCGTCGGCGAGGGCGTCAGCGAGATCACGCTGCTCGGGCAGAACGTGAACGCGTACGGCTCGGACATCGGTGACCGCGAGGCCTTCGGCAAGCTGCTGCGCGCCTGCGGCAAGATCGAGGGCCTGGAGCGGGTGCGCTTCACCTCCCCGCACCCGCGCGACTTCACCGACGACGTGATCGCCGCCATGGCCGAGACGCCGAACGTGATGCCGCAGCTGCACATGCCGATGCAGTCCGGCTCGGACACGGTCCTGAAGGCGATGCGCCGGTCCTACCGGCAGGAGCGCTTCCTCGGGATCATCGAGAAGGTGCGCGCCGCGATCCCGCACGCCGCCATCTCCACGGACATCATCGTGGGCTTCCCCGGCGAGACCGAGGAGGACTTCGAGCAGACCATGCACGCGGTCCGCGAGGCCCGCTTCGCGAACGCCTTCACGTTCCAGTACTCCAAGCGCCCCGGGACACCGGCGGCGACCATGGAGGGCCAGATCCCCAAGGAGGTCGTCCAGGAGCGCTACATGCGCCTGGTCGCGCTCCAGGAGGAGATCTCCTGGGACGAGAACAAGAAGCAGGTCGGCCGCACCCTGGAGCTGATGGTCGCCGAGGGCGAGGGCCGCAAGGACGGCGCCACGCACCGCCTGTCCGGCCGCGCCCCCGACAACCGCCTGGTCCACTTCACGAAGCCGGACGCCGAGGTGCGCCCCGGTGACGTGGTCACCGTCGAGATCACCTACGCGGCCCCGCACCACCTGCTCGCCGAGGGCGACGTCCTCGCGGTGCGCCGCACGCGCGCGGGTGACGCCTGGGAGAAGCGGAACGCGGAACCCCAGCAGAAGCAGGGCGTCCTGCTCGGCCTGCCCTCGGTCGGCGTCCCGGCGCCGCTGCCGGCAGCCACGGGCGGCTGCGCCGTCAACTGACGGGCACCCCCTGCGGGCCACTCGCCGCGCAGTAGGCTGCCGATCATGCTTGTCGCCGCCGCCGTCTGCCCCTGCCCGCCCCTGCTCGTACCCGAGGTCGCCGCGGGTGCGGCCCCCGAGCTGGACGCCGCGCGAGCGGCCTGTGACGAGGCCGTCCGCGCGGTCCTGGCCGCCCGGCCCGACCTGATCGTGGTCGTCGGCGAAGGGCCGGTGACCCGCGCGCACGAGCAGGGGGCCACGGGCGGTTTCCAGCCGTTCGGCGTGGACCGTGAGGTCCGCCTCGGCGCGGCTCCCGAGAGCGCAGGGACGCCGGCGCACCGGTTGCCCCTTTCCCTCACGGTGGGCGCCTGGCTGCTCGACAGGGTCGGATGGACCGGCCCCGTGGAGGGCTTCGAGGTGCAGGGCGACAGGTCCTGGCAGGCCAACTCTGGGGACGGCGTGCGTCTCGCGGCGCGGGCCGAGCGCGTGGGACTCCTGGTGATGGGCGACGGGACGGCCTGCCGCGGCCTCAAGGCGCCCGGCTACGTGGACGACCGTGCGGAAGGGGTCGACGCGTCGATCGCGCAGGCCCTGGGCAACGGCGACCACGACGGATTCCTCGCGACCCTGGACGCGGACCTCGCCCGCGAACTCAAGATCTCCGGCCGTTCCCCGTGGCAGATCCTCACGGCTGCCTCCGGCGAGGGCCGAAAGTGTCGCGTCCTGTACGAGGAAGCTCCCTACGGAGTGGGCTACTTCGTCGCCGGCTGGGTCGTAGACGGAGCAGGACCGAAGTAGCACACGGCGACGGCCGCGGAGCCGGAAATGGGCTCCGCGGCCGTCCGTGGTCAGCTGGTACCGCGCGCCTCAGGAGGCGGGAGGCGGCGGCGGAGGGGTCCCGCCGTCCGAATCTCCGCGCTTCTCCTGACCCGGCCCCGCGAAGCGGTCCATCGCGTTCTTGGCCTTGCTCGTGCCTGTCCGGATCTGTTCGCTGTACTTGCCCTTGGTCTTCTCGTCGACCGTCTTCGCGACCTTGTCCATGCCCTGGCCGATCTTGTCCCCGTGCTGCTGCGCGAGGCCCGCGACCTTGTCCTTGCTGAGCTTGGCTTTCAACGTGTCCAGGATGCCCATGGGCTCACCTTCACTCGCGGGGGACTACTTACGGGCGCCCTCACCGGCCTCGTTGTCGGCGGCCTGCTCCGCGGACTGCTGCTTAGGGATCTCCACGGGCTCCGCCGCGGCGGGCTCGGGGGTATCGGCAGCCTCCGTGGATGCCTCCGTGGACGTACCCGGTGCTGCGGCGTCGGAGGCAGCGGAGGTGTCGGCGGCCCCGGAAGCCCCGGAAGCCCCGGGAGAGGAGTCCTCGGCCTCGGGCTCGGCCGTCAGAGTGGCGGCCTGCGCCTCAGTGGTCGACGCCTCCTCCGTGTCCTTCGACTTCCGGCGAAACCTGGCGAAAACACCCATTTCAACTCCATACGCTACTCGTGCGGGCGAAATCCCGCGTCGCCCGGTGCGTCCGTTTGCGTCGCCCGGGTCTGAGGTACTCGAAACCGGCGGCCGGAACCTCGCAACAGGGAACGACCCCGGACCTGTGGCGTCACGTAGCTCGTTCGGGAACAGGTCCTGAGGTTTGCGAGACTGGGGCGGTGAGTAGTGCAGCTCCCGCTCCGCGGGTCATCGCCATCGTCGGACCCACCGCGGCCGGAAAGTCCGATCTGGGCGTTTTTCTCGCCAGGGAACTCGGCGGCGAGGTCGTCAACGCCGACTCCATGCAGCTCTACCGGGGGATGGACATCGGCACCGCCAAACTGACGCCCGAGGAACGCGGCGGCATCCCGCACCACCTGCTGGACATCTGGGACGTCACCGAGGCGGCCAGCGTCGCGGAGTACCAGAGGCTCGCCCGCGCCGAGATCGACCGGCTGCTCGCCGCGGGACGCTGGCCCGTCCTGGTCGGCGGCTCCGGCCTCTACGTCCGCGGAGCGGTGGACCACCTGGAGTTCCCCGGCACCGACCCCGAGGTGCGCGCACGCCTGGAGGAGGAGCTCGTCCTGCGCGGCTCCGGCGCCCTGCACGCCCGCCTCGCCGTCTCCGACCCCGAGGCCGCCAGGGCGATCCTGCCGAGCAACGGCCGGCGCATCGTCCGCGCCCTCGAAGTCATCGAGATCACAGGCAAGCCCTTCACGGCCAACCTGCCGGGACACGAGTCGGTCTACGACACCGTCCAGATCGGCGTGGACGTGGCGCGCCCCGAACTCGACGAGCGCATCGCCACCCGCGTCGACCGCATGTGGGACGCCGGGCTCGTGGACGAGGTGCGCACCCTGGAGACGCACGGCCTGCGGGAAGGACGTACGGCGTCGCGGGCGCTCGGCTACCAGCAGGTGCTCGCCGCGCTCGCGGGGGAGTGCACCGAGGACGAGGCGCGGGCCGAGACCGTCCGCGCCACCAAGCGCTTCGCGCGCCGTCAGGACTCGTGGTTCCGGCGCGATCCGCGTGTCCACTGGCTCAGCGGCGCGGCGGCCGCACGCGGGGAACTCCCGGCCCGGGCAATGACGTTGATCGAACGACCGGTCACAGCCTGATCACGTGATGGCATCGGGACGCTCCGGCCGTCATCGCGGCCCCTGGGAGCGTGCCATCATCGACCATCGATCGACCAGTGGAGTCCGAAGTGGGAGGGCGCGTGGCGATGGAGGCCGGCCCTCGTGACACCGCACCCGGCGGGGAACAGCTGAGCCCTGACGGACCGGACGCGACCCCGGACGGTGTGATCGCCGACGGCCCCACGGCCGAGGAGCTCGCGTCGCAGGCTCAGGGCGCCGAGGTCGAGGTGGAGCTGCGCCCGCCGCGCCGCCTGCGCCTGTGGCAGCTCGCGCCCATCGTGATCCTCTCCGCGATCGGCTCCCTGATGTTCGCGTTCCCGCTCTTCTTCGAGTTCGGGGACGGCGGGGCCGTCGTGGCCATGCTGGGGCTCCTGATCAGCTCCTGCGCCGCCGGCTGGGGAATGATGGCCGCGCGTCGCGTCGGCTACACCTGGCCCGGCTTCCCGGCCCGGGGATCGGACAGCCGCCCGGACTGGCGGGTCGTCGGCACGTACGCGGTCGTGGTCGCCGCCGTCGCCGTCCTCGCCGTGTGGCGCGTCGCCCGCCTGCGCTAGGCAATACACCTGGTCCGCGTACCGGGCCACCCCGACGGGTTGTCGTCGCCACCCCGTACGATCGAGGAATGAGCACGCGGATCGCCTTCCTCAAGGGGCACGGGACCGAGAACGACTTCGTGATCGTCCCCGACCCGGAGAACGCCCTGGAGCTGCCCCCGACGGCCGTCGCGGCCCTGTGCGACCGCCGCGCCGGAATCGGCGGCGACGGCCTGCTGCACGTGGTGCGCTCCGCGGCCCACCCCGACGCCCGGCACCTGGCGGCCGAGGCGGAGTGGTTCATGGACTACCGCAACGGCGACGGCTCGATCGCCGAGATGTGCGGCAACGGCGTGCGCGTGTTCGCCCACTACCTTCAGCGCGCCGGTCATGTCGGCGAGGGCGACCTCGCGGTGGCCACGCGCGGGGGCGTGAAGAGCGTGCACATCGACAAGGAAGGCGACATCACGGTCGGCATGGGCAAGGCCCTGCTCCCCGAAGGGGATGTCACCGTCACCGTCGACGACCACAGCTGGCCCGCGCGCAACGTGAACATGGGGAATCCCCACGCCGTCGCCTTCGTGGACGACCTCACCCAGGCCGGCACCCTCTTCGCCGCCCCGCCCTTCACCCCGGCCACGGCCTACCCGGACGGGGTGAACGTCGAATTCGTCGTCGACCGCGGTCCCCGTCACGTCGCCATGAGGGTCCACGAGCGCGGTGTCGGCGAGACCCGCTCGTGCGGCACGGGCGCGTGCGCCGTGGCCGTCGCGGCGGCCCGCAGGGACGGCCTCGACCCGGCGGCCACGGGATCGCCGGTGACGTACACCGTGGATCTGCCCGGCGGGCGACTCGTGATCACGGAGCGGGCCGATGGAGAGATCGAGATGACGGGACCCGCGGTGATCGTCGCCGCGGGAGAGATCGACACGGACTGGCTGGCGGGTCTCGAAACCGTAAACCCCTGAACGTTCGCTCGAATGGGTGATCCGTTTCACGCTGGGCGAGAGGGGGACTGCTCCACGTGATGGGCTCGGTAGCATCAAGCACCGGCCCGGACGGGAACCCCGCAGACCGCCGCCGGTCGACGCAGCCGGAGGTGCTCATGAGTGCGGAGGCGACCAATCCCGCGACGCCGGGCCCGATCACACCGGGCGCGCAGCGCAGGCGCGGCCGTCCCCGGATCGACCTGCGCCGCATCGGAGCCGCCCTCCTCGGCCCCGCCGCCGGCAACCGGCTGCCCGACGCGATCGGCCACGTGGTCGAGGCCCACCGCGCCCACCACCCCGAAGCGCCCCTGGAGCCACTCCACCGGGCGTACGTCCTCGCCGAGTCCTCGCACCGGGGACAGATGCGCAAGAGCGGCGAGCCCTACATCACGCACCCGCTCGCCGTGACGCTGATCCTCGCCGAGCTGGGCGCCGAGACCACGACCCTGACCGCCTCCCTCCTCCACGACACCGTCGAGGACACCGAGGTGACGCTCGATCAAGTGCGTACGGAATTCGGCGAAGAGGTCGCGTATCTCGTCGACGGGGTGACCAAGCTCGAAAAGGTCGACTACGGGGCGGCCGCCGAACCCGAGACCTTCCGCAAGATGCTCGTCGCCACCGGCAACGACGTGCGGGTCATGTCGATCAAACTCGCCGACCGGCTGCACAACATGCGCACCCTCGGCGTGATGCGCCCCGAGAAACAGGCGCGCATCGCCAAGGTCACCGGGGACGTGCTCATCCCGCTCGCCGAACGCCTCGGCGTCCAGGCACTCAAGACCGAGCTCGAGGACCTCGTCTTCGCGATCCTGCACCCCGACGAGTACGCGGAGACCCGCGAGCTCATCGCGGCCAACGGCGCGCGGGGCGCCGACCCCCTCGCGGAGATCGCCGAGGACGCCCGCGTCGTCCTCAAGGACGCGGGGATCCCGGCCGAAGTGCTGATCAGGCCACGGCACTTCGTCTCCGTGCACCGGGCCAGACGCAAGCGCGGAACGCTGCGCGGAGCGGACTTCGGGCGCCTGCTGGTACTCGTCGGCGAGGACGCCGACTGCTACGGGGTGCTCGGCGAGCTGCACACGTGCTTCACGCCGGTCGTCTCGGAGTTCAAGGACTTCATCGCCGTACCGAAGTTCAACCTGTACCAGTCGCTGCACACAGCCGTGTCGCGCGGTGACGGCGAGGTCGCCGAAGTCCTCATCCGCACCCACCAGATGCACAAGGTCGCCGAGGCCGGCGTCGTCGCCCTCGGCAATCCCTACGCTCCTCCTTCGGAGGAGCAGGCCGACAGCGACGGGGAGCGCGCCGACCCGACCAGGCCCGGCTGGCTCTCCCGCCTCCTCGACTGGCAGGAGGCCGCTCCGGACGCGGACACCTTCTGGTCGACGCTGCGCGAGGACCTCGCCCAGGACCGCGAGATCACCGTCTTCCGGCCCGACGGCGGCACGCTCGGCCTGCCCGCGGGCGCCAGCTGCGTCGACGCCGCGTACGCCCAGTACGGCGAGGACGCCCACGCCTGCATCGGAGCCCGCGTCAACGGCCGCCTGGCGACGCTCAGCACAGTCCTGAGCGACGGGGACACCGTCCAGCTCCTCATGGGCCAGGACCTCGCCTCCGAGCCCTCCAGGGACTGGCTCGACCACGCCCGTACGCCCGCCGCGCGCATCGCCATCCGGCGCTGGCTCACGTCCCACCCGGCCACGCCCGAGCCCGAGCCCGAGGACAGCCGCGCCCCGGAGTCGGCCCCCAGGACGCCGCAGGGCGCCCCCGCCGGCCGCCCCGCCGAGGCGAACGCTGTAGTGGACCAGCCGGGCGCCACCGTCCGCCTCGCGGGCTGCTGCACTCCCGTGCCGCCCGACGCGGTGACCGCCTTCGCGGTACGCGGCGGGGTCGTGACCGTGCACCGCGCGGAGTGTCACGGCGTGGCGCGCATGAAGAGCGCGGGCCGTGCCGAGGTCGGAGTGCGCTGGGGCGACACCGCGGAGTGCCGGGTCTCCCTGATCGCCGAATCCTTCAGCCGGCCGCATCTGCTGGCCGATCTCACCGAAGCCATCGCCCTGGAGAGCGTCGCCGTCATCTCCGCGACGGTGGAACCGCCGACCCAGGGACGCGTACGCCACACGTACACGCTCCAACTCCCCGACGCGACAACACTCCCCGTACTGATGCGTGCCATGCGCAACATCGCAGGGGTGTACGACGTCAGCCGCGCGCAGCACTCCGCCCAGACCACCTCGTAGGGTCTCGTTCGGGTGGGTGTGGCGCGTCCGGCCGGAGTCCGGACGTGTGCGCTGGTAGCCGTAGTTCATGCTGCTCACCCCCCGCACCATCCGCATGGGCACCGCGCTCGTCGCCGCGGCCGCCTCCACCGCACTTCTCGCCGCGAGCGCCCCGCCGGCGGCCGTCCCGCTGGGCATCGGCGACCGGCTCTTCCCGCACCTCGGCAATCCGGGCTACGACGTGGAGTCGTACGACATCGCGTTCACGTACCACGGCGACAACAAGAAGCCGCTGGACGCCGTCACCAAGATCGAGGCCACGGCGACCGCCCGCCTCGACCGGGTGAACCTCGACTTCGCGCACGGAACCGTCCGCTCCGTCGAGGTCAACGGCAGTCCCGCGCGGTTCGAGACCAGCGACGAGGACCTGGTCGTCACGCCCGAGACCGCCGTCCCGGAGGGTGCCCCGCTGGAGATCACGGTGCGGCACACCAGCAACCCGGCCCCCGGCAAGGAGGAGGGCGGCTGGGTGCAGACCAAGGACGGTCTCGCCATGGCCAATCAGGCCGACGCCGGGCACCGCGTGTTCCCGAGCAACGACCACCCTTCGGACAAGGCGCTGTTCACGTTCCGGATCACCGCCCCCAAGGCGCTCACGGTCGTCGCCAACGGTGTGCCCTTCCTGAAGATGCGCCACGGCGCGGACACCAGCTGGTCGTACCGCACCCTCCACCCCATGGCCACCGAGCTGGCGCAGGTCTCGATCGGTCGCTCCGCGGTGCTGCACCGCGAGGGGCCGCACGGGCTTCCCGTCCGTGACGTGGTGCCCGCCAAGGACCGCAAGGTACTGGAACCGTGGCTCAAGAAGACACCCGCCCAGCTCGCTTGGATGGAAGGGAAGGTCGGCCGCTACCCCTTCGAGAACTACGGCCTCCTGATCGCCCAGGCCCAGACCGGCTTCGAGCTCGAGACGCAGACGCTCTCCCTCTTCGAGAAGTACATCTTCACGGAGCCGGCCTACCCCGCCTGGTACATCGACTCGATCATGGTCCATGAGATGGCGCACCAGTGGTTCGGTGACAGCGTCAGCCCCCGCACCTGGTCCGACCTGTGGCTGAACGAGGGCCACGCCAGCTGGTACGAGGCCCTCTACGCCCAGGAGAAGGGGCACCAGTCCATGGCCAAGCGCATGCGCGAGGCCTACCGGGCCTCGGACGGCTGGCGCGCCGCGGGCGGCCCGCCGGCCTCCCCCAAGGGCCCGAAGCCGGGCCAGAAGATCAGCATCTTCCGCCCGGTCGTCTACGACGGCAGCGCCCTCGTCCTCTACGCGCTCCGCCAGGAGATCGGCACCCCGGCCTTCGAGCGGCTGGAGCGCGACTGGGTGCGCACGCACCGTGACGGTACGGCGAGCACGGCGGACTTCATCAGCCTCGCCTCGCAGACCTCGGGCCGCGACCTCCAGGGCTTCTTCAGGGCCTGGCTGTACGGCAAGACGACGCCGCCGATGCCGGGCCACCCGGACTGGAAGTCGACGCCGGTGCAGAAGGCGAAGCCGGCCAAGGGCTAGGAGCGGGTGGCCACGGGCCGGGCGCCTGGCCTGCGGCGCACAGCCCAGGCAGGACAAGGCTTCGAGCCCGGCGCCGGCGGGCATTAAGTCGGATGACGAGACGGGCCGTGCCGTGCGACCATCTTTCAGGTCGGCGGCACGGACGCCCCGGGAATCTACGGACGCCCCGGGACGTTGTGTCAGTCGTAGGACCTCGCTGTCATGCGCGGACCGTCACCATTTCGAACCACCGCGACGTAAGGATCCAATGACCTCCTCTTCTTCCCCTTCCCAGGACGCGCAGAGCTTCGCGCAGAACAACCCCGAAGGTCTTCGGGCCGATGCCCTGATGGAAGAGGACGTCGCCTGGAGCCACGAGATCGACGGAGAGCGGGACGGCGACCAGTTCGACCGCTCCGAGCGTGCGGCCCTGCGCCGCGTCGCGGGCCTCTCCACCGAGCTCGAGGACGTCACCGAAGTCGAGTACCGACAGCTCCGCCTGGAGCGGGTCGTGCTCGTCGGCGTGTGGACCTCGGGAACGGTCAACGACGCGGAGAACTCCCTCGCCGAGCTGGCCGCACTGGCCGAGACCGCCGGCGCCCAGGTGCTCGACGGCGTCATCCAGCGCCGGGACAAGCCCGACGCGGCGACGTACATCGGCTCGGGCAAGGCCCTGGAGCTGCGCGACATCGTCCTCGAGACCGGAGCCGACACCGTCGTGTGTGACGGTGAGCTCAGCCCCGGCCAGCTCATCCACCTCGAAGACGTCGTCAAGGTCAAGGTGGTCGACAGGACCGCCCTGATCCTCGACATCTTCGCCCAGCACGCCAAGTCCCGAGAGGGCAAGGCGCAGGTCGCCCTCGCGCAGATGCAGTACATGCTGCCGCGGCTGCGCGGCTGGGGTCAGTCGCTCTCCCGGCAGATGGGTGGCGGCGGCGGTGGCGGCATGGCCACCCGTGGTCCCGGTGAGACCAAGATCGAGACGGACCGGCGACGGATCCGCGAGAAGATGGCGAAGATGCGCCGGGAGATCGCGGAGATGAAGACGGGCCGCGAGATCAAGCGCCAGGAGCGGCGCCGCAACAAGGTGCCTTCGGTGGCCATCGCCGGATACACCAACGCGGGCAAGTCGTCCCTGCTCAACCGCCTGACGGGCGCCGGAGTCCTGGTGGAGAACGCCCTGTTCGCCACCCTCGACCCGACCGTCCGCAGGGCCGAGACGCCCAGCGGCCGGCTCTACACGCTGGCCGACACGGTCGGTTTTGTACGGCACCTGCCGCACCACCTCGTCGAGGCGTTCCGCTCCACGATGGAGGAGGTCGGTGACTCCGACCTGATCCTGCACGTGGTGGACGGATCGCACCCGGCGCCGGAGGAGCAGCTGGCCGCCGTGCGCGAGGTCATCCGCGACGTCGGCGCCACGGAGGTGCCCGAGATCGTGGTGATCAACAAGGCGGACGCGGCCGACCCCCTCGTCCTCCAGCGGCTGTTGCGCGTCGAGAGGCGCGCGATCGCGGTGTCGGCCCGCACCGGGCTCGGCATCGACAAGCTGCTCGCGATCATCGACGACGAGCTGCCGCGTCCCGAGGTCGAGATCGACGCGCTCGTTCCGTACACGCACGGCCAGCTGGTCGCGCGTGCGCACGCCGGCGGCGAGGTGATCTCCGAGGAGCACACGCCGGAGGGCACTCTGCTCAAGGCGCGGGTTCACGAGGAACTCGCCGCCGAGTTCGCGCCGTACCTCCTGGCGGCGGCCGCGAGCTGACGCTCCGGCAGCAGCCGGGCATCCCGTACCGACGCCGAGGGCCCGCCCCCCAACTTCCTGGGGGCGGGCCCTCGTTCGTGCGTTTTCGTGCGCTGAATCGTGCGCTCTCGTGCGGTGAAGCCGGCGCTTACTGGCTGCCGTACTTCTCGCTCATCGTGTCGAAGACCTGCTGGGCGCCCTTGCCCAGCTGCGGTCCGGCCAGCCAGGTGTTCTCGGCCGGGCCGATCGACGTGTTCGACACCAGCTGAGTCTTCCCGTCGACCATCCGGAACCAGCCACCACCGGACGAACCGCCGGTCATGGTGCAGCCGATGCGGTACATCGTCGGCATGTCGGGGCTGAGGGACAGACGGCCCGGGCGGTCGATGCACTTGTGCATCAGCTGGCCGTTGTACGGCGGCGCGGCCGGGTAGCCCCAGGCACCCATGCTGCTGACCGACTGGACCGCGGGCTCGGAGAAGTCCACGGGCAGCGCGTTGCCGACAGTCTCCTCGAGGGACTTGGAGCCCTGCTCCGGCTTCACGTGCAGCACCGCGTAGTCGTACGGAGCGCCCGCACCGCCCGACTCGGCGCCCGTGTCGATCCACTCGTTGGAGGTGGAGGCCCAGTCGGCCCAGAAGGTGCCGTACGGGGCGACCTCCTGCGGGGCCGCGTTCTGCAGCTGCGCCTCGGACTTGCCCAGGTCGTTGTAGGCCGGGACGAAGGCGATGTTGCGGTACCAGCCGCCCACCGCCCCCGCGTGCACGCAGTGGCCCGCGGTCCAGACGAGGTTGGACTTGCCCGGGTTGCGCGGATCCTTCACGACGGTGCCGGAGCAGACCATCGAACCCTCGGGGGAGTCGAAGAAGACCTTGCCGACCGGAGCGGCGTTCTCGTGGTACGGGGTCTTCTCGGGGACAGCCTTGACCGGCTGCGGCTCAGGGTCCGTGGCGCCCTGGTCGGCCGAGGCGTCCTTCGCCGCGATCGTCTTGTCCGGGTCCTTGGCGGACTTCATCCGCTCAGGCTTCCAGTGGTCCTTGATGACCGGGTTGACGAAGTCCTTGGCCTCGCGCAGCCAGTCGTCCTTGTCCCAGTTCTTCCAGGCGCCGTTCTTCCACTTGTCCGGGTCGATGCCGTGCTTCTTGAGCTGGTCGGCGATGCCTCCGGGCAGCTTGCCGTCGGATCCCTCGCCGGCGCCCTGTGAAGCCGTGGCGGCCGACTTGTCACTCGCCTTGTCGTCGCTCGGACCGCAGGCGGTGGCGGTGAGCGCCAGGGCCGCGGCGAGGCCCGTAGCGGCGAGGACGGTGCGCCGACCCCGGCTCCGCGTGGATGACGGACGTGTGGAACGCATGGTGCGGTTACCCCCGTTGAGCGAATGTGTCATGAGCTTGTCAGGTCCGGAGTGATCTCCGTACGGAGATCTCGGACGCAGCACCCCACTATGCCTGTGGAGTTGGGGACGAACGGCGGCGGGGTGGTGAAGGTTTCGTCACCCCGCCGCCGCTCATATCCGGTCTACTGACCGGCGTACTTCTTGCTGACCGCGTCGTAAATCCCCTTGGCCTCCTTGCCGAGGCGCGGGCCCGCGAGCCAGCCGGCCGTCACCGGGCCGATCGACGTGTTCGACACCAGCGAGGGCTTTCCGCTGGAGCCCTGAGCGATCCAGCCGCCACCGGACGAACCGCCGGTCATGGTGCAGCCGATGCGGTACATCGTGGGGTCGGCCTTCGCGAGGGAGAGCCGTCCCGGCTTGTCGGCGCACTGGTACAGCGTCTGGCCGTCGTACGGAGGCGCCGCCGGGTAGCCCTTCGCCGTCATCGTGGCGATCTTCGGCACCGCGGGCGCGTTGAAGTCGACCGGCACGGCCGTACCGACCGCCTCCTCGAGGGACTTGCCCTCACTGCCCTTCTCCGGCGTGACCTGGATGACCGCGAAGTCGTACGGCGCGCCCTGCCCGCCGGTCGGACCGCCCTGCTCGATCCACTGGTCGGACGTCTGCGCCCACGCACCCCACCAGACGCCGTACGGAGCGACCTCTTCCTTGGTGGCCTTCTTGAGCTGCTCGTCCGACAGACCCGCGTTGTTGTACGAGGGCACGAAGGCGATGTTGCGGTACCAGCCGCCGTTCTTGCCGGCGTGCACACAGTGGCCCGCGGTCCACACCATGTTCGACTTACCCGGATGCGCGGGGTCCGTGACGACCGTCGCGGAACAGACCATCGACCCCTCGGGGCCGTCGAAGAAGAGCTTTCCGGCGTACGGCGCGCTGTCGTGGTACGGCGTGCCGACGGCCGCGGCCTTCACGGGCTGCGGCGTCGGGTCCGTCACGCCCTCGTCGCCCGAGATGTCGTTGTCGTCGACCTCGTTGTCCGGGTTCTTGTCGGCGTCACGCATCCGGTCCGGGTCCCACAGACCGTCGATGATGGGGTTGACGTAGTCCTGCGCCTCACGCAGCCACTTGTCCTTGTCCCAGTTCTTCCACTCGCCGTTCTTCCACTTGTCCAGATCAATACCGTGCTCCTTGAGCCGGTCCTTGATGTCGTCCGGGATCTGGATCTTGTCGCCGCCGCCCTGCGCCGCGGACGCGGTCGGCTTCGAGTCCGCGTTGTCGTCGCCGGGACCGCACGCGGTGGCGGTGAGCGCGAGCGCCGCACCGACGGCGAGAGCGGCCGCCACGGGGGAGGTTCTGCGGCGCGCGCTCCTCCCGCGCTGAACGGTCAAGAGCGGACGTATGGGTCGCATGTCGTGAATCCCCCTGGGCTTCGAGAACTGTGCAGTGCCGGCCGTCGGCGGTCGTGAACCGGTCGCGCCACGCTCGGCACTTGATGTGCCTCGCCCCGCGACCGAGCCCTGTGCCCGCCGTCGAACGGCAACCCACCCTATGCGCGCGCTGTGGGTGACTACCTACGGAACGGCAACGGTTCCGTCACGGCAGGGATCTTCGGCAGGACAAGGATTTTCCGCCGACCCGTGATCCGGCGCAGCCACCGTCGTTGGTACGTAAGGGGGATTCACCGTTGCCGCTCGGTCCTTGGGGTTCGGCCCCGGACGCAGTTGCGTCAACTGATCCCCGCACTCGGAGAATTCGACCGGATCCAGCGAGATCCAGGGGAGGACCATCAGTCGTGGCCGTCACCGAACCTGCGCCCGCGGCGGTGTCCGCAGGGTATGAGGGGGATGCCGCCCGTGAGGGCGCTGCCCAAGAGGGGATCCTGCGGCGACAGTCCGCACGGGAGTCGGCGGCCCGCACCTACGCGCGCGCCCTGCCGATCGTGCCCGTGCGGGCACGCGGCCTGACGATCGAGGGAGCCGACGGACGCCGGTACCTCGACTGCCTCTCCGGCGCGGGCACCCTGGCCCTCGGCCACAACCACCCCGTCGTACTCGAAGCGATCAGACGCGTACTCGACTCCGGCGCCCCCCTGCATGTCCTCGACCTGGCCACCCCCGTGAAGGACGCTTTCACGACGGAGCTCTTCCGCACGCTGCCCGCCGGGCTCGCCGAGCGCGCCAGGATCCAGTTCTGCGGACCGGCCGGCACCGATGCGGTGGAGGCCGCCCTGAAACTCGTCCGCACGGCAACCGGCCGCACCGGAATGCTCGCCTTCACCGGCGCGTATCACGGGATGACCGCGGGGGCGCTCGAGGCGTCCGGCGGGGCGCAGGACGTCAGAGTCGCTCGGCTGCCCTACCCGCAGGACTACCGCTGTCCCTTCGGCGTCGGCGGCGAGCGCGGCGCCGAACTCTCCGCGCGGTGGACCGAATCCCTCATCGACGACCCGAAGTCCGGAGTGCCACACCCCGCCGGCATGATCCTCGAACCCGTCCAGGGGGAAGGCGGAGTGATCCCCGCGCCCGACGCCTGGATGCGCCGGATGCGCGCACTCACCGCGGCCCGCTCCATCCCGCTGATCGCCGACGAGGTCCAGACCGGCGTGGGCAGGACCGGCGCCTTCTGGGCCGTCGAACACAGCGGCGTGGTGCCCGACGTCATGGTCCTGTCCAAGGCGATCGGCGGCAGCCTCCCCCTGGCCGTCGTCGTCTACCGGGACGACCTCGATGTCTGGCAACCCGGGGCCCACGCCGGCACGTTCCGCGGGAACCAGCTCGCCATGGCCGCCGGCGCCGCGACCCTCGCCTACGTCAGAGAGAACCGTCTCGCCGAACGGGCCGCCCTCCTGGGCGCCCGCATGGTGGGCCAGCTCCAGGGCCTCGCCGCCGAACACCCCTGTGTCGGGGACGTACGAGGCCGCGGCCTGATGATCGGCGTCGAACTGGTCGACGCGGGCGCCACCCAGGACCCGGGCCGATCCGTGGCACGCGACGCGAGCCCCTGCCCTCCCGCGCCCGCACTGGCCGCGTCCGTGCAGCGCGAGTGTCTCCGCCGCGGACTCATCGTCGAGCTCGGCGGCCGCCACTCGAGCGTCGTACGCCTCCTGCCGCCCCTCACGATCACCGACGAACAGGCTGCCGCGGTCGTCGAGCGTCTCGCCGACGCCCTGGCCGAAGCCGCCCACACCCATCGCGGCTAGCCCGGCCGGGACCGGCCCCGGCCTGAGACCCCGAACCCACCAGGCCAGGGCCACCACAACACGGACCACCACGGACAGGAGCGGAACACCGGACAGTCCGGACCGCCGCATCACGGAGTCAACTACCCCACAAGGAAGCCCCGTTGAACGCCACTCCCGCACCCGACGACCGACACCGCCCCCAGTCGAGCGGAGCCTGCGACACGCAGCCCCAGCTTGCGCCGGAACGCGGGACGGTCCCCCGGCAGAAGGACGGCAGCCAGGAGACCGAGCATCCGCACGGCTCCACCGCCGACCTGCTGGAGCATCCCGACCCCGGCACCGCGGCCCAGGCCGCGGCCGTCGAGAGCCTGCTCCGCTGCTGGGTGCGGGAGAACGATCTGGCCGAACCCCCACACGGCACTCTGCGCATCCCTCTGCCCGCAAGTGGCACCGCCCTCCTCATCCCCGTCCACTACTGGTCCGCAACCGGCTGGCACCGGCTCGGTATGCCCCATCTTCAGGACGGTCCGCTCGACGCCCCGCGCGTCGACGCCGTCACGGTCGCCGCCCTCCTGAGCCGCGAGGCATCCGGCCCGGGAAGCGCCGCCAGGGTCGTGGGCTGTGGCGAAGCCCCGGTGCGGGGCCGTGCCGATGCCGGCCCGCGGGAAGGCTCGGTCCCGGGGTCGGTGGGCACGCCGGACGCCTTCTTCGCGCCGTGGCCCGCGACCGTCTCGGCGCCGAACCCGAGCGTCCCGGCGCCCAAGCCGACCGCCTCGGAGCCCTCCGGGGCCACACGCCCCGAGCTCTCCCACTCGGCCACCTCCGGGCCTTCCCACCTCACCTCCTCCGGCGACGGAGCCGATCTGGTGGGACGCGTCGCCGACTCGGTGCGCCGCACCGCCGACTTCATCGCTCACCGCCGCAGCAACCCCCGCGACACGACCGACCTCTTCCTGGCCGCCGAACAGTCACTCCTGCTCGGCCACCCCCTGCACCCGACCCCGAAGAGCCGCGAGGGCCTGTCCGAGGCCGAATCCCAGCTCTATTCACCTGAGCTGCAGGGATCCTTCCCCCTGCACTGGATGGCGGTGAACCGCTCGGTACTCGCGATGGACTCGGCCTGGACCCAGCGGGGCCGTCCCCTCCCCGCGGACCAGCTCACCCTCCAACTCGCCGGGACGGAGCTGCCCCTGCCCGATGGCCACGCCGCGCTGCCCCTGCATCCCTGGCAGGTCCGCGAGCTCAAGCACCGCCCCCGGACGGCGGCCCTTCTCGACGCCGGCCTTCTGCGTGACCTCGGCCCTCACGGCGCCCCCTGGTACCCCACCTCCTCTGTCCGTACCCTCTACCGGTCCGACGCATCGGCCATGCTGAAGCTCTCGCTCGGCCTGCGCATCACCAACTCCCGTCGGGAGAACCTCCGTAAGGAACTCCACCGTGGAGTCGAGGTCCACCGACTGCTGCGTACGGGCCTCTTCGAGCAGTGGCAGGCCGCCCACCCCGGATTCGACATCGTTCGCGACCCGGCCTGGCTCGCCGTGAACGGCCCGGACGGCGAACCGGTGCCCGGCCTGGACGTGATGATCCGGAACAACCCGTTCGCACCCGGAGACGACGCGGCCTGCATCGCCGGCTTCGTGTCGCCCAGGCCCCCGGCCGTGCCCCACGGACAACGGGACCGCCATCTCATGCGCTCCCGACTCGCCGAGACCATCACTCGCCTCGCCGGCCGCACCGGCCGCCCCCTCGGCGCCGTCGCCGCCGAGTGGTTCCTGCGCTACCTCGAACACGTCGTCCGCCCCGTGCTCTGGCTCGACAGCACCGCCGGCGTAGCCCTGGAGGCTCACCAGCAGAACACGCTGCTGCTGCTCGACCCCGAAGGCTGGCCCATCGGCGGCCGCTACCGCGACAACCAGGGCTACTACTTCCGCGAGTCCCGCCGCGACGAGCTGGACAGCCGGCTGCCCGGCATCGGCAGCCACAGCGACACCTTCGTCACCGACGACGTCACCGACGAGAGGTTCGCCTACTACCTCGGGATCAACAACATCTTCGGTCTCATCGGCGCCTTCGGCTCTCAACAGCTGGCAGACGAGCGGCTGTTGCTCGCTGCCTTCCGAGGCTTCCTCGCCGATGTCGCGTCAGGCCCCGACAAGCTCCGCACCCCACTGCCCGCATACCTCCTCGACTCCCCGGCCCTGCGCTGCAAGGCCAACCTCCTCACCCGCCTGCACGGACTCGACGAACTCGTCGGACCCGTCGACACCCAGTCCGTCTACGTCACCATCGCCAACCCCCTTCATTCCTGAGGAACATGCCCCACCCCATCCCCTGAGAGGAACGTCGCCGTGTCATCCACCGACGCGCGCACCGACGCCGAAGGCACCCCCGCTTCCGCCCTGACCGATGCCGTCACCGACGAGGTCACCGACCCAGGCCCCGGCGATCAGGTCGACGAGCTCCCCGGCTCCGATCCCAGCGCCGACGCGGACGTCGCCGACACCCTGGACCTGCGTCTGCCCGACGAACTCATCGACCTGATCGCCGGGCAGGGTGGAGCCGGCGGACAGGCCAACTGCAGCGCGGGGCTGGGGACCGGTGCGGGCTCCGCCGCGTCTGGGCACGCAAGTGACGGAACAAGGGCGTACGGACCGGACGGCACCTCGACGGCCCTGGCGGACGACGACCTGCTCGACAACGTCGGTGCGTGGGGACCGATCACCACAATTTCCGGCGTCTTCCAGCTGGTTCCCGTCCGCATCGCACGCGATCTGCCGCTGATCAGTCGCTGGATGAACGACCCGGCCGTAGCCGCTTTCTGGGAACTCGAGGGCCCGGAGACCGTCACGGAGAACCATCTCCGTCCCCAACTGGACGGCGACGGGCGCAGCGTCCCCTGCCTCGGCGTGCTGGACGGCACCCCGATGAGCTACTGGGAGATCTACCGCGCCGACCTCGACCCACTGGCCCGCCACTACCCCGCACGCCCGCACGACACCGGTGTTCACCTCCTCATCGGCGGTGTCGCCAATCGCGGCCGAGGGCTTGGCACAGGCCTGCTCCGGGCCGTCGCCGGCCTCGTACTCGACCATCGTCCGCCCTGCGCTCGTGTCATCGCAGAGCCGGACCTTCGCAACACCCCTTCCGTATCAGCCTTCTTGAGTGCTGGTTTCCGCTTCTCCGCCGAGGTGGACCTCCCCGACAAGCGCGCCGCACTCATGATCCGAGACCGGGCCCTGCGCGCTCTGCTGTGAGCCCGTCACTCTTAGTACACCGCTCACCTCGATCCGGTTCCCTCCCGAGGAGTCCCCGTGCCGAATCCGTCCGAGCCCCGGACTTCCGTGGCGTCCTCCGCTCTGTACGACCCGGCGGAGCTGACCTCCGAGACCTGGGAGCGCGCCGCAGCCCGGCTGCTGGCGAAGATGATCGGGGAGTTCGCGTACGAGGAGATCATCGAACCGAAACGTGAGCCGGAGCCGCGACCCGAGCGGGGACAAGGGCCGGGACCGGGGCCGTTACGTACGGACCTCTACAGCTTGTCCGTCGAGGGCGCCCACACGCCGTCCGGCAGCGCGTTCCAGTTCAGGGCCCGCCGGGCCGCGTACGGCAGCTGGCTCGTGGATCCGGGCAGCATCCAATGGATCGGGGGCCGTCCCGCGCAGACGGATATGGACGCGGACGTCGCGGAGCCCGATCCGTCAATCACCGGAACGAACCGAACGAACCCGCCGGAACCCTTCACCGACCCCCTCGCCTTCCTCCTCCGCGCCAAGCACGTCCTCGGCCTCGACGGCGCCACGCTCGGGCATCTCATCCGCGAGCTCACCGTCACCCTCGCCGCCGACGCCCGTCTCGACCACACCGCGCTCTCCGCGGCCCAGCTCGCCGAACTCGGATACGCCGAGCTGGAAGGCCACCAGACGGGCCACCCCTGGCTCGTCCTCAACAAGGGCCGCATGGGCTTCTCGGCGACCGACACAGCACGCTGGGCCCCCGAGGCCCGTATCCCCGGGACGCTCCCGTGGATCGCCGTCCACACACGGATCGCCGCCTACAGAGGCGTCGCCGACCTGGCGACAGCCCAACGGCTCTACGATCGTGAGCTCTCCCCGGCGGTGCGGGACTCCTTCGCCGAGGCCCTTCGGAAGCGTGGCCTGGACCCCCAGGCCTACCTGTACCTACCGGTACACCCGTGGCAGTGGAGCAACATCGTGCTGCCGCTCTTCGCCGGCCCCGTCGCGGAGGACGCCATCGTGCCGCTCCCCACCGACGGCGACGTGCGCCTGCCCCAGCAGTCCATCCGGACGTTCCTCAACATCTCGCGCCCTGACCGCCACACGGTGAAGCTGCCGCTCTCCGTGCTCAACACCCTCGTCTGGCGCGGCCTGCCCACAGAGCGCACTCTCGCGGCACCGTCGGTGACCGCGTGGATGCACTCCCTCCGCGAAACCGATCCCTTCTTGAAGGACGATTGCGGAGTCATCCTCCTTGGAGAGGTGGCTTCCGTCGCCGTCGAGCACCCTGCGTACGACGGCCTCGAAGAAGTCCCGTATCAATACAAGGAGTTGCTGGGCGCCATCTGGCGCGAACCGGTCTCCCGGTATCTCGCCCCCGGCGAGCGGGCCCGCACGCTGGCCTCGCTGCTCCACGCGGACCCGCACGGCCGGGCATTCACCGCGGAGCTCGTCGCCCGATCGGGCCTGACCCCCGAGGTGTGGCTGCGCCGGCTCTTCGCGGCCCTGCTGCCCCCGCTTCTGCACTTCCTCTACCGCTACGGCACCGTTTTCTCCCCGCACGGAGAGAACGCCATCGTCGTCTTCGACGACCACGACGTGCCGGTGCGGCTCGCGGTGAAGGACTTCGTCGACGACGTGAACGTGAGCGCCGAGCCGCTGCCCGAACACGAGGGCATGCCGCAGGACGTACGCGAGATCCTGCTCACCGAGCCGCCCGACTTCCTGACCCAGTTCATCCACTCGGGGCTCTTCGTCGGTGTCTTCCGGTATCTGGCGCCCCTGTGCGAGGAGCAACTGGGGGTCACGGAAGAGAAGTTCTGGTCCCTGGTGCGCGGAGAGATCGTGCGGTATCAAGCGCGCTTCCCCGAGCTCAAGGAGCGGTACGAGATGTTCGACCTCCTCACCCCTCGTATCGAGCGGCTCTGCCTCAATCGCAACCGACTGCACCTGGACGGTTACCGCGACCGGCCCCAGCGCCCCCATGCCGCCGTGCACGGCACCGTGCCCAACCCTCTGCACCAGCCTTGATCGCGGGATTGTCAGTGGTGCCCCGTAGGGTGGTCGAGCTATGACGAAGCCCTCCCTCCCTGAACTCCTGCACGCCGCCGTCGCCGCTGTCGGCGGTACGGAACGCCCTGGCCAGGTGGCCATGGCCGAGACCGTAGCCGAGGCGATCGACGGCGGTTCCCACCTGCTCGCACAGGCAGGCACGGGTACCGGTAAGTCCCTCGGCTACCTGGTGCCTGCCCTTGCGCACGGGGAGCGGGTCGTGGTCGCGACGGCCACGCTGGCCCTCCAGCGCCAGCTCGTCGAGCGGGACCTGCCGCGCACGGTCGACGCGCTGCACCCCCTGCTGCGCCGGCGCCCCCAGTTCGCCATGCTCAAGGGCCGGTCGAACTATCTGTGTCTGCACCGCCTCCACGAGGGAGCGCCGCAGGACGAGGAGGAGGGCCTCTTCGACCAGTTCGAGGCGGCCGCTCCGACCAGCAAGCTCGGCCAGGACCTGCTGCGGATGCGGGACTGGGCCGACGAGACGGAGACGGGCGACCGGGACGATCTGACCCCCGGAGTGTCGGACCGGGCCTGGTCCCAGGTGTCGGTCTCTTCCAGGGAGTGCCTGGGCGCCACCAAGTGCGCGTACGGGCAGGAGTGCTTCGCCGAGGCGGCCCGCGAGCGGGCCAAGCTCGCCGATGTGATCGTCACGAATCACGCGCTCCTGGCGATCGACGCCATCGAAGGGGCGCCTGTCCTGCCGTCCCACGAGGTACTGATCGTGGACGAGGCGCACGAGCTGGTCTCCCGGGTCACGGGTGTGGCGACGGGCGAGCTCACCCCGGGGCAGGTGAACCGCGCGGTGCGCCGATCCGCCAAGCTGGTCAACGAGAAGGCGGCCGATCAGCTCCAGACCGCCGCCGAGGGCTTCGAGCGGCTCATGGAGCTGGCGCTGCCCGGCCGTCTGGAAGAGATCCCGGAGGACCTCGGCTACGCGCTGATGGCGCTGCGGGACGCCTCCAGGACCGTCATCTCGGCCCTGGGCACCACGCGCGACAAATCGGTCCAGGACGAGGACGCGGTGCGCAAGCAGGCCCTGGCCTCCGTGGAGAGCATTCACGACGTGGCCGAGCGCATCACGAACGGCTCCGAATACGACGTCGTCTGGTACGAGCGGCACGACCGCTTCGGCGCGTCCCTCAGGGTGGCCCCCATGTCGGTGTCGGGCCTGCTGCGGGAGAAGCTCTTCACGGACCGGTCCGTCGTCCTGACCTCGGCGACACTCAAGCTGGGCGGCGATTTCAACGGGGTGGGTGCCTCGCTGGGCCTGGCCCCCGAGGGCCAGGAGGGCGAGGGCCTCCCGCAGTGGCGGGGCCTCGACGTCGGATCGCCGTTCGACTACCGCAAGCAGGGCATTCTCTACGTCGCCAAGCACCTGGCACGCCCCGCGCGCGAGGGCACCCGTAGCGACATGATGGACGAGCTGGCCGAGCTGATGCAGGCAGCCGGTGGCCGGACGCTGGGGCTCTTCTCCTCGATGCGCGCCGCACAGGCCGCGGCGGAGGAGCTGCGGACCCGCCTTCCGGAGTTCCCCATCCTGCTTCAGGGCGAGGAGACGCTCGGTGAGCTGATCAAGGGGTTCGCGGCCGACCCGAAGACGTGCCTGTTCGGCACGCTCTCCCTGTGGCAGGGAGTGGATGTCCCGGGTGCCGGCTGCCAGCTCGTGGTCATGGACAAGATCCCGTTCCCGCGGCCGGACGACCCGCTGATGAGCGCGCGCCAGAAGGCCGTCGAGGATGCAGGCGGCAATGGCTTCATGGCCGTGGCGGCGACGCACGCAGCCCTGCTGATGGCCCAGGGCGCCGGCCGTCTCGTACGGGCGACGGGGGACCGTGGCGTCGTGGCGGTCCTGGACCCGCGGTTGGCGACGGCCCGGTACGGCAGCTATCTGCGGGCCTCGATGCCGGACTTCTGGTACACGACGGACCGGAATCAGGTGCGGCGGTCGCTGGCGGCGATCGACGCGAAGGCGACCGCAGAAGCCGGAGAGAGCGCGTAGCCGCGCAGACCGCTCGCACGCGCACGCGGAGCCCCGGATACCGCGGGGCTCCGCGATGCAGCTCGCCGCGGACACGGCAGGACCCCGACACTCGGCAGGGCCAGGACAGCAGGGCGGCCAGGACACAGCAGGACCCCGGAACCGGCGCAGTTGGTTCCGGGGTCCGGTCAGGGGCGCGGTGTCACACCCGCCGCAGAACTGCCACCACCTTGCCGAGGATCGTCGCCTCGTCGCCGGGGATCGGCTGGTACGCGGAGTTGTGCGGGAGCAGCCACACATGGCCGTCCTCGCGCTTGAACCGCTTGACGGTGGCCTCGCCCTCGAGCATCGCGGCGACGATGTCACCGTTCTCCGCGACCGGCTGGCGGCGGACCGTGACCCAGTCCCCGTCGCAGATCGCGGCCTCGATCATCGAGTCGCCGACGACCTTCAAAACGAACAGCTCGCCGTCACCGACCAGCTGCCGGGGGAGGGGGAACACGTCCTCGACGGACTCTTCGGCGAGGATCGGGCCACCGGCGGCGATGCGGCCGACGAGCGGGACGTACGACGCGGCCGGCTTGCCCGCGGTGTCCGTGGGCTGCGCGCTCGGCTGGTCGGAGCCCCGGACCTCGTAGGCGCGGGGGCGGTGCGGGTCCCGGCGCAGGAAGCCCTTGCGCTCGAGGGCCATCAGCTGGTGCGCGACCGACGACGTGCTCGACAGGCCCACCGCCTGGCCGATCTCCCGCATCGACGGCGGGTAACCACGCCGCTGCACGGAGTCCCTGATCACCTCGATGACGCGGCGCTGCCTGTCCGTCAGACCCGAGCTGTCGGCGCGGATCCCAGGAGGTCGGCCCGGCAGGGAGCGCGCAGGCTTCGGCCCCTCCGGGCTCATGGATGCGTCATTCATGGCATGCACCGGCTCGAGTCGGCCCTGGGAACGGTCCTGGGCAGTGATGGTGGCGCTGTCTGCGGTGGTGGTCACGTCTGTCGGCCCCTCTCGAGATGTTCTCCCTAGCTAGCCAACGGTAGTTGCTTTCGAAAGGTTGCGCCAAACACACGTTCGAGTGAAAAATCGCAGATTGCTTGTCGTGATCATGTGCCTGGGTGTATGCCTTGCGCTTCGCCGGAGTGGCAATTCGGTTGATTACGGTACGCTTCACCGCCGAGGTCGTGACCCACTCCGTGGGGCTCCCAGTGTGCCATCCGGTGGTCCGCCAGCCCGGAACCGGCCCCCTCTCCGTGTGCCGCCGCCCGTGATCTGCGTGCATCCGTCATGGGCGCGCTCCCGTCCCGGTGTTCGTGAGGTGAAAGCGACACGCGTAGGGGCGAATTAGCGACCAAACCCCAGATCTAGTGGTTGGATTGCATCAGTAGCCCAGAAGTTGTGGTCCCCGGTCCATCGAGGCCTCCGCCATCGCCTATGCTTGGGGCTGCTTCGCGGGGCCTGGAGGGCCTTCCGAGGATTGAGTCGTGCTGTGAAGGAGGGTTGGAGTTCCATGCACTGCCCCTTCTGCAGGCACCCCGACAGCCGTGTCGTCGACAGTCGCACCACTGACGACGGGACGTCGATCCGCAGGCGCCGCCAGTGCCCCGACTGCTCCCGTCGTTTCACGACCGTGGAGACGTGCTCGCTCATGGTGGTCAAGCGGAGCGGGGTGACCGAACCCTTCAGTCGTACGAAGGTGATCAACGGCGTCCGTAAGGCATGCCAGGGTCGCCCCGTCACCGAGGACGCCCTCGCCCAGCTCGGCCAGCGGGTCGAGGAGGCGGTGCGCGCCACCGGCAGTGCGGAGCTGACCACTCATGACGTGGGTCTGGCCATACTCGGCCCGCTTCAGGAACTCGACCTCGTCGCCTACCTGCGCTTCGCGTCCGTGTACCGGGCGTTCAATTCGCTGGAGGACTTCGACTCGGCCATCGCGGAGCTGAGGGAACAGCTGCCCGGTGCGAGCCGGGGCGACGCGGGCGGAGAGCGCGAACCATGTGACTGCGGGCCCGGAGGGACTGTCGAAGTCCCCGTGCCCGCCACCGCTGCCGACTGACGGCCCAGGGGCCGGTCGGCGGCCATCCAGACCTGTTGTGGGCGGCAAGAGCGGCGTCCGCAATACAAGACACACACCGTGCCACGGGAAGATCGAGGCACTTCGGGGCGTTTTAGCCCGGTATAGGGAGGCGGCATGACAGAGACGGCGAGTGGCCCGGCACGAGGTTCCCGCGCCAAGGGAGCCAAGGCCAACAAGGGGCTGCGTATCGAGCGCATCCACACGACTCCCGGCGTGCATCCGTACGACGAGGTGGAGTGGGAGCGCCGTGACGTCGTCATGACCAATTGGCGCGACGGCTCGATCAACTTCGAGCAGCGTGGCGTCGAGTTCCCCGGCTTCTGGTCGGTGAACGCGGTCAACATCGTCACCAGCAAGTACTTCCGCGGCGCGGTCGGCACCCCGCAGCGCGAGGTGAGCCTCAGGCAGCTCATCGACCGGATCGTGAAGACGTACCGGAAGGCCGGAGAGGACTACAACTACTTCTCCTCGCCCGCCGACGCCGAGATCTTCGAGCACGAGCTGGCGTACGCCCTCCTGCACCAGATCTTCAGCTTCAACTCTCCGGTGTGGTTCAACGTCGGTACGCCGCAGCCCCAGCAGGTCTCCGCCTGCTTCATCCTTGCCGTCGACGACTCCATGGAGTCGATCCTCGACTGGTACAAGGAAGAGGGCATGATCTTCAAGGGCGGCTCCGGCGCCGGCCTGAACCTCTCGCGGATCCGTTCCTCCAAGGAGCTGCTGTCCTCGGGCGGCAACGCCTCCGGCCCCGTCTCCTTCATGCGCGGTGCCGACGCCTCCGCAGGAACGATCAAGTCGGGTGGCGCCACGCGCCGCGCGGCCAAGATGGTCATCCTCGACGTCGACCACCCCGACATCGAGAACTTCATCGAGACCAAGGTGAAGGAAGAGGAGAAGATCCGCGCGCTGCGTGACGCGGGCTTCGACATGGACCTGGGCGGCGACGACATCACGTCCGTCCAGTACCAGAACGCCAACAACTCGGTCCGCGTGAACGACGAGTTCATGAAGGCCGTGGAGACCGGCGGCAAGTTCGGTCTGCGCGCCCGGATGACCGGTGACGTCATCGAGGAGGTCGACGCCAAGTCGCTCTTCCGCAAGATGGCCGAGGCCGCGTGGGCGTGTGCCGACCCCGGTATCCAGTACGACGACACCATCAACCAGTGGCACACCTGCCCGGAGTCCGGCCGGATCAACGGCTCGAACCCGTGCAGCGAGTACATGCACCTGGACAACACGTCCTGCAACCTCGCGTCGCTGAACCTGATGAAGTTCCTGAAGGACGACGGCAAGGGCCTCCAGTCCTTCGACGTCGAGCGCTTCTCCAAGGTCGTCGAGCTGGTCATCACCGCGATGGACATCTCGATCTGCTTCGCGGACTTCCCGACGCAGAAGATCGGCGAGAACACCCGCGCCTTCCGCCAGCTGGGCATCGGCTACGCCAACCTCGGCGCCCTGCTGATGGCCACGGGCCACGCGTACGACTCCGCGGGCGGCCGCGCTCTGGCCGGCTCCATCACCTCGCTGATGACCGGTACCTCGTACAAGCGCTCGGCCGAGCTCGCCGCGGTCGTCGGCCCGTACGACGGCTACGCCCGTAACGCGGAGCCGCACCAGCGGGTCATGAAGCAGCACGCCGACGCGAACACCAAGGCCGTCCGCATGGACGACCTGGACGCGCCGATCTGGGCCGCCGCCACGGAGGCCTGGCAGGACGTGGTCCGCCTCGGCGAGAAGAACGGTTTCCGCAACTCGCAGGCCTCGGTCATCGCCCCGACCGGCACCATCGGTCTCGCGATGTCCTGCGACACCACCGGCCTCGAGCCCGACCTCGCCCTGGTCAAGTTCAAGAAGCTGGTCGGCGGCGGCTCGATGCAGATCGTCAACGGCACCGTCCCGCAGGCCCTGCGCCGCCTGGGTTACCAGGAGGAGCAGATCGAGGCGATCGTCGCCCACATCGCCGACCACGGCAATGTGATCGACGCCCCCGGCCTGAAGACCGAGCACTACGAGGTCTTCGACTGCGCCATGGGTGAGCGCTCCATCTCCGCGATGGGCCACGTCCGCATGATGGCCGCCATCCAGCCCTGGATCTCCGGCGCGCTGTCCAAGACGGTCAACCTGCCCGAGACCGCCTCGGTCGAGGACGTCGAAGAGGTCTACTTCGAGGCGTGGAAGCTGGGCGTCAAGGCGCTCGCCATCTACCGCGACAACTGCAAGGTCGGCCAGCCCCTCTCCGCCAAGACCAAGGAGAAGGAGAAGGAGGCGGTCACCGCCAAGGCCGAGGACACCATCCGTACCGCGGTCGAGAAGGTCGTCGAGTACCGTCCGGTCCGCAAGCGTCTGCCCAAGGGCCGCCCGGGGATCACCACCTCCTTCACCGTCGGTGGCGCCGAGGGCTACATGACCGCCAACTCCTACCCGGACGACGGTCTCGGCGAGGTCTTCCTGAAGATGTCGAAGCAGGGCTCCACCCTCGCCGGCATGATGGACGCCTTCTCGATCGCCGTCTCCGTAGGCCTGCAGTACGGCGTCCCGCTGGAGACGTACGTCTCGAAGTTCACGAACATGCGCTTCGAGCCGGCCGGCATGACGGACGACCCGGACGTGCGGATGGCGCAGTCGATCGTCGACTACATCTTCCGCCGCCTGGCGCTCGACTTCCTGCCCTTCGAGACGCGCTCCGCGCTCGGCATCCACTCGGCCGAGGAGCGTCAGCGTCACCTGGAGACGGGCTCGTACGAGCAGTCCATGGACGATGTCGACGTCGAGGGTCTGGCTCAGTCCGCCCCGCGGCAGACCGAGTCCCTGAAGGCCGTCGTCGAGGCCCCCAAGGCCGAGGCCGTGGCGCCCGCTCCGCAGCAGGCGCACACCAGCGCCGAGCTCGTGGAGATGCAGCTGGGTATCCAGGCGGACGCTCCGCTGTGCTTCTCCTGCGGCACGAAGATGCAGCGCGCCGGCTCGTGCTACATCTGCGAGGGCTGCGGCTCGACCAGCGGTTGCAGCTGATCTGCTGACGCAGTGAAGTGAGGGGCGGGGGGGCCCCGGCCCCCCCCCCCCCCCCCCGCGCGGGGGGGGGGGGGGGGGGGGGGGCGCCCCCCCCCACCCCCGGGGCCCCACGGTATAGGGAAAGGAAAACAAGGGAAAAAAAAGAAAA
>NZ_JBIVFF010000029.1:0-32740 GCF_044748025.1 Streptomyces sp. NPDC090032 | reverse complement strand
CCTGGACGGCCGGCAGCTGGCACAAGCTCGAGCTGGGCATCACCACCCGCTCGGACAACACAGGCTCGTTCGAGGTGTGGATGGACGGAACCAAGGTCGTCGGCAAGACCGGCGTCCGTACCTGGGACGACATGGGCAACAACCCCAGGTGGGGCACGTACGGCACCGGCATCAACGGCGTCAACTCCCACGTCTGGATCGACGACCTGAAGCTGGGACAGTCCCGCGCGGACGTCGACCAGGGCCGGCCGTGTTTTAGAAGTGGGCTTCGTGGTTCGCCCTGCGCCGTGATGATCACGGCATGGGGCGAGGGGACCTTACTGAGGATCAGTGGGCCGCACTGGAGCCAATGCTGCCGGTCACGATGCGGGGCAGGCCGAGGGTGGGGCGGAGGAGGCTGATCGACGGGATCCGCGGGCGGGTTGCCCAGACTGGTGCTCCGTGGCGGGATTTGCCGTCGGAGTACGGGCCGTGGCAGCTGCTGGTCCGACCCGACACCGTGCTGCGCTGGCACCGGGACCTGACACGACGCCGGCACGCCGAGGAGTCCCAGCCAAAACGTGTCGAGCGGCCGCGCACCAGCCGCTCGATCCGCCTGCTGGTCCTGCTCCTGGTACGCGAGGACCCGACCTGGGGCTACCGGCGCGTGCAAGCGGGCGAAGATGTCCGGCCAATCCAGCCCGCCCCGCTCCAACAGCGACTCTGCGACAAGGACGGCCATCTGCGTGTCGTCAGTGGCCTCGCCGGGGTCCCAGCCACCGCCTCCACACATCTCGCCACCGGCACCAGGCGCGGGAAACCGCGCGGAGAATGCACCCGGGGTAATCCCGCTGTGACAGTCAGCGCTCGTCAGACGAACGGACAGCTCCTCGAGGACCGACCGCGGGCCGAATCTCGGTCGACGCATTGGGGGCTGCTGCTCCATGGTGAACCTTTCACTGGCACAAAGGGCAGAAGCATTACTCCGGCACATACTGGTTCGGGTCGACGCCTCGCGCATGGTGATCGACGACGTCGACATCGTGACTGCCTCGGGGATCCTGGCGTGGGTCGACCTGGGCCTCACCCTCGTGGACCGGATGCTCGGTCCCACCGTCATGCTGCAAACGGCACGCTTCGTCCTCGCCGACCCGCCGCGCCGACGGCGGTCCCTCTACCGGGAGTTCACGCCCCGGCTCCAGCACGGTGACAGCAACATCCGCGCGGTGCAGGCGCAGCTGCACGCCTGCCGCCACGAGCCTCACTCCGTCTAGCAGCTCGCGCAGCTCGCGGCCATGCACCCGCGCACCTTCCAGCGGCGGTAAAAGGAGGCTACGGGCCTGACAGCGACGGAATACATCCAGGCGGCGCGCATCCCGAAGGCACGTGAGTTGCTTGAGCTGACCAACGAGCCGGTCGCCCAGATCTCCCGCGGCGTCGGCTACTTGGACGTATCGAATTTCCATCGGCTCTTCCAGCGCGCCACGGGCGTCACGCCGTCGGAGTACCGGAGCCGTTTCGGCATCGCGGCACGAGCCGGCCGACGGGAGGACCTGTCGGCGGGTCAGCCGGCGAGGATCCGCTCCACTCCCTCCCGATAGCTCGTGACCTGGAATTCGGGAAAGCGGGCCGCGAACTTTGAGCTGTCGAAGATGTTGTCGTCGCGGTAGCGGACGAGCAGTTCGTACATCTCGTCGAGCGGCTTGACGAAGCGGCGCCCGAGGCCAAAGGCGGGCATCGGCAGCACCGTGTAGCCGATCTTTCGGCCGGTGACCTCGCCGGCGATTTCGATGAGCTGGGCGTAGGACTGCCGGTCCGGGTCGACCGGCAGGTGCCACGTCTGGCCGTAGGCATCCGGGGTGTTGCCGAGCAGGGCGAGAGCGCGGCTCGCGTCGGGGGTCCAGATCAGGGACCGCTTGGCATGGGCGTCGACCGGGACGAACGGCCGCTTGCCCGCCTTGATCCGGTCGAACACCAACGAGTTCGTGTAGCTCTTCGTCCGGCCGGGACCGTAGAACTCGGGCGCTCGGCCGATCAGCGCTTCGACGCGGCCGGCCCGCATGGCCTCGAGCAGCGCGGTGGCGATCTGTGCGCGGACCCGTCCCTTGCGTCCGCCCGGCGCGAATGCTGTCGACTCGGTCTGGGGCGTCGATGTTCCGGGATACATGTAGGTGTTGTCGAAGAAAACGAGCTTCGCGCCATGTTCGGCGCAGGCGTCGATGACGTTGCGCATCATGACGGGGAACTGTCGCTCCCACAGCTCCGAGTCCAAGGGCAGGCCGACGGTGAGGTAGGCGGTGTCGCTGCCCGCGACAGCACGGCTGGTGGCGTCGGCGTCGGTGAGGTCTGCGGCCACGAGCTCGTCGGTGTCGTTCACCCTCGACGGCTTGCGGCTGACGAGGCGGATGTCCTTGGTGTGGTTGCGGTGAAGCTCGTTCACGAGCTCGTCGGCGATCGGCCCGCCGGCGCCGAGAACGGTCTGCATGGGGTCTCCTTGAGGTGGATGGTGCAGGTGCCGACGACAGCCCAGCTGCGAGCGGCGTCGTGCCACCACGGATGCGGTCGACCACCGCGGCCGGGGTGCGGACCCAGCCGATGTGGTCGTTGGCCGAGCCTTCGGACACCTGGTCGCGGGTGTGGTGCCAGCGTGCCACCGAGGTGCACGAGAAGAGGCGATGAGCGAGGTCGTCGACTGCCCCGACCGGCGACAGCGTGTCGTCGCCCAGGCTGATGACGAGGGCCGGTGTGGTGATCGGCTGGTCGACCGCGTACGTCGGTCGGCCGTTGAGCGCCATGCGGGCCCATTCCCACAGGGCTCGGTTCCGGCGGACGTACACTATGTTTACAGTGCTAACAAAGCATAGGAGGGCGAAGTAAGCAATGTCAACATCAGAAGAGAAGAGCGGCTACCACCACGGCGACCTGCGGGCGGCACTGCTGTCGACCGCGATGGAGATGCTGGAGGGTGGCGAGCCCTTCTCGCTGCGCGCCGTCGCGCGCCAGGCCGGCGTGTCGCCGACCGCGCCGTATCGCCACTTCAAGGACCGCGACGCCCTGGAGTCCGCACTGGCCGTCGAGGGTTTCCGGGACCTGCTGGCCGACCTGGGCGGCGGGCGCGACCTGCCCGCCTCGCTCCCGGACCTGGCCGAGTTCGCTGCCACCTACGTCGCCTTCGCACTGCGGCGCCCGGCTCTGTTCCGCGTGATGTTCGGCAAGCCGTGCGATGACGCCGACGACGAGCGGATCAAGGCCGCCGGCGCCCTGCACCAGCTGCTGGCCGACGCACTCCATCGCCTCTTCCCCGACGCGGACGCCTCGGCCCTGGCGTCGGCCGGCTGGGGGCTGGCCCACGGGCTGGCCTGCCTGTATCTCGACGGCAAGCTGCAGGCCGCGTCGGGCGAGGAGGTCGCCGACCGGGTGCGCAACGCCTTCCTCGCCATCACGTCGGTCGGCTCCTGACGTGTGCTGCCCGCCCGTCGCGCGACTCACATCATCCATTGTTGACGGTGCTCACATGCCGTGCAATCCTCGGTGTTAGCACCGCTCACATCGGAGGAGAGAGTCCATGACACCGACCGGCAAGCTGACCGACCGGACCGTAGAGGTCGATCTCGGAGGGCGTCTCGTCACCGTCCCTGAAGGCGGCCTCTATGACCGGTTCCGCATGGACACCGACCTCGACGAGGTCGAGCGGGACCCGCGGGTCAGCAGCGTCGACTTCTTCCGCCGGATGCCGAAGAACCGCGTGGACTCCCTCATCGGGCCCACGCTGACGCCGAACTTCTACTACCGCATCTCCACGACCCGGCTCACGATGCTCGCGCCGACCAAGACGATCCGGGCCCGCCTGCCCCGGGAGCTGGACCCGCTCGAGATCGCCCCGGGGCTCGGGATCGTCTCCGTGATGGCCTTTCGGTACGACGTCTGCGACATCGACTTCTACACCGAGGCCGCGGTCGGCATCGCCGTGAAGCCGGCGCGGCACGGTGGGCTGGGCCTGCTCGACCTGGTCACCGGGCTCAAGAACGACTCCCTGCACTCCTACGTCCTCTCGCTCCCGGTCAACACCGAGATCGCGCAGGTGCGCGGCCACGACGGCTATGGGTTCCCCAAGTGGGTCACCGAGCTCGACGTCGACATCGACACCGCGCGCACCTCCACCAGGGTCGCCAACGACCAGGGCGGCCTTGACCTCGCCCTGTCGGCGCCCACCCCGAAGCAGACCGCCCGGCCCACCGGCGAACACGTCTCGACTCTGACCTCCTACACCACGATCGACGGTGCCTGGCACTCCACGACCAGCCAGATCAACATGCTCTCCTCGGGAACCACGCGGTTCCCCCGCGGCCTGGACCTGCAGCTCGGTGAGGGCCGGATGAGCGACGACCTGCGCTCACTGAAGCCGGTCCGCTCGATCCAGCTCGACGTCACCACCGAGGGCCAGCTGGCGCTGCACATGCCCGTGCCCACCTCCATCCAGAACCGGAGCTGAGACCGCGATGACCACCACGGACACCGCCCCCGCCGAGGCCGCCCTCCCGGCATGGCTGACACCGTCCCGGGTCACCCGCCTGGCCACCCTGGTGGCCGCCGGCGCCCGAGCCCAGCGGGTCGCCACTACCTCGCCGTACACCGGCGCACCGCTCGCGGACCTGCCGGTCTCCACCCCCGACGACGTCGAGGAGGCCTTCGCCCGGGCACGCGCTGCCCAGGCCGACTGGGCGGCCACCCCAGTGGCCGACCGCAAGCGCATCATGCTGCGCTTCCACGACCTCGTCCTCCAGCGGCAGGAGGAAGCCCTCGACCTGATGCAGGCCGAGAGCGGCAAGACCCGTCGCGACGCGTTCCTCGAGGTCAGCGACATCGCGATCACCGCCCGCTATTACGCGCGCAGCGCACATCGGCTGCTCTCACCGAAGCGCCGCAAGGGCGCGATCCCGGTGCTGACCCACACCACCGAACTGCACCACCCCAAGGGCGTCGTCACCGTCATCTCGCCCTGGAACTACCCGCTCAGCATGGCCGCCGGCGACGCCATCCCGGCCCTGATGGCCGGCAACGCCGTCGTACAGAAGCCCGACACCCAGACCGCCCTGACCGCGCTGTGGGCTCTGGCCCTGATGCGCGAGGCCGGCCTGCCGACCGACGTCTGGCAGATGGTGGTCGGCCGTGGCAGCTCCATCGGAGACGCGCTCATGGCCGGCGGGGACTACATGATGTTCACCGGCTCCACCGCCAGCGGGCGCCAGATCGCGCGCAACGCGGGTGAGCGGCTGATCGGCGCGTCCCTGGAGCTCGGCGGCAAGAACGCCATGGTCGTCCTCGCCGACGCCGACATCGAGAAGGCCGCCGCCGGCGCGGTCGCCGCCTGCTTCCCCTCGGCCGGGCAGCTGTGCGTGTCCATCGAGCGGCTCTACGTCGCCGATGAGATCCACGACGCGTTCGTCACCGCGTTCGTCGAACGCGTCCGGGCCATGCGCCTGGGTGCGGCCTACGACTTCTCGGTGGACATGGGCTCGCTGACCACCCCCTCGCAGCTTGAGACCGTCAGCTCGCACGTCGACGACGCGGCGTCGAAAGGCGCGACCGTGCTGGCCGGAGGCAAGGCCCGGCCCGACCTCGGACCACTGTTCTACGAGCCGACGATCCTGGCCGATGTGACCCCGGAGATGACGCTGTTCGACCACGAGACGTTCGGCCCCGTGGTGTCGATCTACCGCTGCCGGTCGGTCGACGAGGCGGTGGCAATGGCCAACGCCACGCCGTACGGCCTCAACGCGAGCGTCTGGGGCCGCAACGGCACCGAGGCCCGTAAGGTCGCGGGACGGCTGCACGCCGGCACCGTCAACGTCAACGAGGCGTTCGCCGCCGCCTGGGGCAGCATCGACGCTCCCATGGGCGGCATGGGCGACTCGGGCCTCGGCCGCCGTCACGGCGCCGACGGGCTGCTCAAGTACACCGAAGCCCAGACCGTCGCCCACCAGCGCCTCCAGGGCTTCGCCCCGCCCGGCGGGGTCGAGCACGAGCAGTGGGCGCGGATCCTGACCCGGGCATTCAAGACGCTGCGTGCCCTGGGCATCCGCTGACAGTCCACTGGCTCCGGATACGACGGCCCGTCACCTCGCCATCCCGGTCCGCATGAAGGAAGATCAGCCATGACCAGGCGCGTCCTCAACGTCGTCACGAACGTCGGCCACTACGACGACCCTTCCCACACCACTGGCCTGTGGCTCTCCGAGCTCACGCATGCCTGGCACGTCTTCGAGGAGCACGGCTACGAGCAGACGCTCGTCAGCCCGGCCGGCGGCGCGGTGCCTCTCGAGCCGCGTGCGCTGAAGTTCCCGAACTACGACAAGACCGCCAAGGCATGGCGCGCCGACCCCGGGAAGACGGCGCTGCTCGAGAACACGGCGAGCCCGGACCAGATCGACGCGTCCGAGTACGACGCGATCTACTTCACCGGCGGTCACGCGGTGATGTATGACTTCCCCGACAGCGAGGGCCTGCAGCGCATCACCCGCGAGATCTACGAGCGCGGTGGCGTCGTCTCCTCGGTCTGCCATGGCTACTGCGGCCTGCTCAACACCCGGCTCTCCGACGACTCCTATCTCATCGCCGGCCGCAAGATCACGGGATTCGCCTGGACCGAGGAGGTCCTCGCCCGCGTCGACAAGCTGGTCCCCTACAACGCCGAGGAGAAGGCCAAAGAGCGAGGCGCGCTCTACGAGAAGGCGACACTGCCGTTCGTCTCCTACGTCGTGACCGACGGCAGCCTCGTCACCGGCCAGAACCCGGGCTCGGCCAAGGCCACAGCGAAGAAGGTCGTCGAAGTCATCGAGGGCAACGCGTCGAAGGAGCGAGGCTGAGTCGAGACGCAGTCCTTCCATGACGGAAGGACACCGGATCGATGTCGCCGAAGGTCGCGCTCCACGTCAGCGACGGGACAGTGGACGTCGGCAAGGCTGAACGAGCACGCGAACTCGGGGCCCGAGTCGTGCATCCGAACGACTTGCATCCTCCTCGACCACCTCCACCCAGTGCGGCTCCGCGGGGCAAAGCCCCGCCCAAGCCGCGGAAAGGCGCGAACCGAAGGCCGCGGCCACGGCTCCCACCGAGTTGACGACGTCATCACAGCCGACGTTCGTCAGCGGGGACGACGGAACGGCCGGGCGGTCAACTACCCGTCCGTGACCGTCGGCCTCGCCTGACCGCCAGTGCTCCCTCGCAGACCGGTACCGCCACCGGCCCGCGGCTGAGCACATTGGCCAGTCGAAACCGTCGCGGACGCTGGCGATCGAGCAGACACGGGCCCCGTAGCGCCTTCCCGCAGTTTGCGTAGGTGTGCCGCTCAAGGCAGTTGGGATGCGTACAGCGGGTAACAGAAACAAGCTGGGTACAGCGGAACTTGGCCTGCTTGCTCTGCTTGCTCTGCTTGCTCTGCGCTGAAGATTGGGCGGTCCCGTACCGGAAGCACCAGGGCCTTTTACGCATCCGAGACTGGATCCGACGCCGCACAGATTAGGCATCGGTCAATTGCGTTTAGCCCTAGCGAATGCCGCCTCGCGTCAAAGGAGGAGACTCATGATTCGGACGGGGATGCGAGCGGTGCGCAGGCAGTGGGGCGCGTGGTCGGCCCCGTGCGATGAAGGGCGTTGGGGTGGCGATGGGCGCACCAGAGCGCTCGCTTATTAGGCGGTACATCCCCAGGTAACAACTAGGTGATCAATTCCAAGAGATGCCTGCAGGGTGTGCAGGGGGCGGCCGAAGCCACCGCGAGACGGTCAGGCGGCGGGTTGCCGGCCCTGGTCGTTGAGGTGGCAGCGGGCGGTCAGGCGTCGGGGTCGACTTCGGGGTGCGTGAACCGCACGGGCTTGCCCAGCGACCGGGCGTAGGCGATTTCGGCTCGGGTGCTGTCTCCGATGTAGTCGCCGACCACGAGCACCTCATCAGCGAGCCGGATCTTCGCCCGGTGCAGATCGTCGAGTCGAACCTTCAGCGCCTCGGCCTCGACAGGATCGGACCACAGTTCGTGCGGCGACTTCATGTCACAGCCCGGTTTGACGACAATCTTTCCGGCTTTGGTCTCCCGTAGATCGGCCTCGGTCATCTCGGTCATGAAGCGGGTGGAGCCGCAGATCACGACGATACGCGGGAGGCTCAACAGCTTCTTCGCGTCGGCGAGCTTCTCCTCGGGGGTGAGCAGTTGCGGGTATGACACTGGTTCCTCCTGGCGGTGTGGTCCAAGGGGTGCCTGCGGAGACGAGAACGAGGGTGTCCAAGATCGTTTTGCGACGAACGGCATGGACACCCTCGCGACAGCACGCTATGCGACGACCGACGACATACTGAAGGAGCATCCCGACCTGGCGCCGTTGCACCCGCCGGTCGGCATTACGCCCCGCCTGAGCGATGGCGAACTGGTCACCCTCGCCACGATGCAGGCCATACTCGGCTACACCTCCGAGGCCAAATGGCTCCGCCATGCCCGTGCCCACCTGCGCCACCTCTTCCCCCTACCTGCGCCAGCAGCCCGGCTACAGCAAGCGGCTGCGCAAGTCGGGGTGGAGTCCACGGCCCATACGTCGTCGCTCCACACCGAGGTGGTGGTGGCCAGGATCCGGTTGACGCTGCGCCTCAGACCGGCGGCCTGGCGGAATGCGGCCGCTCCCGCGAGACCGTCAAACACTCCGACCTGGCAGGTTCGTCGACCACCGCACGCGACGACGGGCAGCTGCGTTGAGTTCGGCCAGCAGCACTTCGTGCAGCTGCTGCCAGACGCCCGGCCTCGTTCCAGTCCCGCAGTCGCCGCCAGCAGGGCATGCCCGATCCGAAGCCCAACTCCACAGGCAGATACTTCCATTGCATGCCGGCGTGCAGCACGAAGAGGATGCTGAACACCACCTGCCGGACGGACAGGGGTTTTTGGCCCGAGTGTCCGAACGTTCGCTGTTTGCGTGGCAGCAACGGCTCGATCCGCTCCCACAGGCGTCCGACACAATCCACGGCGAAGCCCTCGTGCCCGAACAACACCCAACTCCTGACGCGAACACGGCTGTCGGGTCGCACCGAAGTCTGACGGTGGCCAAGTCCGAGAGAAGGCCACAGTCACCCCCTACTCGCCGACGACGCGGGCGTCGTCCCCAGCTCGCGCCCCTGCCTCCTTCAGCAGAGTCCAGCCGTCGACTTCCACCACCCGTCGCTCCCCCGGCTGCCAACCGTGGGACAGCGCCACCTCGAGCAGGGCCCGTACGGCGCCCGGCTCGTGCAGGTTCAGGGACTTGCCCCGGGTGAAGCCCACGTCCCCGGAGCCCAGGGGCGCTCCGCCCGGGACGAACCGGCCGGGGCCGCAGGCGAACACGATGCGCAGCGGGCCGCCGGTGCCGGCCGGCTGCGGGGACAGGGTGAGGGTCTGCCGGCAGTCCACGGACCGGCCGCCGTCATCCGTACGATGACTGTGACGCATGGTCCACATGTACACACGCCCGTTGGCAACGAGCCGACGGGGCTTCTTCGCCTTGCGGGGCATGGAACCGAGGATACGTGGACCGACCCACGCGACGCCCTCTACCGGTGATCAAACTTGGATGAGGCGAGTAGGACAGCCGTTCCTATGAGTTCCCGATGCACCTGGACATCTGGTTCGGCCGGCCGTTCACGGTGTTGACGTCGTCCACCGCCGTACAGCGCGGCGCCGGTCGGCTCGTTTCCTCATCGCCGTGCGCCCCCTGTCCCGTTCGGCGGGGAAAAGATATGGCCTGGATTTATCATCCGAGCTTGGACCCAAGGGCTGAGCGCCGAGGCCGCCAACGACGCGGCGATGGCCGCCCCGACCGCCCGCCGACCAGGCTGCCGCGCTTCGACGAACCTCTTCGGGACGGGCCGCGTAGTCCGCCGCGTCCGTGGAAGCGGCAAGCGACCGCTCCCAGGCACCTCGTGGTCAGCTCCACCGAGGCGCCCATGGCGCTCAGTTGCTCGGTGCAGCGAAAGCGGTCTTCATAGATGGTTTCGTGGACGGGAAGTGCCGGATCATGCCGGTCATAGCCGAGATGATCGGTCGCCTCGCCCTCCAGAACCGACTCCAGAAGTCGCTTCGTCAGCTGCTGCAGCAGACCTCCCTCACCGGTCAGCTGCAGGCCTTCGGCCTGAGCGCGGCCCACCAACTCCTCGATCAGCTGGTCATCCCCCGCTTTGGCCGACTGCGGGGGCCGCCACCTCTGAACTCTCGTTCTTGGACGTGTTGTTACTGGTCATCGGTGCATCCTCCATGATCAGGAGTTACACCGTTCTTCTGGGTCTGGCCCGTAGTCAGTGGTGACGCCGAGTAGCCATCCGCGACCATGATCTTGTGCTGGATGTCAACTCCCTTATCGGGACGGCGTTTTCCGGGCTGTCGGCGCTGGTCGTCGAGGACGTGACGGGCGACGGTGACAAGGTGATGGTCACGGCCCGCACCCGGGATGTGGCGGTGCCGTGTCCGGTGTGTCGAACGCCAGCGGTGAGGGTGCACGAGTACCACCACCGGACGGTGCGGGACGTGCCGGCCGACGGCCGCCCGGTCGTCGTCCACCTGCGCGTACGAAGGCTGGTCTGTCCGGTTCTGGGCTGCTCGCAGCAGACCTTCCGTGAGCAGATTCCCGGACTCCTGAAGCGCCCGCATCAGCCGCCGCCTACTGCAGCGGCTCCGGCTACACCGCCACCAACGAGCCCACGGAACGGTGCACCACGCTGTCCAACGGCATCCTGCACAACAAGCAGGTCTCAGGCACCACCGTTTACACCACGTACTCCAAGACGGGTGGCTCCTCCATCAGCGCCAAGCTCGGCTACCCCTACGCCGGGTCTACGAAGTACGCCTCCGCCACCTCCATCGGCTCAGGCCAGACGATGAAGGAGTCGTTCAGCCAGGGTGCCACCGCGTACTGCCAGAACATCACCGGCGTACTCGACTACAGCTGCGGCACATTCCAGACGCCCGCCACGCACCGCTGAAACCAACATGCCGCAGGCCCCGTCTGATCAAACGGGGCCTGCGGCCCTGTCTACTTGACTCCAACTACGCAAGGACCGCGCCGTGTTCTCCGCGATCTTCCAGCATCACGTCGGCTACCTGGTTGCCTGCACATTGACCGCCCTGGTTCTCGGCGGCACGACATGGGCGCTCGCCCGCAAACTGGGCAACCCTCACGGCGTGTGGTGGTCTGGACTCGCCTTCACTACCACTGGTGTCCTCGGCGTCACCTTCATGGGTGCCGGCCCGGCCCGCAGCGTGTGCGTCCTCAATCATCAGTACGCCGAGCCCTTCCACACCACGCAAGGGCTGTGGAACCTCGCCATGATGGTGCCCGTCGGCGCCTCAGCTCTGCTGGCCGTCCGCCGCCCCTTTCCGGCCCTGGTCGGCATCATCGCTCTCCCCTTGGCCATCGAGTTCACTCAGGCCACCATCGACGGCCTGGGACGCGTGTGCGACAGCTCGGACGCCGAAATGAACATCATCGGCGGACTCGCAGGACTCGCCTTCGCCGCGATCGCGCTCGCAGTACGGCAGTCGCTCGTCTGGCAGGGCGGCGTGAAGGGCGCACTGATCGCCTCCGCTGCCCTCCTGCTCCTCGGTTCGGGAGTGGCGCGCCCGATGCTCGACTTCACGAACGTGGACGGCAGCAGCCTCTCCACAGCGGGCACTGACCAAAAACGGGCCGTCGAGGCAGCTATGGAGGAAGCATTCGGCGACCGCTACACGATCGGCCAGTTGTATGAGCAGCCCTGCGGGAACGCATCGTGCAAGAACGTCACCTTCAACCTGCACAGCCGCGAGAAGGGCAGCGCCGAGGCATTCGGCAGCGGCAGCCTTTCCTGGCCAGACAAGAAGCACCTGAACGTGCTCCTTGAGGACAGCGACCGGCCTACGGTCATGGGATACCCGGTGGAAGGGGCGAAAACGCCGGCCACCGACCGCGAGGCACATCAGATTGCACAGTCATACGCCCTGCAGCGATACCCATGGGCGAAGGGCGCGACCGTGCAGGCGACCGATCCCGTCGGCGACAAGGCCAGCCTGGGCTGGATGACGAACTGGCGATGGACTCACAACGACGTTCTCATGCCCAGGATGCTGGACGTTCAGATTGACAGGGCCGGGCGCGTATCTCAGATCGACGTCACACTCGGCCCCACCCGCGCGGATTTCCCCAAAGTCAAACTCGACGCCAAACAAGCCGAGAAGGCGGTGGACAAGGCCGTAGCAGCACAGCTGCGGGCCAACGGAAACAACGCCACCACATTCCAGAGCGAAGCCGTTGTCGTTAAGGCGGATGATCTCGACGGCGCACTAAAGCCCTACTGGCTCGTGAACGTGACATCGCCACGCACGGGACAGACCGACGACACTCAGGAACCGGACCCTGTCGACACCTATCGAGTGAACGCCATGTCCGGCCAGGTGTACGACGTCGGCGGCACGCCTATCAGGACCAGCTGACCTCCAATAGCCTCGCCCCGACACGCTCAGCAGGAGAGCCGCGGTCGGGGCGGCCGGATTCATGACGTCCGTCTCAATGCACATGCAGAAGCTGGCGCACCCGAGGGGTTCGAAGTCAACGAAGCGCCAACGAGACCGTAGATGTCGCAGCACGACTCCCAGTTGGCTCCGCAATGCACGATCGCGCGGCCGATCTGGCCATCGATGGGAACGACCACCAGCTGGCACGTATGCCACGTGGTCCTGCGAGTGGGGGGAGCAGCGCTAGAACTCGGCGATTTCTCCGCAGGTCATAGTGTCGCCACCGACGGGCCGCTCGTAGAGGGTGACAGTCACGTTCCGCAGGTCCTCCTTGCCCGCGCGGAGCATGATGATCGGGACGTCAACCGACCAGCCAGGACGGTCGGGCAAGTCCAGCTCGTAGGAGTTCCGTTCTGCCGCCAAAGGCAGGCAGTAGCAGCTACCGAGAGCAGCCGAGGCGGGAGGGACAGGCGGCGCACATCGCGGGTGCCGGGTGCTGGGACCCGAAGCGGGGAACACGGTTCAGGCCGAGATGTTCGGGGATAGAGCGGGCCGCCCCATATCGTCCCCAGGAAACGTGCTGAAACGACCGCTGCACCTCCCCGTAGAAGGGGAGGCGCAGCCGCCGTTGCTCTTCACGTCGTCACGCGGGAGGGCTGTTCTTGAACGTGTGAGTGCGGTGCCACTGGTAGGCCTTCTCCCGGTCCTCGTTCCACCAGGTGACCTTCCTCGTCGCCAGCCGATTCTCGATGTGCTGGGCGACTGCAGGCAGGTCCTTGGCGAGCGGGCTCACCTGGATCTCGCCGCGAGGGGCCACGGCGATGTAGCCATGCTCGTACAGGGCGTCGCAGCCGAAGGTGCAAGCAAGCATCGCGATGTTGGCCAGGTCGCGCTTCTCGCCGTCGTCGCACATCGCACGTTTCTTGATGTGGGCCCCTATGAGGAAGGCGCCGGGCAGGCGCCGCCCGCATAGGGCGCACTCACCCGAATTGCCGGGCAGCAAGCGGCGCTTGAGTGCAGCCTGCTCGCCTCGATGAGCCCGCTGAGACCTACGCTCAAGACCCCCTCGAAGCTGGCAATGGCCGCTTCCTCCTCATCCTCGTCTACGGGCGCTGGTACTGCTGGCGCCAGGTCGAGCGTCAGGAGCGATGGGAGGGTGTCGCTGTCGTCCTCGCCTGGGATGGTGACGTTCATGACGTTGCGGTTCTCGGTCCAGTTGAGAAGCTTCCGAACCTCCTGAATGGGCCACCGACACAGGGGCATGAACAGGTCGGCTGCATCTACACCGCCCAGGGAATGGAGTACACCTACAACGTCGTCATCATCGGCAAAGACCTCGTCCGCCGAGACGACAAGTGGGTCGCCCACCCCGACAAAAGCTTCGATCCAGCGTTCAAGAACATCCTCCCGGATCGCTATCTGCGATACGCCCTCAACAGCTACCGCGTTCTCGCCACCCGGGGAACCAGAGGTACCCGCCTCTATTCCACCGACCTCGAGACCCAAGCCCACCTGGAGACGCTGCTACCGCAGCATGATCGGCGTCCCGGCCAAGGCTGAACATCGGCGGGGTGCCGTAGCCTCGGCCAGCAGCGGGGCTGGAGCAGCGCGTCGCACCCACCGCGCAACTAGGCGCTGTTTCTCGGATCTCCTTACGTGACTGGGGCGTTGGGGGCAGGCTGGTTGTCTGGGCCGGGGATCTGACGAATGAAGATCGTTCATCTTGAAGTTGCTGGTCACGGGGCTGGTGTGACTGTTCTGCTGGGTACTCGCGCTGATCGCGGGCGGGTGTCTGTGCTGTAGATCGTCTGACGCTTCGGGCCGGGCCGTTTTGCGGGTTTTGCTGTGCGCGCCGTGCGGCGCTTCTTACGATCCGTCCCGGGTCGGTGACCTGGGGCGAAGGGGCGGATGTTGGGCATGTCGGAGTGGATCGCGGCTCCGTCATCCGGGTGAGGAGCCCGCGGCACCTGCCCGTTGACGCTGACGACCCGCGGCCGTACCGTGCGGCGGACAGAGACGTGACCGTCGTTCATAAACGAGGACATGGGGTGGGGTCGTGGGGCAGCGCAGGGTCGTGGTGTCGGGTGGCGGTACGGGGATCGGGCGGGCGGTCGCCGAGGTCTTCGCGGCGGACGGCGACCACGTCGTCCTCATCGGGCGGCGCGAGGGGCCCCTGGAGAAGGCCGCCGGAGAGCTCGACGCCGCGCACGGTGCGGGAACGGCCTCCTGGGTCGCCGCCGATCTGAGTGATCCCGGCCAGACCCGCAGAGCCGTGGAGTTCTGCACCGCGGGCGACGCGCAGGTCGACGTGGTCGTCGCCAACGCCGGCGGCAACGTCGCACCGGCCCACGACGGCACCCTCGAAGGCATCGCGGACAGCTTCCGCCGCAACTTCGAGGCCAACGTGCTCACCGCCGTGCTGCTCACCGAAGGGCTGCTGCCGCACCTCACCCGGCCCGGCGGCCGGATCATCCAGATGTCGTCCATCGCCGCGCTGCGCGGCCCCGGTTCGTACGGCGGCTCCAAGGCCACCGTCAACACCTACACCGTCGACCTGGCGCAGAAGCTCGGTCCGCAGGGCATCACCGTGAACGCGGTCGCTCCAGGCTTTGTCGCCGACACCGAGTTCTTCGGCGACCGGGCCACGCCCGAGTTCGTCGCCGCCCGGACCAAGCAGTCGCTGACCGGCCAGGCGGGCCGGCCCTCGGACATCGCCGCCGCGGTGCACTATGTGGCGTCACCTGAAGCGGCGTACATGACGGCGCAGATCGTGCATGTGAACGGGGGAGCAACGCTGGGGCGTTGACGGTCCGTTACCCGGATCGCAGCCGCCCGGCGCGCGACCAACCCGACTCCACACTCATTGCACCGGCATGGGGATCTCGCCATTGAAGGTCGCAAATCTTGAAGTTGCTGGTCAGGGGGCTGGAATGGGTGGGTGATTGGGTACTCGCGCTGGTCGTGGGCGGGTGCCGATGGTGGATCGTCCGTCAGCGGGCGACTTCGTGGTCCGTGAGTACGAGCAGCGCCCGCAGCAGCGTGGTGGCGTGGCGGGTGTCGAGGCGGAGCTTGGTGAGGATTCGCCAGCTTTTCAGGTGGGAGAAGGCGTGCTCGCAGACGGCCCTTTCCCGCGCGATCAGCTTGTTGGCTTCCTTCTTCGCGCTGATCAGCGGCTTGGTGCGGGCGGCCTTGTAGCCGGTGATGAGCACCGGGTTGTCCAGGTCGTCGTCCAGGCCGATGAAGCCGAGGTCGCCGAGCGCGCCCAGGCCCGCCACCCGCAGGTGTTCGATGAGCTTGTTGTGGCGGGCGGTGGTGATCTCCGAGGACCGGCCGGGCCGCGCGGCGGAGATCCGCACCAGTCGGCCCTTCTCATCGGTGAGGGCCGGGAACAGCAGGAGGGGCGATGCCCAGCACAGCGGCGCCGACGTCTCTACGCCTGGCGTGACAGGTTCGGCCACCAAGAGGTCGACGGTGGCTTCCTCGTGGAGCGCGCCCCCGAGGGCGGTCGATCACTCGTTTCTGCCGCAGGACAGGTGCGGGCGGTGTGGCGAGGACGCGGTGTCAGGGCTGGTCGATCTGCGCGGCGGCCTCCTTCAGGTCGGTGATGGTCCCCGACATGATCGTCCGTACATGGCTGGAGATGTGCTGCACGGGCCAGTCCCACCATGCCACGGCGAGGAGCCGGGCGACGTCCGCGGCGTTGTAGCGGGTGCGGATGAGCCGGGCGGGGTTGCCGCCGGCGATGCCGTAGTCGGGGACGTCGCCGGTGACCACGGCGCCGGCGGCGATGATCGCGCCGTGGCCGATGCGCACACCAGGCATGACCGTGGCACCGTGGCCGAACCACACGTCGTTGCCGACGACCGTGTCACCCCGGCCGGGCAGGTCAGCGATCAGGTCGAAGTCCTCCGCCCAGGAACCGCCCATGGTGGGGAACGGGAAGGTGGAAGGACCGTCCATGCGGTGGTTGGCGCCGTTCATGATGAACCGGGTGCCCGTCCCCAGCGCGCAGAACTTGCCGATGACAAGCCGCTCGGGACCGTAGTGGTAAAGGACGTTGCGCGTCTCGAACGCGGTCGGGTCGTCCGGATCGTCGTAGTAGGAGAAGTCACCGACCTCGATCAACGGCGACTTCACCAACGGCTTGAGCAGAACCACGCGCGGGTACTCGGGCATCGGGTGGAGCACGGTGGGGTCAGCAGGGATGGGCGGCATCGTGGAGGCGGTTCCTTTCTCGTGGGTGTGTGTCCCAGGTACGGCAGAACGGGCCATGAGATGATCTTGGTCTAGTTCGGGCTGGTCACGGATGCTTCGCTCAAGGTGGTGACCGCAGCTTGATCGGTGGAACGCTGCGGAGCCGCGGAGCCCTCCGCAGGCGTGGACCTCGCCAGCCACAGGCCGGTGAACACGGCGGTGGCCAAAGTGACGGCGCCGGCGGCGAGGAAGGCGCTGTTGAGGCCGGTCTCGAAGGAGGCGCCGCCGGATTGCCGGGTGCGGACGATGGCTCCGAGCAGCGCGACGCCGAGCACCGCGCCGATCTGCCGGGTGGTACTGCTGATGCCTGAGGCGAGACCGCCTTCCTGCGGGCTGACCGCTTGGATGGCGGCTCCCGTCAGTGGGGACATCGTCAGGGCGAAGCCGATGCCGACGACTCCCAGCCGCCACCACACGTTCCCGTAGCCGGTGTCGGCGTGCACCGTGCCGAGCGCCAGCAGTCCCAGGCCGGCCAGGACCAGGCCGGTGGTGACCACGATCCGGAAGCCGTACCGGGCTGCGAGCCGGCCCGCGTACGGGCTGACGATCACCATGCCGAGGGACACCGGCAGGGTCTGCAGGCCGGCGCGCAGGATCGAGCTGCCCTGGACGTACACGAAGAACTGGGAGAAGAAGAACGACGAGCCCATGAGCGCGAACCCCACCACAACCATCGCGGTGTTGGACACGGTGAACAGACGCTGCCGGAACAGCCGGAGCGGCAGCATCGGAGCGGAGCGACGCGCTTCGACGGCGACGAAGGCGGCGAGGAGGATCACCCCGGCGGTGAAGCTGCCGAGGATCACCGGCGACGTCCAGCCGCGGGCACCGCCCTCGATCAGCCCGTAGGTCAGTGCCCCCACCGCCAGGACGGACAGCACCGTCCCCGGGACGTCGATCGCGGGGGCGCCGAGATTGCGGGTCTCTTCGAGACTGCGCAGACCGGCCACCAGGAGGATCACACCGATGGGCAGATTGACCAGGAAGATGGCGGGCCAGCCGAAGGCGTCCGTCAGTGCGCCGCCGGCCACGGGCCCCGCGGCCAGGCCGATTCCGCTGAGTCCGGCCCACAGCCCGATCGCCTTGACGCGTTCTTGCGGTACGGGATGGGCGGCGGCGAGCAGGGCGAGCGAGGCAGGGCTCAGCGCGGCGGCCCCGATGCCCTGCAGCACCCGGCCGGCGACCAGCCAGCCGAGCGAGGGTGCGAGGCTGCACAGCAGCGATGCGGCGGTGAAGACCGCCACGCCGGTCAGGTACACCCGCTTGCGGCCGAACCGGTCGGCGAAGACACCGCCGGACAGCAGCAGCATGGCGACCAGCAGTACGTACGCGTCAACGATCCATTGCAGACCGGTCAGTTGAGTGTGCAGCCGGTGCTGCATATCGGGCAGCGCCGCTCCGACAATCGTGTTGTCGAGCAGGACCATGAACTGGCCCAGGCAGGTCACCGTGAGCAGCACGGCCCGGTGTGAACGACTGCCTACGGCCACAGGCGAAGCCGCCATGGGGACTCCTCTCTATCACCGCGATTTAACGCAGTCGGCGACTGCGTTAGGCGACCGTAAGGGGCATCATGCCGCAAACGCAAGCCACGACTGCGTTAAAGTGGGAGGTGTGAACGAGAAGGAGCGGGCCCGGCGGCCCGGCGGGCGCAGCGCCCGCGTCGCTGCGCAGGTACACCAGGCCGTCACCGAACTGATCAGCGAGCGCGGCTACGGCAACTTCACCGTCGGCGACGTGGCAGCCCACGCAGGCGTGGCCGACAGCAGCATCTACCGCCGATGGGGCAGCCTGGAGGCCCTGCTCAGCGATGTGGCGCTCACCCACCTCAACGCGCGCTCGCCGATGCCCGACACCGGAAGCCTGTCCGGCGACCTGCGCACCTACGCGGCCCAAGTGGCCCGCGAGATCACCGGACCCGACGGCCCGGCGGTGCTGCACCTCGCCGTCGCTCTGGCCGCCAACGGGCAGCAAGGCGCACAGGCTCGCGAAAACCTCCGCGCCGAACGCACCCGGCAACTGCAGTCCGTGCTCGACCGAGCCCGCGAACGCGGCGAGGACGCACCCGACGCGCTCGAGGTGCTGGACCACATCCTGGCCCCGATGTATGTCCGAGTCTTGTTCGGCATGGGCCCTCTCACCCCGGACTACGTCGACGGGCTGGTCGACCGAATGCTGTGACCTCGCCCCGGTCCCCGGGATCAGCCCTCGGACGCTCCGTACTCGCCGACACCTGCCCGGCCGGCTCGGGCGTCCCACCCTTGGCACGCGGCCTGGCTGAATCCGTCCGCCGGCGGGACGTCGCCGCAGATGGCTCGTGACTTCCACCGCTCGCGCTCTCTGCCTCAAGAGGAGGAGGCAGCCATCCGGCCATGTCTCCCCGCGGCCCCATGCCGCAGACACCTGAAGCGGAAACTGAGGAGACCACCGGATGGAGATGTCCGACACCTCGCGTGCGATCGCTGCTGCGACTTCGATTGCCGCATCGCTCGGCCTGCCGGCCAACGACGCGATCGTTCTCCACAACTCGAAACAAGCTGGCACTGTGGCTGACGCCTAGCGATGTCCTTGCCCGGGTCGCCCCTGTGGGACAAGAGGTTGCACAGTTTGAAGTCGACCTCGCTCAACGGCTCGCCGAGTTCGGATCCCCGGTGGGCCTCCTGGAGCCTCGGGTGGACCCGCGCGTGTACACGCGCGACGGCTTCGCCGTGACGCTGTGGACCTACTACGAGCCCGTGACACCTCACGTCTCACCAGTCGACTACGCCAAGGCGCTGGAGCGACTGCACGCTGGAATGCGCAAGGCAGGACCGGACAGAACCCAGCGCAATCACCCCGCACGCAGTCCTCGCCCAACTACACCCGTCCCTGCGCGGATAACCCCTCGACACGAATCACCAGACCGTCATCCGTGATCCATATCAGCCCCAACGCACGTAGTAGTAGCCCTAGTTCGATCAACCACCGCCCACATAGGGATTCCCTGACGAGTCGTCACATACCACCATCGCCGACGCAGAGACAACCGGGGAGCCACGCCCGGCCCCCCTGACATCCGAGGCCTCGTCGAACGAGCCGTTGCCGGCTTGGCGGCCCGCCGACCCCCGCCTGGCGCAGGACCTGACCGGCCCCACAGAAAGCTCGGCCGACTGGCCACCAGAACACGGACGTTTGGCGGGAGGCGTTCCGGCAGGAGGGAGGCGATGCTGGTGCCCGCGCCGCCGGGCATCCGGGATGTCGGTCGCCCCCGTCGAGGGGGAAGGGGGGTGGACCCGGGCATAACCGGATAACCCGCTTCCTCTTACTCATCCTGCTTGCGATAGCAACTTGACCAACTTTAAAGATTCTATATTTTCGGTCGACGGGCGCACCGCGACGACCAACAACCAGGGCACGACGCTCGGTGAAGGCTTTGACATCACCCCGTCGTACATCGAGCGGCAGTACGGCTCGTGCGATGAGGACGGCCAGGACGAGAAGTACGACCTGTGCTGGAAGTATGAGAACGCCTCCATCGTCCTCAACGGCAGCGCCACCGAGCTGGTCAAGGATGACACCAGCGGTGAGTGGCGGCTGAAGAACGACGACGCCTCCAAGGTCGTGCGGCACACCGGCGCCGACAACGGTGATGACAACGGCGAGTACTGGACTGTCACCACCGGTGACGGCACCGTCTTCACGTTCGGCCTGAACAAGCTGCTCGGCGCGGGTACCGCCGACCGCACCAAGTCGGTCTGGACCGTACCGGTATTCGGCGACGACGAGGGCGAGCCCGGCTACGCGGACGGCACCAGCTTCTCGGGGCGGGACAAGAAGCAGGCCTGGCGCTGGAACCTCGACCTCGTCGAGGACCCGCACGGCAACGCGTCCACGTACTGGTATGAGGACGAGGGCAACTACTACGACAAGCTGAGCGACGACACCACCGGCACCGCCTACACCCGTGGCGGATACCTGAAGGAGATCCGCTACGGCCAGCGCGCCGGCGCCCTGTTCTCCGCGACACCCGCCGCCTCCGACAGGGTGATGTTCACCTACGCCGAGCGTTGCCTAGCGGCCGGCACCGGCTGTGACGCACTGACCGAGGACAAGCGGGACAACTGGCCCGACGTGCCGTACGACGCCCTGTGCAAGGAGGGCGACAAGTGCACGGGCAACGCCGGACCTTCGTTCTTCACGCGCAAGCGGATGACCGGTGTCACCACCTACGCCTGGGACGCGGCGGCCTCAACGCCCGCATACGCCCCGATCGACACCTGGTCGTTCAAGCAGTTGTACCTGGACCCGGGTGACACCGGTGACTCCAACGACCAGTCGCTGTGGCTTGATGAGATCAGGCACACCGGCAAGCGTGGCACCGATCTCGCCATGGACCCGGTGAAGTTCACGCACATCTTCTTGCCCAACCGGGTCGACGGCGCCTCGGACGACATCCTCTCGTTCGAGAAGCCCCGTCTGAAGACCATCACGTCCGAGGCAGGCGCGCAGACGATCGTCTCGTACATGGAGGCCGATTGCGTGTACGGGCAGACGATGCCCGACCCGGACGAGAACACCAAGCGCTGCTACCCGGTGAAGTGGTCGCCGAACGGCGAGCAGGAGCCGATCCTCGACTGGTTCCAGAAGTACCCGGTCAGCGCGGTCTCCACAACCGACCCCTTCGGTGGCGCCGAAGCGGTCCAGCACAGCTACCAGTACGCGGGCGGCGGCGCCTGGCACTACAACGACGACCCGCTGACCCCCGCCAAGGAGCGCACCTGGTCGATCTGGCGCGGGTTCGAGAAGGTCACGCATCTCACGGGTGCGAGCAACACCACGCAGAACAAGACCGTGACGGTCTACCTGCGCGGCATGAACGGCGACCGGGTCCTCGGCTCAGACGGCAAGACACCCGACCCCGACAAGCGCAGGACCGCGAAGGTCACCGGCATCAAGGCCGTTGAGATCACCGACTCCGACCAGTACGCCAGCTTCGTGCGCGAGACGGTGACGTACGACGGCACTGCCGAGGTCTCCGGCACGATCGCCGACCCGTGGTCCAAGCGCACCGCCACCAGCACAAGTCGTACGCGGACATCGAGGCGTACTACACGCGCACCGGGGCCACGCACGAGCGCACCAACGTCACCTCGAGCGGCACGGCCAAGGACCGGGTCCACACCGTCGTCACCACGCACGACGACTTCGGCATGCCGGAGACCGTCGAGGACCGCGGCGACGACGCGGTCTCCGGCGACGAGACCTGCACCCGCACCTGGTACGCGCGAAACGCCGACAAGGGACTCAATGCCCTTGTCTCACGCACTCGCAAGGTGGCCAAGCCGTGTTCGGTGGCGGACTCCGCCCTCGATCTGCCAGCGGACTCGACGCGCCCCGGTGACGTGGTCGAGGACACCGCGATCGTCTACGACGACGCGGCCACCACCTGGAGCGCCACGCAGAAGCCGACCAGGGAAAACCCCTCGTGGACGGGACGGGCGAAGTCGTACACGGGCTCCACCCCCGCTTGGCAGAAGGTGAGCAGCACCACCTTCGATGCGATGGGCCGCGCACGGGTTGTCCAGAACACCGACGACACCGTCACCAGCACCACGAGCTACACCCCGGCGGCGACCGGTCCGCTGACCGCCACCGCCGCCGAGGACGCGAAAAAGTACCGGACCACCACCACGGTGGACATCGGGACGGGTGCGGCCATGAAGGTGACCGATCCCAACGGGAAGATCACCGAGTCCGAGAGCGACAGCCTCGGTCGGCTCACCAAGGTCTGGCTACCCAACCGCTCCCGGGCGCTCGGCAAGACACCGAACCAAACCTACGAGTACAAGGTCACCAACTCGGCTATGCCGTACGTCGCCACGAGCACGATCAAGGGCGACGGCTCCGGCTACAACACCACCTACGAGATCTTCGACTCCCTGCTGCGCACACGCCAGACGCAGTCGCCGACCCCGGTCGGCGGACGGCTGATCGGGCAGACCCTGTACGACTCGCGGGGCCTCGCGGTCACCAAGCAGGCGGACATCTGGGACGAGAAGGCGGCGCCTTCCGGCACCGCGGTGCAGGTCGACGGCGGCCAGGCGCCGCAGCAGGCCGACACCGAGTACGACGGCGCAGGCAGGTCGGTCAAGGAGACCACCAAGACCCACGGCGCCGTCCGCTGGTCCATCCAGACCACATACACCGGTGACACCGCGGCCACCACCGCACCCGGTGGCGGTCAGGCTACGGCCGTGGTGACCGACGTGTTTGGCCGGACGAGTGAGCGGCGCGAGTACGGTGGCACGAAGCCGGAAGGAGGCCGATGGTTCCTACGTCATGAATGACCCGCTGCACCGGGGCCCGTACATCAAGGTCCAGCAGGGCAAGGGCAAGCCGACCCGCATTCCGCTGGCTGGCAATCCGACTCTGGACTGAGCTGAAGGGAGACATCCGGTGAAGGACTGGGAAGACGACGAGTACTGCCTCTATGTCAACGGAGGCGAAGGATCGGACCTCTGGAGTCTGCTGGCAGACTGGTCCGACAGCGAGGACGAACAGGAGCGGCTGCGGCACATCCCGCGCTTCGCCCGGCTGATCCGCTGCTGGCAGCCGCTCGGCTTCATCAAGGTGTTCCGGTCGGACGAATGGCCGGCCGACCACACCGGTCAGGAGATCTGCGGACAGGAGTTGGACGACCTCCTCGCGGATCCCAACAGCTGGACATACACCGAGGAGCCGACCCGCTGGATCTGCGTGGCCTCCGGCGACCGCGATATCCAGGAGCTCGAAGAAGGCATGTGCGATCAGGGGGCTGTGATCACCGCCTCCTGAGATAGGGAGCCCCGGCCGAGAGAATCGGCCGGGGCTCTCGCAATTTGATCGGCGTCAGGCACAGGATCAGCCGGAACCCCAGGTCACTCAAGTCGTGGCCTGGAGCCTTCTGCTGATTGGTGGTGTGGGAACTGCCTGAGTGCCGATTCGTGCCGGAGTTGTCCATGCGGTCAGGGCCGGATGGATGCGGGGGACGGCAGGCAGTTCTGGATCAGCCGCCGGGTCGCCTTACGCTGTGCCGTCGCTGAATCCCGAAGTGACGAGTTCAAGGCCAAGGGCATCAAGTTCAACCTGGACGCCTTGGAGTCGGATTTCGCGGTGGGTGGTGCTGGTGTGATCGGCGTGCAGCATTCGCACGGCCGCCGTCACCTCTCGTAGCGGTCGGGCATCGCGTGGTAGAACTCCTGGGCGCGCGTGGCCTCGCAGTCGTCGCAGCAGAACCGGATGAGGTCGGTACGGGCCGGGTGCTCCTGTTGCGCGGAGCGGCGGACGCTGCGGAACTCGGGCTCCATCGGTCGCGAGCACAGCGGGCAGGGGTTCACGTAATTCCCCAGGTCCTCGACCGGTTGCGTGCTCTCGCGCTGTCCGGCGTCTGAGCCGTCACCCGGTTGCCCGCAGGCCCATCGCGCTGCCCGGCCGACCGCGTCCCGGGTGGAGCAGGCACCGATCACTCGGACCGCCCGTCACTGGTCCTACTCGGCTCGGGGTTGGCTGAGGTGGGCGAGAATGCCTGGGCCTGGCTCCGGGGTGATGTCGTGTGCGGTGACATCGGCTCCACACGTGTCGCAGGTGAGCTGCGTGTGGGCCTCACCGGTGCAGTCGCGGTGGCGGTAGTGCGCGGGCGGCCCGTCGGGGGCCATGTAGGTGTCGCCCCAGTCCTTGATCGCCATGAGGATTGGGTAGATGTCGTGGCCCTTCCGGGTCAGCCGGTATTGCGGGTGGTCGCCGTCGGTCGCCTGCTGCCGAGCCAGGATGCCGTGCTCGACCAGCCGTCCCAGGCGGTCCTGCAGTCGACTCCGGGAGATACCCAGCGCGCTCTGGAACTCGTTGAACCGGCGGACACCGGCGAACGAGGCTTTCAGGACCAGCAGCGTCCAACGGTCACCGAGGACCACCAGCGGGCGCGTGATCGAGCACGGCAGGTCAGCGAGGTCTTCGTAGCGCACGCTGCGACTCTACCCGGGCAGTTCCAAAACGAGACCGACTTCGGCTAGTGTCCAGTCTCGAAACGAGACCACATCGGTGGAGGCGTCCCCCTTGAACCCGACCAGCACCGGCCCCGACCTGCACGAGGCGCTGAGCCGGATCCTCGCCGGCCGGTTCACCTGCCGTCAGTTCCAACCCGGCCCGGTTCCCCGGGAGACCATCGACCAGTTGCTGCAGCTGGCCCAGCGCACCCCGTCCTGGTGCAACACCCAGCCGTGGCAGCTGCACATCACCGAAGGTGCTGCGACGGAGCGCCTTCGCACCGAGCTTCTGGCCCACGTCCAGAGCCACTCGGACTCGCCCGACTTCCCATTCCCCACCCAGTACACCGGCGCCTACCGGCAACGCCGACGCGAATGCGGCCTCCAGCTGTACGGCAGCCTCGGCATCGCCAAGGGCGACCACGAGCGGACCCTGCGACAACTCCTGCGCAACTTCGAGCTTTTCGACGCGCCGCACGTCGCGATCATCACCACCGAGGCCGACCTCGGCGTCTACGGTGCCGTCGACTGCGGCCTCTACATCAACACATTCCTGCTCGCCGCACACAGCCTCGCCCTGGCCGCAGCGCCACAAGCTGCCCTCGCCTCCTATGCCGGCTTCCTCCGCGACCACTTCGACATCCCCGACCACCGGCGCGTGGTGGCGGGCATCTCCTTCGGCTACCCCGACCTCGACCACCCGGTCAACTCGTTTCGCACCAACCGCGAAGGGCCGGAGAACGCCGTCACCTGGCACACCGGCTGAGACCGCACACGGAGCAGGCCCGGGGGAGTTGCTCGCGACCGCCGTCCCCATGGGGAATCGTGACCGGGAGGGTGGGGAATTACGTGACCATCAACCGGCCGGGGGCGGGGATTTGCCTGACCGTCCCCAGAGGGGCACCCCTCTCGTTTTACGGCTCCGGCACGCCTGAATAGAGAGCCTCACGCGCCAGAGCCGTGAAGGTGCTGATCTCGTCGTGGAGTTCGGCGCTCGCGTCGTCGACCGTGAGGCGCGGGGTCACGCCGCGCTCTCGGAGCGCATACAAGATCAAGGCGGCGACCTCAGCATCAAGCAACTCAGTTCCGCTCTGTCGCTGTCCGATCTCTCGCCTGGCCAATTCCAACAGTCTGTGGACGTGCATTGCGCTGGTTCGGATCTGGGCCAACTCTGAGAGATCCGGGCGCTGCTCTCGCACCATTTGGATGCCCAGATGAGTTGGCACGGCAGAGTCCAGCCTCACGGACATTGGGCCTGCGACGATCTGATTGGTTGCCCGCATGTCTTCGCGCTGTTGGTCCGTCCACATATCGATGCGCATGCGGTTCCACTTGCGATACGTGGGAACATCGGGGAACTCCACGTCCTCGTCGGGGCGGATTGCGAAGGCGAAGGCCCACCAGTCTGCGGTTGGTCGCCACAGTGCGCTGACCTCCTCAAGGGCGTAGCGCAGCCGCTCCAACTCCATTCTGACAAGGTCGTGGTAGGCAGCCAGGCGCCCCCAGGTAGCTGCGATCTCGGCCGAACGCTCATGAATACCCAGGGCTCCGGATCCGGCGTGCAGTACGTTCCAGGCCCCTTCACTGACGCCTTCCGGGCCCTCCAGAGCCACGAAAGCCAAGGCCGTTTCTACACGCTTGATGGCCTGGGCTGTGGCTTCCGCGTCCATCACGTTGGCATCCAAGTGATGGTGCAGTTCATTGGCCTCTTTGAGGAATGCTCCATAGGCCGCGCGCCGGGCGGTCTGGACCTCTACCTGCTTCGTCGTGGCAACCTGAGCGTGGACGCCTTCAAGCGCCGCCCGAGCGGCAACCGTTGCCGCCCGATCTGCCGCTTTGGACTGCATGCGCGAACCAAGCAATGCCCCCACGGCACCGATACCGACTCCGACGAGGCCAGTGACAGCGGTGAGCTGTTCAGGAGTCACACTCGCCCCCGCGGTAAAAGCGATAGAACACCCACACGGTACCCGTCGGGACAGATCCTCCTACCGCAGACCCCTCATACGGGGCACGGGATCGTCTCCTGATGTGTTGTCAGTGGTGGGTGCTTTACATGGCGCTCGGCGGGATGCTTGTTGTCCTCAACGCGGGCTCTGTGGCCTGAGGAGGGTGGCGGGTGACCGGATTCGAACCGGTGTCCTCGCGGTTTTGGAGACCGCGCGCGTCGACCACTGCGCTACACCTGCCAGCAGGGATCCTACAGATCGATCAGTGAACTGAAACCGTCAGCAGCGGGTCACGCACTGGGCGGCGTACGAGAGCCAACTCGCGCCTGTCGTCGCTCGCCGGGCGGGCGACCCACCGGCGGTGATGGGACGCTCCCGTCATCGTCCAGAGCCCACCGAGCGTGGGCCATGAAGCGACCTAGCGCGTCGTTAAGTGCGGAGGTTGCGTCGAGGCGCCGCGTGATCCGATCTTCGTGTTCGTCGGCGCCGTGAACATAGAAGATGGCTAGCGAGGCAGCAGCATCCCACGCCTCACGGGCACGAGCGAGCAACGTTTCGCCTTGGCGTGCCACCAAGCGGGCCCCTCCACGAAGACGCGGGCGCAGAGGTCCGCTGGCGTGTCGAGCTTCTCCGGGTCCGGGAAGCCCTCAGTGGGCTCATCCGGGAATGCGCGGCTGCCGTTGAACGCGTCGAGCTGCCTGCCCATATTCTGCGCATGCGCGACGACATCGGAGTATGCCTTGCTGCGCGGCTCGCGACGTTCTCGCAGATGCTCGAATCGGAGCTGGCGATTGGACTGCCTTTCCTGCGAGTTGGTGGACCACCACGAGGTGAGGACGGCCGATCCGCCAGTACCGAGTGCTCCCACCCGCCGCCAAGAACAGCCGCCAACCCTGCATCCATGTGACCAGTCTGGCTGACAGTAATGGAGTTCGTGCGTGGATGGGTGGCACTGTCAGCCGGTCGCTCTGCCGGCACTAAGGCGGTCATGCGGCGCGCCTCCTCGTCACAGTGGTCGGGCAGATGGGCGTGTGGTCGGCGCCGCAGGCGATGAACCACAACTCGCACCACATGGCAGCGAGTTCGACATCGGGATCTGGCGGGTGAAGACAGCCGGGGCCGTGCGCCTGGCCGTAGGAGCGCTCGGCGGGATGCTCATGGTGCTCGACGCCGGCCGCGTCGGCTGAGTTCGCGCGCCTCCTGCTGTTCCCTTGTGGTGGGACGGCGGGGCCGGTCAGTCGTCGGGCGTGGACTGGACGAGGGCTAGCGGAATTGCGTCACAGGGAGGGGGGATTCGGAGTCTGTCGAGGTGCCCCATCTCCTGACTCTGCGCCCTCAGCTGCTGAAGCTGCTGCTGCGGCTGCCGCTGCAGCCTGCTCGTATTTCCGCCCCAGCGGGGACCGTGACAAGGACAACTTGAGGCTGAGCCGAAGTATGCGACCCACGGTTGTTCGGCTTTTCGCGAGCGTCACCAATAGCGGGTCCAGGGCGATCATGAAGATCGGCCCAAAGGCACTTACGAGGAGCATGACGAAGCCCAGGGTGGCAGTCCCTGTGACCCGCTCTGCCAGGATCGGGGCTGCTGGGCGCTCTGTGGTGGCGAGCCACTGGATCAGCTTGACTTCCATGTACACGTGGGCCACGGCTACGAGGCCCCATACCAGCGCAAACAGAATCTCGAAAGATGCCCAGAGCTGTTCACCGGGCTGCGCAGCATCATCGCTCGTGTGGAGGGATGGAGTTGAACTCGGACCCTCAACCTCGGCTCCTGGGTAGACGGCGGCCAAGATCTCGGCAGTGGCTTGCTGGTGTTTGGGCGCTGCCGCTTCGACATACATCTTGGAGAGTTTCAGCATCTCCGCGCCGCCCAGCAGCAGAATGATCGGGATTACGGTGACCATCGCCCCCGCGAAGTCCCCGGTCATCTTGAAGTCGCCCACTGCGCCCCCTTGTTCTTCGGGTGAAGCACCGTAGCGGATCTCTACGTCTGCGTGTACCCGGCATTGAGACCCTGGATCGAGCTGCCTTCCCGCCCGAACAGGGCCCGCTCCTACGGGTCATGTGGTGATGAGCCCCCCCTCCGTCCAGATCCGTCCGCACCCCGCGCAGTGTGCGGCCGGCGACCGGCCTTCCCCGCAGGGGCGATGCCTTCTCAGGCTGTCAGTCGGAGCATGGCAGTCGCGTAATGGGGTCGTGACCTGTAGTGATCGACTGCGGCGGCAATGTTGCTCCAGCCTGTTTGGCGCATCAGTGCGATGGCGAGGTCGCGCAGGGTCGCCATGGTGCGGGGTGCGGTGCCGATGGTGCGGGGTGGGGTGGGGTGCGGTGCCGATGGTGCGGGGTGCGGTGCCGATGCTGCGGGGTGCGGTGCGTACTAGCGAGGCATCCTCGCCGAACGTGACGTCTCGGATGTGGTGCAGGCCTCAACTGACCGGTGATCCGGAACGAGTTCGGCGAGTTGTGGCGGCCCGGCCTGCTCGGGCGGCAGGCTGGTGACCGCGTAGACGGTCTTCGTCTCGACCTTGCTGGTCTTGCGGTGGGTGCGACGGCGCTTGATCTCCATTGCCTGGACAGCGTGCGGGAAGAGCAGGCAGGGACGGAGGGTGCAGACTTTCAGACGCGGACCTCGCGGCGGCTGTGCCCGGCCCCGATGGTGCGGGCCAGCAGCGGAATTTGACGCCAGGGCAGGTGCCGCAGCTGCTTACGCAGCTTCTTCTGGTTCCTCTTGACCACCAGGAGGTAGTGACAGCCGGCGGCGATGACTTGCTCGGCGTGGGCGCGCTGAGTGTGCATCGCATCGGCGGTGACGACGCCGCGCAGTCGATCCGGTCCAGCAGCGGAGCGAAGGCGGGGATTTCGTTGCTCTTCGCGGCTACCTGGCGCTGGGCGATCACGGTCTGGCATGCATGGAGCACAGCGGCGAGCAGGGGGATGGCTTGGCCGTCGGTGCGGGACCCGCGCACGGTCTTGCCGTCGACGGCCAGACCGACCAGCGTGTCGCCGGGTTCGTCGACCGGATCGGTGGCGTACCGGGGCGAGCCAGGCACCCACGGCGTCGTCGAGCGCGTCGCCGTGCAGGCGGGCCAGGAGCCTTCCCAGCGTGGAGGCGTTCGGCGTGCTGGAGGTCAGTCCGCATTGTTCACGCAGGTCGGACTCGGTGTCGGCAGCGAAGCAAGCGATGGCGGCCAGGGACGTAGCTCTGCCGAGGACGGCGACCGGGCACAGCGCAAGCAGGGAGCCCAGGCGGTAGCAGCGGCCCCGGACACGGCGCGGATCGGGTATCTGCCTCAGCGCCTCGGCCAAAGACGTGAACTGCTGTGGTTCGGGTTCCGGGCAGGCGGAATCGATGTCCGTGCAATGTCCGTGCAGTGGTTCTGTAGGACACCGATCAGGGAGGACGGCACGGCGGACGCGACCCCTGTTCGTGATCAAAGGCTTCGACAACCTTGATCATCAAGGGTCACGCCTCTCGCTGCCGAACTGGGTTGACCAACCAGGCCCGCGCGTACTTCTCTGCCAGGTTCCGCGTGTTGAGCAGCGCTGCTCAACGTCTCGGTCGCGCCGAAGACAGAGCCCCGCACCGAACTCTCGGAGAGGAACTGACCGGTTTTGGCTCTGCGCATCGGACGTGGCCATCGCAGGCCATGTGCTATCGGTCTTGTGGGTCGATGCGGTGGCCTACCAAGATGGCGGCGGTGCCGCTTGCTGTGGCGTCGAGAGGTCAGACGCGGAGCAGGTCGGTTGAGACCGTCCAGAGGCGCTCGGCGGTGGCGGAATCGAGCGCCCATTCCTTGACACCGTGCGGGTGCTGCGCGAGGTCGGCGCCATTCGTCACGATGTACGCCTCTTGTGAATCGTCGAGGTAGTGGCCTCCGGAATGCGCGAACTGCGGGGCGACGGCCGCAACGATGCTGGTGGCCGCCCCCTGCTCGACCGTTTTGTACGTGAAGACTCCGGCAGCTTCGGCCGCATCGAGCGACTCCTTCTGTTGCGTTGTGAAGTTCCGCTGCAGTCCCGTCTCGACACCGCCGGGGTTCACGGCATTGGCGATGATGCCTTCGGATGCCCAGAGGCGACTTGCCTCGACGGCGAATAGAGAGTTCGCCGTCTTCGACTGGGCGTAGGCAACCTGCGGATCGTAGCTGCGACGCTCGAAGTGGAGATCGTCGAAGTCGATGCCGGCACGCATGTGCGCCGTCGAACTGACCGAGACGATCCGTGCCCCGGCGCGGTCGGCCGCTCCCAGGGCCAGGGCGTCATGAAGGCCGACGGCGAGGGCGAAGTGGCCAAGATGGTTCGTCGCGAATTGCAGCTCCCAGCCCTCACGTGTGCGTTCGAGGCCACCAGTGACCACGCCCGCATTGTTGATCAGCAGATGCAGCGGGCCGTCCCACGCGTCAACGAAACGCGTGACGATGGTCCTGTCGGCGAGGTCGAGCCGGACGACTCGGGGCCGTATTCCTCCAGTCGACTTCTCGATCGTTTCAGCGACGGCGTCCCCCACCGTCGTGTTCCGGACAGCGAGGGTCACCTCCGCCCCGGCAGCGGTCAACGCGCGAGCCGTCTCGATCCCGATTCCGGAGGAAGCCCCCGTCACGATCGCGCGGATGCCCGTGAGGTCGACACCCCGCAGTACCTCATCGGCGGTGCTGGAAGCGGTGAAGGGCGTGGAGATGGGTTCGCGGGTAGTCATGGCGGCGACTATACGTACTAGCCTTGATTTGTATAGCGCGACTCTCGCTCGTATGCTCGGGTCTCATGGACAGTCCCGCCGCCAGCCACCTGCCGTCGACAGTCGCCGACACCGACCGTCGAACCATGGTTCTGGACTCCGCCATGGTCACATTCGCGCGATTCGGTTACCGCAAGACCTCGATGGAAGAGGTGGCGCGGGCGGCGGACATTTCCCGGCCCGGGCTCTACTTCCTCTTCTCCTCGAAGGAGAGCCTGTTCCGCGCCGCCGTCACCCAGGCATTGGAACGCGACATCACAGCGGTCGAGCACGCCCTGGCCGACACCGGCCGACCTCTTGCAGAGCGCCTCCTCGATGCGTTCGACCAGTGGGCGGGCCGCTACATCGGCCCGCTGACACGCGATGTGGCGGTGGTCATCGAGGGCAACCCGGGCCTCCTAGGAGAGATCGTCGAGACCGCGCCGCAACGTTTCGAGCAACTGATCACAGCTGCGATCTCCGTCGAGGCAGAACAAACGGCTGCCCGCCAAGTCGCCCAGACGATGATCAGCGCGTCGACCGGCCTCAAACACCAGGCCGCATCACGGGACTTCTACCTCGAACGACTGGAGATCGCCATCGATCTCCTGGTGCGCTGAAGACGCTTACCGAAGCCGCATGCGAAGCCCCGGCCGAACCGCCAGGTCCACCCGCCCGGCCAGAACTGGCACCGAGCCCCCGCCACCCGACGATCCTCCGGCATCCGGAACGTACGTCGAACCGGCACCCCTCCAACGTGTTCGATCCGCTTCAACACATCGACCGAACAGGGAACAGCTCATCTCGCCGACTGAGAGGGCGTTAAGTCCGATCTTCCTCGGTTCGTGATCGCTCGATCGTGGGACTGATCGTCGCGCGGGGCATTCGGTCGGCATGTTCATGCTGAGATGCGGGCGTGAAAAGAGATCCGTACCCGGGCGACTTAGCGGACGAGCAGTGGGCGTTGATCGAGCCGATGATCACGGCCTGGAAGCAGGACCGGGTGAAGCGGTCGGCGACCGGAGATCCGGGGTCCTGTGACCTGCGGGAGGTCGTGAACGCGATCTTCTATCAGAACCGGACGGGCTGCCAATGGCGCTACCTTCCGCATGATCTGCCGTGCTGGTCAGCGGTGTTCTACTACTTCGGCCTGTGGCGCCAGGACGGGCTTGACCAGCGCATCCAGGAACTTCTGCGCTGCCAGGTGCGGGAGAGAACGAAGCGATTAGAGGACCCGTCCCTCGTGATCATCGACGCCCAGTCGGTCCGCGCGGCCGCGGGTGTCCCCAAGGTCACGACGGGACTGGACGCCAACAAGAAGGTGTCGGGCCGCAAGCGAGGGCTGGCCGTC
>NZ_JBIVFF010000028.1:0-39818 GCF_044748025.1 Streptomyces sp. NPDC090032 | reverse complement strand
GGTGCCCGATCGTCGGCGAAGGCACGCACCGCTGCGGCCATACGGCCCAGCCGAAGCCCCCGGGCGTGTGGCGGGGCCCTTGCAACGCCCGCTCCATCGAGCCCCTCCGTGCCATCGAGCCCCTGAGCCGTCGCCCCCGCGCCCGCGGGGATGGTCCCGCCGGCGAAGCCGGCCGAGGGCTGCGCTGCTCGTACCGAGCGGTCGATGAGGAGGAGGGATCGACGCGAGGCACATCGGTCTGGCCATGAACCTGGAGCGGGTGCGTCTCGCCTTGACCGCCTTTCAACTGCGGGGTTCCGAGCCCATCGTGGCAGCGGTGCAGAAGGTCACCGACGTGCTCTTTGGCCACGCTCACGACTGTGTGAACACCCTGGCGGCTGTCACCTACGGCAGGGACAGATTCGGCTCTCAACTCGTTCGTTGCCGTCCCGGTCTCTGCTGACGGTCTTCGGCTGCTTGCGGTCGAGGCGCTCGGCCGGGTGGTTGCCGGGGCGTCGGAACTCGCCGAGCTCTGGGACGAAACAGCCGATGATCCGAAGTGGCGGCAGAGCATCAGCTGTATTCGTGCTGTCCTGGCACCCGGGCCCGCGCCTCAGGAATACCCGCTGTTCGATCTCTCACCGGACGACTCAGCGTACCGGTCACGGAAGTTGAGACAGAAGAATCTTCAGCAGTGAATGAGGCCAACATGCCTGCGGTGTCGCTTCGTCCTTCGTCCCTCCTCGGATCCGGGTGTCGTCGTACCGGCCGAAGAGGCTGTCGTACGCGAGGAGACGCCCGCGCCGATCGATGAGATCGCAGACGCATGCACGGCCGGCGTCGGCCGGACGAGCGTTGTCGATTCCGTGCTCTGCGGGCGGGTGTGGGTGATGTGCGTGGCGCTCGGCGGGCAGTTCGTCGTACTCGACGCGGGGCGTGTGGGCTGACCTGTGGGTGGCGTGTATGACGCGCGGTCGCGTGTTGTGTGGCGTGACCTGTTCAACGGACGGGTGACCGCCGGACGGACAGGATGGCGACGTCGTCGTGCTGACCTCGCTCTCCGGCGTACGCGTTTGCGTCGTCGAAGAGGGCGTGGGGCAGGTCGGTGGGGGAGAGGGACACCCGTTCGGTGAGGCGTTCGGTGACGGGGTAGAACGTGCCGTCGGGGCCGCGGGTTTCAGTGAGTCCGTCGGTGGTCAGCAGCAGTGTTGCCCCGGCTGGGAAGGTGAACCAGTCGACGGTCGCTGGTTCGGTGGCGAGTTCTGCGAGACCGAGGGGAACGCCGGAGTCGAGGGCGGGTGTGCTGATGGTGGCGTTGTGCAGCACGTGGGGTGCGATGTGTCCGCAGTTGATGACTTGTACGTCATCGTGTGCGTCGATGTTGAGGATGAGTGCGGTGACGAACCGTTCGTCGTCGCCGGTCTGTGCGGCGTAGGAGTTGTGCCGTACGACAGAGGCGTCGAGTGCGTCGACGAGCGCGGTCAGGGTTGTCTCCCGGTGGGCCGCTTCCCGGAATGCGCCGATGACTGCGAACGCGGCACCGACTGCGGGCAGGCCTTTGCCCTGGACATCGCCGATCAGGACCCGGGTTCCCCAGGGGGACTCGACGACGTCGTAGATGTCGCCGCCGACGAGCCGGTCCTCCTGCACGGGCTCGTACGCGCCGTCGACCAGGACATCGTCGGTGAGCACGGGCAGCGGGCGCAGGATGTGGCGCTGTATCGCCGCGGCGGTGGAGCGGAGCCGCAGCATCTCGTCCTCGCGGCGGATACGTCGGTGACAGGCGTAGACGGAACCCACGCCGAGGGCGAGGGTGAGGAGCATCATGAGGCTCCTGTCGAGCCACGACCGTCCGTCACCGTGCCGGAGCAGCACGATGACGACGACCACAAGCGCGATCCACGCAGCCACGAACTTCGTCTGGCGCACGCTGCACAGCGCGGACGCAGCCGCCGGCAGGAATACAAGGAGCCCGAGAAGCCACACCGGGGACTCGGACAGGGCGCCGAGGAGCAGCATCAGGAAGGTCACCGACGCGACGCCGATCACGACCTCGACGTTGCGCGGTGGTTCGATGCTCTCGAAGGGGCGCGCGAAACGTTTCGGGTGTTTTTGCGGCACGGAACCTCCCGAGCAGGTGGTGTACTCCCCGTACGGTAGGCAGGCCCGGGCGTGGGTGAGCCGCGCCCCGCCGGTCGATGCCTTCGTGCGGTGACCGGCGTGATCCGTGATCCGTGATCCGGGATCCGGGATCCGGGTGAGTGGGCCGTGCGGGGCCCACTCCTGGGCCGGGCGACTCGGATGCGTCCACAACAGGCACCGGACAGTGGCGACTTCCTGACAGTGGGATAATGTCCGGCCGCGAAGAGTCTGCTCGGTCCGGCCGCGAAGAGTCTGCTCGGTCCACCCGAGCCGTGCCAAGGCCGGACAGCGGCCGTCCGAGGAGGAGCTTGATGCTGCAGGCATGGGGATTGGGCCCGGACGAAGAGGCCGTCTACACCGCACTTCTGGCTCGTCCCACTGCCTCCGTGCAGGAACTCGTCCGGCAGACCGGACTTGAGACGGCCGAGACCACCCGCATCCTGCTCGACCTGACGACACGTGGTCTGGTCGCGGTCACCACCGAGGCCGGGAGCGAGGTGTCCGACCCGGCCGACTGCGTGTCCGGCAGCCGGCCCGCTCGCTACCGGCTCACACCACCCTCGGTGGCCCTGGCTCCGATGCTCGTCGAGCAGCGCAACGCACTGCACCGGGCCGAGACGGCGTTCTCGATGCTGACCGAGCAGTACCGCAGTACCGCCGCGCACCCTGCGGGCAGCGTCGTGGAGGTGGTTGTCGGCGTGGAGCAGGTGGCGCACCGGTTCCACCAACTGCAGCGCGGCGCCCAGCGGGAGTTGCTCGTCTTCCTCGTCGGCGCTCCCACCGCGGTGCCGCGCGACGACGCCGACGTGTCGGAGAGCTACGCCCTGGACCGCGGAGTCGACTTCCGTGTTGTTGCTGTCAAGGACTATCTCGACGGCCCCGACATGGCGCGGGACGTGAAAGCCGGGATCGCTGCGGGCCTCGAGGTCCGCCTCGCCGACTCGTTGCCGCTGAAGATGGTCGTGTCGGACCGGGAGCGTGCCATGGTGCCACTCGAGATGACGGACGCGGGCGGTGAGCCGAGCGCCATCGTGGTGCACCGCAGCGGTCTGCTGACGGCCTTGGTCCATCTCTTCGAGAGGGAATGGGCCCAGGCCCGGCCCCTGTACGCCACCACCACGGGTGTGCGGGCGCAGCCGGCGAACGATCAGCAGCCGACCGAGGGGGAACTGGAGGTCCTCGCCCTCCTGCTGGCAGGGATCTCCGACCGGCGTGTGGCCTCCCAACTCGGCCTTTCCATACGCACCGTGGAGCGACGGACCCGCCGTCTCATGGACCTTGCCGGAGCGGACTCGCGCCTGCAACTGGGGTGGCACGCGGCACATGCGGGCTGGCTTGGACGCCCTGACCGGCCCTGAGAGCCTCGCCGATCTCGCCGATCTCGCCGATCTCGCCGATCTCGCCGATCTCGTCGACCTCGTTCTGATCTCGTCGATCTCGATCCGGCCGAGGCTGCAGCGTGCGGCCCAGGTCGTTTCCACCGGGCTGAGGAACTCGTAGATGTGACCGTGTGTCGGAAAACCGACATGCGGGAAACCCGTCATGCGCGGCATCACTCCACGATCTGGATGTCTGCCAGGCTGCAGCGGCAGCACGGCATGTTCACGGTTTCGAGTGGGGAGATCCATGCGCTCCATAACGCGTATAGCCATGGGCGCGGCTACCGCCGCCCTGGCCGTCACGGCGCTCGCGCCTTCCGGGGCAGCGGATACGCCGCCTGACGGTGCCTCGGGGGAAAGACCCGTCATCGGCAGCGGGGCCGGGGCGACGGGCGGCAAGCAGACGACGCTCACGCTCGTCACCGGCGACAAGGTGGTGGTGACCACCGACAGGTCGGGTCACAGCTCCGCGGCCGTGCTGCCCCGCGAGGACGGTACGCAGCCGATGGTGCAGACGTACCAGCTGGGCAAGGACCTCTATGTCTATCCCGAGGGTGCCTCCGAGGCGATCGCCGAGGGCAAGGTCGACGAGGAGCTGTTCAACGTCACCGGGCTCATCCGCCAGGGATACGACGACGCACACACCGACTCGCTGCCGCTCATCGCCACCTACCGCAACAGTGTGGACGTCGCGAAAAGCGCGCCGGCGGCCCCTCGTGGTTCCGAGCGGGGCCTGAGCCTCCCGGCGGTGGACGGTGTCGCGCTCAAGGCGGGCAAGGACACCGCCGCCACGTTCTGGCGGGACATCACCGACACCCGCTCACGTGCTGCCTCCCCGCTGAAGAAGCTGTGGCTGGACGGCAGGGCCGAGGCCACGCTGGACCGTTCCACCGCGCAGGTGCACGCGCCGCAGGCCTGGGCAGCCGGCTATGAGGGCAAGGGCACCAAGGTCGCCGTGCTGGACACCGGGGTGGACGCCGAGCACCCGGACCTGGTGAACCGGGTCGCCGCGTCCAAGAACTTCACGGACTCCAAGACCACCGACGACAGGGTGGGCCACGGCACCCACACCGCCTCCACGGCCGGCGGGTCCGGAGCGGCCAGTGGCGGCCGCAAGAAGGGCGTCGCCCCCGGTACCTCCCTGCTCATCGGCAAGGTCCTCAACGACCAGGGCTACGGCCAGGACTCCTGGATCATCGCCGGTATGCAGTGGGCCGTCGACCAGCAGGCCGATGTCGTCTCCATGAGCCTGGGCAACCCCACGATCGGCGACTGCGCCGACCCGATGGCGCAGGCCACGCAGCAGCTCTCACAGAACACCCATACTCTGTTCGTCGTTGCCGCCGGCAATGCCGGCTCGGCCACGGAGACCGTCTCCTCGCCCGGCTGTGTGCCCGGCGTGCTCACCGTCGGTGCCGTCGACCGTGACGACACCACCGCGTCGTTCTCGAGCCGCGGTCCCGTGGCCGTCACCCACACCCTCAAGCCCGAGATCGCCGCTCCCGGCGTCGACATCTCGGCCGCCAGCGCGGGTGGCCGCGGCGTCTACGCCTACCGCACGATGTCCGGCACCTCCATGGCCACCCCGCATGTGGCGGGGGCCGCGGCCGTCGTGCGCCAGGCCCACCCGGACTGGACCGCGCAGCAGATCAAGGCCGCCCTGGTCTCCTCGGCCCGCACCTCAGACAAGGTCGCCGGCGCCGACCAGATCGGTGGTGGCGTCCTCGACGTGTTCGGCGCGGTGAACCAGAAGGTGCTTGCCGCGCCCGCCGTGCAGGCCGGCAGCTACAACTGGCCGCAGGACGCCTCGGACCGCACCACCGTGCAGGTGCCCTTCACCAACACCGGCAAGAGCGACCTCACCCTGAGCCTGAAGGTCAGTGGTGTGCACGGCAACGACGGCAGCGAGGTCCGCTCCAACATCGTCAAGCCGGCCAAGGACAAGGTGAAGATCCCCGCGGGCGCCACCGCTCAGGTGCCGCTGCGGATCGACCCCACCGCCCGTCTGACGGACGCCCAGTACGGTGCGGTCACCGGCAGGATCCTCGCAACCGGCGGCGATGTGCACGTCTCCGTGCCCGTCACGCTCTACGTCCAGCCGCAGACCCTCACGCTCCGGGTGAAGGCCATCGACCGTGACGGCAAGCCCGCAACCGGCTCTTCCTCCCTCGACCTCGTCAGCCTCGACACGGACAAGGGCGAGCGCCGCACCAACGGGGGTGCGACCGACCAGACGTACAGCGTGCGCCCGGGCGACTACTCCCTCAGTAGCTTCGTGACGACGTACAACGCGGACAACGCGCTCGAGTCGGCCAGCTACCTTGCGAACCCGCAGCTGCGGATCACCCATGACACCACCGTCGTCCTCGACGCCCGCAAGGCCCATCAGGTGAGCGTGAAGACGGACCGCCCCTCGACGGTGACCAACACGACGCTCAGCTACGCCCGCACGTGGGACGACACCTGGGAGATCTCCGGGTCGCTCACGGCCGACAAGACGGTCCAGAAGTTCTACGCGGACATCGACGCACGCGCCGGGAACGGCACCTTCGAGTTCCGGCCCACCTGGCGCGCCTACGGCTCCGAGGACGGCTCGCCGTACGTCTACAACCTCTCGTTCCCGACCCGGGGCCCGCTGCACTCCGACCAGGTCTACAAGCCCAAGGACTCCAAGCTGGCCCAGGTCACCGAAACATGGCACGCCGTGGGCAAGGAGGCCGACTACATCGACGCGATGTTCGTCCGCCCCGCCGGTGGCAGCGGCGCCTACATCCCCGTGAGCCCGTTCGGCACGGTCCACGTACCTGGCACCCGCACCGCCTACTACACGACCGGCGACGACGCCTGGTACCACGGCGCGATGACCAGCTTCCCCTTCGCCGCGTTCATGAACGACCAGGAGCGCACCTACCGGGCCGGGGAGCGGCGTACCGAGAAGTGGTACGGCGGCGCCCTGCGGCCGGCCGCGCCGCGCGACGCCGACGGCAAGCTGATGCTGACCGCCGAGCGGCAGGGCGACCTGATCGGCTTCCAGAACGCGCTCTGGGTCGACGGTTCGGGTGACCACTGGTCCTACGGCGGGTCGTTCGGCGATCTCGGCAACCTGGCGCTGAAGCGCAACGGTGAGCCCATCGGCAGCAGCTACGACCCCTTCGGCGTGTTCGAGGTGCCGGACGAGGACTCCGCGTACGAGCTCACCCAGAACCTGTCCAAGATTCCCACCTCGGACCGGAACTGGCTGCGCTCCATGGATATCACCACCACCTGGAGCTTCCGCTCCCACCGGGAGCCGGACGTCTACTCGCGCGGCCTGCCGATCCTCTCCCCGGCGTACGACCTGCCGGTGGACGGCCTGAACACCCTGCCCGCGCATGGCGGCATCAAGGTCGGCCTGTCGGTCGAGGGCCACGCCGGGTACACCCCGGGCGCGATCACCAAGGCCTCGCTGTCCTACTCCTACGACGGCGGCACCACCTGGATCCAGGCACCGACCCAGAAGAAGGACGGCAAGTGGACGGCCGTCCTCGACCACACCGGTGCGACCGGCAAGCAGGTCATGACGAAGGCCGAGTTCACCGACGCCAACGGCAATGCGGTCACCCAGACCGTCACCCGGGCCTACGACGTTCGCTGACCACGCGGTCCCCCCGCCGGTACCCGTACAGCTCGTGTGAGCCGTACGGGTACCGGCGGCGCGCGCCGGCAAACAGTGTTCCGAGGGTTGAGACTGGTGGACTCGCATGCTGAGGTGTCGCGTCTTCCCCGGTGCGCCTGAGACGCTTCGACCTGGGATTCGTGAGAGCAAGAGCCTTCGGCAGCCGTGTCGATTACCTGCGATTACTCAGCCATGCGAAGACCACTGCGCGCCAGGTCGGCCACACCATCACCGAACGCACCCTGAAACGCTGGCCGCCGAGCGGCAGGGGGTCGAAGAAGAGCCTTGCCCAACTGGAGGCTGCCTACCTGCAGGTACGCCGCCACAGCGTCGCCCGCCACCTGCTGCAACGCCTAAACAGGGGCGGCCGCGGCACCCGCGCGAGTTCCATCCCCTCAGCCAGTCCCGGGTGAGCCGGCCACACCACGGTGCCGTTACCCGCACCTTCAAGCCCGAGATTGCCGCTCCCGGTGTCGACATCCCGGCCGCCATGGACGATGCCGCCGACGCGGGCGCTGGTTCGACGGCATCGCCATCGATCCCGGATTCGGTTACGGCGTCTATAAGTACGTCGCCGTCATCGGCTTCGCTGCCTGACGAGATCCCGTGGGGCTTGTCGAGTCTTCCTGCCGGGCCCTCATGCGCCCTCATGCCAGGTTCCGGACCGAAGCCGGATGAGGCAGGGCATCGGTATGAGGCAGGGCATCGAGGTGTTCAGGCCGTGCCCGCGCCCTGTTCGTGTTCAAGAAGGGGCCGGTACTCGTAAACCGGGCGCGTGGTCCGGGAACACCTGGTCCGGGTGGCGTGGTTGCAGCGAGGGAGGGGCCGGCGTCGCACAGAGAGGGAAGGAACAGGGAGACCGTCAGGCTGTCCGCTCCGCCGGGGTCCGGCCCCGGTAATGCGAGTACGCCCGCCGCGTACTCGAACCCGATCGTATCTTTGCAGGAGGATCCTTTTCATGACTGACCGGCCGCTGACGCTCATGGCAGTGCATGCCCATCCCGACGATGAGGCCACCAGTACCGGGGGAGTCCTTGCACGGTACGCGGCGGAGGGCATCCGCACGGTTCTGGTGACGTGTACCGACGGTGGTTGCGGTGACGGACCGGAGGGTGTCAAGCCGGGCGATCCCGGGCACGACCCGGTGGCCGTCGCCTTGATGCGCCGTCAGGAACTTGAGGCGAGCTGTGACGTCTTGAAGGTCAGCGACCTGGAGATGCTGGATTATGCGGACTCCGGGATGACGGGCTGGCCGAGCAACGACGCCCCCGGATCGTTCTGGCAGACGCCCGTGCAGGAAGGCGCCGCCCGGCTCGCGGAACTCATGCGCCGCTACCGGCCCGATGTCGTCGTCACCTACGACGAGAACGGCTTCTACGGCCACCCCGACCACATTCAGGCTCACCGCATAACGATGGCGGCAGTGGAAATGACCGAGCTGACACCGAAGGTGTACTGGACGACGATGCCTCGCTCGGGAATGCAGCGGTTCGGCGAGATCATTCGCGAGTTTCATCCGGACATGCCGGAGCCGGATCCTGCTGAGGCGGCCGCGATGGCCGAGATCGGCCTCCCCGACGACGAGATCACCACCTGGGTGGACACCACCGCGTTCAGCGGACAGAAGTTCGACGCGCTGGCCGCGCACGCCAGTCAGGGCGAGAACATCTTCTTCCTCAAGATGGGCAAGGAGAGGTTCGGCGAGTTCATGGGCACGGAGACCTTCGTACGGGTCCAGGACACCACCGGCGCGACCGTGCCGGAGAACGACCTCTTCGCCGGACTACGCTGATCTGCCCGTCTGCCCGTCTGCCCGTCTGCCCGTCTGCCCGTCTGCCCGTCTGCCCGTCTGCCCGTCTGCCCGTCTGCCCGTCCGCCCGCCCGTCCGCCCGTCCGCCCGTCCGCCCGCAGGGTCCCGGGAACACTCATCGGCCGTGCGGCGCGATCCGAGCGGGCACACACCCGCAGACCCGTCCACGCGCGCGCCGCTCCGGCAGCGCCCGCGCCCGCTGTCCGAGTCCAGGCCCTCGCCCGGCGGCGTCGACGCATGCCCGCATGGCCTACCCGGCCGACGATGCCCCCCGGGGGGTGCAGTGGTCAGGCAGCCGGCCCTGCCGCGCCGGGGGTCTGCTCGCCTCAGCTGCTGCAATGAAGAGGACTCTCCTCTACCCCGACAAGAAGGGCGTCGCCTGCTTCGACCTGCTTGAATGGTGATTCCCCTTCCCAGTTCGGCCAGTTCGGCCAGGACGGTCTCGACGTGCCCAAGGGCTCTCGCGTGGGAACCCGTGCGGCTTTGCTGGGATTCAGGTCCGTCGTCCTGGGGATCCTGCAAGACCCGCCACACAGGGCGGTGTTCAACGTGGGGTGGTATCTGACGGCTTGTGCCAACGGCTCCCGATGCTGACTGCCCAGGCGTTGGCCGATGGGCAGGAGCTGGCGACGGCCCGGGTTAGGTCTGAGCCCCGGTCCCCTCCGGCATGCATTGACCAGCGGGTTGGTGTGGCTGAGAGTGGCGCTACTGATCGACTGGGGCGGGAAGCATGACACACGACGAATACGCCGACCACTGCGAGGAGCTCTTCGCGGTGGGCGGATTCTCTGAGGTTCGGAAGGTGGCCGAATCCGGCCTGGAGGAACTCGGACCCGATCCGGTGCTGTACCGGTGGCTTGGCCTCGCACACGCGGCGGAGGACGAGGACGACCACGATGCCGAAGCGGAGAAGGCCTACGGGACCGGGCTCGCACAGTGGCCGGACGACCTCGGACTGCTCGTCTCCTACCTGGAGCTGTGCCTGCGTGCCGACGAGTGGACATACCCCGGGCGCAGCGGTCGAGCGAGCCTGCTCAAGGAGCGGATCGCCGCGCTGGCTCCGGCGGGGTCGCCAGAGGCGGCACGAGTGGAGGACGCGCTCGGCTGGGCCGGCCGTGGTTACTGGCAGGACGTGCGGGAGAGGACGGCCACCGCGCGGGCCGAGCGGGCGATGCTGATATCTCACAGCACCGATGTCGCCGAAGCGCTGGAACAGGGCGGCCAGGCGCTCGCGCATCCCGAGGACCTGCGGGCAGCCGAGGTGGCGGCCGCGCTGGAACTGCTGGCCGGCCCGTGGCGGGCCCCGCTCCGACTCATGGTCCGCCACCGGGTGGCCGCGTACGGCGTCGCCTTTGTGCTGGCCCTCGCTACCAACAAGGCACTGGTTCTGAACGGGACCGTTGTCTACAGCGTGTGGGGCTGGATCTGGTTCGCGCCCCTCCTGCTGGTCGACTCGAAGCTCAAGCAGGCCCGGCGGCTGGCCCGGCAGCGGGTGATCGCTGCGATGGAGGCCCGGCACGCCGAGACTGCCGCGGGCTAGGTTCCAGCAACGGACGCCGCAGCTTCTCGTGTGCGACGTCTCCGTGCGTCAGCTCGATGCACGGGCTCGAAAGAACCGCCCGGGCAGGGACAGCCATCCAGCACTCCCGGCCGACTTGGGTTCGCCGGCCAGGAAGGCAGGACGGCCGCGTTCGCCGGCAAACGCGTCGGTTGGATGACGACAGACAGGAACTGGCGACAGCAGAAGCAGACACCTCTGCTTTGTCGGAAGCCGAGCGTGAACTCGAAGAACAGAAAGCTGCTGCCCTCTTCACTGAGATTGAAGAGGGCAGCAGCTCTGCGTGGGGATCAGGTAGACGGGAGTTCGCGGTCCTTGATGCTCGTGATGAATCGCGTCCAGGCCTGCAGTTGGAAGAGGGCCACTGGTCTTTTCTGTCAGGGACAGCTTGCTGTCCCTGACAGGGACGACACGGGGCACACGGGCTGACTCCAGGCAGTTGTCGCCGCTGGAGTATGGGGACTTGAACCAGGGGCCGCGGCCGCATCGAAGTGCGGGTGCTGCATCGAAGTGCGGGTGCTGCGAAGCACCACCCCTTCTCTTGCAGCACGTTCCAGGACCAAAGCGGGGCAAGAACCGCGCCGCATGTACCGTGACCTCGACTTTGGCGCTGCAGGCCTGGTGTCCGGGGGTGTTCGGGGAGGGAGGGAGGCGGCTGTAGTGGGTGGGTGAGGCGGGGGGCTCGGTAGTGGGCCGGGCGCGGGTGGGTGGTTCTGTGGATGCCGTGGACCGGGCTCGGCGGGGCCCGCCCGCGGGGACGGGCGGTGCAACTTGTGGGGTCTGCTCGAGTTCCCGGGTGCGTCTTCTGGAGTGGAGTCTCGTGCGTGGCACGAGTGATCCCTCGACCGGCTGTCGAGGGTTGTCGCCGGTGAGTGGCCCGATTGCCAGAGGGCTTCACCTTCGGAGCGGATGTTGTGCGAGGAGGGCAGGAGTCCCGGCCTGGTCAGCCGGCCGAGTGGTTCGCTCTTGGTTCGCTCAGCTGGTGGGGTGTGTGCCCGCGCAGGTGTGTGAGGAGATCCCGCTCGGTGGTGCCGGTGCCGTCGGGGTGGTTCCTTGCGGCCCGCGCGAGCCGGTGACGGTGAGTTCGCGGTTGAATCCGGCCGCGCTGGTGGCGAAACTCGGATGCCATCAGCTTGACCCCGGGGCAGGACACGACAGCGCGCTGTATGGAACTGCTCGCCCTCGACGAGGGTTACGACCTGCTGTGCCTTGTTCAAGGGATCGCTGTGGAGGGCCTGAACGAGCTGAGCGAGGAGGCCGTGTGGTTCGTCCGGGAGATGCCGCGCGTTCCCTTGGGGAACTGTAGGGGCCGGCAACGACGGCAACACCGCACGCTTGGCTGCGCCGGTGGTCGCCGTACAGTCGTCGTTCGACGGGCGCGAGGCCGTCGTCCAGCGCGTGCAGCGGGACATCGAATGCCACGTTCCTCTTCTCTTCGGCGAAGACAGCGTGTGGGTGGTCTCGTTCGAGGAGATCGCCATGGGCATGTGGAGCTGATACGTCTGCCAGGCGCACAACATGACGGTGGGTCCACGTGGACTGTGCTCTCGTCGAGCCGGCCGCCGATCAGCGACCGGCGTCGCTCCTGCTGACCGGCTTGTGGTGCGCCGGAGGAGAACCTGTACCCGGTTCGGCGGCGTGGACGTATCCAATGCGCTGGGGGAGGGCGTTGCTGGTGGGGTTGGCAGGGGGGTGCGGCTGCGCTGAGGGGATGTCACGAGGAAACGGCGTGGCACTTCAGCTCTGTTGTGTTGGCGTCGGTGAGGCAGACGTCCACGGCTGTGGCTGCGCCTGGTTGGTCTGCCGGCACACTGAAGCTGAATGACTTGGTGTTGCCACAGGCGATGTCACCGGAGCGCTTGCTGCTGATCGGGCCGGCGGCGTTGACGGTTGTTGCCTGGGTTGTCCGGCACGTCAGATTGCCGGCCGCGCTGGCCGACTTGTGGACTCCCTCGACGAGAACCGAGCGTTTGTAGAAGGTGACCGTGCCATCGGTCCATGTGTTACCCACGGCTACGTGGAAGGGCTTGGCCGGGGTGACCTGCGCCTGGGCAGCGGGAGCGCCTGCCGGAGCGGTTGCCGCCGGTACGACGGTGCCGATGGTTGCAGCGAGGTGTGTGCGCATGAGACCTCCAGGGTCTGAGCCGGTGCCTGTCTGCCTCTCCCGGGGTCGGCAGCCCCCATGGCGTCGGACCTTTGGGGCGTTCTGGCTGTTGTGGAAGGGGAGTTGCAGGCTGTCGGGCACCGCTGCGCCCCGGGGATCATCAGGGGCGCAGCGTGTCCGGGACTAGAAGGGGGCGTCGTCCCAGCAGGTCATGGCGACCCAGCCCCACTGTCCGGCGAAGGTCTTGACCTTGATCCAGCCGTTTGCGCGGTTGTATCCGCATCCTTTGTAGGGGTCACCTACGACGGTGCTGTTCGGGGAGCAGACACGGTTCTGGTCGTTCGGCACTGCTTCCAGGATCCGGGCGTTGTTCTTCGCGAATTCCCTGATCTGGCCCCAGGTGCTGATGGGTGTCACCATCCCTGTTGCGCAGCCGTCCGTGAATGAGGCGGACGTGGCGGAGTGATCAGCGGCGTTTGCGGCGCCCGGGATGGCAAGGCTGATGGCTGCGGCGGCCGCCAGCGATGCGACTGTCCTTGATCGCAGAGACTTTTTCACAGGTTCCTCCTTTTGTTTCAGCTCGTGCGTTCGACGCTGGAGTCTGCTGCAGGGTTGGGTGTCAGATTCGGTCATGCGGCCTGGAGGGCCAGGACGGTCAGGACGGACCAGGTGGTCATGGGCCGGCGGGCCGGCCTTCTTGACCCTGCCGCGCTCCGTGCCGAGCATGCTCCCCCTGCGGTTGTCCTGGCAGATCCGCCACGCGGTCCGGTCAGTGATGCAGGTCCCACCCAGCGGGTTTCGTCGGCCGGGAAACGGTAGCCGAACTCCCCATCCCCGCGGGGGTGTCGGACAATGCGTTCGCGCGGGCCTCGGCCTCGAGCCCGGCACCGGTGACCGGCCTCTCCAGCCGGCGGCGGGAGGGCTGTCGGGCGAGCTGGAGGACCTGGCGCGTGACCGCGTGGCGGATCCCCGTTCCCGGCGGGCTCTCCCACGAGCGGGTAGATCCTTTCCCGGCAGAGGGGCCTGGGACAGACAGGCCTCGGCCTGGCGCAGGATCTCGTTCTTCTCCTCCAGCAGGTTGATCCGCAGGGCGGGCTTCCCGCAGCTCCGCGCATGTCGGCCTTGCCCGATCGGACGTATCCGTAGACGGCGTCGTCTGCGGCGCCGGGGTTGATGACGAGGGTGTTCTCGTCGCCGACCGGCTTCTTCGGGGTCTGCTGCCTGCTCGTCTCGGTGCCCTTCCACGCCGTGTACTGGCGGTGTACTGGCGGTGTGCGGTGTGCGGCGTCGTGGGGCTTCGGTGAGGAGGGCTCGTTTTTTGTCTTGCTGGGAGGCTGGATGGTCGATCTCCCGCACATCGGTTCGCGCCAGTTGGGGCAGATGCCACGCACGCGTGTCCAGACCGGCTCCGAGGATCACGAGCCGGCGGGGTACGCAGGCGCACAGGGCCTTATCGATCGCGACGGTCCGCGCCACCATGACCTCGGCGCACGCTCGTACGCTCTCGTACTCCGTGCGCGCCGGCCGGCCTTGCGGCGGCACTCCCGTCCGCACCGCGTCCACGGGGGTGTGTTCCTCGGCGCGCAGCAGCCGCACCGCCACCGGATCCGAGAACCGGCCGGCAGGCGATGCTCCCGTCGGCTGCTGCCCGCCCCTGGCAGACCAGCACCGCCGTCCGACTCGCCGCACGCTCACTCTCGTTCACGGGTCCCTGTTCAACACGACCCGCTGGACCGGGGGACAGGCATGTTTGTGATGGCCCGTCTCATGCTGTGCGGCCGGTGGGCGGCGCATCTGGAGGCCCGCGCGCTCAGCGGCTTGATGGTGCGCAGCATCGAAGCGGTCCTGGTGATGGCGCACCGGCGGGGGACGGGTGCCCGTGGCCTGGTCAGCGCACGCGCCGTGTCCGGGCGCGTCGTGTGTATCCAGTCGTGCTCCCGGCCGTGAACGGCGCCGGGTTCTCCCGTGTGCTTCGCCGGTGTTGTGCTTGGGCGCCTTCGTGCCGTGAACGGCGGGAGTGGGGCGTTCGCGGCGGCCCTGGGACAACACTCGACGCGCAGGTCCCCTCCCGTCGCGGCCTGGCCCTTTACACTTTCGCCGTCACATAGCGTGAGGAATGATGTGAGAAGAGTGATTGAAGTGCTGCGTAGCCCGCGGCGCCCCCTTGTGCTCGGCACGGTGCTGACCGTCGCGCTTGCCGCACAGTCAGCTCTGATCGTCGCCCAGCAAGTGCAGATCGACGACCTGCGGATGCAGCCCGTGGACGTGCAGGCGAACGTTGAGCCTGGTCCTTCAGGGCCGTCCGGTCCCCCTGGTCCCTCTGGCCCCGGTGGTCCTATCGGCCCGGCAGGCAAGGACGGCACGGACGGGAAGGACGGCAGGGACGGCACGAACGGCAGGGACGGCACGAGCGGGAAGGACGGCAAGGATGCTGTCGCTCCGCCGGCGCCGGCTTCGAGTTAGGCACTCGGCCGCACCGGCCGGCTTCTTGGGCGTGCACCGGAGGGTGTTCTGCCCTTGCGCGGGGCCGGGTCGTGCAGTGGTGGACAGCGCCCGGGCGGGGTGCAGCGCCGCCAGGAGGGCCGGACGCACCGATGGCACGGCGCGGGATCGTCAACCGGCCGCCAGGGGCCCTTTCCGGACCGTCGCGTTCATAGCAGCCGTGGCCTGAAAGCAGACGCCGAAGCCCGTCACACCTCTTGGGCTTCTGCGCGCGCCGAAGGGGCGCTCGAAGCAGGTGAACATGGTTGCGCCCGCCCGCCTGCGCCGCGCCCGTGAGTGCTTCGGCCCCTCCCCGCAGCGATCGGAAGAAGCGGGTGTCCGGTCGCTCGGAAAGGACGCTCGGCGTAGAGGTCCGCCTCTGCCGCGCCCTTGCCCTTTGCTCCTTGGCATCGCATAACGTGAGGAATGATGTGGGAAGTATGAAAGAGGCGTGGCGCAGCCCGCAACGCCGCCTTGCACTCGGCGCGGCGCTGACCGTCATGCTCGTCGCGCAGACAGCCGTCCTCGTCGCCCACCAGCAGCAGATCGGCGAACTCCAAGCACGGCGCATCGCCCTCCAGGGGAACAGTATCCGGCAGGGTCTGCCCGGCCCGCCTGGCCCCTCCGGCCCTTCCGGCCCGCCTGGCCCAACCGGCCCGACCGGCGTGCCGGGGCGGCACGGACACAACGGCTATCACGGCGTACCGGGGCACGACGGAAGGACAGGACGGCATGGCAGGAACGGCGTGGTGATCTACATCGGGCCGTGCCGCCATACGGCCGCCTGTACCCGGTGCTTTTCAAAGCTGTCACCGGTCAAGACGCGTTCCTCTCATCAGCCGCCCAGGTCAGCCCGGGGTCCGCGAGCTGCTGGAGTCTGCCGGCGGTGAGTCCGGCGCGCCGGGTTTTGGTGTTGGGCAGCCGCACTCCGAGCCCGACCTCGGTCCCGTCTTCCAGCTGTTCTCTGTGCCCCCTGTGTGGAGTGCCGTTGTGATGCCGGCAGGGGGTCTGATGCAGGGGTGGGTGACAGGTTCGGCCATGCGGCCCGTAGGGCCGGTGTGGTCATGACGGTTTCGTATTCGACGGGGGCCAGCCGACCGAGCGCGGTCTGTCGGCGGCGTCGGCGGTAGGTCCGTTCGACCCCGGACCTGATCGCCATCGTTGCGGGGGTTCCGTCAGCGCGGGATCGGCTTCCAGCCGCTGCACGAGCCCCTCGACACCACCACGCCCGGCGGCCGCCTGATCTTCCACGTGTTCGCCGCGCTCGCGGAGTTCATCCGCGAACTGATCGTGCAGGGCACCCACGAAGGCCTGGCCGCCGCGCGGGCTCGGGGCGAACGGATCGGCCGGCCGCCCGCCATGACGGAGGAACAGGTCCGTCACGCCCGCGGCCTGCCGGCCGACCCGGAGAACACCATCACCTTGACCGCCAGGCTGCTGGGCGTCTCCCGCACCACGCTCTACACATACGTGCCAGAGCTGGCGGCCGACGGGATTCCCTCGTCGCTGAGGGCCGTTCCACGCTGCCTGCTCCCCGCTCATGAATCCGACCCCCAGTACATGTCCTCCAGCATGTCCTCGTCCAGGAAACGGTTCCACATTTCCTGGTCAGCGGCCTTCCACCCTCGAGACGGCCCGGGCAACAGTTCGTTCCGAAGGTTGGCTCCTAGGCAGGAAAGAGCGTCCCGGTACGCGACTGATGCCATGTGATCGGGGTTGTTCAGGCGCGAGTTTCTCAAGATCTCTTCGTCGCCCCCGTGGATCAACATCTCAAGGGAGCTAGAGAGACGTAGGCGCAGGCTTCTGTCACGGATGACTTGGATCGCAACCTCCGCCTCGTCCAGCGCTGAACGGAAGTAGTCAGTCCATCGCTCGAACCCCTCTGGGACGGGGGCCACTCGGACATTCTGCTGCTTGTAGACCAGGTGCATTTTCTGGAAGCTGGTGGCAATAACGCCGGTGGCTTCTCGCTCCTCGGTCCGTCTCCGGCCGCCTTGGTGTCAGACAGCACCCGCCAGGCAACGATCGAGCTGAAGGTGCCCCCGAGCATCGCGCCTACGCCTCCCAGGACTGCCGATAGCCAAACCGGGCTACTCCCTGCGGCGGCATGTGGCTGCTGCGCTGCAACAAAGATCCACTCCACTGAACGCTTCCTTCCCCCATACGCAGACCTGGTCAGGGGAAGATAGCGCGTGGCTCAGTCGCTCGGGCCGTGGCAGCTGACCAGCTGTTCCGGGGGCCGATCTGACGGTGTGTGGTGCTCGGAGCGCCGCCCGCGCAGCGTAGGCCAGCGCGCATCCCCGGCTCGAGCGCCGCAGGCCGGCGGCGCGGAGTATCCCGTGGCGGTCGCTCTCGCCGAGGCCGTGCCGACGCTGCCCCGCGGCAAGGGCTGGTGGTACGAGATCAAGTTCGACGGTTCTCCAGACACTTGCAGTCGTCTCAGCCGAGACGCTGCGCAAGCCAGATCTTCGTCGAACGAACGGAAGTCCGCAGCAAGTCGCACCTCGGTGCCCGGCCGGGGGACTGAGGGCCGCGCCGGCTAATCGCTAAGTCCCTTTCGGCCCTGGCCGCTTCACCGTGTTCAGTGTCAGACCCCGGACCTAGGATCCGCTCGTGAACCTCGAATCCCATCTACCCGACCGCATAGCCCTCCCGGCCGGCCGCATGACCGCCTCGGACGAAGGCAACGGCGGCGTGCAGCCGCTATGGCTGAGCAATGCCCCGGCCTCGATCGAATTGTGGTCACAACTGCGTGCCGAACATGCCACCTCTGGGCTCTGGCCACTTCTGCTCGACGCCCTGGACCTGCAGGATGCGGACTTCCGTCCCTGGGGCTGCGGCGATCTGCGGCCCGAGCGCATGTCCTGCCCGGCAGAGCACGACCCTGCGGCCCTGCTCGCCCGCTGGTGGCAGGAATACACCGTCACTGACGAAGACGACGACCAGCTCACTGCCGACGAACGCCTCGCCGTCACCGCCCCCTTCGGCCGGACCTGGCCCGGTCCCGCGCCTACGCCCGCGCCCTTGACGCATCCTGATGAATCCGCTGAGCAGTACGCGCGAGTCTTCTTGGACCGCAATCCGCACGCTCGACTCGGACTCGTCGCAGCATCTCGCGGTGCCGACGCCCTTGCCACAGTCGGCTGGGAGGGACCTGTCAACTACGACAACGACACCGCTACCTTTGCCGCCGTGGTCCGCGATTGGGAAGTCCGCTTTGGCGCACGCGTCGTCGCCGTCGGATTCAGCACCCTCCACCTCAGCATCGCCACACCGCCAGTCCGAGCCGAGGACGCCCTGGCCGTTGCCGCCGAACACTTCGCCTTCTGTCCCGACAACATTTGGCAGGGCTCATACCCGGACCTGGCCTCATACGCAGACGACCTCATCGATCTCAACTGCTGGGAGTTCTGGTGGGACTGAACCCGACAGAAACAGTGCGGGAGAGATGACCATGCCCGGGCTCCAGCTGGCGACTAGTTGCCTCATGAGACACATCGAATTCTGGAGAACGGCGGGCACCGCACCGTCCTGTGGCGTGACGCCGAGACCGTCCGGCTACAGGCCCGGTCCGGTCGGACGGTCATCTCGGCGTGGATGGATCTGGCCGTGGCCGGCATGGATTGGCTGCGCCCCGGTACGGTCCTCGACGCCGAGGCGGCGATCTGCACGGAGAACCGCGTCAACTTCAGCGCTGCGCAGTCCCGCGCGAACTCAGGCCCGGCCTGTGCGAGGGAGCTCGCTGCGCTCCTCTCTGCTTCCTGCACGGTGTTCGATGGGCAGGCGTGCGGCACCCCGGGCAGAGATCGCATCCTGTCCGTGGCGGTGTTCGTTGGCCGGCCGGGGCTGATCAGCGAGAAGCCCGTCGGCGGGACGGTTCTTTGAAGGGGACATCGTGAACCAAGCGGACATGGTCGCGTTGTGGGAGCAGCACACGGCGTACGAGTTCGTCGTCAAGGATGCCGACCTGGCGGTGTCCACGATGGTGGAAGATGCCAGCGTGATGCATCTGCCGACGATGAGCGGTGGTTTCGGCAAGAACTACCTGCGGGGTTACTACCGCGACATCTTCATTCCCGGCATTCCGCAGAACACCACCGCTGAGACGGTGGATCGGTCGGTGGGCGGCGACTTCCTCGTCGAGGAGACGATCATGCGGATGCTGCACGACCAGGAGATCCCGTTCCTGCTGCCCGGACTCGCCCCGACTGGACGGGCCGTCGAAGTGCCGCTGGTCGTGGTGGTGAAATTCCGTGACGGCCTGATGGAGAGCGAACGGATCCACTGGGACCAGGCCGCGGTGTTGACCCAGGTCGGTCTGCTCGCCGCCGAAGGCCTGCCCATGGCCGACTTCACCGAGGCCGCCCGGTTCCTGCGGGACAAGGCCACGACCTGACCACACAGCGGAATCGCTCCAGAGCACCCGAACCAGCGACAGCCGGCAGCCAGGAGTCAACGGGGGAGTCTGCACAGATCGACGCGGGATCCCCACATGTCAGGCCCCGCGTTCGGGCAGGTCATCGAATTGAGTCGGTGACCCGACGTTGCAGGGTCGGGGAGCCGGCCGACGCAGGCGGGTCTGAGGGGAGGTCAGCGGCGGTGCGGCAGTGGGGGATGGTGCGGGCGGTGGGGAGAGCGTCGCGCAGGGTTTCGTTGTCGGCGCTCAGGCGCTGGATGACTGCGATCGCGACCTTCAGCTGTGCGGCGAGGTCGCGTTTGTCGCGCTGTAGTCGCGCGTTGTCGGTCTTCTGCCGGCTGCAGGCGTCCGCGCCGACCGCGCTGCCCGTCGGTGCAGCGATGGACAACTCGGCGCATACGTCGGGGAAGTTGCGGCGGAAGGCCGTGCCGACGGGGCCGAGGCGAGTGGCGAGGAGCAACACGCTCGGAGTCCGGCCGGACTCCGCGGTGAGTGTGTCGATGGCGGGCTGGACGTCGGCGCGGCCTACAGGGGGCGCTGGTGGGCAGTCACGGGGCGGCTTGTCGGTGAGGAGGAAGGCGTGGGTCTTGTCGCGGCGGCGTTCCAGGTCGGCGTGGACCGGCGGCGCCAGGGCGGGGCGGGCGTGGATTGGGGCGTCGAGGCGTTCGGCCTCGTCGGCGAGGGCGGAGGCGTTGGTGGTGGTCAGCGCGACGTTGCGGCATTCCAGCGGGCGACAGCCGAGCGGCACCGGAAGGATGCGGCCGCTGTCCGTAGCGGTGCGGGGGCGGCACAGCGCCTTGTCAAGCCGAGCAGGCAGCGCAGAAGGCCGGCAGTCGGCTCTCCTGCCCCGCACCTGACCCCGGCAAGCCGTGCCGACCGACCAAGGGGGCAAGCCCAAGGCGGCCCTGGGCAAGCCTCAACGGCGACGCGGGCTACGGCCGGTAGCGGATCTCCAACATCACGCAGCCTCCGGTGGTGCGGTACGGGCCGTGTTCCATACCCGGGGGCCGGGAGGCGAAGTCTCCGGCGCAGAAGGCCTGATCCAGGGTCAGGTCGTGCAGGTCGCCTTCGAGCAGGTAGACCTCCTCGACCCACTCGTGCCGGATCACGCCGGAGAGTGAGGTGTCGAGGCCGGGCTCCCAGCGCACCAGCCGGGTCAGCACCTGCGGGTCAGCCTCGTCCCTGCTCAGAATCCTCTCGACGGTCCCGGGCTGCGGCCCGGTGCGCCACTGCATCGCGTCTGGTGAAAAGAATTCCTGCTCGTTCTTCATGACAGTGACCTCTGCAGGCAGTGAGGAGTATGGAGCCGGGCTTGGCCGGAGCCCGCTGGAGATGTGACGTACGGGGTCGGAGGCAACATTGGCGTGCGGCGGTCCCACCTAGGTGTCCCCGGCCGTACCAGTACGCCGCGAGGCCGTCGCATCCGATGCCAACGTGTACGAGGCTGGCCAGCTTTCATCTTCATGACGGCCGACTGGTACTCCAGCCGTATATGTGATCTTGACGGTTATGGCTGCGGCGTGCGCCAGCTGGGGTGAGTCGGCTTCAGGCGGACCAGCGCCGTGAGTGCGGTCGTGGGCAGGCCGAATATCCCATGAATGCCGTGGGCCCGTTCTTCGGCGGGCGACGGTCGTTCCGTTCACGTGCCGTAGCGCCACGCGTCGACCGTCGCGGCAGCCCAGGCCTTGAGGCGTTGCGTGAACTCCCATGGGGGGAATGTCCCGTCGACGGCGACGTCTTGGATCGTGACGCAGAAACGGGATCGCGGCGCGTTGCGGTGCGGCAAGGCCGCGTCCCGGACCACTCGTGAACAAAGCCGGCCGGCTTTGTACGCGAGAACCGTTCTCGCGTACAAGGCCCTTGGGGAAGATCCGAGCGGCGGGTGCTGACATCGACTTGGCCGCCCGACGCCCCGGGCACGACGGCCGTCTCGCTACCACTTCGCGCCACCGCACCGCTGCGCTCCCGAACCACCACTGGCGGCAACTGCGCCCGCATCGCGCAGCCGCGCGGCCAAAAGGCGTGCGGTTTCGAGCCACGCGCCGGCCGCGGCGGGAGTCGGCCGCGTGCACGGGCGTGCCGGGATGGAGTCCCGGTTTCGCGGGCCAGTGCGTCAACGTGCCACCAGGTGTCAGCCCCGGCCCCATCAGCGGCGATACGAGTTGCGGCGAATCACACCTGCATCACGCGTTGCAGACGTCACACCATAGATCGTTTAGGCTCTGGGCAGTCTCGAAGCGCACTTGAGTCGTCAACTATCGGCTCAGATCGACCAGTTCGAGTCAAAGGGCGACGACAACGATCGCCTGTTCGCAGGGGCGGGGGCCTGTGATTCGTCTCCAGAGAGGACGCGCATGCCGCAGGACGTCAGGTTCGAGCTCCCCTTCAAGACCCCGGTCAGCGAGCACATGGAATTCGCCCGGGAGCGGCATCTGCGCTGGGTATGGGACATGGGGCTGGTGCGCAGTCAGGCGGGGTTCGAGGAGTACCAGTCCTGGGACCTCCCCCAGGCTGCTGCGCGCACCTACCCGCATGCCTCGCCGGACGACATGGTCGTCCTGATGAACTGGTTCTCGCTGGCCTTCCTGTTCGACGACCAGTTTGACGCAGGGAGGCCGGATCGTGCGGACCGCATAGCTGAGGTGGCGCGTGAACTGATCGCGACTCCGCTGCGCCCCGCTGGGACTGTTCCTCGTGTGGTGTGCCCCATCACCGTTGCCTGGGCCGAGGTCTGGTCTCGGCTCTCGGATGGCATGTCCCTGACTTGGAGGACGCGTTTCGCCGCTTCCTGGGGACGCTTCTTGGTGGCACACACCGAGGAGGTCGACCTGGCAGCCCGGGGCCTGGCGGGCAAACTCGGCGTTGAGGAGTACGCGGAGTTCCGGCGCCGTACGGTGGGCATCCACCACAGCATCGACGCTGGTGAGCGCAGCCGTGGCTTCGAGGTGCCGCCGCAGGTCCAGGCCCATCCGCTCATGGTCCGGATGCGTGATCTCGCCGCGGACACCATCGGGTTCATGAACGACATCCACTCCTTTGAACGCGAGCGGCGTCGAGGAGACGGTCACAACCTGATAGCCGTGCTGCACCGCGAACGCGGCTGCAGCTGGGAAGAGGCCGCCGCAGAGGCGTTCCGGATGACCACCGACTGTCTGGACGAGTACCTCGAACTCGAGGGCGGTGTTGCGCAGATGTGCGACGAACTCGGTCTCACGGCCGAGCAGCGTGAACACGTCGAGATGGGCGTGGAGGCCATCCAGCACTGGATCAACGGAAACTACGAGTGGGCCCTTATCTCAGGCCGATACACCGCCTCGAAGGAAGGGCCGGCCGCCCTTGCCGAACTGTCGGGCAAGGGATCGCTGGACGATCTCCTCGCGGTGTGACACATCGCTTCTGCCCGGCTGGGGGATCCCGCCGGGCAGAAGCGCTGCACTGAGCTCGGCGACCGGCGCCGCGCCTCTTTGAGAGCATCTCGGGCATGGATGAGATCACCGGGGTTCTGAGGCGGGAGTTCGATGCGGCGGAGGGGAGCTTCCTGCTGCAGCTGCGTGGTGATCTGAAGTGGGATCGGTCTGCCTTCACCTGCTTGGAACGGGCGATGCGGGCCGCGTGTGAGCAATCCCAGTCCGAGGAGAGGCTCGATCGCTGGGTCGCTGAGGGGTTCTATGAGGTCGCAACCTGGGTTCCGCTGTGGACGTCACACCCGAACTTCCCACGGCCGACACCCGATGCCTACTTCGAGGACTGCATCGAGCGAATCAGGGATCTTGCCAACTGGTTCTTCCGGGGCCGGCACGAATACTGCGAGGGACATGCCTGGACCGACCTGTGAAGACGCCTGAGAGCGTGGTGAGGCTCCGACGTTGCGGTCCGCGTTCGTTGGGGCTGCGAGCGGGTCCGGCAGCCGGTCGCTGGGGCCATTGGGGGAGATGACGTCGTGGTGGGGCCCGTTCACTTGTACGCCGATATTGGGGGAGCCACGTGCGGTTGTGGCTCCCCTTCGCTCACACTGCGGTGGTCTGCGCCGCGAACTTCACTGGCAGGGAGTCGAGTCGTGCCTCCCAGGTGGAGGCTGTCGAGGTGAGTTCATCGGCTGGCACGGCCAGGTGCAGGTCCGGCAGCCGGTGCAGGAGGACGTCGACGGCGGTCTCGATGATGGCCTGGCCGATGTTCTGGCCAGGGCACTCGTGTGCGCCGCCGCTGAACGCCAGGTGCGACTGGTTGCCCTGGAGTGCGACGCCGGCGTCGGGGCGGATCTCGGGGTCGAGGTTCCCTGCGGTGAGCCCGAGCACCAGGAGGTCGCCCTCTTTGAGGTTTTGGCCGCCGAGTTCCAGGTCAGTGGTGGCGAAACGTCCTGGCAGGACAGCCAGCGGCGGCGTGTTCCACATGACCTCCTCGACGACCGTAGAGACGCTGAGCTGTCCGCTCATGAGGCCGGCGAGACGGGACGCTTCGGTGAGGATGAGCTGGAGCACCCGGGCCAGCAAATTGCTGGTGGTGGTGTGTGCGGTGATCAGTACCAGGCGCAGGTGGCTGAGGATCTCGTCCTCGTCGAGGTCCGCGCCGTGCTCAAGAAGCCCTGTCGTGAAATCGGCGCCGGGCTCCTCACGCTTGCGTGTGGCGAGGTCTGCGAGGATCTCCATGATGCGGTCGTTGTGGGCGACGGCGTCTTCGCCCTTGATGAGGGCCGCGCAGGAGACGGCGAGGTTGCGTCCCTGGGCCGCGGGGAGTCCGAAGAGCCGGGTCAGGACGAGCATCGGCAGGTACTCGGCGTAGTCGCTCACGAGGTCGGCGCTGCCGGTTTCAGCGACGGCGTCGATCTGCTTGTTGGCGAAGTGTTCGACATGGCGTCGGATGCCGCGCCCGGCGACATTGTTCAGGCCGTCGGTCACCGCACCGCGCAGTCTGCGGTGCGGCTCGCCGTCCTGCGATACGCAGTCGGGGCGCCAGCCGAGCATGGGGATGAGCGGTGAGGTGGCTTCGATCCGGCCGTCGTTCCAGTCTCGCCAGATCCGCGAGTCGCGGCTGAACTGGCGGGGGTTGTCCAGCACGCGCCGGTTCTCCCGGTACCCGAGGACGAGCCAGGCGGGGATGTCGCCGTCCAGAAGGACCGGCGCAACCGCCCCGTGCTCCTTGCGCAGGCGCGCGTAGATGCCGTGCGGGTCGAGCGCCGCTTCCGGGCCGTACAGCCGCATGAGGTCGCCCCCGTCGCCATGCGCGACGGGGCATCCGCGAGGGCTGTCAGTGCCGTTCAAGGGCTGATTGTTCATCGGGACTCCAGAGCGACGGCAGAACGTTCCGCAGCGACCGCGGTCCGTTCCTTGAGGTGACGCATCAGAGCGATCAGGACGTCACGACTGGATTCGCGCTTGCGTGCGTCGCATTCCACGACCGGGGTGTGGTCGGGGATGTCCAGCGCGTCGCGGATCTCTTCGACCGGGTGCTCCTTGGAGTCGGGGAAGCGGTTCAGCGCGATGACGAAGGGGACGTCCTGGCGTTCCATCTCCTCGATGGCGCGGAAGCTGGAGGCCAGCCGCCGGGTGTCTACCAGGACCACAGCGCCGAGGGCGCCTTTGAACAGGCCGTTCCACAGGAACCAGAACCGCTCCTGGCCGGGCGTCCCGAAGAGATAGAGGACAAGTTCGTCGTTGATTCCGATCTTGCCGAAGTCCAGGCTGACGGTGGTCTCCGCCTTGTCCGCCACACCGATCAGGTTGTCGACGCCGGCGCTGGCCTGGGTCAGTGCCGCCTCCGTGGTGAGCGGCGTGATGTCGCTGACCGAGCGCACCAGCGTGGTCTTGCCAGTGCCGAAGCCACCGGCGATCATCACCTTCACCGAGCGGGTGCCTCCGCTCTGCTGCCGGTCGGGATAGTCAAAGCTTTTGGAGTGCACTCAGAACCTCCTCGAGGAGCTCAAGGTCCGGCCCGCTTCCGGTGCTTGAGGCCGGGATGGGGTTACGGGCTTCAACGCGGCCTGCGTCCAGGAGATCGGCCAGGAGCACCGCGACAATGTGGAAGGGCAGGCCGAGATGGGCGCCGATCTCGGCTACGGCCAGCGGATCGCGGCAGCGCCGGATGATCTCCTCGTGCTCGTGCTGCATCCCGGGTACGGGCGCGGTGCGGGAGACGATGAGGGTCGCCACGTCAAGGCTTGAGGCCGGGCCGTCCGGTCCGCTGCGGCCGCCCGTGAGGACGTAGTAGCGCTCGAGACCGGACGGGTCCGTGGACCGGGAGGCACTCATCCAGAATTCTCGTCCAGCCGCGGAGTTGTGCCCAGGAGCTCGCCCATCCTGTGAGCACAGTCCATCATCTGGTGGCCGAGAACACCCTGGTCGAGGCCTTCCTTGGCGAGCACTCCCAGGTAGGTCTCCACGCCGGCTCGCACCACGAAGAGGTGACCTCCGTCGACCTCGATCATCGCGAGCCGTAGCTGGCCCTTCTTGGGGAACTGCTGGGCCACCGGCTGGGCGAGTGCCTGCAGGCCCGCGACGACGGCGGCGAAACGGTCCACGTCATCAGGATCCTCGGCACCGAAGGATGTGATGGCAGTGCCGTCACTGGATGCCACCAGAGCGAACCGGATCTCCGGGATGCTCTCCGTCAGGTCACGCAGCGCCCAGCTCACGTCGGTTGATTGAGTCATAGGGACTAGTCGCTCTCTTCAGTGTCACGTCCGGCGCTCTCGCCGCCGCCAGCTGCGTCGCGGTCCGCGTTCCTCTCGAGCGGCGGCCCGCTCTGCCGACCCGCGGTCGCGAAGGCGGTGAGGCCGTCGAAGGACGCCACCGACGGCACATCCGCCACGGCCTCTTCGGTGTGCACGGCGTGCCCGATCAGCTCTGCCTTGGCGCTGCGCAGGCCCTTGCGCCGGGGCAGGCCGCCGGGGGTGGTGTCTGTGGCCTCGGGGGCAGGGACCGGGGCGGGTTCGGCACTCGGCTCTGCCACTGCGGCCGCCGCAACGGGCTTGGGCGCGGCAGCGGGAAGGGCGCTGAAGTATTTGTGGGGGACAAGAATGACCACCGAGGTGCCTCCCCAGGGGGAGTCGGTGAAGGTGACCCGGATGCCGTAGCGGCGCGCGAGGATGCCCACCACGCGCAGGCCCAGGTTCGCATTCTCGGAGATCCCGCCGAGGCCGGGGCCCGTTGCGGTGCCCGCGAGGGCCTGTTCGGCTTCGCGTTGCTTCTCCTCGCTCAGGCCCTTGCCCGCGTCCTGGATCTGGATGCCGACGCCGGCGGGGACCTGCCTGCCGGATACCTGCACCGGCTCGGACGGCGGCGAGTAACGGGCCGCGTTGTCCAGGACGTGGGCGAAGATCAGCGTGAGGTGGTCCACCAGCCCGCCATCGACGCCGAGCTCGGGCAGGGCGTCGACCCTGACACGGTCGAAGTCCTTGATCCGGCCCTGGCCGCCTCGGACCACGCTGAGGAGCTTTTGCGGCTCCTGCCATTGCCGTCCGGGACGGACGGAGCCACCGAGCACGGCGACACTGGCCGCGAGGCCGTCGGCGGGTCCCAGACGCTGATCCAGCTCCATGAGGCCCTTGGCAACCGCCGGCCTTTGTCCGTGTTCCGTCTGCAGTTCGTGCAGGCGGCCGCGCACGCCGCTGATCAGGGCCTGGAGGCGGCTGGCGATGCTGACGACGGAGTGCTCAGCTGAGGTCGCGCGGTCGAGCTGTTCCTCCACGGCGATCAGAGCGGCGCGCAGAAACTTGCGCACCTCGGCCCGCAGTTCGGGCGTAGCGGCCGGCTCGTCGACTTCGGCCAGGACGTCGTCGATGGCGTCACCGGCCCGCAGACGCTCAAGCGCGCTCGGCAGATGCGCGTCGGCAAGCCGCGCGAAGAGGGCCAGCTGCCTCTCGGCTTCAGCACCCAGCCTCGCTTCATGGACCTGCGCCTCTTCAGCGAGCTGGGCCTCCAGGGCGGAGCGCTCAACGGCGAACTCCTGCCTCAGGCCCGCCAGATGTTCTTCCCACTTCTGCTGGTGCTCGGCGTGCTGTTCCTGGTGGTGCTTGGCCTGCTGCTGGAGCTCGGCCCGTGCGTTGATGGCGTCAGCCGTGCTTCGGCCTAGCTCGGCCCGTGCGTTGATGGCGTCAGCGGTGCTTCGGCGCAGCTGGGCCTGGGCTCGTATAAGGAGCCATACGCAGGCGGAGCTGGCCGCGGTGGCCGCGACACCGGCGAACGTCGCGGGTATCTGGACTTGGTCGGGTCCCACGACAGCGGTGAAGACCGTTCCAGCGCCTAAGGCCGATGGCATCAGCCACCAGCTCTTCCAGGCGCCGGGTACCTGAGCCACCGGGGGCGGAGTGGCTTGTTCCATCTGGATCCTTCGCAAGCAACACGATCGGACAGGGGCGGGTGCGGGCGCCGCATGCGTCGGGGAACGCAGCATGAGGCAGTCGAGTGAGGTGTCGTCAACTCGCAGCGCCGCAGCGGAGCTTATCGGTTGTGCGATCGAAAGGATCAACTCCCCTACCCGTACTGACCGGTATTCGATCATGTTCGGACAAGAGTGCTCGCATCGACAAATCCCCTCGCTGGGCAATGCAGTTGCCGAGGGGGTTCGGCGGCTGAGCGGTCGGCTGTGATCAGACCGGTGGGGTGAGCAGCGACCAGCAGGGGCATGCATGCCACGCTCGACCCCACTCGGAATGATCTCGAGGAGACGTACGCATGAGTCCCCTGTCGGGTTCCCCCACCGCGGCACCCACCGCGCCCGGCCGCTTGCCCCTGATCGGACACGCCCACCAGCTGGCCCGCCGTCCGCTGGACTTCATGGATTCCCTGCGCCGGCAGGGAAGCGTCGTGCGGATCCTCCTGGGACCCACCCCCGCCTACGTGGTCACAGATCCCTCCGTCACCCGCCAGGTGCTGGTGACGGACGTCGACGCCTTCGCCAAGGGCGGAAAGATCATCGACGCCCTGCGGGTCTTCTTCGGCGACGGGCTCGCCACGATCGCCGACGGCGACCTCCACATGAAGCACCGGCGCCTGATGCAGCCCATGTTCAACAAGGCGCACATAGCCACCCGCGGTGACGTCATGATCGACCACGTGCGAGCGGCGACCGGCACCTGGACGCCGGGGGTCGCGCGAGAGACGTACGACGACATGAACGACATAGCCCTCTCGACGTTCCTGGTCGCCCTGTTCGGCTCCGGTCTGCCCGCCCATGTCGAGGAAGAGTTCACGGGCCTGATGCCGGCGATTATGCGCGGCACGATCCGGCAGACGATCCTGCCGGGCTGGGTGGCGAAACTGCCGTTGCCGGCGAACCGCGCGCACGAGCGGCGAGTGGCGCGCCTGCGGGCGTTGATAGACCAGGCGATCGACCATCACCGCGTGCAGCTGGCCGCCTCTGCATCTGCCGTCTCCGAGGCACCGGCCGGCTGCCCGGCGCAGCAGCCGGCCGGACAGGCCCCCGGGGGCGGGCTGTTCTCCACTCTGCTCACCGCCGACGATCCCGAGACCGGTCCGCTCTCGCACCAGCAGCTCCAGGACGAGGCGATCACTCTGCTGACCGGGGCCATCGAGACCACGGGCACGACCCTGGCATGGGCGCTGTACGAGATCAGCAGGAACCCGACGGTCGAGAAGCGCGTGTACGCGGAGCTCAACGCGGCCTGCAGCGACCGGCCGCTCACCCATCAGGATCTGGCCTCGCTCCCGTACATGCGCAGTGTTCTGCGGGAGACCATGCGTATGTACGGGCCCGCGTGGCTGGTCACGCGGACCACCACGCGCCCGGTCACGCTGGACGGTCACCCGATACCCAAGGGCGCGGACGTCATCTACAGCCCGTACGTCCATCAGCACGACCCTAAGGTCTACGGCGACCCGGGCACCTTCGACCCTGACCGCTGGGAACCCGAGCGGGCCAAGGGCGTTAACCGTTCCTCGTTCCTTGCTTTCGGCGACGGCCGCCGCAAATGCATCGGCGAAGAGTTCGCCTGGACAGAACTCCTCATCATCCTCGCCACGGTGCTCCAGTGCTGGCGGCTGACGCTCACCTCGGCTCCCCCGCGCCCCCAGGCCATCGTGACAGTCAAGCCGGACAAGCTGTCGATGACGCCTAACCCGCGTACGGCCTAGGTGTATTGAGCATGAGCGTTGTTGACACGCGTGGGCATTGAAGAAGGCGAAGGCCTCCGTGTGTGGTGGAGGTGTCGAATCTGCACCGCACGGAGGCCTTCATGTCCCACCGTAACGCCCGTCTGACCCTTCACGGCAGGCGGATCCTGGTCGACCGAGTCTGCTCCGGACGGCCAATTGCGCACGTCGCAAAGGAAATGGGCATCTCCCGCCCCACCGCCTACAAGTGTCTGCGACGCTGGCGAGCGGAGGGAGAGCCCGGGCTATACGACCGCTCCAGCCGCCCCTACGCGACACCGCTGCGGACCCCGCCGGCACGCGAGGAGGAGGTCTGCGCACTGCGCCGCAGCCACAAGCTCGGTCCCGCCCGGATCGGCCCGATCCTGGGCATGCCGGCCTCGACGGTGCACCGTGTCCTGGTGCGGCACGGTCTGAACCGCCTGGCGTTCATGGACCGGCCCACCGGACAGGTCATCCGCCCCTACCGACCACAGACCAACGGCAAGGTCGAACGCTTCAACCGCACCCTGCTCGATGAATGGGCTTACCTCCGTCCTTACACCAGCAACAGCGAACGAAGCGCAGCCCTGACAGACTTCCTCGACACCTACAACCACCACCGATGCCACACCGCACTCGCAGGCAAGCCCCCCCATCAGCCGCGCAAACAACGCTTCAGGGCAATACACCTAGCTGCGACGGTGGCATCGCAGCCCCACACGGTGCCACCAGCGGGCGGTGGCAGAAGACGAGGACTGCTATGTCCGCATCTCCCGCAGGAAGCCCCAGCGCCTGACCGAGCAACCCCGGGCGCGCGTCGAGGAGTCGGCGCTCCAGGCCCTGCGCGAGGGCCTCCCGCCGGCGCTAGACGCAGCGACCGCGCCCCCGCGGGACGCCAACCTTCCCGAGGCCGTTCCGCCCGCGCTGCTGGCCATGGTCCACGAGCACTTCCGCCACGCGAACCGGCATTGGAACCGTGCCTCTCCAGGCCGGTCGCCAGTACGACGGCTGGCACAGTGAGTGGCAGCGCCTGGCCTTGTATGCGTTGACCGATGCCTTACGTACAACTACCTCGCGGTCGGGCACCATCGTCGCCTACCTGCAACAGCACGGCATTGAGGAGGACTTGTTGCGCCGGCATACCCAAGGGGTGCCGCCGGACCGCTACGTCACGCGGCACGCCCTTGACCACTGGTCCCCTGCAGGCTGGAGGGCTGGTCTCCTCGACGTGCAGCGGATGCATGACGCCTTGCGTGCGTTCTTCACCCGGGAGGGTGGTGCGCAGGCGTGGGGGAGCAGTCGGCTGGCAGGGGACGTATCGTCGCTTTGAGTCTGGCCCGAGCGAGGGGCCGGTTCCGGGCGTCTTTTCCGGCCTGCGGACGTTGCCGGGGAACCTTCTTCGCGACGACTCCCTTTTCTTGTTCGATCTCGAATCAACAACACCGCGTTGTTCAGAGCCCGGTCGGGGGCCACCGAAAGGACACGCGGTGTTGCTGCATCACATCGCCTCCGCACGCATCGACTTCACACCAAGGAGTCCCTCGAGGGCGCCCGCGCCCGTGTCGGAGAGCTCACCGACTTCTCCCGGCTGCTGCCCGCTGCTGACTCCATGCAGGCGCTGCTGGAGGCACTGGCCCGTTCCTGCCACCGGACACCCCCAGGTTCTCTTCCAGCTCCACCCCGGTCCCACCATCCGGCAGGCCCTCCAGAGCCGTGCCGTTGCCCACGACGACGATGCGGGCGGCCGGTTCGTCCTGCTTGGCCAACCGACCCCAACAGGGCCAGCAGCTCAGGCATCCGGCCGCCCATGGTCAGACGGCGACACCCACACGCGGCCGGGTCACGACCACCACATCCTCACGGCCGGCGATCAGGTGAACGGCGAGCGTACTCCAACCAAACCGAACCGCCGCCCCAGCGAGAAAGGCCCTGGCTTCCGGCCATTCTGTGCGGTGCGACGACCATGGCCACCTGGCCTTTCACCTCCTCGAGACTAGTCAGATTCACACTTATTCGAACTGATTGGAAATCTTCACGAGGCACCACAGCCCCCATGACCTGCACGCATGGCATTCACTCCATGCGCACAGGTCGGGCACGTCTCAAACACGGTCAGTCAAGTGGCCTTGCCCCGTTGCTTAGGCGAAGCTGCTCCCGGCCCACAAGGCCCCCGACCCTCCTGAAGGAGCCCTCATGCGCACGAACATGCGCTTCGCCGCCACCGCAGCCACCGCCACCGCCCTGATCGGCGGAGCACTCATCGCGACCTCGGTCACCGCCACCGCGGCGCCCGCCAGTCTGTACGCACCCTCGGCACTGGTCCTGACCGTCTCCCAGCCCGGCGGATCGACCGACACCGCAGCTCGTGCCGTCACACTGAGCTGCATGCCCGGCGCGAGCGGCACCCATCCCAACCCCGCCGCGGCCTGCGCCGACCTGCGCGCCGCCGACGGCCGGCCTGATTCCCTGCTGTCCGCCACGCCCGGCCAGGCCTGCACGAGACTGTGGTCCCCCATCACCGTCACGGTCGACGGCGTCTGGCAGGGCACCCGCTCCTCCTGGAAACACACCTTTGCGAACTCCTGCGAAATGAACAACACCGTCGGGCAGAGCAGCCTCCTCAACTTCTGACCTCAGCGGCACCCCTGGGGGCCGGGCAAACGGCCCCCAAGGACGGACGCCGCCGGGACGTGCCCCGTGGGCGCAGATCCCCGTGGATGAGTAGCCGTTGCCTGCCACGCACCAGGTTCCCCGCGTGGCAGGCAACGGCATATCCACGGCACAGCCGGACGCACGGGTCGAACGGGGCAACCGGACGCGGCAGGCGGTGCTGAGCCCAACAGCCGAGATCGTGTCCGTGGAGGGGCTGCAGGCGCTGCCTCGGGCGGAGCTCGAGGTGCCGTCCCTCGTCCAGCAGCTCTCCGGCCACCGAGACCTCGCTGGGCTCCGCACGCGGGGAACCGGCGTTACGGGTCGAGCGTCCGGCGCGGGAAGCGACCGAGCAACACCCTTGAGGCGCTGCCCATCCAAGTTCCGGCCCCTGGCGGCCTGTCCGAACCGCAAGTGCGCGGCAGGGCCTGCGTGTGGTGCGCCGTCGCCCTCAGCAACTCCACCGCTATCGATCTCGGGGCGCGGGAGACGGACGCCCACGGCACCGCGGCCCGCTGGTTTCCTCGCGGCTGCCGCCCCTGCGCGATGCGCCACGCCTGTCCCGTGCAGCTCGACCACACGCAGACCTGCGAGCAGTGCACCGACGCCCCGGCTCTGTGCGCCCACGGCACGTGGCTGCGCCTCGTGATGCGGCAGGCACGGCGGTGAGCGCCCAGCGCAAGACGGTGCAGGAGCACGTGGAGATTCCCGGTGTCTGCTTCATCCGGCAGCCCGAGGGCGCTGCGCTGCACCCTGCCGGCCGGCCACTACGGCGAGCACCGGCGTTTCTACAGCGGCGAGCTCCGCGACGGGGTGCGCGCCGGGACGAGCTGGCCGCGCCGGGCCGGTGAGAAGCAGGCCGAGTGAGATCTCCCGACGCCGAGTGCTGGGAGGTGACCGGCGGCGGGGCGGGGCGGCTGCTCGGTGGTGAGCAGCGGGGGCGGCCGCCCTGCACGATGCCGTAAACGGCGTCTGCACCCGGCATCTGAGCCCTCTGTCCGGTGCGCCCCGTGGAATCGTGCCCATCGACCGCCGGTTGCTCGGGGCATTCAGTGATGCCGGTCCAGCACGGAGATGGGCTCGCCTTCGCCTGCTGGATGGACCTCGAGGTTGTGCGCGGAGTTGATGAGAGCCCGTCGGCCTGGATAGGTGCGTTCGGCGCAGGTCTTGTCGCGCTCGTCGAAGGTGCCGGTGAAGTAGAGGATCCCGTCGATCAACTCGCTGTTGTGGGCGCCCGTAGGCCAGCGGGCGAGCAGGGCCTGGACGGTCATGGGCTCCGTGGCCGGCGGAAGGTCGGGACCGGGCATGGGGGTCTCCTCGTCTACGGCCGGGCCGGTAGCGGGGCGGGGCTGTCAGCGCTGATGCAGCTCGGTGACGTACTTATGGGTGGCGCGCCTCGGTCCAGTGCAATGCCGTAGCCGGCCGGCTCCTTGATCAGTGCTCGGCAATGGCGTTGAGGCTGCGACTGTCGTCCAACTTGATCCGCTCGCGGTACAGCACCGTGAGCGCTGCCTTCTTCGAGGTGCAGGTACGCAGCTCAGCCGCAAGATCGATACGCTTTCCTCGGACCGCATGCCCGCCGCACCCGACTGCCGTAGCCGGGCCAACACGCCGTACACCACAGCCGGATCCACGCCCACGCTCAAGGCGGTCTGGCCTACCCGCAGACACCCCCCCGCACGCTGACTCTCGATCTCAACGGCCAAGACCTCGTCCACGCTCTCTTTGAGTATCACGACAGCCCGAACTGCCTCATCACTCACAGGCACGCCCGACTAACGCCCGGGCCACATGGCAGTCACGCCCGCTGGCCGTCTCGGGGCGCTTCGTTGTGTCCTGCCGTGGGGGCAGCCGCTCCACGAAGGGGAGATCTACCATTCCTTATGCGGAAATCGCATGGAGAATGCTAGTCTGTTATGTATGACGCTGGGTACGGAAGATCTGTTGAGGCTCACGGTGACGGCGCTCATGAGCCGGACCGGTGAGCGGCAGGGTGATCTCGCGGCGGCACTCGGGCAGGCGCAGGCACAGGTGTCGCGCAAGCAGAACGGCAAGCAGCACTGGACTCTGGAGGACGTCGACCGCCTGGCGGCGCATTACGGGCTGGGGGTGCTGGACCTGCTGGCCGGCCCCACCCATGCCGTGACGGCTCTGGCTTCCAGCCGGCACGCTGGCGGCGTACAGGCCTCTCTCCCGCTCGCTGCGCCCCTCGCGGCTGCCGCTCAAGCGGTTGTTGTGTCGGTGCCGCGCAGCGAGGTACTGGGCGGCCCGTGTGTGCTGTGCGGGCAGACGGCCACGGATGAAGTGGAAGGCATCTGGCAGCACTTGACGAGCGAGGAGTGCGCCGAGGCCCTGGACGAGGCCGCACCGCTCGACGACAACCTCGACCAGACCCACGCGCCCGAGGCCGCCGCCGGGCCCTCAGTTCCCGCCCCGGCGGCACCCGAAGACGCCCAACAGACGCCCGAGACACCCGAGTCGGAGCCCGTCACTGTCACCGCGGCCCCCGCCTCTGTCCCGGCCGAGGAGCCCACCGTGGCCCCTGCCGACACCGAGGCCTCCGGCCCGGTGCCGGCAGCGGCGGACCAGGCGCCAGCCGCGAGCCGGACGCCCGGCTACGCCTCGGAAACACTCGTCGACCAGATCCACGCCCGCGCGCGCGACGTCCTGGCCTGGTCTCACGGCGACATGGAGGCGGCACAGACCGCGCTCATCAAAACCGCGATCCCCGACGTCATGGCGCTCTTCGAGCGCTCCCGGGTCGGTGGCCGTTACGCACACTCGAAATTCCCGCCCACCGATGACATCCTTCGGAAGAAGGCACAGAAGGGTGCGGACGAAATTTGGGAGGGCCGCCCGAAGTGGCGGAACAAAACCGCTTTCGATCTGGCAAAGAAGGGCGAGCAGATCGAGGTAACCGCCCTGGACATGAATGCGGCCTACCTGTCCGCCTTCAAGTGCTGGCTCCCGGTCGGGAAACTCGTGGAAGACACCACGGGCGTCCATGACCCGAAGCGGTCCGGCGTCTACCAGATCACCCCGCCGGTGTGGGAGCACACGGACCTGCCCAACCCGCTCGGGGCCCGCAAGGAGCCCGGCCCGGTCTGGGTCCCGGACTCCATGGTCCGCCTCCTGCTCGACTGTGCGAAATGGAACCTTTGCAAGGCGCCCGAGATTCACCGGGCGATGCTGTCCGGCGCCACGGAAAACCTCCTGGAAAAGCTGCGCAGGGCACTCGCGGAAACCCGAGGGACCGCTATCACGGACAACGACGAAATCGTCGTGGAATACGTGAAGGCCATGTATTCTAAATTCGTGTCCACGATCGGCGAATCCAGCGCCAACACGGATATCCGCCGCCCGGACTGGATGCACATTATCCGGTCGAAAGCGTTCACGAACCTGTGGCGCAAGGCCTACAAAGCGCGAAACTCGGGCCTGACCGTGATCGAGATTTCCGGCACCGACGAACTACATGTTGCCGGGAACTGGCGGCCCATTTTCCCGGAGGGCCGCGCACTGAACCATGTCAAGGCGAAGAACACCTACACGCTCGGGGGTAACCGGTAATGGCGGGATCGCCTGGACTGTGGGCCGAATGGGGCGAGTGGCAGAAATACAACGCGCGCGGACTCAAGGGCGGCCAGGCCCTCATTCTGGAACTGAACCGAATCGTCTACCAGTCCGGCATTTCCTCGCCGATCGGCACGAAGCGCGGACAGAACGCCCGGATGCGCTACCTCGACAGCAAGGCCGGCCGCGACGCCCTGCGCGCACAGGGCGTCAGCGACCGCGCCATGAAGGCATGGTTCAAGGGCAAGTCCCGCCCCTCCAAGGCCAACCTGGACCGCCTCGATGCCGCGTACTGGATGCGCCGCCGCGAAAACCTGATCCGCTCCGGCTGGCTCAAGCGCCACCTCGACAACAACGGCCGGGGCCGGAACGTCGAGATCTACCCCGTGGATCAGAGCGCCGTCACCCTCGGGCGCGAGCGCCCGAACCTGACGGACCGCTCGATCACCGTCCGCTACGTGTGGGCCGACTTGGTCGACGCCTGGGCCGCCCAGAACGAGAACGCGCTCGATGAGATCTGGGACGACATCATCACCGACCTCGACAGCGACTACGCCGCGTACGCGTATGTGTCCGCCGTCGGCATCAGCGCCTGAACACCCTTGGCTGACACGTCGGCCCGCATCGCCCGGCCATTCCAAAATTTTGGAACGGGTGATCACTGCCCGCACTGCGGGCAGTGATCACCCGTGGCGGCCCCGGGTCTGAACCACCAGGCCCCGCCCCCTCAGCCGCCGCAGGTGAAACGCGACGCTCGATGAACTGGTCAGCCCCACGGCCGCGCCCAGCTCCCGCACCGACGGCGCCTCGCCGTGCTCCGCGATCCACTCACGCGCGCACCGGACGATGTGCGGTACTGCCATTCGGTCAGGGCGTACGAGGCGCCTGTTGCTCATACCTTTGAGCAGAGCACGCGTTCGATTTTTTGGGCGTGCCCCAGGCCGAACCCTGATCGTTGCTGACATCACCTGTCGCCACCACTTTGTGGTGGCTACCTTGGTGTCATGTCGATTCCCCCATGACACTCCGCGTCCCTGACGAGATCGCGCCCTCGATCAGGCAGGCGGCGAAGGCGGCCAACCTGAGCGTCAACGCCTACATCGTCCGCGCCGCCCGCCGCGCCGCGACCCTCGACGCCGGCCACCAGCTCGCCGAGCTCGGCCTCGGCCAGGACCTGGCGGGCGAGGGCGACACCCTGTGACACGAGAGATCAAGCGCGGCGACGTCTGGACCCTGCCCGACGACCGTCACGTCCTAGTGGTCTCCCTCTCCGGCCTCGACGAGGCGTACGGCGCCGTCCTCGCGATCGTGCTGCACCCCGTCGGCCGCTACCCCGACACCGCCATGTCCGTCGGCATCGACACCCCGATCCCCGCCACCGCCGTCGCCGTCAACCCCCAGCAACTACGCGCCCACCGCTTCACCGAGGCGACCCACCGCGGCACCGTCGAACCCGCCACCATGGCCCGCGTCGCCCAAGCCCTACGCGCCGTCCTCGACCTCTGACCAGCAGCCGTTCTATACACCCCGAAAGACGGCGTAGCTCCACCTCCAGGAGAGGACGGGCGAAGCGTCCTTCCTAGGCCGCCTAGACGACAGTCGCCTACCACCTGGCACGTCCGGGCGTCCCGGTCACACTGCTCGAACAAGGACCTGCACCGCCCACCGATGTCACAGGAGAACTCCTGCGCCTGGATCAGCAACTCGTGAAGCGATCGACCCAGAGGCTTCGTTCACGAGAATCGGTTCTGGCTCAACCTCTGTGGTGCCGCCCAGATGCTCGATGGATCAGGTCGGCGCTTTGCGGGGGACCAGCAGGTCAGAGTGTTCGCCCGATGCGGTCACGAACGCGCACAGCACAGCTCCACAAAAGTTGAGCCAGACCCCGAGAATCGGCAGCAGATGCTCACCACTTCGAAAGGCGCCACAGCACCCCGGGCATTCGAACACTGAGTGAGCCGCTTGCCATAGTCAGAGGCAGCGGCTGGCACTGGCCCGCACCGCGTTGATCCCCCACGCCGATAGCAGGTGCGTGCCCGCAACGGATGAGAAACATGTTGGCCAGCTGCCAGCAAGCTGAGACGATGCGCCTGTTTCTCAGACGGAGGACATTTGTTCGTTTTCGTGTGTGCGGGATGCGGCGCCGAGTTGACTACCCCGCTGTCCCAGGTCTCACTACCAGCCCACGCCCGTCAGAACTACGGGAACGGAGCCCAGCTTCCGGTACTCATGAAGTCCGGGACGTTTGCCGTGGACCCGGACCCCTGGGGAGGGCCATGGCGAATGTGGGACGAGATCGATCCAGGCGAGGCACAGGCACGCGGCATCTACGCACCGGTTTACGCTCTATCCGACAGCACGCCCGGGGCGAGTGTCATCGCGCCCGGTGACATCCGCAGAACCCGACTGATTCCTGACAAGCGCGGCGCTGCCTGCTGCGGCCTCGACGGAGCCGACGGGCCCAACATGGCCTGCGAGGAATGCGACCTCCCCGTGGCGACCAGAATCGACGACTGCTCACTCTGGCAGGCAGTACGGCTCAACTCAGACGCCGTACACCGCATCCCCGTCGACGGCATCCACGCTGCGCCCCTCTCCTGGGCAGAGCTGACAGAGAAAGAGGAGAAAACGCCCCCGTTCGAGCCGATTGCCACATGGGGAGCACGGTTGGGACCGAACCACTACTGGTCATGGAGCCCGCAGTGGGAAGCAGCAGCCGGCCAGGCACTCGCCCACCTGCTGATTGCCTCCCAAGGGCAACCAGTGAAGGTCCCAGGCGGTCTGACCGCAGACGTCTTCCAACGCGCGCTCGACACCCTGCTGCCCGCAGGCCCCCCGAAACGGCGCGCCGACCTGGCAGGACCGGGACGGCCCTCCCCAGACTCAGACGTCGACATCCTCCTCGTACCGATCCATCCCCAGACAGACCAGACCTGGACCCCCACCAGCCCGACTGCGGCGACCTACCTCGTGCCTCTGCCACTGGGGGTGTGGCTATGGCTGGCCTCTCCCCAGCCCTACTTGCCGATCCCCGCATCAGGCCGCATACCCCAAGACGTCCTCCGCGACGACCCACTCCCACCGCTCCCCAACTACCTGTTCCGGGCCGACCGGGAAACGTTCCACCACACCTTGGTCCGACTACCAGCCGTGCGCAGCCCATGGCTGCGCACCATCCTCGAGAACCTCACGCAGGGCACCTCGGCCAACCTCTTCTAGCCGTCCGGGCAACCGAACAGCGCCACACTCTCGTGCCTCCCGTTCCCGGACTGGGACAGGCCGCGGCCCCGACCGAAGCCGACCGTCTCGTATCCGATCCCGTAGGAGGGGCCACTGAGCGCGGCACCCCACAACGTGAGAGGGTCGCACACATTTCGCGTGCTGGGCCTTTTGCGTTTTGTGCATGTGGGTGGTTATGCGGGTTTGGTATCGACTCAGGGCTCGGGCTTTTTTCTGTTTCTGCATCGGGGTGATGTTGAGGATTCCGCATCGGGCCCGCATCCCCTCCTTTCTTGTTGGTGCGTCTTTTCGTTTTAGGATTCGTCGAGTTGGTTTAGGGAGCAGAATTCCTCTCGATATGGACTTTATATTTTTCTCCTGTGGTGTAGACCAGTTGTAAGGCCTGATGGTGAGTCAGATTGCTGGGAGTGATGGACGGTCAGGGGTGTAGTTCGGCTTGACACTGAGTCAGTTCCAGATGACCCTGTAGTTGCAAGAGAGCGAGACCAGGTGACCGGAGGCCCGCAGGGCCCCACTACCGAGATTCAGCGGCTAATTAGCCTCTCTAGCAGGCAAAATGAGTGCCCGTCAGATGACATGCGGAGGAGCCAGTTACGACAGCCCGGCCGCTGACCCGGTACAACCAAGACCGCCCCGCAGTCACCGCAGGTGACTGCCAGCAGGGAGCACTCTGCCTGGCGCCGCGCAGCGGCGCGGTCCCCTTGGGAGTGACGCAGTCACTCCGCGTCATGTCTCCGCAGGAG
>NZ_JBIVFF010000027.1:0-43287 GCF_044748025.1 Streptomyces sp. NPDC090032 | reverse complement strand
CACGAGATGGGCTTCGCACGCGAGGTCGGCGACAGCCTCGTCTTCATGGACGGCGGTGTCGTCGTCGAATCGGGCAACCCGCGCGACGTCCTGACAAACCCGCAGCACGAACGCACACAGTCCTTCCTGTCGAAGGTCCTGTAGCCCCGCGTACGCACAAGGAGGGGGCGGTACGGACACCATGTCCGCACCGCCCCCTCCCGTATGCCCGTATGCCCGTATGCCCGGATGCGCGGGGCTACTTGACCGCGAGCACCAGCGCGTCCGAGGGCGAGCGCCACACGGGGCGGGCCTCGGCGAACCCGGCGGCGCGCAGGGTGCGTGCGTGCCAGTCGGCCGACGGGGTCTCGCCGTCCGCGTGCTCCCCGTAGATCTCGAAGCGCTTCGCGGTGGGCCCGGCGAGCACCGGGTCCTTGGCGGCGAGGGCCCACCACTCGGCCCAGTCGAGCGCGCCGGCCGCCTTGGCGCGGTCCATCTGCGCGTGGCGGTGGGCGCGTTCGGCGGCGTTGATCCGCGGCGTGGTGTCGTCGATCATGTGGTCGGCGTTCATGAAGACCCCGCCGTCGCGGACGAGGCCGGCGATCTGTCCATAGAGGGTGGCGAGCGGTTCGTTGTGCAGCCAGTGCAGGGCGGTGGCGGTGAGGACGGCGTCGTACGAGGTGTGCGGCAGCCGCGCGGCCCAGTGCGGGTCCTTGAGGTCGGCGCTCACGAAGGTGACGCGGTCGTCGTCCGCGAAGGTGCCCTCGGCGATGGCGAGAAGCGCGGGGTCGAGGTCGACGCCGACACTGGTGGCTGCGGGGAACCTCTTCAGGAGCCGGTCCGTAATACTTCCCGTACCGCACGCGAGGTCGAGCACGCGGGGCGTGGGCCCGGCGAAGGCCTCCACCATGTCGAGCATGACCCGCAGCCGCTCCTCGCGGTCGGGCATGTACCACTCCTGCTGCCGGTCCCAGCTGTCCTGCCAGGCGCGCCAGTCGGCCGTGACCGTGGTGGTTTCCGTAGATCCCGTCATCGAGAACCCTCCCGTACGTAATACCCTCTAATCAAGAGCAGCTATTACTCCCGTCACTGAAGAAGATAGACCGCCCCGGTAAGGACTACAAGTGGAACTGGCCTATTACTCGGACTACGCCGTGCGTCTGGTCAACAGCGAGGAGCCGGGGCGCGGCAAGGACTCCCTGACCACGGTCGAGGCGGTGCGCGACCTCTTCGGCGCGAACCAGTCGGCGGCCCGGCGCGCGGCGGACGCCGACCTGACACGCTTCCGCGGCGTACGCGCGCGACTGCGCTCGGTCTTCGAGGCGGCGGACGGCGGCGACGAGACGCTCGCGGTCGACCTGCTGAACTCGCTCCTCCTGGAGTTCCCGGTGAGCCCGCAGATCTCCGGGCACGACCACCGGGACGACGACGACCGCCCGTTGTGGCACATGCACCTCGCGGACCACCCGTCGAACGCGACAGCGGGATACGCGGCGATCGCCGCGATGGGCCTCGCCTTCCACCTCACGGAGTACGGCGTGGACCGCCTCGGCCTGTGCGAGGCGTCGCCGTGCCGCAACGCCTATCTGGACACGTCGACGAACCGCTCCCGGCGCTACTGCTCGGACCGCTGCGCGACCCGGGCGAACGTGGCGGCCTACCGCGCCCGCAAGCGCGCCGAGGCGGACCGGTCGGACAGCACGGGGCGCAGCGCCGAGAGCGCCCACGAGGCCACGGCCGCCACGGACCGCTGACGCTCGCCCTCCACCCACGGCTTGCGGCGGCGCAGGCGCCCGCGCACCTTGGCGAGGACGAGGTCGTCGGGCACCGCGCCGTAGACCTCGCTGTCGCCGCCGGCGTCGGGGTTGTCGCCGAGCACCCACCAACCCCCTTCCCGCCGCCCGGAGATCCGCTTCACCACGAGCAGATCCTGCTGGAAGGGGTGCCGCAGGATGACCACGTCCCCCGGCCGTACCCGGGCGCCGTGCTGCACGAGCATCCAGTCGCCGGGATACAGCGTGGGCACCATCGACGGCCCGTCCACCTCGATGATTTGAAACGGCACCCTGGCCTCCCGCGTCTCCATTGCCGCCTCAGGCATCAGACATCCTCCCCGGTTCCGCCCGCCGGACCTCCGGTCCCATCCTCCATCAGTCCCGGTCCCACCCTGGACTTTTGCCCTAAGCCCATGGGGGCACCCGAGAAAACCCCTCCGCCACGGAGTAATGTCCCACCTGAGAAGACGATCACGAGGAAGGACAGCTACATGCTTTCCCGCCTGTTCGCCCCCAAGGTGAAGGCCAGCGCGCACTGCGACCTGCCCTGCGGCGTGTACGACCCGGCCCAGGCCCGCATCGAGGCCGAGTCGGTCAAGGCCGTCCAGGACAAGATGGCCGCCAACGACGACGCACAGTTCCAGACGCGCGCCATCATCATCAAGGAGCAGCGCGCCGAGCTCGCCAAGCACCACGTTTCGGTGCTCTGGAGCGACTACTTCAAGCCCCCGCACTTCGAGAAGTACCCCCAGCTGAGCCAGCTGGTCAACGACACCCTGAAGGCCCTCTCGGCCGCCAAGGCGTCGAGCGACCCGGCGACGGGCCAGAAGGCTCTGGACCTCATCGCCGAGATCGACAAGATCTTCTGGGAGACGAAGAAGGCCTGATCTTTTGATCAAGCCCTCTGACCTGCGATTCCTTAGGTTGCAGTGTCTCCTGGGTCGCAGTGTCTCCTGGTCCGCACCCGGACCGCGCAGGACGCCGAGAACGGCGTCCATGACGGTCCGGGTGCGGTCTTTTTTTGCGCGGGCCACGGATGGGCGAAGGCGCCTTCCGGCGAAGGCAGTCGAGGGACCGCCGCGAGTGGGTCAGGAGAGCCAGTCGGTGTAGCGGGTCGGGGCCAGGTGAGCGTTCTTGTCGGTGAGGACGTCCCCCTTGACCTCGGCGAACATACCGGCGGTGGGGTCGGTGACGACGGTGCGACCGTCGCCCTTGCGGGACACGGTGACGCGGCCCAGCTCGTCCAGGGTGAAGACATCGGGGCCGCCGATGTTGCGGATGCCGTTCAGCGGGGCACCGGCGGCGACCTGTGCCACCTCCTCGGCCACGTCCTTGGCGGCGATCGGCTGGATCGGTGTGGCGGGCAACCGAACGGTGTCGCCGTCGGTCGTCCACGACATCGTGGCATCCATGAACTCCATGAACTGCGTCGCCCGGACGATCGAGTAGGGAACCGGCCCGTCCACGAGGAGCTTCTCCTGGAGCACCTTGGCCCGGTAGTAGTCCAGCTCCGGCACCTGGTCCACACCGACAATGGACAGGATGACGAAGTGGCCGACGCCGCCCTTCCGGGCCGCGGCGAGGAGGTTGTCCATCGAGGCCTGGAAGAAGGCCGGGGACGCTTCGTCGAAGGTCGGGGAATTCGTCAGGTTGACGACGACGTCGGCCCCCGCCACTGCCTCTTCCAGCCCCTGGCCGCTGATGACGTCGACTCCGCTGGACTTCGAGTGCGGTACCGCCTCGTGCCCGGCGGCGTTCAGGTTCTCGACGACCTGCGAACCGATCAGGCCGGTACCGCCGATGACTGCGATCTTCATGGCTTGCCTTTCGTGGGGAGTACGTCCGCAATGTGGCACATGAAGGCATATATGGGCGCAGCAAGAAACGGCGCCTTGGCCCACTGAGCGCCTCGACCCATTGAGGAGGTGAGGAGGTAGGAGGTGGATGGCTTGAGGAGGTGAGGAGGTGGATGGCTCGAGGAGGCGGACGGCGTCACAGACCGTCGACGAAGGTGACCGTCTCTTCGAGCGGCGCCCGGCCCGTACGGGCGTCACTCACCGTGACGTCCTCGAAGCCGATCGACATGCCGCAGAAGAGCATGAGCTCGTCCGGGGGTGACAGGACCTCCGCAACGGTCCGGTGGAACTTCGCCCATGCCATCTGCGGGCAGCTGTGCAGCCCTTCAGCGCGAAGCAGCACCATGACGGTCTGCAGGTACATCCCGACGTCGGACCATTGAGGCCGCCCCAGGTCGCGGTCGATGTAGCAGAACAAGGCGGCGGGCGCACCGAAGCAGTCCCAGTTCGCGGCAGCCGCCCGCTGGCGCGCCTCCACGTCCTCGCGCGGAATACCGAGTGCCCCGTAACGCTGCTCGCCGAACGCGAACCGGCGCTCGCGATAGGGGGACGCCAGCACGGGCGGGTACATCTCGTACTCCGGCTCGTCCCAGGGGTCACCTGCGGCCAGGCGCTCGCCGGCGCGCTTCTTCAGCTCGGCCAACGGCGCGCCCGTCACCACAAAGGCGTGCCACGGCTGGAGGTTCGAACCGGACGGCGTCCAGGCCGCGGCGGACAGCACGCGCTCCAGCACGTGCCTCGGGACGGGCCGGTCGGTGAATCCACGCACCGCCCGTCGACTCGTGACCGCCTCATAGGCGTCCATGGTCACCCTCCTCCTTCTGCCTTCTGTCCTACGGGATCGCCTTCACTTACTAGTATCAATCGATACCATCTCAAGTGCAACTATCGTCGCGCCTGAATCCCCGACCTTTGATTCCCTGCCTTGGGCACCGTCGATTCCCCGCCTTGGGCGCCGCGTGATGACCCGCCTCGGGCACCGGTGCGCACCGACGCCTCACGGCCCCCTCAGTGCCTGCAACCTCCGACAGTGCGGGCGGCGCTGTGACACCGGGCCGGCCGCAGCACCGCGGTAGTGCCTACGCGTTCCCGCCCTCGGGATAGGTGATCCGGGTCAGCAGATCCGTCAGCTGCGCGGACTCGCCGGGCCCCAGTTCGACGACCAGGCGCTCGGCCAGCGGTTCCGCCGCCGTATGGGCCGCGTCGAAGAGTTCGAGTCCCTGAGGCGTGATCTCCACCGCCCGCGCCCGCCGGTCCCCCGGAACGGCCTTGCGCACGGCCAGTCCCTTGCGCTCCAGGTCGTCCACGACCCGCATGATTCCGGCCTTGTCCGACCCCGTCGCAGCCGCCAGATCCCGCTGCACCGTGGGCCCATGGTTGACCAGCTCGACCAGCACGGCGAAATGCCTCAGCTCGATGCCGAGCGGCCTCAGCGCCTCGGTCATCACCGCGGCCGCGCGCCAGTGCGCCCGGCGCAGCAGCAGGCCGAGAGCGAAGGGGGACGTGTCCCCCGGGCGGTCGGTCGCACGCGAGGCGGCGTTTTGGTGAGGAGCATCAGCGGCCATCAACACAAGATAACGCCATCCACTCATTCGATACGGTATCGCCCGTAACCAAATGCGCTGCGTCGACGAAGAAGGCCTGGCGCCTTCACGTCACCTGTTCCGCCGGCCCCGAAGCAATGCGGCAGCCCCGAAGCACCGACAGCGCAGACAGCGCCCGGCATCCGCGCGGAGCCGGGTGCTGTCGGCGTTCCCGGGGCCTCCGGATACCGTCGGTGGATGGACTCCTCCCGCCCCCGCCTCCTCTACGTCACCGATCTCGCGTATCCGGCCCGTGGCCGTCGGTACTGCGACGAGGACATAGCTCTCTCGGCGCGGCTGCGCGAGGAGTTCGACGTGGCGCTGTGCCATCCGCTGGACGCCGTCGCGCTGATGGACGGCTTCGATGCGGTCGTCGTGCGCAACAGCGGGCCCGTGCTGCACTACCAGGCCGCGTACGACGCGTTCCGCGAGCAGGCTCTCGCGCGCGGGGTGCGGGTCTTCAACGCGCTGTCCGGGAAGGCGGACATGGCGGGCAAGGGGTACCTGCTCGACCTGACCGCGGCCGGGTATCCCGTCATCCCGACGGTCGCCCGCGCGGCCGATCTGCATCTGCTGCCCGCGGCGGACGAGTACGTGGTCAAGCCGCTGCTCGGCGCCGACTCCATCGGCCTTGAGTTCGTCGGCCGCGAGGCGCTGCCCGGCCTGGAGTTCGACGGCATCCTCGTCCAGCCGCGGATCCGCTTCCGGTACGAGGTGTCGTTCTACTTCGTCGACCGCACTCTCCAGTACGCCCTGTACGCGCCCCGGCCGGACGAGCGCTGGGTCCTCGAACCGTACGAACCCACCGTCGCGGACCGGGAGTTCGCGCAGAAGTTCGTCGACTGGAACACCATCGGCCACGGCATCCAGCGTGTGGACGCGTGCCGCACGCCGGAGGGTGAGCTGCTCCTGGTCGAGCTGGAGGACCTCAATCCGTATCTGTCCCTGGACCTGGTCGACGCGGGCACGCGGGATGCGTTCGTGGCGGCGATGGCGGACTCGCTGCGGGGGCTACTGGCCGACCGGGTCTGACGGTGACGCGGGCCCGGTGAAGCGGAGTTTGTCCTTCGACCGTGCTCCCAGGCGCCGGTAGAAGCGGATCGCGCCGTCGTTCCAGACGGGCGTCTGCCACTGGATCTCGGCGATCCCGAGGGCTCGGGCCTCGGCCGCCACGGCGTTCATGAGGAGCGGTCCGAGGCCGAGCCCTCGGTGGCCGGGGCGCAGGTACAGGCAGTCCATGTGCAGGTATTCGTACCCGTCCCAGGTGGAGATCGCGGGCTCGCAGGTGGCGTAGCCGACGAGCGTGGCGTCCACGCGTTCGGCGACCAGGCAGCGCAGGCGGGGCGTGGCGGCGGCGAACAGGAGTGCGTGCAGCCGGTCGGCGAGGCCGGGGGGCGGCGGGTCCGCCTTCTCGAACGCGGCGTGTTCCGCGGCGAGTCGGGCCACTTCGGGCAGGTCGCCGGGGCGGGCGCGGCGCACGCTCGCCTGGGCGCCGGTCACCGGGCGTCCTCTTCGGTGACGTCCGCGGACCAGGCGGCGAGGCGGTCCACGAGGGGGCCTTCGCCGTCGAGGACGTGGCGGGTGAAGGCGGTGCGCTCGTGGGCGAGCACGGCCGCCTCCCAGACGCAGGGGGCGAGGCCGGTGCGTCCGGGCCGCAGCAGTTCCGGGCGTCCTGCCGGTCCGGTGAAGACCGCGAGGTCGGACATGTGGCCCTCGATCCAGGTGTGGACGAGGACGTAGTCGCCGTCTCCCCCGGCGTGCAGCAGGACCACGGCGAGGCCGAGCGAGCCCCGGGCGGCGCCGAGCGCCAGGTGGGCGTCGACGAGCGGCATGACGGCGGCGGCGTCCCGCTCCGTCACCACGCGCCCCGGCGCCTCGACGGCGTACGTCTTGACGACATGACCGGCGCGCTCCCCGCTGCCCAACGGGCGTACCGCACGGGCGTGGTGGCCGTCGGCGAGGGCGAGGAGCGCGCCCTGGTCGACGGCCACCGGGAGGGCCGGTGCTGCGGCTGTGTTCTCCGTCGCGTTCTCCGTGTCATCGGGCATGGCCCCATCATGCAGGGGGTTCAGCCGTCCGCCCTGTCACGCGCTCGCCGGGGCGCGAGGAACAGTGCGGCCAGTACCGAACCGGCGGCCACCAGAAGGGAGTTGACGAGTACGGCCGTGGAGACTCCGGACAGGACCGCGTGCGGACCGGTCGCCCCGCCCATGCGGGCCGTGGCGATCGCGCTCATGACCGGGATGCCGAGGGTGATGCCGACCTGCTGCGTCATGGTCGCGAGGCCGGTGGCGAGGCCCTGCTCCTCGTCGGGCAGTCCGGACGTGGCCGTCACCATGAAGCCGACGATCACCAGCATGTTGCCGACTCCGCCGACGAACGTGGCCGCGAGGAGCAGCCAGATCCAGGCCCCCGACGTGCCGAGGGCCACCAGGGCGAGCGTCGCGACGGCCTGGACGGCGCCGCCGACGACGATCGTGGTCCGGTTGCCGAGGCGTCCGACGGCGCGGCCGCCGAGCGTGCCGCCGATCACGGTGCCGAGCCCGAGGACGCCGAAGGCGAGCCCCGTGGCGAGCGGCGAGTAGCCGAGGACTTCCTGGAGGTAGAGCGTGAGCAGGAAGACGAGGGACGTCTCGGTGACGAAGGCGATGAGTCCGGCCGCGTTGCCCCAGATCACGGTGCGCCGCCGCAGGATGTGGAGCGGGACGAGGGGCGCGGCGGCCCGCTTCTCGACGAACCGGAAGGCGACGAGGAGCGCGGCGCCCGCGAGCAGTGCGGCCAGGGTCGTGGGGGCGCCCCAGCCGGTCTCGCCGGCCTGCGTGAGCCCGTAGACCAGGAGCAGGAGTCCGCCGGTGACGGTCGCGGCGCCGGGGATGTCGAGGCGCGGGCGGTGGTCGGGGCGCGAGTCGGTGATGACGGACGGGGCGAGGACGAGGACGAGAGCGGCGACGGGGACGTTGACGAAGAACGCCCAGCGCCAGGAGAGCAGGTCGGTGAGGAGTCCGCCGAGGATGGCGCCCGCGGTGAAGCCGGCGGACATCAGGGCGCCGTTGAGGCCGAGGGCGCGTTCGCGCAGCGGCCCCTCCTTGAAGGCGGTGGTCAACAGGGCGAGCCCGGCCGGGGTCACGGCCGCGGTCGCGAGTCCCTGCAACACCCGTGCCACGAGCAGGACTTCGGGCGAGGTGGCGAGGCCGCCCAGGAGGGAGGAGGCGCCCAGGACGGCCATGCCGGCGAGGAACAGCCGCTTGCGGCCCACGAGGTCGGCGACGCGGCCGAAGAGGAGCGTGAAACCGGCGGCGGCGAGCGCGAACGCCGTGGCGATCCACTGGAGATGGGAGAGCGAGAAGCCGAGCCCCTCACCGACGACGGGCAGCGCCACGTTCAGGATCGAGAAGTCCACGGCGATCATGAACTGGGCGCCGAGGAGGAGGGTGAGGACGAGCTTCTGACGGGCGGTCATGCGCGGGGGTGGTGCGACGGCCGGGGCGGGGGCGGTCTGCGTGGACGCCGACATGAGGACTCCTTAAATGGTTCTACATTCCCGTTAAGGCACGCCAAACGTAGCAGGGCGGAGCACCTTAAGGGAACTGCAGTCCCATTACTCAGTGGCGAGCACCTCGCGCACGTTGTCCCGCACCGTCTCCTGGCCCCGCCGCGCCGACTCGTAGGCGGACCTGTGGCGCGCGATGTCGGCCCGCTGCGCCTCGGACAGCACGGACCACCACACCCCGGCCGTGTTGTGCTCGCGCTTGCACTCGATGTCGGCGACGGCCGTGCCCCGCTCGCGACGCGAACGCGACGTGTTGCCGCCGTTGTCGCGCTTCCACGCCTTGTCGCGGAAGGCGTCGTCGGGGGCGCCGTACCGCTTGAACCCCTTGTCCACGACGCACTGCGACCAGGCCTTGAGCACCCGCCGCATGCGCTTGTCCCTCATCGCCGCCTGCTGCAGGACGGCCCCCCGCCGCGGGACGTACGCCCAGGTGCGGCGCAAGTCCCGCACACCGCGGTAGAGGCGCTCGTCCGCGCGGCCCAGGCAGCCCTGCTCGGGGACGCGCCTGCCGCGGATGGTCGGCTGCCCGCCGATGCGGTGCCCCCGGTAGACGTACGACTCCTCGGTCGTCATACGGCGTCCCGCGGGCTCGACCGGGACGGCTCGCTTCGGGTCCCAGCCGTACCCCCAGCGCCGCGCCTTCTCCAGGTCGAACTGCCCCGCGACATCCTGGGACACGGCCACCAGAGCGACCGCGCCTGAACCCGGACTCTTCGGGTCGCGCGGGAAGTCGGCGAAGCCGAAGTCCCGCATGCACCGCTGGGCGAGGAGTGCCTGGGCACGATGGAGCGTCCGGTACGCGTTGTCGTCATCGGCAGTGAACTCGTAGCGATGCAGGGGAAGTTCGGGCAGATCCTTCGCCTCACGGACGATCGGGACGCCGTCCGCGGTCCGCTGCCCCCCGGACGGCGAACCGTCGCACCCCACCAGCAGGAACACCGATACCGCCGCCGCGACCCCTAAGAGGCCGCCCCCTCGCCGTACGCGCACCGAACCCCCTCGGCCGGCTCACACCGGCCCGTCCCGTCCGGGGCGAGCCGCCCCAGATCCGAACGCCCGTCCGATTGACGGGCGAACCGAGGGGACTTTAGCGGACCCGGCCGCCGCCCCAGTCCCGCACCTCGGTGACGGCGTCCACCGGCAACGGCCCGTAGATGTGCGGGAATTCGTCGGCGCCCGGCTCCGGCGCCTCGAACCTGATCGGTGCCTGCACCCGCTCGCTGTCGATGACCAGGACCACGATCTCGTCTGGCCCTTCGTACGTGCCGTACAGGAAGTCGGCGACACCCCGCAGCTGGTGCGCCAGCGAGCAGTGGATGAAGCCCTCCTCGGCGAGGGTCTTGCCGCGTGTGGACATCTCGTAGGCGCCGGCCGCACGGGCCGCGTCCCACAGGGAACGCTCGGTGATGTGCAGGAGTTCGGTCATGCACGACAACCTACGAGCCGATCACCCGGGCCCGGAAAAGTTCTAGCCGGGGAGCCCTGGCCTCTTCCTGCTGTACGTCCGCACGATCACGCCGTTGCCGAACGTCCGGTTCTCCTCCAGGGCGAACTCGCCGATCGCGAATCCGGAGCCGAACATCGGCATGCCCGAACCGAAGACCAGCGGATACGTCTTGATCACCAGCTCGTCCACCTCGTCGGCGAGCAGACCGGCGAGCGTCGCGCCGCCGCACAGCCAGATGCCGAACTCGCTGTCTTCCGCCTTGAGTTCGCGGATCTTCCCGACGACGTCATCGGCGACGATCTCCACGTTCGGGTCGGGGGACTTCTCGATCGAGCGCGCCGCCACGTACTCGCGCATGTGCCCGTACGGGCTGGTCAGGCCGACGTCGAGACCGATCTGATAGCTGGCCCGGCCCTGGATGACGGTGTCGAACCGCTTGTTGACCAGGTGCTGAAGGCCGAGGATCCGACGGCCTTCGGCCGAGATGGTCTCGGGATACTCGGCCGTGAGGAACCCGAGGAACTCCTCGTCCACGAAGGGCATGAAGGCGTTCGCGTCCCCGTCGGGACCTCCGATGAAACCGTCGATCGACACGGCGACGAAGTACGTGAGCTTTCGCAAGTGGGTCTCTTTCCGCAGATGACAGGGGTGTTCGGGTGGGCCGTCGCACGGACCTCGGTGCCGTGGCCGCTCGAACAACTACAGTTATAGTGCTTCACTTGTAGTGGTTGCAAGAGGTTTCGGGATTCCGGTCCGGCGGGACTCCCGGATCTCCGGTCAGAAGGAGCGCACAGATGGCACGGAACGCAGAGCGCAGGGTGGCCCTGGTGAACGCCGCGGTGGAGGTGCTCGCGGCCGAGGGCGCGCGTGGCCTGACCTTCCGCGCGGTGGACGCGGCAGCGGGCGTCCCCACGGGCACCTCGTCGAACTACTTCACGAGCCGGGACGACCTGCTGCACCAGATCGACGCATGGCTCCACGAGCGGCTGGCGCCGGACCCGGCGGTGGTCGCCGAACTGCTCGAGCGACCGCGCGACCGCGATCTCGTCGCGGCGTTCATGCACGATCTGCTGGGCCGCGCGCAGCGCGACCGCACCGGCTATCTGGCCATGATGGAGATGCGCCTGGAGGCGGGACGCCGGCCCGAACTGCGCGCGTCCCTCATGAAATCGCTCCGCGGCGACCTGGACTTCGGCATCTCGTTCCACACCGGGTCCGGGCTTCCCGGCGGCGCGGAGACGGTGACCGTCCTCTACCTCGCCACCCTGGGACTCATCCTGGAACACCTGACGATGCCGGGGATGCTCGACGGCGCCGTGCCCGGCGTGAGCGTCCCCGAGGGCCTCATGGACCGGATCGTCCGCACGATCGTGCCGCAGGAGTAGACGCACCCGCCCCTGCGGCGATGGCTCAACTCCCTTGCGGGTTACGCCACATGGGCCACATCGTCGGCCCGTCCGGCAGCGCGATCCCACTGCCGGTGCACGCGAAGCCGAGCCGCTCGTACAGCTCACGGCTACGGGCGCTGCTCGCCTCCAGATACGCCGCCACGCCCTCGCGGTCGCAGCGGTCGAGGACGGGCGCCATCAGCGCCGTACCGAGGCCCTGACCCTGCCGCGCCGGGTCCACGGCGATCATCCACAGGTATTCGTGCGCACGCTCGCGCGGGTGTGCCCCCGAGGTCAACCGGCCGATCTCCTCGACCCGTTCGTTGTCCGGGTCCACGGCGGCGCGCAGCTGCGCGGGCCCGTCGTCATCGCCATCGCCATCGCCCTCGTCCGGGCCGGCAGGCCCGCCCGGCTGAGCCGGTATCGACAGCCAGAGCGCGGCCGCGGCGCCGTCCTCGGTGATGTCGACATATCCCTCGCTCAGCGAGATGTCGATGAAGGCCGCCATGAGAGCGGCGTGCCTGCGGCGGCGGTGCGCCAGGCCGGGGAAGACCCAGCCGCTCACCGGGTCGTCCATGAACGCCTCGTCGAGCAGCCGCACAAGGTCCGCCCGGTCGTGTTCCGTGGCCCTCCGGATCGCCACGCCCATGGCCCCCGCCCCCTCACCTCGCGGCCCGCCTCGACGGGCCGTGTCCCTGCGCCGGTCGGCCGCCACACACCGGCCCGCTGCAGCCTAGGCGATGGGTTCCGTACGCGCGTGCGGGCCCCGCACTCCTCCCGGAGCGCGGAGCCCGCAGATCACTTCAACTCCCCTCCCCTGATGGCGTTTCCCCCTAGTGGCTGCGCCTGGTGACGAACTCGGCGAGCGACAGCAGTCCGCCCGCGGCCTCCGGCGCCGGGACCGCCCGGGACAGCTGGTGCACCGCCCGGGACATCCGGTCGGCCGCGTGCAGCTGCGCCCAGTCGCGCCCCCCGGCGCGCTCGACGACCAGCGCCATGGCCTCCAGCTCCCCCTCCTTCGGCGGGCCGTCGTCCGGTCCCACCACCCCGTAGAGCGCGGCCAGTTCACCGGCTTCGGGCGTGCCCGAGGCCAGCGCCGCCACCACCGGCAGCGACTTCTTGCGTACCGCCAGATCGGCGCCCGCCGCCTTGCCCGTACGGGCCGGATCCCCCCAGATCCCGATGACGTCGTCGATCAGCTGGAACGCGAGCCCGGCCTCCCGGCCGAACCCGTCGAGGGCCGCGACCTCCTCCTGACCGGCCCCCGCGTACAACCCTCCGACCGCGCAGGCGCAGCCGAGCAGCGCGCCCGTCTTCGCCTCCGCCATCACGAGGCACTCGTCCAGCGTGACCTGGTCCGGTTCGCGCCTCTCCAGGGCGACATCGGCGACCTGGCCCTCGCACAGCTCCACCACACAGGCCGCGATCCGGGCCGCCGCCTCCCGGGCCGCCGGGTGCGGATCCTCGGCGAGCAGCCGCTGCGCGAGCGCCTGGAGCGCGTCGCCCGCCAGGATCGCGTCGGCGTCCCCGAAGACGGTCCACGCGGTCGGCCGGTGCCTGCGCGTGGTGTCCCGGTCCATGACGTCGTCGTGCAGGAGCGTGAAGTTGTGGACGAGTTCCACGGCCGCCGCCGCCCGCACCGCGAGCTCCGGAGCGCCCCCCAGCGCCCGCACCGCGGCGAGGACCAGCGCCGGCCTGATGGCCTTGCCCGCGTGCCCCTCGTCCACGGTGCCGTCCGCGTGCTCCCACCCGAAGTGGTAGCGCGCGATGCGGCGCAGCGATCCGGGCAGGGTCTCCACGGCCCTGCGCAGCTCCGGGTCCACCTGCGCCCTGGTCTGCGCCAGGATCACCGCCGCTTCCTGGCCGTCCGCGGCCACCTCCGCGTCCTGTCCGCCCGGCTCCCCCTGCTGCTGCGGCACTATGGACTGCTTCGTCTGCGTCACGAGCTTCAACGCCACCTGCCGATCTCGACGTTCTCCAGGACGCCGAGCGCGTCCGGCACGAGCACCGCCGCCGAGTAGTACGTCGTCACCAGGTAGGAGATGATCGCCTGCTCGCTGATGCCCATGAACCGCACGGACAGGCTGGGCTCGATCTCGTCCGGGATGCCCGCCTGCTGGAGGCCGATGACGCCCTGCTCCTCCTCGCCGGTACGCATGCAGATGATCGACGTCGTGCGCGCGTCGGACACGGGGATCTTGTTGCTCGGGAAGATCGGCACCCCGCGCCAGGTCGGGATCCGGTTGCCCCCTACGTCGATGGACTCCGGGACGAGCCCGCGCCTGTTGCACTCGCGCCCGAACGCGGCGATGGCACGCGGGTGGGCGAGGAACAGCTTCGAGCCCCGGCGGCGGCTGAGCAGCTCGTCCATGTCGTCCGGGCCGGGCACGCCGTCGTGCGGCTGGAGCCGCTGCTCGTACTCGCAGTTGTTGAGCAGGCCGAACTCCCGGTTGTTGATGAGTTCGTGCTCCTGGCGCTCCTTCAACGCCTCGACGGTGAGCCGGAGCTGATGCTCCGTCTGGTTCATCGGCTGGTTGTAGAGGTCCGCCACGCGCGAGTGGATGCGCAGGACGGTCTGGGCGACGCTCAGCTCGTACTCACGCGGCGCCGAGTCGTAGTCGACGTACGTGCCCGGGAGCACCGCCTCACCGACGTGGCCCGCGGAGAGGTCGATCTGCTTCTCGCCGAACTTGTTCGTCCGCTGCGCGGGGATGGTCCGCAGCGCCCCCAGGTGGTCGGCGAGGCTCTCGGAACGCTCCGCGACCTGTTCCAGGTCCTGGCGCGGCAGCGTGAGCACCGTGCACGCGGTCACGGCGCGCGCCGTGTACTCCCAGATGGCGTCCGGGTCGATCAGCGCCTGCTCGCCGAAGTACGCGCCGTCGGCGAGGACCCCGAGGACCGCGTCGTCCCCGTAGGGGCCCGTCCCGACCTTCTCGACCCTGCCGTGGGCGAGGAGGAACACCTCGTCCGCGGAGCTGCCGAAGGAGGCGAGCAGCTCGCCCGGCGCGTACTCCCGCTGCCGGCACCGCACCGCGAGTTCTTCGAGCACCTCCTGGTCCCCGTAGTCCCGCAGCACCGGCAGTTCGCCGAGCTCCGCGGGGATGACCCGCACCTGGTCTCCGGTCTTGACGAACGTCACGCGTCCGTCACCGACCGAGTAGCTGAGCCGCCGGTTCACCCGGTACGTGCCGCCCTGCACATTCACCCAGGGGAGCATCCGCAGCAGCCACCTGGAGCTGATCTCCTGCATCTGTGGCGCGGACTTGGTGGTGGTGGCCAGATTCCGCGCGGCGGATGTGCCGAGACTCTGCTGCGGTCCGGCCTGCTCCGTGCGGACTTCTTCGCCTACCGACATGGGCTTTGCCTCCCGATCAAGAACTGACCTGCGGCGACAAGACTTCCACCACGCATCGTGGCGGCGCCATTACACAAACGAGCGGGGTTGGATGGGAGTGGACGGGGCACGATGCCCGTTTTCCGGGTAGGGAACTTCCGCGCGGCGGAACTTCAAGATCCCGGCGGGCGTTCAACCGGTACACCGAGGCACTGATGACGGGAGACGGCAATGACAGGCTTCCTGGACCGCGCCAAGGAACAGGCGCAGCGCGGGCTCACGCAGGGCAAGCAGAAGCTGGACGAGGTGCAGGCGCAGCGGGCGGGCGGCGACCTCCTGAAGAAGCTGGGCGCCGCGTACTACGCGGAGCGCAAGGGCACCGGCACCCCCGAGGCGACGCAGGCCGCCCTCGGAGCCCTGGAGAATCACATCGTGGAACACGGGGACGGCTTCCTGCGGAGCTGAGACCACCCCGCCTCCTCACGGCCGGGCGCCCGTACGCCTCCCTGGCCGAATCGGCTCGCGATGACCGGAACGGCTCGCACGCGATGCGAACAAGTAGTTCCGGTGGGCCGGTTCGGGTACAAGCGGCGTACGAGACGGACGCGCACCGCTTCCGTCGCACCCGCGAAGGAGGCGGCCATGTCCCCACCCATGTCCGCGAGCAGTTTCCTGGACGCCCTCAAGCGTGAAGGCCTGACGGTGGTCGAGGTCGGCGACTGGAGACACCACAACCGCAACCACAAGGGACCCTGGGGCCCGGTGCACGGCGTGATGATCCACCACACCGTGACGACGGGCAGCAAGCAGACCGTCGACCTGTGCAGGAACGGGCACGCGGACCTGCCGGGCCCGCTGTGCCACGGCGTCATCACGAAGGACGGCCGCGTCCACCTCGTCGGCTACGGCCGTGCCAACCACGCGGGTCTCGGGGACGACGACGTGCTGCGGGCGGTCATCGCGGAGAAGGCACTACCCCACGACAACGAGGCGAACACCGACGGCAACCGCCACTTCTACGGCTTCGAGTGCGAGAACCTCGGCGACGGCAAGGACCCCTGGCCCGCCGTACAGCTGGAGGCGATCGAGCGGGCGGCGGCCGCGCTGTGCCGCCGGCACGGCTGGACGGAGCGGTCGGTGATCGGCCACCTGGAGTGGCAGCCGGGCAAGGTCGACCCGCGCGGCTTCACGATGGCCTCGATGCGGGGGCGCATCCGCGACCGGCTCAAGTAGCCGCCCTCCCGCAGCGGCCCGCGGCTGACCGCTTGCACAATGAGTGGGTGACTGCGCACCCCCGCCCGCTCCTGCACCCCCGGCTGCCCTCGCCGGTGGAGCCGGTCGCCGACGACCGGTTCCACCGTCACGGGGTGCGGCTCCTGGTCAAGCGCGACGACCTCATCCACCCCGACCTGCCCGGCAACAAGTGGCGCAAGCTGGCGCCCAACCTCGAAGCGGCGACCACCGCGGGCCACGGCACGCTGCTCACGTTCGGCGGCGCGTACTCCAACCACCTGCGCGCCACGGCCGCCGCGGGCCGGCTCCTCGGCCTGCGGACCATCGGCGTCGTCAGGGGCCAGGAACTGGCCGGACAGCCTCTGAACGCCTCGCTCGCGCGCTGCGCGGACGACGGCATGCGTCTCCACTTCGTCGACCGGACGACGTACCGGGAGAAGCGGGATCCGGCCACGCTCGCCCGCATCCTGCGCGAGGTGGCGCCGCCCGGCGGGCCGTGGGAGACGCCCTACGTCGTCCCCGAGGGCGGCAGCAACGCCGAGGCCGTGCGCGGCTGCGCGGCGCTCGGGCGGGAACTGCGGGGCGCCGCCGACGTGGTGGGCGTCGCCTGCGGCACCGGCGGCACGCTCGCCGGTCTCGCCGCCGGGCTCGGCGAGGGGCAGCGGGCGCTCGGCATACCCGTCCTCAAGGGCGGCTTCCTCGGCGACGAGATACGCGCCCTCCAGGAGGCCGCGTTCGGCGGGCGGCAGGGCGACTGGTCCCTGGACGAGCGCTTCCACTGCGGCGGCTACGGCCGCACCACCCCCGCCCTCCTCGCTTTCGCCGAGGACTTCGAACAGCGCCACGGCCTGCCGCTGGAGCGCCTCTACGTGGCCAAGCTGCTGTTCGGCCTGCTCACCCTCACCGAGGAGGGCGCGTTCGCGCCGGGCACGCAGCTCATGGCCGTCGTCACGGGACCGCCCTCCCCGTAGCGGACGGTCAGTCGTCGACCTCCCGGTAGGCGGTAGCCTCCTCCAGGTCGAGCTTGCGCAGCAGCGTGCGCATCATCTCGTCGTCGATCCGCCGCTCGTCCCGCATCCGTACGAAGACCTCGCGCTCGGCCGCGATGGCCTCCCGCGTGAGCCTGCGGTAGGTGTCGTCGGCGGACTCCCCCGTCACCGGGTTGGCGTGGCCGAGCCGCTCCCACACGGAGTTGCGGCGGCGCTCCAGCACGGTCCGCAGCCGGTCCTCCAGCGGCTCGGGCAGACAGTTGCGCTCGTCCTCCATCAGCGCGTCCACGCGCTCCTCGGCGGCCTGTGAGGCGGCGTTCTGCGCCTGCGCCTCGGCGAGCGTCTCGGCCTGCGCATCGCGTCCCGGCAGCTTCAGGATCCTGATCAGCCAGGGCAGCGAGAGCCCCTGCACGACGAGGGTGCCGATGACGGTCGTGAACGTCAGGAAGAGGACCAGGTTGCGGGCCGGGAAGGGACTCCCGTCGTCGAGGAACAGCGGGATCGAGAAGGCGATCGCCAGCGACACGACGCCGCGCATCCCGGCCCAGCTCACGATGAGCGGCCGCCGCCAGTCGCTGTCCCGCTCGCGCTCCCTGATCCGCTTCGACAGACACCAGGGCAGATAGGTCGCCGGATACGACCACACGAACCGCATCACCACGACGAGGACGAAGACCGCGACGGCGTACCCGAGGGCCTCCGCGACGCTGTACTCGCCGAGGTCCTTCAGGACGAAGGGCAACTGGAGTCCGATGAGCGCGAAGACCGCCGACTCCAGGATGAAGGCGACCACCCTCCACACGGCGGCCTCCTGCAGGCGCGTCTCGAAGTCGACCTGCCAGGAGCGGTGCCCCAGGTACAGGGCGACCGTGACCACGGCGAGCACTCCGGAGGCACCGACCTGCTCGGCGGCCGCGTAGGCGACGAACGGGATGAGCAGGGAGAGCGTGTTCTGGAGGACCGCTTCCTTCAGGTGCGTGCGCAGCCAGTGCAGCGGCACCATCAGGACCAGGCCCACACCGACCCCGCCGACCGCCGCCACCAGGAACTCCCTGATCCCGCCCGCCCAGCTCGCGCCCTCCCCGACCGCGGCGGCCAGCGCCACCTTGTAGGCGGTGATCGCGGTGGCGTCGTTCACGAGGGACTCGCCCTGGAGGATCGTCGTGATCCGCGCGGGCAGCCCCACCTTGCGCGCGATGGCGGTCGCGGCCACCGCGTCCGGCGGGGCGATCACGGCGCCTAGGACGAGCGCGGCCGTCAGCGGCAGGTCGGGGATCAGCTCGTACGCGAGCCAGCCGACGGCGACGGTCGCGAACAGCACGTACCCGACGGAGAGCAGCGCGACCGGCCTGACGTTGGCCCGCAGGTCGAGGTACGAGCTGTCCAGGGCCGCGGTGTGCAGCAGCGGCGGCAGGATGAGCGGCAGCACGATGTGCGGGTCGAGCGTGTACTGCGGCACCCCGGGCAGGTACGACGCCACGAGCCCCACCGCCACGAGCAGCAGCGGTGCGGGCACCGGGGTCCGGCGCGCCGCCCCCGCGACCGCCGCACTCGCCGCGATCAGTCCCACCAGGGGCAATACGTCCATCAGCCCGTCCCTCCGCCGTCCGCCATGCCGCCGCCCGTCGTAACCTGGCCATCATGAACGAGTGCCCGCACGTCGACGCGCTGCCGCACCCCGAGCCCGCGCCCCTCAGCGACACCTGCCTGGAGTGCCTCGCGGCCGGCAGCCACCCCGTGCAACTGCGGCTCTGTCTGGAATGCGGGCATGTGGGCTGCTGCGACTCCTCGCCCCTCAAGCACGCGACGCAGCACTTCAAGGCGTCGGGCCACTCGGTGATCCGGACGTTCGAGCCCGGCGAGAGCTGGCGCTGGTGTTTCGTGGACAACCTGCTCGTCTGAGGACCGCTCCGGTTTGCGGTTCGACCGGGCAAGGCCTGGGTACGTCAACCCGGCGCCCGCTCTTTCCAATTGAGCCCGCACACCCTCTAGCCACTGTCCGTACTCATAGGCTTACTATGAGTGACACCAACGGGCCGGGGGTCCCCGGGACAGAAGACTTGGGCGCGCGGTAGCGTCACCGCTGAACACATAGCGCGTCACCCGGGGGACGTACCCTCCGGAGCCCGAAAGTGCTTGTACCACCATGGAGGTGAGGGTGTCCCAGATCGCAGGCGAGCCCGGGAATCAGGACTTCGTAGAAGTCCGGCTGCCGGCTGCGGGTGCCTACCTGTCGGTGCTGCGGACGGCCACGGCCGGCCTCGCGGCGCGTTTGGACTTCACCCTCGACGAGATCGAGGACCTCCGCATCGCGGTCGACGAGGCGTGCGCGATCCTGCTCCAGCAGGCCGTGCCCGGCTCGGTACTCAGCTGCATCTTCCGGCTCGTCGACGACTCGCTGGAGGTGACGGTCTCGGCGCCCACCACCGACGGCCGCGCCCCGGAGCGCGACACCTTCGCCTGGACGGTGCTGTCGGCCCTCGCGGGCAAGGTGGACTCCACGGTCGCCGACGACAAGACCGTCTCGATCAGCCTCTACAAACAGCGCGGCGCGGGTCCCGGGCCGGCGTGACGAACGGGGACGGGCCGGTGCGGGACGAGAAGCACGGCACACAGGACCTCCCGGCCGACGGCGGGGAGGGGATGCGGCGGCTTGCCGGCGGCATCCCCGAACAGCAGGCCCGGCCACACCCCGAGGACCCCGCGGACCCCGCGGGCCTCGAACGGCCGGGTCCGTCGGCGGTGGCCGATGCGTCGGAGCAGGCAGAGCCGGCCGGCGGAGAGAAGATCTCTGCAGGACCGGACGCGCGACGGGCGGGATGGATGAGCGAGCACGAGCGACACGGTGACCAGCAGCGCACCCACGATCCGCGGGACCGCAGCGGCGCACGGCTGATGTTCATCGAGCTGCGCACCCTGAAGGACGGCAGCCCGGAGTACGCGAACCTGCGCAATCAGCTGGTCCGCATGCACCTGCCGCTCGTCGAGCACCTGGCCCGCCGCTTCCGCAACCGCGGCGAGCCGCTCGACGACCTGACCCAGGTCGCCACGATCGGCCTGATCAAGTCGGTGGACCGCTTCGACCCGGAGCGCGGCGTGGAGTTCTCCACGTACGCGACGCCGACGGTCGTCGGAGAGATCAAGCGGCACTTCCGCGACAAGGGCTGGGCCGTGCGCGTCCCGCGGCGGCTTCAGGAGCTGCGTCTCGCGCTGACGACGGCGACGGCCGAGCTGTCCCAGCTGCACGGCCGCTCCCCCACGGTCCACGAGCTCGCCGAGAAGCTGGCGATCTCGGAGGAGGAGGTCCTGGAGGGCCTGGAGTCGGCCAACGCGTACTCCACGCTGTCCCTGGACGTCCCCGACACGGACGATGAGTCACCGGCCGTCGCGGACACCCTGGGATCCGAGGACGAGGCCCTGGAGGGCGTCGAGTACCGCGAGTCCCTCAAGCCGCTCCTGGAGGATCTGCCGCCGCGCGAGAAGCGGATCCTGCTCCTGCGCTTCTTCGGGAACATGACGCAGTCGCAGATCGCGCAGGAGGTCGGCATCTCCCAGATGCACGTCTCCCGCCTGCTGGCCCGCACCCTGGCCCAGCTGAGGGAGAAGCTCCTCGTCGAGGAGTGAGATCCAAGGCGTGCGGACCGCCTGCTTCTGGTTCAGGCCGGACTACTTCAGGTTCTGGCCGGCTACTTCTGGTCCTGTACGTCGCCGGGGGCGCCCGGGGTCCTGATGCCGAGCGCCCGGGTGGTGGCCGGGTTCACCAGGAGCACCAGGGCCGTCACCGCGACGACGGCGAGCGCGATCCCGCCGGGGATCATCACGCTGTCGGCCTGGAGCAGTGTGTAGGCGACCGGGAGCGCCAGGATCTGCGTGATGATCGCGGGTCCCCGGCTCCAGCCGCGCCGCTTCAGCAGGCCGCGCGCCGCGATCAGTGGCAGCAGCGCGAGGACGGCGAGCGTGACACCTCCGGTCACGGCCTGCTCGGGGTCGTCGGGGTGACCCGCGAGGCCCATGACGAGCATGTAGACACCGCCGACGAGCAGGGCGGCCCCCTCGAGCCCGGCCAGCGCGGCGGCCGCGGTCAGCCGCCCGGGGCGCGGCCCGTCGTCGGTGGTCGCGGCGGCATCGGGGCTGGGGTTCTGCTCAGAGGTCACCCGAGCAGGGTAGCCCTCGTGCCCTCGGCGGTTGCCTCCCGGCCGCCCCGGGTGGGGCCGGCGGGACCCCTGGTTTCTTACCCGACTCCTACCTCGGTCTGGGCCGAGTACTACCGGGTAGGTACCCTGCAACCCATGCGTGCACTTCTCGTGGTCAATCCGGCGGCAACCACCACCAGTGCGCGCACGCGTGACGTGCTGATCCACGCGCTCGCGAGCGAGATGAAGCTCGAGGCCATCACCACGGAGTACCGCGGGCACGCCCGGGACCTCGGCCGGCAGGCAGCGGAGAGCAAGGACATCGACCTGGTCGTGGCCCTCGGCGGCGACGGCACGGTCAACGAGGTCGTGAACGGCCTGCTGCACCACGGCCCCGACCTGGACCGCCTCCCTCTCCTCGCAGTCGTCCCCGGCGGCTCCACGAATGTCTTCGCGCGCGCCCTCGGCCTGCCGAACGACGCGGTGGAGGCGACGGGCGCCCTGCTCGACGCCCTGCGCGAGGGCCGGGAGCGCACGGTGGGCCTGGGTCTCGCGGCCGGCACGCCGGGCACGGAGGACGAGGCCGTCCCGTCCCGGTGGTTCACGTTCTGTGCCGGTCTCGGCTTCGACGGAGGCGTCATCGGCCGGGTCGAACAGCAACGCGAGCGCGGGAAGCGTTCCACACACGCGCTCTATTTGCGTCAGGTCGTACGCCAGTTCCTCGGCGAGCACGACCGGCGACACGGCGGGATCACACTGGACCGGCCGGGTGAGGACCCCGTCACCGATCTGGTCCTGTCCATAGTCTGCAATACCTCCCCATGGTCATATCTGGGGAACAGGCCGCTCTACGCGTCCCCTCAGGCGTCCTTCGACACCGGCCTTGACGTGCTCGGACTCAAGAAATTGTCCGCCCCTTCGGTGGCCCGTTACGGCACCCAGCTGCTCACCTCGACGCCCGACCGGGGACCCCACGGGAAGAACGCCGTCACCCTGCACGACCTGACCGACTTCACCTTGCAATCGAAGGTCCCCCTGCCCCTCCAGATGGACGGTGACCACCTGGGGCTGCGAACGAGCGTGACGTTCACAGGCGTACGCCGTGCACTGCGTGTGATTGTGTGAGTGGAAGAGCCCAAAGTCCTTTATCTCGAACGTTTGGGCCAGGATCCACCCCATGGAAGTACGGCTGTGACCTAGCCGACACCGAGGAATCAAAAAAAACTTTCCTGAAGGGGTTGTATCCGCCGCCGAGGTTTGCGAATCTCTACATGGCGCTCGGGACGGCCCGCAACATCGGCCCCGCAGAGAGCCCGAACCCCCTCCTCAACACATAGGACATCGTCGCAGATGTGACGGAAGTCCCTTCCGTTGTCGGGGGATTCGTGAAAGCGTTCACATTCACAAGCAACCCGCACGTAATACCAAGGAGAGGTAGCAGCCATGGACTGGCGTCACAACGCCGTTTGCCGCGAGGAAGACCCGGAGCTCTTCTTCCCCATCGGCAACACCGGTCCTGCGCTGCTGCAGATCGAGGAAGCCAAGGCCGTCTGCCGCCGCTGCCCCGTCATGGAGCAGTGCCTGCAGTGGGCGCTCGAGTCCGGCCAGGACTCCGGCGTCTGGGGTGGCCTCAGCGAGGACGAGCGCCGCGCAATGAAGCGTCGCGCCGCCCGCAACCGTGCTCGCCAGGCCAGCGCCTGACGTTCACGCCCCCCACGAGCCTGAGCCCGGCGGCGCGTACAGCGAGTACGCAACTCCCGCCCCCGAGCCGCAGCGCGCAGTACCCCCGAAGCTCCACCCAGGCTCCGCCCGGGATGTAGACCCGGGCAACGCGAACAGTGAGCCCCGGACCCAAGGGTCCGGGGCTCACTGGCGTTTGCGGGTGCGTCGATCCGGTGTTTGCGGCTTTGTCGACGTATCGGCCCGACGCCCTCCGACGCCGGACCGGCTACTTGTCCGCGGTCACCGGGATGTCGAGGACGACCCGGGTGCCGCGACCGGGCGCCGGGACCATGTCGAACGATCCGCTCAACTCGCCCTCGACCAGGGTGCGTACGATCTGCAGGCCCAGGTTGCCGGCGCGCTTCGGGTCGAAGCCCTCGGGCAGGCCGACGCCGTCGTCGGTGACGGTGATCAGCAGGCGGGCGTCCTTCGTGGTGCCGCCGCGCACCGCGGAGACCTCGACCGTGCCGGTGTCGCCCTGCCGGAAGCCGTGTTCCAGGGCGTTCTGCAGAACCTCGGTGAGGACCATCGACAGCGGGGTGGCGACCTCGGCGTCCAGGATGCCGAACCGGCCGGTGCGCCGGCCCGTGACCGCCCCGGGCGAGATCTCCGCGACCATGGCGAGCACCCGGTCGGCGATCTCGTCGAACTCCACGCGCTCGTCGAGGTTCTGGGAGAGCGTCTCGTGGACGATGGCGATGGAGCCGACGCGGCGCACCGCTTCCTCCAGCGCCTCGCGGCCGCTGTCGGAGTCGATGCGGCGGGCCTGGAGGCGCAGCAGGGCCGCGACGGTCTGGAGGTTGTTTTTCACCCGGTGGTGGATCTCCCGGATGGTCGCGTCCTTGGTGATCAACTCCCGTTCGCGGCGGCGCAGTTCGGTGACGTCGCGGAGCAGGACGAGCGAACCGATGCGGGTGCCCTTGGGCTTGAGGGGGATCGCGCGGAGCTGGATCGACCCCTCCTCCCCCTCGATCTCGAACTCGCGCGGAGCCCAGCCGCTGGCGACCTTGGCGAGGGCCTCGTCCACGGGGCCGCGCGACGGGGCGAGTTCGGCCGTCGTCGTGCCGAGGTGGTGCCCGACGAGGTCGGCGGAGAAGCCGAGCCGGTGGTAGGCGGAGAGCGCGTTCGGGGACGCGTACTGGACGACACCGTCGGCGTCGAGCCGGATGAGGCCGTCGCCGACGCGCGGCGACGCGTCCATGTCGACCTGCTGGCCCGGGAACGGGAAGGACCCGGCGGCGATCATCTGGGCCAGGTCGGAGGCCGACTGGAGGTAGGTCAGTTCGAGCCGGGAGGGGGTGCGGACCGTGAGCAGGTTCGTGTTGCGGGCGATCACGCCCAGGACACGGCCCTCCCTGCGTACGGGGATGGACTCGACCCGTACGGGGACCTCCTCGCGCCATTCGGGGTCGCCCTCGCGGACGATGCGGCCCTCGTCGAGGGCGGCGTCCAGGAGAGGGCGGCGGCCGCGTGGGACGAGGTGGCCGACCATGTCGTCCTGGTACGAGGTGGGGCCGGTGTTGGGCCGCATCTGCGCCACGGAGACGTAGCGGGTGCCGTCGAGCGTGGGAACCCACAGCACGAGGTCGGCGAAGGAGAGGTCGGAGAGCAGCTGCCACTCCGAGACCAGCAGGTGCAGCCACTCGAGGTCGGTGTCACCGAGGGCCGTGTGCTGGCGTACGAGGTCGTTCATGGAGGGCACGGAGCCGAGAGTACCTGGCGGGTACGGGCCCAGGGTCTTCCGATCCGAACGAGAGGCCCCGAAGACACCCGCGGGCCGCGGCGCCTGGGAGGGACCCTCAGCCCGCCCGGCACCGCAGCCCGGAGTTGCAACAGCCGTCGGGTGTGCGGTCCCGGCCGGCCATGTGAGGATCCGCCGCAGTCAGGGCAGAGAGCGTCGGCTCCTCGGTCCGTCCTCCTGTGCGGGGAGGGCGGAGGCTTTACCATCGCATTGTGGACTAGACCATTCTGTCATGTCTACGCGTTGGACGATGTTTGTTGTTGTCTCTTCGTGCCCGCTCCCGCGGCGGTCGCCACGGGCCGGCCGCCCCTGCACAGGGTGCCAGAGCCGCCGCGTCCGTGTCGGACGGAAGCTCCCCTTCCGCGAAATCCGCCCGGATTCGGGTCTCAAAAGCGGCGATAAGCCTCCCGGGGGAAGGTGTCCCGGTCAGTGCGTCTCCGTCACCTTCGCCAGCGCCCTCGGGGCGTCCGGGTCCTGGCCGCGGGCGGTGGTGACCTCGTACGCGAGGAGCTGGAGCGGGATGATCTCCAGGACCGGCTGGACCTCCTCCGCGACACCTTCGGTCGGCAGGACGAAGCCGGCCGACGCCTGGTCCACCTGGGCCTTGGGGCCGATGACGACGAGGTCGGCGCCGCGGCCGCGCAGCCGGTCCAGCACAGGCTGGAGCATGAGGCCGCCCTTACCGTCCGTGACGACGGCGATGACCGGTGAGATGTTGTCGACCATGGCGAGCGGGCCGTGCAGCAGATCGGCACCCGAGTAGGACAGGACCGGGATGTAGCTGGTCTCCATGAGTTTGAGGGCGGCCTCCTTGGCCGTCGGGTAGCCGTAGCCGCGCGAGATGATCACCATGCGGTCCGCGAAGCGGTAGCGGGAGGCGAGGGCGCGCACCTCGTCCTGGCGGTCCAGGAGCTGTTGCGCGAGGGCCGGCAGCACCTTGGCGGGCGCACCGTCGCCGCCGCGCAGGCCCTCGACGAAGAGGTAGAGCGCGAGCAGCGCCGCGGTGTACGTCTTCGTGGCCGGGAGCGCCTTCTCGGGGCCCGCCATGATGTCGATGTGGTGCTCGGAGACGGCGGCGAGCGGCGAGTCCGGGTTGTTGGTCACCGCGAGGGTGATCGCGCCGGCCGCGCGGGCCGCCTTCGTGGAGGCCACCAGGTCGGGCGAGCCGCCCGACTGACTGACGGTGACGGCCAGGACGTCCCGCAGGTCGGGCCGGGCGCCGTACGCCGTCGTGGTGGACATGGAGACCAGGCCGCAGGGCATCCCGAGCTGGATCTCCAGGAGGTACTTCGCATAGAGGGCGGCGTTGTCGGAGGCGCCGCGGGCGGTGAGCAGGACGAAGCGGGGCGACTGTGCCGCGACGAGCCGGGCCACCTCGTGGATGCGGTGGGCGCCGGTGTCCAGGATGCGGCGCAGCACCTCGGGCTGCTCGGCCATCTCGCGGGCCATGATCCGGCCCGGCCGCTCGCCCTTCGGGGCCGACGGGGTGGCGCTCATGCGGACTCCTCCCAGGAGGCGGTCGCGGGTCCGGCGGGCGGGGCACGGGCCGGGTCTTCCACCGTCCACGCTTCCTTCCACTCTGGCCGTTGTGGCGGGCGCGCGCCCGGTCGGGGCGGGTCCGAGGTGCCGCCGGGGCGGGGAGCGCCGAGCATGGACAGACGGTGTCGTACGCCCCGTGACCGGCCGGGCCACCTCTGCTAGATTGGTCTATACCACATGCGCAACATCGCACCCTCGACCAGATCGGCAGGCCCAGCGTGGAAGTTGTGATCGTCCCGGACGCCAAGGCAGGCGGCGAGCTCATCGCCGAGGCGATGGCCCAGCTGCTGCGGCGCAAGCCCGACGCCCTGCTCGGCGTGGCCACCGGCTCGACCCCGCTGCCCATCTACGAGGCGCTGGCGGCCAAGGTCCGCGGCGGCGCGGTCGACGCCTCGAAGGCGCGTATCGCGCAGCTCGACGAGTACGTGGGCCTGCCGACCGGGCACCCCGAGTCCTACCGGGCGACGGTGCTGCGCGAGGTCGTCGAGCCGCTCGGCCTGAGCGAGGGCTCCTTCATGGGCCCGGACGGCAGCGCCGAGGACGTGCAGGCGGCCTGCACCGCGTACGACGAGGCGCTCGCGGCGGCGGGCGGCGTGGACCTCCAGCTGCTCGGCATCGGCACGGACGGGCACATCGGGTTCAACGAGCCGTGCTCGTCGATCGCCTCCCGTACGCGGATCAAGACGCTGACGCAGCAGACCATCGCGGACAACGCGCGCTTCTTCGACGGCGACCTCAGCCAGGTGCCGCGCCACGTCATCACGCAGGGCATCGGCACGATCCTGGAGGCGCGGCATCTCGTGCTGCTCGCCACGGGCGAGGGCAAGGCGGACGCGGTGGCGGCGACCGTCGAGGGTCCGGTGGCCTCCGTGGTGCCGGCGTCGGCGCTCCAGCTGCACCCGCACGCGACGATCGTCGTGGACGAGGCGGCGGCGTCGAAGCTGAAGCTCGCCGAATACTTCCGGCACACGTACGCGAACAAGCCCGATTGGCAGGGGCTGTAAGCGAGTTCGGGCCGACATGACGGTGCCGGTCACCCCTCACCAGGGGTGACCGGCACCTTCGCGTAGGGGCGCTCGGCTCACCCGGCGACGATCACCTCGGCGGCGGCCAGGCCGCACACTCGGGCGGCGCCGTGCGTCGCCACGTGGAGGGAGCCTCTCGGTGGCGCCTGCGGTACGCCCATCTCGACCACGACCGTGTCGGGGCGGGCGTCGAGAAGTGCGTCCAGGGAATCCGCCATCCACGCGTGCCGATGGGCGTCGCGGACCACGGCGACGATGCGCCGCTCCCCCGCCGCGGCCAGGGCGGCGGCGCCGGCGTCCGTGCCCGAGAAGCTGCCGGTCTCCGTGCCGGGCAGCAGCCGCTCCAGCTCGGCGGCGACGCCCCACGGTGTCTCGTCGCCGACCGCGATGTTGGCGACGGGCGTGAAGGCGACGACGTACGGCGCCTCGGTGACCGGGGCCGCGTACTCACCGCGCGTGACCGTCACCGCGCGCCGCGCCGCGACCAGTCCGATCCCGGTGTCCGGCGTGCCCCCCGAGTGCTCGGCCGCGCCCGGCACGGAGGTCCACCGGGCGAGCGAACGCACCCGCGCCGCGGCGTCGGCGAGCCGCTCCTCGGGCAGGTCGCCCGAGCGCACCGCCGCGACGAGCGCGTCCCGCAGCCGCAGCACCGTGTCGTCGTCGGCGAGCCCGCCGCCGACACAGATGGCGTCGGCGCCGGCCGCGATAGCGAGGACGCTGCCGCGCTCGATGCCGTACGTGGCGGAGATGGCCTGCATCTCCATGCCGTCGGTGACGATCAGCCCCTCGTAACCCAGCTCCTCGCGGAGCAGTCCGGTGAGGATGCGGGGCGAGAGGGTGGCGGGGCGGTCCGGGTCCAGGGCGGGGACGAGGATGTGGGCGCTCATCACCGCGCGCGTGCCGGCCGCGATCGCCGCGCGGAACGGCTCGAGTTCACGCTCGTACAGCACGTCGAGGCCCACGTCGATACGGGGCATGTCGTGGTGCGAGTCGACCGCGGTGTCGCCGTGGCCCGGGAAGTGCTTGGTGCAGGCGGCGACGCCCGCGGACTGGAGCCCGGTGACGTACGCGGCCGTGTGGCGGGACACGAGGCCGGTGTCGGCGCCGAAGGACCGTACGCCGATGACCGGGTTGGCCGGGTTGGAGTTGACGTCCGCGGACGGGGCCCAGTTGAGGTTGACGCCGCAGGCGGCGAGGCGGCGGCCGAGTTCGGCGGCGACGGACCGGGTGAGCTCCACGTCGTCGACCGCGCCGAGGGCGTGGTTGCCGGGGAACGAGGAGCCGGAGCGCACCTCCAGGCGCGTCACGTCCCCGCCCTCCTCGTCGATGGCGACCAGGACGTCGTCGCGCTCGGCGCGCAACTGGGCTGTCAGGGCGGCGAGTTGCTCGGGGGAGGCGATGTTGCGGCCGAACAGGCCGACGGAGGCGAGGCCTTCGCCGAGCCGGCGCAGGAGCCAGTCCGGGGCGCTGGTGCCGGTGAAGCCGGGCTGGAGGACGGTGAGCGCGTCACGGGTGAGGGTGTCGGTGCCGCGTGCGGTGAGTGTCGTCATCTGGCGGTGTTATCCCTTCACGGCGCCGTCGGTGAGGCCGCTGACGGCCCTGCGCTGCAGGAAGACGAAGAGGATCAGGATCGGGATCGCGAACAGTGAGGACGCGGCCATGGTCGCACCCCAGTCGTCGCCGAACGCGGTCTGGAAGCTGGAGAGCCACAGCGGCAGCGTCTGCGCCTCGGGCGACTTGTTGAGGACGAGGACCATCGGGAACTCGTTCCAGGCGGTGATGAAGCCGAACATCGACGTCGACATCAGGCCGGGTGCGAGCAACGGCAGGATCACCCTGCGGAAGGCCTGCATGCGGGTGCAGCCGTCGACCATCGCGGACTCCTCCAGCTCCCTGGGCACGGCGGCGACGAAGCCGCGCAGCGTGAGCAGGGTGAAGGGCAGGATCATCACCATGTAGAAGAGGGTCAGCGGGACGAGGCTGTTCAGCATCGACGCGTCGCGCACGATCATGTAGATCGCGATGACCATGACTTCCCAGGGCGCCATCTGGGCCAGCATGAACCCGATGATGAAGCCGCGGCGGCCCTTGAACCGCATCCGCGCGAGGGCGAACGCCGCGGCCAGGCCGATGACCAGCGAGAAGACGACGGCGAGCACGGTGACGGTGACCGAGTTGCGCACCAGCGTCCAGAAGTTGTCGGCGTCGACCGCCGTCCTGAAGTGCTCGAACGTGATGTCGGTCGGGAACCAGACGGGGTTCTCGCTGATGATGTCGCCGGTCGGCTTCAGCGCCGTGGCGAACATCCAGTAGACGGGGAAGACGAAGCCGATGAACAGGATCACGGCCGTCACATTGGGCCAGGCGCGGCGGAACGTCGACGAAGCGGAGCGCTTCACTGCTCGTCCTCCTCTTGCTTGAGCACGATCCGGAGGTAGTAGGCGGTCAGCACGAGCAGGATCAGGATCGTCAGGACGGCGATCGCCGCGCCCATGCCGAAGTGCTGGTTGCCGACGCCCTCGATGTACGCATACACGGGCAGGATCTCGGTGAGCCGGTCGGGGCCGCCGCCGTTGATCGTGAAGACCTGGACGAACGCCTTGAAGACCCAGATGATCTCCAGGAACGTCGTCGCGTAGAGGAAGGGCCGCAGATACGGCAGCGTGACCGAGAGGAAGCTCTTCCAGGGGCCGGCGCCGTCCAGGGACGCGGCTTCGTAGAGCTCCTTGGGGATGGTGGTCGTCGCGGCGTAGAGGTTGATCGCGACGAACGGGATCGACATCCAGACGATCAGTACGGTGACGACGAAGAACGTCGACATCTGGCTGCCGGTCCAGCTGTAGTCGGCCATGGAGTGCCAGCCGAGCTTGTCGAGGACCCAGTTGACGACGCCGAAGCGCTCCGCGAACAGCCACTGGTAGACGGTGGTCGCGGCGACGACGGGCATCGCCCAGGCGAGCACGAGCCCGACGAGGAGCAGGACGCGCATGCGCTTGCCGAGCCGGGCGAGGAGCAGGCCGACGAGGGTGCCGATCACCATGATCAGGACAGCGTTGACGAGGGTGAAGACGATGGAGCGTCCGGTGACCCGCCAGAAGTCCGAACTGGTCAGTACCTCTTGGTAGTTGTCGAAGCCGTTCCACTCGGTGACATGCTGGATCAGCTGCCCCATGTTGAGGTTCTGGAACGACAGGAGCCCGTCCTTGAGCAGCGGCCAGCCGAGGAGCAGCACGGTGGCCGCGACCGCGGGAAGCAGCAGCAGATAGGGCGCGAACACCCCGGCCCGTGCGCGGGCCTGCTTTCTCGGTCCGCCGGATCCCCCGCCGTCGGCTTGTCGGACCTCCGCCGGACCGGAGGGCGGCCGTTCGGTCTGCACGGTCATGCTCGCCATCTCTTTTCTGGGCCTGCCGGGACGCCGTGAACCCCGCGGGGCGGAGTGCGTATCGACGCTCTCCGTCCGCGCGGGGTCTGTTGCTGCCTTACTGCTTCTGCGAGAGGCGCTTGTTGAACTCGGCCTCGACCTGCTTGGCGGCAGCGGCCGGGGACTTACCCTTCAGCACCGCGGTCATGTAGGTCTTGACCGGGTTGGGGGCGTTCTCGACCGGGGCCCACTCCGGGATCAGCGGGGTGGTGCCGCCGCCGGCGGCGGCGGGAGCGGCGGCCTCGGCGGCGGCGTTGCCCTTGAGGTTGGACTGCAGCGCCTCCTTGTTGGGGATCACGCCGCCTTCCTTGGCGAGCTGGCCCTCGAACTGGTCGGAGAGCGCGATCTTCAGGAACTCCTTGGCGAGGTCCTGCTTCTTGCTGCCCGCGGCGACGGCGAGGTTGGAGCCGCCGAGGAAGACGCCCTCGGGCTTGTCGGCCGTGGCACCCGGGACCGTGAAGTAGCCGATCTCCTTCTCGATCTTCGGGTTGGCCTTGATGGCGAGGGCGGACTCCCAGCCCATTCCGATGAAGGAGCCGGTCTTGCCCTTGGCGAAGACCTCGGCCTGCTGCGGGGTGGCCTCGTCCTTGTCCTTGGGGGCCTTGGACAGGGCCTGGAACTTCTTGTACGTCTCCATGGCGGCGCCCACCTTGGGGTCGGCCAGGTTGGAGACGTACTTGTCGCCGTCCTTCTTGACGAGCTCGGCGCCCTCACCGATGGTCAGGCCGACGAAGTGGTACCAGTTCTGGCCGGGCAGGTAGATCGGCTCGGCGTCCGTCTTCTTGCCGATGGTCTGGAGGTCCTTGTAGAACTCGTCGCGGGTCTTGGGGAGTTCCTTGATGCCTGCGTCGGCCCAGATCTTCTTGTTGTAGATGACGACGCGGTTCACGACGAACCACGGGGCGGCGTACTGCTTGCCGTCCGAGACCGCGGACTTGTTCATCGACTCGGCCCAGTCGGTGCCGATCGAGGACTTGAGGTCGGAGAGGTCGGCGAGGCCGCCGGTCTTGGCGTAGGCGGGGGTCTGCGTGTTGCCGACCTCGAAGACGTCGGGCGGGTTCTCCTCGGACAGGGCGGTGGTCAGCTTCTGCTGGATGCCGTTCCACTGCTGGATCTCGATCTTCAGCTTCGCGCCGGTCTTCTTCTCGAAGGCCGCCGTGACGTCCTTCTGCCAGGTGTCCGGCGTGGAGCCGTCCATGGCCCACACGGTCAGCGTCTGGCCCTTGTACCCGTCGGCGCCGGCCTTCTTGTCCGTGCCGCCGTCATCACCACTGCCACAAGCCGCGATCGAAACCAACATGCCCGCGACACCGATAGCCGCAATGAGCCTGCGCTTCACGTCACCCTCCTCAGGGATGCCAGCAACCCCCCGCCCACAACGACGGATACGACGAACGCAACGAACTCGACGTGGTACTGCACGTGGGACTGGGACCTGGTCTTTAATGGTGTAGACCAGTACGGGGAGCTTGGCCTAGACCTTTAGGGGTGTCAAGGGTGTATAAGAAGGGCTGTCGCGTCCGTTATCGGACCGACACCTGAGGGAGCACGGCTCCCGCAGGGAGGGCCGTGCCACCATGTGAGCCGCAACAGACGGAGGAGCCGGTGACGGCAGCACCACAGGAGCCGGGAAGGCGGGCCATGGGCACCCATGCGGGCAGCAGCGGAACCGATGCGGGCGGCGCCACGACGGCGGAGGCACCCGCAGCGGGCCGCACCGCGCGTGTGCCCAAGTACTACCGCCTGAAGCGGCACTTGCTGGACATGACCGAGACGCTGCCCCCGGGCACCCCGGTCCCGCCCGAGCGCACCCTCGCCGCCGAGTTCGACACCTCCCGCACGACCGTGCGCCAGGCCCTTCAGGAGCTGGTCGTCGAGGGCCGGCTCGAGCGCATCCAGGGCAAGGGGACGTTCGTCGCCAAGCCCAAGGTCTCGCAGGCGCTGCAACTGACCTCGTACACCGAGGACATGCGCGCCCAGGGCCTGGAACCCACCTCACAGCTTCTGGACATCGGCTATGTGACCGCCGACGACTCCCTCGCCGGGCTCCTCGACATCACGGCGGGCGGGCGCGTCCTGCGCATCGAGCGGCTCCGCCTCGCGAGCGGCGAGCCGATGGCCATCGAGACGACCCATCTGTCGGCCAAGCGTTTCCCCGCGCTGCGCCGCTCCCTGGTCAAGTACACGTCCCTGTACACGGCGCTTGCCGAGGTCTACGGCGTACGCCTGGCCGAGGCCGAGGAGACCATCGAGACCTCGCTGGCCACCCCGCGCGAAGCGGGCCTGCTCGGCACCGACGTGGGTCTGCCCATGCTGATGCTGTCGCGGCACTCCGTGGACGGAACGGGCCAGCCCGTCGAGTGGGTGCGCTCGGTGTACCGGGGCGACCGCTACAAGTTCGTGGCCCGCCTCAAGCGCCCGACGGACTGACGGGCGCCGTACGCGAATCCGCTTGTGCCGACCCGAGAAGTCGGCACATGAACGGCATGTCGGCCACGCTTTGTCCGTTATCCGGACGGGGGTTCCATACGACGAGATCGTCGCCTAGATTTCCGCCACGTTAAGCATGAGATAAGCGGGATCAGCGAGGGGACGGACCGCCGTATGTCGGATGTGCCTGAAGTGAAACGGCCGGTGGTCACACCGGTGCGAGTGGTCATTGCCCTGTGCCTCGTCGCACCGTTCGTGGCGATGCTCTGGGTCGGCTCCTACGCGAAGGTCGACCCGACCTTCATCGGTATTCCGTTCTTCTACTGGTACCAGATGCTGTGGGTCCTCATCTCCACGGCGCTGACGATGATCGCGTACAAGCTGTGGCAGCGTGACCAGCGCGCCCGGAAGACGGGTGGGCAGGCATGAACGGCGGAGTCAACGGCGTCGCGCTCGGCGTCTTCATCTTCTTCTTCATCGCCGTCACGGTCATGGGCTTCCTGGCCGCGCGCTGGCGCAGGTCCGACAACGAGCAGAGCCTCGACGAGTGGGGCCTGGGCGGACGCTCGTTCGGCACCTGGGTCACCTGGTTCCTGCTCGGCGGCGACCTCTACACCGCTTACACCTTCGTGGCCGTCCCTGCGGCGATCTACGCGGCCGGCGCCTCCGGCTTCTTCGCGGTGCCGTACACGATCCTCGTCTACCCGCTGATCTTCACCTTCCTGCCGCGCCTGTGGTCGGTGTCGCACAAGCACGGCTACGTGACGACCTCCGACTTCGTGCGCGGCCGCTTCGGCTCCAAGGGTCTGTCCCTGGCCGTCGCCATCACGGGCATCCTCGCCACGATGCCGTACATCGCGCTCCAACTGGTCGGCATCCAGGCCGTCCTGGACGTGATGGGCGTCGGCGGCGACGAGTCGACCAACTGGTTCATCAAGGACCTGCCGCTGCTGATCGCGTTCGCGGTGCTCGCCGCGTACACGTACTCGTCGGGTCTGCGGGCCCCCGCGCTGATCGCGTTCGTCAAGGACGGTCTGATCTACCTCGTCATCGCCGTCGCGATCATCTACATCCCGATCAAGCTGGGCGGCTTCGACGCCATCTTCCACGCGGCGAACGAGAAGTTCGCGACGCCCAACCCGGCCACGGGCAAGCCGGTCGGATCGCTCGCCCCGGCACCGGCCGGGCAGTGGACGTACGCGACGCTGGCCCTCGGCTCGGCGCTGGCGCTCTTCATGTACCCGCACTCGATCACGGCGACGCTGTCCTCGCGCAGCCGCAACGTGATCCGTCGCAACACCACCATCCTGCCCCTGTACTCCCTGATGCTGGGCCTGCTCGCGCTGCTCGGCTTCATGGCGATCGCGGCCGGGATCAAGGTGCAGAACGGGCAGCTGGCGATCCCGCAGCTCTTCGAGAACATGTTCCCCGACTGGTTCACGGGCGTCGCGTTCGCGGCCATCGGCATCGGTGCGCTGGTGCCCGCGGCGATCATGTCGATCGCGGCGGCGAACCTGTTCACGCGCAACATCTACAAGGACTTCATCAGGCCGAACGCGACGCCCGCGCAGGAGACCAAGGTCTCCAAGCTGGTCTCCCTCCTGGTGAAGGTGGGCGCGCTCGCCTTCGTCCTCACCATGGACAAGACCGTCGCGATCAACTTCCAGCTCCTGGGCGGCATCTGGATCCTCCAGACCATGCCGGCCCTCGTCGGCGGCCTGTTCACCCGCTGGTTCCACCGCTGGGCGCTGCTCGCCGGCTGGGCGGTCGGCATGGTCTACGGCACGCTCGCCGCGTACGGGGTCGCCTCGCCGACGCAGAAGCACTTCGGCGGCAGCGCCAAGGAGATCCCCGGCATCGGCGAGATCGGCTACATCGGCCTCACGGCGTTCGTCCTGAACGTGGTGGTGACCGTGGTCCTCACCTTCGCCCTGAAGGCGTTCAAGGCCCCTGAGGGCATCGACGAGACGTCCCCGGCGGACTACACGGCGGACGCGGGCGACCCCGGCGTCGCGGTCGAACTCCCGCCGGCCACGGCCGGGTCCGCGCACTGACCCAGACCCTCTCCTGATCACCGCCCTCCCGTACCCCGCGTACGGGAGGGCGTCGTGCTGTGGGTCCCTACTGCGTCCGCGTGCCGTAGAGCCGCTCGCCGGCCCGCCGCGCCGCCACGGCCGCCCGCGCCGCGCCCCGCCGCAAGGACGACGACCGCCGCCAGGGCGCCCAACTGCCCTCTCCAGCCCGTCATGCCGCGCTCCCCCGTCGATCCCCGCCAAGCCGGCGCGAGCCTATCCGACACAAGATGTGGGCTTGTGCCAGTCGACCGGCACAAGATGTATGCTCATGCTCGCTGTCGTCGCAGGGGAATCCGGTGCAAGTCCGGAACTGTCCCGCAACGGTGTACGTATGCACGCATACGTGAAGTCCGAGGACCTGTCGACAGCCCTGCCCGAGCCGTCCGGCCCGGGTATGACGACGTCCGGGTCTCGTGGAGTGGGCCGGTGACGCGGGCCCCGCCATGCCCCCGTGCCCTCCTCCCGCCAGGCCCAGAGCCGAGCGAGGGAGAGCTCCACGTGACCATCGCGCCCGCCGAACCGGCCTCAGAGCTGGCAGGGAACCCCGAACAGCACGACGCCCCGGGAACCGCGCTGCTGCGCACCCTGACCGAACTGACCGCCGACCTCCCGGACACCGACCCGGGCAAGGTCGCCGCCGCCGCGCTGCGCGGCAGGTCCGCAGTGGCGGACTCCGGCATCACCGCCGAGCTGCGCTCCCTCGCCACCGAGGCCGCCGCGGGCCTCATCTCCGAGGACCCGGCGTACTCGCGGCTCGCCGCCAGGCTCCTGACGATCAGCATCGCCGACGAGGCCGCCTCGCAGGGCGTCACCTCGTTCACCGAGTCCGTCGCGGTGGGGCACCGCGAGGGCCTGATCGCCGACCGCACCGCCGACTTCGTGGCGCTGCACGCCGAGCGCCTCGACGCGCTCGTCGCCACCTCCGTCGCCGAGGGCGCCGACGACCGCTTCGGCTACTTCGGACTGCGCACCCTGCACAGCCGCTACCTGCTGCGCCACCCGATCACCCGGCAGGTCGTCGAGACCCCGCAGCACTTCATGCTGCGCGTCGCGTGCGGCCTCGCCGAGGACGCCTCGGTCCACGCGCTCGACGAAGTCGCCTCCCTGTACCGGCTGATGAGCCGCCTCGACTACCTGCCGTCGTCGCCGACCCTCTTCAACTCCGGCACCCGCCACCCGCAGATGTCGTCCTGCTACCTCCTCGACTCGCCCCTCGACGAGCTGGACTCCATCTACGACCGCTACCACCAGGTGGCACGCCTGTCCAAGCACGCGGGCGGCATCGGACTCTCGTACTCGCGCATCCGCTCGCGCGGTTCGCTGATCCGCGGCACGAACGGGCACTCCAACGGCATCGTGCCGTTCCTCAAGACCCTCGACGCGTCCGTCGCGGCCGTGAACCAGGGCGGCCGGCGCAAGGGCGCCGCGGCCGTCTACCTGGAGACGTGGCACTCCGACATCGAGGAGTTCCTGGAGCTGCGGGACAACACCGGCGAGGACGCCCGGCGCACCCACAACCTGAACCTCGCGCACTGGATCCCGGACGAGTTCATGCGCCGCGTCGCCGACGACGGCACGTGGTCGCTCTTCTCGCCGTCCGACGTGCCCGACCTCGTCGACCTGTGGGGCGAGGAGTTCGACACCACCTACCGCGCGGCGGAGGCCGCCGGGCTCGCGCAGAAGACGATGCCGGCCCGCGAGCTGTACGGCCGCATGATGCGCACCCTGGCGCAGACCGGCAACGGCTGGCTGACCTTCAAGGACGCCGCCAACCGCACCGCCAACCAGACGGCGGAGCCCGGCAACGTCGTCCACTCCTCGAACCTGTGCACCGAGATCCTTGAGGTCACGGACGACGGCGAGACCGCGGTCTGCAACCTGGGGTCCGTCAATCTCGGCGCATTCGTACAGGACGGGGAGATCGACTGGGAGCGTCTGGACGCGACCGTCCGCACGGCCGTCACGTTCCTCGACCGCGTCGTCGACATCAACTTCTACCCGAGCGAGCAGGCCGGCCGCTCCAACGCCAAGTGGCGCCCGGTGGGCCTCGGCGCGATGGGCCTCCAGGACGTCTTCTTCCAGCTGAAGCTGCCCTTCGACTCCCCCGAGGCGAAGGCCCTGTCCACGCGGATCGCCGAGCGCATCATGCTCGCCGCGTACGAGGCGTCCGCCGACCTCGCCGAGCGCCCCCAAGCGCCTTCGACGAGCTCCGGTGCAGGGGGGACCCCCATCGGCCCGTTCCCCGCCTGGGAGAAGACCCGCACGGCGCGCGGCGTACTGCACCCCGACCACTACGACGTGGAGCTCAACTGGCCCGACCGCTGGGCGGCGCTGCGGGAACGTATCGCCAGGACCGGCATGCGCAACTCCCTGCTGCTCGCCATCGCGCCCACCGCGACGATCGCGTCCATCGCGGGTGTCTACGAGTGCATCGAGCCGCAGGTCTCCAACCTGTTCAAGCGCGAGACGCTCTCCGGCGAGTTCCTCCAGGTCAACTCCTACCTGGTCCAGGAACTCAAGCGGCTCGGCGTGTGGGACGCCCAGAGCCGTGAGGCGCTGCGCGAGTCCAGCGGCTCCGTGCAGGGCTTCGGCTGGATCCCGGCCGAGGTACGCGAGCTGTACCGCACGGCGTGGGAGATCCCGCAGCGCGGCCTCATCGACATGGCGGCGGCCCGCACGCCGTTCCTCGACCAGGCGCAGTCCCTGAACCTGTTCCTGGAGACGCCCACCATCGGCAAGCTCTCGTCGATGTACGCGTACGCCTGGAAGTCGGGTCTGAAGACGACGTACTACCTGCGCTCCCGCCCGGCGACGCGGATCGCGCGCGCGGCGTCCGCCGCCCCGATCCCCGCCCAGCAGGCCGCCGACCCCGACGCCGTCGCCTGCTCCCTGGAAAACCCCGAGTCCTGCGAGGCCTGCCAGTAATGAGCTCCACCACCAACTCCGAGAAGAACCTCCTCGACCCGGGCTTCGAGCTGACCCTGCGTCCCATGCGCTACCCGGACTTCTACGAGCGCTACCGGGACGCGATCAAGAACACCTGGACCGTCGAGGAGGTCGACCTCCACTCGGACGTCGCCGACCTCGCGAAGCTGTCGCCGGGCGAGCAGCACATGATCGGCCGGCTGGTCGCGTTCTTCGCGACGGGTGACTCGATCGTCTCGAACAACCTGGTCCTGACGCTGTACAAGCACATCAACTCCCCCGAGGCGCGCCTGTATCTATCGCGCCAGCTGTTCGAGGAGGCCGTGCACGTCCAGTTCTATCTGACCCTTCTGGACACCTACCTCCCCGACCCGGAGGACCGCGCGGCCGCGTTCGACGCGGTCGAGGAGATCCCCTCCATCCGCGAGAAGGCCCAGTTCTGCTTCAAGTGGATCAACGAGGTCGAGAAGCTGGACCGCCTGGAGTCGAAGGCCGACCGCCGCCGCTTCCTCCTCAACCTGATCTGCTTCGCGGCCTGCATCGAGGGCCTGTTCTTCTACGGCGCCTTCGCGTACGTCTACTGGTTCCGCTCGCGCGGCCTGCTGCACGGCCTGGCGACCGGCACCAACTGGGTCTTCCGCGACGAGACGATGCACATGAACTTCGCGTTCGAGGTCGTCGACACCGTCCGCAAGGAGGAGCCCGACCTCTTCGACGACGAACTCCAGCAGCAGGTCACCGACATGCTGAAGGAGGCCGTCGAGGCGGAGCTCCAGTTCGGCCGCGACCTGTGCGGTGAGGGTCTGCCCGGCATGAACACCGAGTCGATGCGCCAGTACCTGGAGTGCGTCGCCGACCAGCGTCTCCAGCGCCTCGGCTTCCCGCCGGTCTACGGCTCGGAGAACCCGTTCTCCTTCATGGAGCTCCAGGGCGTCCAGGAACTGACGAACTTCTTCGAGCGCAGGCCGTCGGCGTACCAGGTCGCGGTGGAGGGCTCGGTCGGTTTCGACGAGGACTTCTAGGCGACAGTCGTGAACTCGGCTCGGCGGGACGGGTCCTGGGCGTCCCGCCGGGCCTGGCGGATCTGCCGGTCGATCCGGCGGTCGCGGGCGATCCCGTAGAGGGACGGGGCGGCCAGGAGGAGGAAGACGAAGAGGACGGTGAGGGCGTTCATCGCTGTGTTCATGTCCTCTACTTTCGTCCTCCGCGGGCCCATCCGGCAGTGGCAGGACTGTCACTGACCCTCGAATTACTGCCAAGCATGCGGCACACTGGACGGCATGCTGAAGAACGTGGCCGCAGTGCTGCTCGACGGTGTCCACCCCTTCGAACTCGGCGTCGTCTGCGAGGTGTTCGGCCTCGACCGGAGCGAGGCCGGACTCCCCGTGTACGACTTCGCTGTGGCGTCCGCCGACGGGCCGACCCTGTCGACCCACGCGGGCTTCACCGTCTCCACGCCGCACGGCCTGGAGCGCCTGGAGGAGGCCGACCTCATCGCGGTGCCGGCCGCGAGCATGCGCGACAACTACCCGCCCCAGCTGCTCGACGCGCTGCGCCGGGCCGTCGACCGGGGCGCCCGGGTCCTCAGCGTCTGCTCGGGCGTCTTCGTGCTCGGCGCGGCCGGACTGCTCGACGGCCGCCGCTGCGCGGTGCACTGGCGGTACGCGCACGAACTCGCCGTCGCGTTCCCGCGCACCCGGGTCGACCCCGACGTCCTGTACGTCGACGAGGGGCCGGTCATCACCTCGGCGGGCACCGCCGCCGGTATCGACGCCTGTCTGCACATCGTCCGCGAGGAACACGGCGCCGAGGTCGCCAACGCCATCGCCCGCCGCATGGTGGTCCCGCCGCACCGCGACGGCGGCCAGGCCCAGTACGTGGAGCGCCCGCTGCCCGTCACTCCCTGCGACACCGTGGGGGGCGTACTGGCCTGGATGGAGGCGCATCTGGACGAGACGCTCACGGTCGAGGAACTCGCGGCGCGCGCCCATATGTCGCCGCGCACCTTCGCGCGCCGCTTCCACCAGGAGACGGGGACGACGCCGTACCGCTGGCTGCTCCGCCAACGGGTGCTGCTGGCGCAGGAGTTGCTGGAGGGCACGGACGAGACGGTGGAGTCGATCGCCGGCCGCACCGGCTTCGGCAACGCGGCGGCGATGCGTCATCAGTTCATGAAGGCGCTGGGCACGACGCCGAACGCGTTCCGCAGGACGTTCCGGGTACGGTCCGCGGCCTAGGGGCCTGTCGTTCGGATCATGCCGGGTGCGCGGGGCCGATCTGCCCCCGCGCACCCGGCGTGGACTCCTAGGCCGTGCCGCGCTCCTCCACCCGCAGCAGCGCCCGCTTGGGCTGGAGCGTGATCCCGATCCGGGGCGTGCTGTCCGTCTCCGCGGCCGGAACCAGTCGCCAGCGGGGCGTCACCGTGGCCAGGATGATGGCCAGTTCGGCCATGCTGAAGTGATCGCCGGGGCACTTCCGGTTGCCGACGCTGAACGGCATCATCGCGCTCTGCCGGCTTTCCGCGGCGCGCTCCGGCAGCCAGCGGTCGGGGTCGAACTCCAGATGGTCCGGGAAGGACCGCGGATCGCGTTGCATCGCATACGGGCTGTAGACGATGTCGGCACCGGCCGGAATGTGATAGCCGCCGAGCTCGGTATCGACGGCGGCCTGGCGCGTCAATATCCATACGGCGGGCCGTATGCGCATCGCCTCGGTGATGACATTGCGCGTGTGGATTAGGCCCTTGAGGTCGGCGAATGCGACGGGTCGGCCCTCCGTCACGGATTCAACCTCCTCGTGCAACCGGCTTTCCTGCTCGGGGTGTTCCGCGAGGAGCTGGAACGTCCACGTGAGGGTCGACGCGACATTCTCCGCGCCGGCCACGACGAGGGAGACGACTTGGTCGTGCACCTCCTGCTCGCCGACCGTTTCGCCATTCTCGTCCTCGGCCCCGAGCAATGCCGCGAGCAGGTCGCCCGGATTGACGCCGGACGCGCGCCTCTCGGCAATGATCTCGTCCACCAGCCGATGCAAATCGGCCAACGCCCGCTCGAATCGGCGATTGGCCGGAAGTGGCAGCCGGTAGAAGGGTCCGACGGACAGGACCATGCGCCGGTACAGGCCGCTGAAGACCGTGTGCAGCGAGGAGCTGAGCCGGTCGGCGCGCTCGTCGACCGAGTCGACGTGCAGGACGGAGCGGGCGATGATCCGGACCGCGGTGCGGAACACCTCTGCGCCGATGTCGACCGTGTCGCCGGGCTTCCAGCGCGCCGCCATGGCGCGCGCCTCCTCCTCCATCACGGTCGCGTAGCCGGCGATGCGGTCGGTGCGGAACGCGGGCTGGATGGTGCGCCGCTGGCGCCGGTGCTGGGGCCCGTTGCTGGTCGCCACTCCCTTGCCGAGGAGGACTCCGAGGGTGTCCCACAGGGGTCCGCCGACCATGTAGTCGGGGCTCTTGAGGAGGGCGGCCACGAGGTCGGGGTCGCAGACCGCGTACGCCGTCTTCGGGCCGAGCCTGAGGCGGACCAGGTCGCCGTCGCCGCGCAGTCCCGCGACGAAGGCGAGGGGGTCGCGCACGAGGTTCCAGGCGTGCCCGAGGAGGGGCGCGCCGCCGCCGGCGTACGGCGGTGTGCGCCGCTCGCCGGGCTGCGCGACAGCCGGAACCGAGGATTCTGCCGATTCGACGGTCATTCGTCACCTGCCTGGTCGCTGATGTACGGAGGAGTGGCCCGGTCGTCCCAGCTGTCCACCTGATAGCGGCCCGACTCGTGGTGGAACCAGTACACGGAACTGAACCAGTTCCGCATATTGGAGACGCACGACCTGAGTGCCACGGCGAGGCTCTCGCCCGCTAAAGTCCCGTCGGCCGCTTCATCCGCCATCCGGAGAACTTCGGGCTCCGCGTCCAGGAATTCGGAAATGCATCCGCTGACCCTTCGGCGGACTTCTTCCACGGCCTCTTCGAGGGAAAGCCCCTCGTGCTGGATGAGGCTTATCCCGAGGTTGTGGAGTTCATCTCCCGCGAGTTCCTTGGGAAGCGAGCAGAGGTCGTTGTACCAGGCGGCGAAATCTTGGCACGCTAGCGCGGATCGCTGGTATGCAGGGCTTTCGAGCACCCATTCCGGGAGCTCGTACTTCGCGGTCGGCTCAAGGAGATCGAGCCATATCCAGTGCGCGAAGGTGTTCCTTCGGAGTTCGATGTACTCCGCGACCGAGGGCACCGTTCCCGAGGTCCGGTTCTGGAATTCCTGGTCGTACGCGTCGATCACCACGTGGAAGTGGCGGGCGAACCGGGCGTTCCATGAACGGGTGAGGGAGCCGTTCAGTCGGACCATGCTGTCGGCGAACGCCGCAACCAGAGGGTCCTTGTGGTGCAGATGGAGCTGGGGTGCCTCGAGTGCCGCGTGGAGCTGGACGGCGAGGCGCCGCCAGGCACCGCCCCGGCCGTGGATCACGTCGCGGTCATGACGGTCGTCCCAGACGAAGAACCACGCGCTGTAGTCGCAAATCGCGGAGAGGAGGTCGTCGGGGGCTCCTATGTAGTAGCCCGCCATGAGGTCGGTGTAGCAAAGGCCATCGGCATATTTCTCCACCTTGTCGGCCGGCATGAGCCGCTTTTCGAGCAGCCAGGACCGCGTCTTCTCCTGAAGCTTCGGCCAATACGGATGCAGGTTGCGAGGAAACGCCTCCTCGATCACCGGTAGCGCCAGCGCCGGTGGGACCGCTGTCTGCGTCTGTGGCTGTGTCTGCACCCGAGTCCGTGAAGTGCTGTGTGAGAAAGCAGGCACGAACAAACCCCTCTCAGCCGCCTGATGGCGTGCGCCCCCTGTGCTGTGCCGGGCGCGCGCCGTTGCGTATCCCCGCACTTTCCATTCAGCACTACAACTGACCGTTCTGGGAACGGATTTGCCCCCCTCACTCCCCCCACGCGCCGGAAAAGTCCCCTTAGATGACTGATTTTGGATCATCTGGGGCCGATCCGGTTCGTACACCTGACCGTCGGGGCACCCTGGGCCCCGAACACGCGAGCGGCGGGGGGGCCCCGGGGGGCCCGGGCGGGCGCCCCCCCCCCGGGCCAGCGGGGGGGGGGGGGCCCCCCCGGCCCCGCCCCCCCCCGCGGGGGGGGCCGCCCCCGGGGGGCGG
>NZ_JBIVFF010000026.1:0-54198 GCF_044748025.1 Streptomyces sp. NPDC090032 | reverse complement strand
ACGCGGCCCGTCGTACACCAGAGCCTTCATGAGATTCTCTCCTCCTGTCCGATATTTCGGATATCGATGGAAGGAACAAATTCGCGAATGAATCAAATCAACATCCGCCGCGTGAAACGCGCACGCAGGACGCACGCGGCTGCCAGCGCCAGCACGCACTGGCAGCTCTCGCAAAAAAACTCACTCGAAATCGACGCGAGCAACTCACCGGGGAGGAACTCATCCGGGAGGTACACGGCCTCAATCGCCGGGCCGCTGCATCACGTTGCCTTTTCAACCGCAGCATTGGGCACAGCAGGTGAGCCCCGCGGACCATTCACTTCAACCCTCCCACCGGGACACTGCATGTCAACTGGAGACTGAGGTCTGCTCAGCGGTGATCACTCCCAGGTCCCGTTGAGGACGAAATGAGTTCTCGCCGGGTCGCGCGGCTCGATGTGGCCGTGGTCGTCGGCTTGACCTTGGTCGTCATCGCTGCCGTGTTCGCCCTCTTCTACGGCAGCGCCGAGGCGCCGGGGACAACACGGGCTGACCCAACCCCGCGCAGCCGGGCGCTCGGACGTTCTCCGGCCACGCCTGGTTCGGATAGGCGACGTTCTCCGGCGTGGCCTCGTTTTACTGGGCGACGTTCGAGACGGCCTCGCGGCTGGGTCCTCTTGTTTGCCGGCCCGCTAGGCCCGGCACAGCACTAGCGTGACGACCCGGTCTTGGCGAACTGGTCGACGATGGCCCGGCAGAAGGCTGGCAGGTCCGCCGGCGAGCGGCTGGAGATGAATGTCCGTCGATGACGACTTCCTCATAGACGACCTCGGCCCCGGTGTTGCGCAGGTCAGTGCGCACACTGGGCCAGGAGGTGAGTCAGCATCCGCGCACATGAGCAGCCTTTGCACCTTGGCGAGATGAGCGGCGGGCGGGGCGGCCAGGACGGCCATGCCGAACCGTTCTTTGCCCTCGCCGTTGACTCCAAGTCCTGAAACGCGTTGATGACGCACTGCCGTGCAGCGCCAGGAAGAACCCTCGTCCTCCTGGTTCTCGGTCGTAGGTCGGATCTGGACCGGACCATAGACCGATGGCGCCGGCCCGAACGGTTGCTAGCCTGGAAAGCAGTTCCGGCAGCCAGGGGGGCAGCCAGGGGGAAGGAGGCCGACCGATGGCGGTCGAACTCAACCACACGATCGTCGCCGCGCACGACACGATGGCGTCCGCACGGTTCCTCGCGGATCTGCTGGGTTTGGAGGTGGCACCGGAGTACGGTCCGTTCGTCCCGGTGCAGATACCGAACGGCGTGACGCTGGACTACATGGAAACGGCCGAGGCGATCAGCCCACAGCACTACGCGTTCCTTGTCTCCGAGGACGACTTCGACGCGATCTTCGCCCGCATCGGCGACGCGGGCCTGACCTACTGGGCGGACCCGTCCCACCACCACCCCGGCGAGATCAACCGCAACGATGGCGGCCGCGGGGTGTACTTCGACGACCCCAACGGACACCACCTCGAGATTCTCACCAGGCCATACGGCAGCGGCAAGGACTGATACCCCGGAACGTGCCGGGAGCCGGAGCCCCTCGACGACGTGTGCCGTGCCCAGGGCGCCATTCGGACCACAACTCCTCCAAGTGCCTGTTGTCGTACCGATCGTGGGGCCTGATGACTCGAACGGGGTTTGCTGCCGGTTCCGGCCTGGCTCGAGGGCCGGGGCGGACAGCCAGAGGGCTACTGCCACCGCGAGATGCTCGATGCGGTCCGCCATCTCATCGACAACGGCATCAAGTGGCGGGCGATGCCGGTCGACTTTCCGGCCTGGAGCGCGGTCTGTGCGTTCTTCCGCCGATGGCGAGAGCAAGGGCTGATCACAGAGTTCCACCACGGCTCCGCGCCCGAGTGCGGCGGGCCGTGGGGCGACCGGTGGGCCCTGCGGATGCCGATGAATCATCCGCCCAAGTGGCGGCCTTGATCACCGATCTCTGACTGTGCCCGCCGATCGCCCCAGTGTCTCACCCTGACCGGCAGGCGCCAGCACATCCTTGCAGTCATCGAGCATGCCACCCGCCGCATCCCGATCTTGGGCACCACCACGCACCCCACCGCGCCATGGGTGCCCAGGCCATCCGGAACCTGGCCATGGACCTCAAGGACACGGGAACCAGCGCCACTTGCCTCATCCTGGATCGAGACGCGAAACTCCCTGTTCTCTTCGACCAGATCCTGTGCGACGCCAACATCCAGACCGCACTAACCGGCGTCCGGATACCACGCATGAACGCCATCATCGAGTGCTGGGGCCCGGCCTGCAGCCACGAACTCCTGGACCGCACGCTCATCTGGAACGAACACCACCTGAGCCACGCCCTTCGCCAGTTCGAAATCCATCACAACGCTCACCGGCCCCCTCGAGCGATGAACCAGGCGACGCCACTGCGCGCGGCCCCCGAACCGATCACCGATCCCGGACAAAGCCCCGTCTCGACATACGCCGCCGAAACCGGCTCGGCGGAGTGATCCAGGCGTACCGGAATGCCACCTGACCTGGGCGGATGCGATATTCGGCAGCCGCAGCGTCAGCCCACGTCGACGCCAGCAGTGGGGAGATTTTCGAGAATGGTCGCGACGGTCTGCTCTGGTGTCTGCTCCGAGGTGTCGAGCCAGGGCCCGATACGCGGGGTCTCCCCGCGCAAGGATTGATCGAGAGCATCAACCACCCAGCAGTTCCAACTAGGCCCTGGCCTCTGAGGTTTCCTCGGGTAGTAGTTCCTCTCGGCTAGAGGCCATCATCCGCCGAAAGATGTCGCCGCGTACATTGGCAGCCCGAGGTAGCCGCCTGGCAAGCAGGTCGGCCACAGTGGACCTGGACCTGCCGCCATCACACCTGTGACCAGGACGACCGCAGCACCCAGTTCTTCCGCCACGCGGGCCTCTCGCTCAGGGACGGCATCCGAATCAGTCAGCATGCCGCCGACAGCCTGCCGACACAGCACGAGACGAAGCATCCGGATTTCCCGCACGGGACGGGGCGCATCTCCGGATTTTTGTCCCGTGTCATTCGTATTGACGTACGGCGGCCCCGTCCAGCATGATCACGAATCGTGCACGCCTCCGGTCCGTATCTCCAGTCGACGCTCGTCGAGCGGCTGCATGTCGACCTGGCCCGGCAGTCCAGCGCACTCTGTCGCTCCCCACGCTGAACAGCGCCCGCAATCACCGCACTTGCCGCCCTGCACAGTCGCACCCGGGAGCTCCGCCATGCCTGCACCCCACGTAGCCTTCGACGTCCCTGTCACCCGCCGCACGTTCGCAGCGCTGGCCGGGGCGGTGGCCGCGACCGCCGCTACCGCCCCGGCCGCCAGCGCCGCTACCAGCCGGACACCGGCCGAGCGCCCCAACATCCTCTGGCTCGTCGCCGAAGACCACTATCCATTCGTCGGCGCGTACGGGGACCCCGTCGCGCGCACCCCAACCCTGGACCGTCTCGCCCGCGAGGGCATCCGCTACGAGAACTCGTACTCAACGGCGCCGGTGTGCGCGCCATCCCGGTTCGCGCTGCTCACTGGCGTCGCGCCGCAGAGCGCCGGGCCGGCCGAGCACATGAGGGCCCTCGGCCGGACTCCCGCATTCCTGAGGGGCTTTCCGGAGTACCTGCGCCAGGCCGGCTACTACACCACGAACAACTCCAAGACCGACTACAACACCACCGTCGACATGACGGCGACCTGGGACGCGTCCAGCGCGACAGCCCACTACCGCGACCGCCCCGCGGACGCCCCGTTCTTCGCAGTCTTCAACGACATGACGACCCACGAGTCGAGCCTGTTCACGGCGCAGGACGGCCGCACTCGACGCGACGAGATCCGGTTGCCTGCCTACCTGCCCGACACTCCCGAGATCCGTGGCGACTTCGCGCACTACTACGACGCGATGGAGACCATGGACAGCCATGTCGCGGCGCGGCTGGCCGAGTTGGAGGCGGCCGGCCTGGCCGACGACACCATTGTCTTCTTCTACTCCGACAACGGTGGTGTCCTTCCCCGCAGTAAACGCCACTGCTACGACGAAGGCATGCGCACGGCGCTGATCGTGCGATTCCCCGAGAAGTGGACGCACCTGGCCCCGCGCGCGACCGGGTCGGTGGAGCAGCGTGCGGTGACGTCAGTCGACTACGGGCCGACTGTTCTCGCCCTCGCCGGCCAGGACATACCCACGTACATGCAGGGGCGTCCGTTCGCCGGGGTGCGCCACCTTCCGCCCGCCCGTTACGCGTTCGGGGGACGCGACCGGATGGACGAGCGCTACGACATGGTCCGCACGGCCCGCGACGAGCGTTACCGCTATCTGCGCAACTACGCCCCGCACCGCCCATGGGGTCAGCACGGCGCCTATGCCTGGCTGGCGCGCGGCTACCAGTCGTGGCAGCAGGCCCATCTGGACGGCACGCTCGACGCCGTCCAGGATCGCTTCTGGGGCACCAAGCCCGCTGAGGAGCTGTACGACCTGCACACCGACCCCGACGAAATCCACAACCTGGCCGGTGATCCGGCGCACACCCGTACGCTCGACCGGCTCTCGCGCGCCCTCGACGAGCACATCGTGGCCGTGCACGACAACGGGTTCATCCCGGAAGGCAGCGCCCTGGAGGGATGGGAGCAGAGCCGAAGGCCCGGGGCCTATCCCCTGCGCCGTGTCATGTGCCTCGCCCAGCAGGCCATCGAGCGGGACATCCGTCATCTCCCCGACTTCATACGGGAGTTGGGCAATGAAAATGAAGTCGTCCGGTACTGGGCCGCGCAAGGACTGCTGCTGCTAGGACGCGCCGCCGGGCCCGCGCTCAAGCGACTTATCCGGACCCTACGCACCGACGTGTCGCCGCAGGTGCGGATCAGCGCCGCCGAGACGCTGATCCGGCAGGGACACCACGTCTCCGAGGCAGTGGACTTCCTCGGCCGCACACTCGCCGAGCACGCCGACGTCCGTGTCCGCCTCCAGGCGATCAACGCGCTCACGTTCATCGACACGGACCTCGCGCGCCCCGCTCGCCCGGCGATCGAGGCGGCTGCCACCAGCAAGGACGAATACCTTCACAACGCGGGCCGGTACCTGACGTTTGTCCTCGACGGCACGTACACGCCGTCGTCACCCGTTTACGAGCCGGTGGCGACGGGCTGAGCCCGACAAGTACGACATCCTCAATTCAGCCCGGCCCAGCTCCTGAGGCTTGCCCTGAAGGGCACGTGGACGCGAGCTGCTGCACCGCACGCTGATCTGGAACCAGCGCCATCTGCTCCACACACTGCGCGAGTTCGAGACGATCTACAACGAGCACAGGCCGCACCAGGGCATTGCCAACGCCCGCCCATCACACCCACTCCCCCAACCGATCACCGACCCCGAGCAGATCACCCACCTCGACATACACAAACGCCACCCACTCGGTGGCCTCCTCAACGAGTATGAACACGCCGCGTGACCTGCCCGGATGAGGTCACCGGCAAGGGCCGGGTCGTCGGGTCGTCGATGACAGACCCGATCATTGCCGGTACTCATCGCAGAGGCGGCCGAAACGAGTACCGGTCCGCGACTTGCCACCGCACGACGACCCATCGGACGACCCATCGGACAGGTCAGTCCGACTCCTGTCGAAGGACGCGGCGAGCCGCCTCAGCCTCGGCGGCCGGCGGCGACACCTCGTCGAGGACATCAAGCTCGTCATCACCCTCCAACTCCCTTTCCCAGGCTGTGGCGAGCCGCTCCTGCTCCTCCCTGGGCCTGGCCACGACGGCCTCCCTGTCCTCAGGCGTCAGGACCGCCAGGAAGCGTGCGACTGAGTCGTTCGGCATGCTAAGCACCCCTTCGCCGGGACATGGTGCTGATCCGGGCTCAGCATGATCAATCAGTCCGGCGATCGCGGCCCGACACAACCGCAGCACACTCGGATGGCGCCATCTCGAGTTCCAGCCTCGCCCCACTCGTACCGTCGCCGTCCCGAATGCGCCTCTTCCAGGACCCGTACACGTCGCTGAACCCGTCCCACACCATCGGCGACACCCTCGCCGAACCGCTCCTCGCGCAGAGCGTCGACGCCCGCGAGGCGCGCGGTCGGGATCGGCGGCCTGCTCGACCGGGTCCGTCTGCCGTCCGACACGGCGCGACGCCTGCCGCGCGAGTTCTCTGGCGGCCAGCGCCGGCGCCAGCGCGTCGCCATCGCCCGCGCCATCGCCCTCCGCCCCCGCCTAGTCGTCTGCGACGAACCGGTGTCCGCACTCGACCTCACCACGCGCCGGACCGCGCTCGGTCTCCTCCTGGAGATCCAGGAGGAGACCGAAGTGTCGTACCTCTTCGTCTCACACGACCTGTCGGTGGGCCGCTGCATGAGCCACCGGGTCGCCGTGATCCACAAGGACGAGATCGTGGAGACGGGCGACACCGACCACCTCACGCGCTCCCCTCACCACCCCTACACCCGCACCCTGCTGCTGTCGGCCCCGTGGCCGACGTAGCGGAACAGCGCCGCCTCAGGCAGCTGCGCCAGGAGCCGGATCAACCGAGACAGGCTTCGTGACCGCGTCCGTCGCCCGGCGCCCGGCGTCACTTCGGCTTCGCCCTCGAAGACGATCCAGGTCCCGGACGCCGCGCCGAGACCCTTACTCGCGGCCATTGCGCCTGCCGAGAATGCCGTCCGTGCAGCTCACTCAGGGGTCTGTGCGGTGCTGCGGCAGCCCACGAGCAGCGCCTCCCCCTGGCTGCTTAGGAAGTCGGCCATGTTGTGCGCTCGCGCTGGGGAGACGGTTCAACGCCGTGCGCTGGCAAGATTTCCCAGATGGTGGAGGCAGCCGCCTTGACGCCCAGTGCGGCCAGCTCGCCGTGGATACGCCGGTAGCCGCCGCGGACCTTCCGCAGCGGCATCCCGAACGGCGGAAGGTCCCCCGTGGACTTCCCCGGTGGGCGCGCCGTCCTCCCTCTGGCCGCCAATCGCCTGCACATGTCTTGCGGAACCGCTGTGGTCACCCTTCCAGCGGACCGTTGACACGTTTGTAGACCTTCTCGGCGGGCGCGGCGACGCCGTACTCATATGTTTGAAATAATTACCTCATTACCCTTTCTGCCGTGCGACTCCATGACCTCGATCGCTGAGGGTCCTGCCAGGAGGCCGAAATGCACTCCTCAATCGTGTGGGCGGACCCGACAACAGTGCGGAGCGAGTGCCCCAGACCGAAGGCGACCTCGATCGGCTGTCCGTTCTCCGGGGGCGTGTGATGGCGGGAACCGAGGAAGGCACCCACCCGAGGCAGCCGCGCATTCCCGACCTGCACGAACGTCTGCGTGCCGAGTTGAGCCGCATCGACGAGCAGTTGCGGTCTCTGCTGGACGCCATGGACCGGGTCCAGGGCCTCCTGGACGCGGTGGTGTCCATCAGCCGGGAGGTGGAGCTGCCCGCGGTGCTGCACCGTATCGTGACCACCGCCATGGATCTGGTGGGTGCCCGCTACGGGGCACTGGGCGTACTCGACGAGTCCGGCGACCGTTTGAAGCGGTTCATCGCCGCCGGCCTGTCCGAACAGGAACGCGGCGATCTGGCCCCCGCTGGTTACCCCCGCGGTCTGGGGGTCCTCGGGCACCTGATTCGCCACCCGGAGCCCCTGCGTGTGGAGAGCATCCTCTCTCATCCGTCGTCCGCCGGGTTCCCGTCCGGTCACCCTCGTATGCGTACCCTCCTCGGCGTCGCGATCAGCGTCCGCGGCGAGATCTACGGGGACCTCTACCTCTCCGAGCGGCTTGACGGACAGCCTTTCGACGCTCACGACGAGAGCGTCGTCGTCGCCCTGGCCGGCGCGGCCGGGATCGCCATCGAGAACGTGCGCCTGTTCGAGCGGGTTCGGGTCGGAGCCGAGCAGTTCCAGCGGCTTCTGTTGCCGACACTTCCCGACCTGCGGCCTTTCACCGCGGCCGCCATCTACCGGCCCGCCGCCGAGCCCAGTCAGCTCGGCGGAGACTGGTACGACGCCATTCCGCTGCCCGGCAACGTCGTGGCGATCGTCATCGGTGACGTGGTCGGTCACGATCTGCGGGCCGCGGCCTCCATGGCCTCCACCCGCAACATGCTGCGCGCCCTGTTGTTCGAAGGGGGTAGCGCGCCAGGTGCCGTCCTCACCCAGCTCGACCGCACACTGCAAGCCATCACAAGCAATCTCGTCACCACCACGACGCTGGCGCGTATCGAACCGGCCGGACCGGGCTGGCGCCTCCACTGGAGTAGCGCGGGCCACGTCCCGCCCCTGCTGATCGTCCCTGGGCGCCGTGCGGAATCCCTGTTCGCCGAGCCGGGGCTGCCGCTCGGGGTCGACACCGAACAACCCCGCCCCGATCACTCCCGATATGTGCCCCCCGGCTCCACCGTCGTCTTCTTCACGGACGGGCTGATCGAAGATCCTGCCCGATCCATCGACGAGAGCCTCGACGAGCTCACCGATCTCGCCACCGAGTACACCGCCCTGCCCCTGGCCGGATTCGTTCAGGCGCTGGCCGATCACCACCCCAGTGACGGTCACGACGACATGGCCGTCCTCGCCGTGCGCACCCCGCCCGCCTGATCGCGAATCTGCGCCGAACGCCCGGCTCAACGATGCCGTGGAGAATCCGAGGCAAGCGGCGGATGATGGATCACGGAGCGATGTCGAAGCGGAGGCCGCCCCCATGACTGTCGCCCGGCGAGAACGGATCCGGCGCGGCACTGTGGCCGTCCTGGAGATCTGTGTCGTGGCCGCGGTCTACTACGGCGCGGCCAAGCTGGGACTGCTCCAGCAGCTGGTGCGCGGCCAGGTGACGCCGCTGTGGCCGCCGACCGGCATCGCGGTGGCGAGCCTGCTCCTGCGCGGCCCGCGGGTCTGGCCCGGGATCGCGCTCGGTGCGCTGCTGGTCAACGTCTCCCTCGGCCCGTCACTTCCCGCCGTGCTCGCCATCATGGCGGGAAACACCCTCGCACCCGTCTGCTCGTACGCACTGCTCCGTCATGCGGGGTTCCGCATCGAACTGTCCCGCCTGCGGGATGTGCTCGCACTGATCTTTCTCGGAGCGTTCACGGGGATGCTGGTCAGCGCGACGATCGGCAGCGGGACCCTGGCCCTGGCCGGAGTGGTGGGCGCGGGCGGCTTCTGGCCGACGTGGTCGGTCTGGTGGACCGGCGACGCGATGGGCGTCCTGGTGGTGACGCCGGTCCTGCTCGTTCTGCGCTCGGCACGCTGGCCCAAGGAGGCTCCGCCGTCCCGTTGGGCGGAGGGTTTCCTGCTCCTGGCTGCCACCGCGAGCGTCGGACTCCTCGGGACCAGTAACGCGCCCCTCATGTTCCTGGGCTTCCCGCTGCTGATCTGGGCAGCCTTCCGCTTCCAGTTGGCTGGGGCGACACCCTGCGCGCTGGCCGTGTGCACCTTCACGATCGTCGCCGCCGCCCGGGGGGCCGGCCCGTTCGCCGGTCACGATCTGCTCACCAACATGATCACCCTCCAGGCTTTCAACGGTTCCTCGGCGCTGACCGCCCTGCTCGTTGCGGCGGCCGTCAGCGAGCGCAACCAGGCCCAGAAGGAGATCTCGAGAGCCTGCGCGTATCTCGCCGAGATGGTGGCCAAGATCTCCGCGGGCGGCTTTTCGCCGATGCTCCCCGTCGGCCTCGGCGAAAAGGACGGCGACGAAAAGGACGGCGGCGAAAGGAACGGAGTCGGCGAAGAGGACAAGAACGAAGAGCGCGGCGGCCGAACCGACAGAACGGTGTGATCGGCCTGGCTCACCGCGGGACGGTGATCCACCCGTCCTTCGCACGGTGCGCCGTGCCATCGCGCCGGAGGGACATCTGGGGGAGCGGGAAAAGGCGGCCCGCACGGCTCGCCGGAGAGCTGAGCGGACCACTCCGCGGGGCGCGGGAAAGGGGCGCGTGTGTCTCCGTCTGACTCGGTGCCGACGCTTGAAGGCTGTCCTTCTGGCTCGGTGCCGACGCTTGAAGGGTGTCCTTTTCCACGCGGGCGTTGACCTGGAGTTCTGGCCGACGCTGTGGGCTAGGCGTGATCGTCGGTTGTGGCCTCGGCGACGGCTCTACATGATCTTCTGTCGGATACTCGGCCAGCTCACCTGTACAACTTCTTCGTGATGGAGGTCGGCACCAGAACCGTCCACGTCCTCGGCGTCACCACGCATCCCACCGGCGACTGGGTCACCCAGCGGGCCCGCACCCCTCTCCTCCAACTCGAGGACCGCGCCCACCCGTTCCACTTCCTGATCAGTGATCGCGACGCCAAGAACTCCGTCAGCGCGATGCGCTACACGTCCTCAACGGTGTCCGGCCGCTCGCCAGTGCGGCGGGCGCGGGCGAGATCGGCCGCGCCGAGGGCCAGCAGCCGCTCGCGGTCGTGCCGCTGGTGGGGCTGGTCGCTGTTGAGGGCGGTCAGCACCTGCCGCCACCGGCCCGTCATCGGTGCCGGGCACCGGCCGAGGGCGTTCAGGACGGCTTCAGGTTGGGGCTGTCACGGTCAGGAACCCTGATCCACCAGGTGTCCGCGCGCGCTGAGGAATGGATGCGACCGGTCCCGTCGGCCACGGACCTTGAAGAGGCGACGGGACGAACTCGAGTGATAGGCAGCGCAGGCGAAAGCGTCGCGTTCCCTCCGGGCGGGCGGCTTTCCTGTCGGTAGAAGCAGATGCCGCCGCCGCATCATCCGGTGGGTCGCATACGGCTCTCTCGCGCTATCTGCGCCAAGGGTCCAGAGGTAGCGCCAACGGCACGGTCGGGTGGACTCTCCTCGCTTGCGCATGAGATGCGGCGCCGGAAGCAACACATGAATTGTTCCCCCCACTCGATGATGCGCTCCGGGAGCGCGGCGTCGATGCACCAACCAGGAGTAATGACCATGGCGAAGTCAAAAGCGCTGACCGAGTTCGAGGTCGCCGACACCGCCCCCTACGTGATGAAGAAGTTGCCAGAGGTCACACTCGCGTTCTGGATCATGAAGATCGCCGCGACGACCCTCGGCGAGACGGCCGGTGACCTGTTCTCCCAGACCCTCGGACTCGGCTACTTCCTGACCACGATCGCGCTGTTCCTGATCTTCGTGGCCACACTGGTCGTGCAGCTCAAATCCAATCGGTACAACCCGTTCTTCTACTGGACCGTCATCCTGTCCACCAGCATGGCGGGCACCACGATGTCGGACTTCATGAACCGTGACGCCAGCACCAAGTTCCTTTCCGGCGGGGCCACTTCACTGGGCTGGGGCCCACAGGGACTGGGGTTGGGATACCCGGTCGGAGTCACAATCTTGATCTCGATCCTGATCGCGATCTTCGCCGTCTGGAAGTTCACCGGCATGACCTTCGTCATCCGGGACATCACCACGTTCCGCGGCGAGGCGCTCTTCTGGACAGCGATCCTCGTGTCAAACACGCTCGGGACGTCCATGGGTGACTTCCTGTCCGACAGTTCCGGGCTCGGGTACCTGGGCGGTGCACTCCTCGTCTCCGGACTGCTCGGGGTGCTCCTCGTCCTCATGCGTGTCCCTGCTGTGCCGAACGTCCTGCTGTTCTGGATCGCCTTCGTCCTCACCCGGCCGCTCGGCGCCACCGGGGGTGACTTCCTCACCAAGCCCATCGCCAAGGGCGGCCTGGACCTGGGCACCATGGGCGCATCCGCAGCGCTCCTCGCAATCCTGATCAGCCTCATGGGCTGGGCCCACGCACAGGAGCGCAAGCCCGCCCTATCGGGCCGCTAAGAGGAAGCCGTTCAGATCCGGCCGCGTCGAGATCACAACATCTGCGTCCGTGTCGGCGAGCCAGGCCGTGATGCGTTCTTCATGCAGGTGTCTCCCGTGGGGGAATGCCCGTGCGAGGGGCGTGGCGGTCTCAGCAGCGCGGCGACGTGCCCGTGCTTCCTGGCCCACCGGGTGTGCCGGGCGCGGTTGCCCAGTTCGCGGGTGGCTTGCAGACCGCTGATGCGCGCGTCGTACGTGTCCGCGCTCTCGCCCATGTCGTAGGCATCGGCCGTGGCCAGGCCGCTCGGCCCATCCGGTGCCGTCTGGCCGGGTCGTCGATGAGCCCGTGCAGAGCGGTCGCGAGTGTGTCGCGGTCTCCATGAGGTACGAGGAGGCCGTCCTCTCGCCGTCGGTGATGATGTCGGCGGGTCCCCGCGGGCAGTCGGTGCCGACGACGCGTACAACGCAGTGCATCGCACAGCCCTGGCGCCCGGTGCACCGTCAGCGTTCCAGCCGGGTGAGGGGGGACGCTCCGCATCGAGTCGTGACGAAGACAGGGTGCTCGCCCACGTCCCGGACGAACACCCTGCCCATGAGCCGCCGCACAACGGCTGTCGTGGCCAACGGCCTTGGCAGCAGGATCCTGAACGCGGTGCCGGGACCGGTTCGTCGCGTCAGGCCGTGAGCTCGCCCTCCGCGTCGGGTTCGGTGACGTCCTTGCGCGTCACGGCGAGGTACACCACGAGCGCCAGAATGACGGCGAGGAACAGCACGCTGGTCACCACCGTGCCCAGTCCCAGGCCGCCGTCCCCGGTCGCCTGAGAGAGGTAGTCGCCGATCGAGGCGCCGAGGGGCCGGGTGAGGATGTACGCGATCCAAAAGGCCCAGACCGCGTCGAGACCGAGCGCGAAGTGAGCGATGGCGACCGCGGCGATGGCCAGGCCGAACAGGACGGCGGCGAGCCAGTAGCCGAGGTTCATGCGCTCGGAGACCAAGTCGCCGGCTGCGGTACCCAGGGCGAAAGTGAACAGCACGGCGAGCCAGTAGAAGGACTCGCGGGGCGTGGTGTCGATGCTGTGGATGGAAAGCGTGCGCTCGCGGCGGTACCAGATCACGAAGACGACCGCGAGGGCGACGGCGAACACAGCGGTGCTCGTCTCCAGCGGCACACCCATGTTGTCGGTGAGGTTGTCGCTGATGAGTGTGCCGACGACGCTGATCAGAGCCACGGCCAGCCAGTACACACCGGCCTTGTACGCCCGCGTACGGAACTGCACCACCAGCACCCCGGCGAGCAGCAGGCTCATGAGCACCGAGACGCCGGTCAGGCCGAGGCCCGCCTTCTCGTTCAGCAGGTCGGCCGCGGTCTCACCGACGGTGGTGCACAGCACCTTGATGATCCAGAAGTAGACGGTGACCTCGGGCACCTTGTTCCAGCGCATCCGGTGCCTTGTCGGCCCGTCCGCCTCGGGGGTCGCTGATGTCTCAGACGTTTCGTAGGTCATGGCCGACGACGGTGCCACCGCAAACCTGAACGCATCCTGACTGCCGCGCGGCTCCGCTCGCGCCCCACGACCCGGCGTACCAACATGATGTCGTGCACAAGTACATGCCTGGCGTGAACACGACCGAAGTCCCTCCCGGCACCCGCGCCGCGTGGAAGAAGGCACCCGTGTCCACCCCACCGACCCGCCCATCAGGGACGGAGCGCGCAACGAACTGGTTACGCCACCGGCTCGGCTGTGCGGTCGTGCTCGCCTACGCCGCGGCCCTCTTCCTGCCGGGCCCCGGAGTGTGGCTCCGGCACACCCACCCGCTCCCCCTCGTACCGGGCGGACCCTCGTGGTCCACCTCACAGATCCTGCTCGCGCTGGTCCTCTTCTCCGCCGGTCTCCAGGTGCCCGTACGCGCGCTCGGCGCCTTGTTCCGGCGGCCGCTCGCCCTGCTCGCCGGGCTCGTGCTGCACCTGGCGATTCCGCTGCTGGCCATCCCGGCGGTCGCGTTCCTGCTCCACCGCACATCCGATACCGATGGCGGCAGCGGCCTGATCACCGCGATGATCCTCATCGTGGCCATGCCCGTCGCCGCCGGAGCCACGGTCTGGACCGGCAAGGCCGAGGGCGATCAGTCGACGATGGTGGGCCTCGTCCTCGCCTCGACGCTCCTCAGCCCCCTGACCATCCCGCTCGTCATCCGTGCCCTGCAGCCACTGCTCAGCGGCGAGTACGCCACCACGCTCGCCCGTGCCGGACACACCGCCCAAGGTGGATTCGCCTTGGTCGGGGTGGTCGGTCCGTGTGCGGCCGGGATCGTGCTCCGTCTCGTACTCCCCGCGCCATGGCTGAAGGGGGGACTCTGCACCGTCGTGCCGCTCGCCCTCACCGGTTCGGTCCTGCTGACCTACGTCAATGCCAGCGGCGCGCTCGGCAGCTTCCTCACGCACCCGAGACCGCTGCTGCTGGCCGCCGCGCTCACCGTGGCCACGCTCGTCTGCCTGCTGTCCTTCGCCGTCGGCCACGGCGCCGCGCGCCTGTTGGGACTCGACGCCCCCGCGGCGTCGTCCCTCACCCTGGCCTGCGGAATGAACAACAGCAGCGCGAGCGCGGTCCTGCTCACCACCACCCTGCCTGACAAGCCACACCTGCTCCTGCCCGTGCTGGCCTACGGGCTGCTGCAGAAGACCGCGGCGAGCCGCGTCGTGAGACGGCAGGTGCCACTGCCCAGCAGCGGCACCTGAACGGGTGAGGGCCGATACGGAATGCGGGAAGGGTTCGGTAGGGAGCTCTCAACTGGCTTTTGATGACGGCATGTTGGTCACACACCGGAGGCTCCCTGAGCGTGTCCTCCTCTCTGCTCCCGCTTTTGGGCCTTGCGAACCCCGCCGGGCCCGGCTTTCGCGGTCGCAGGCGCCTTGCCCTGGCGCCCCTGGCCTACGGCTCCTACTCGACAGTGCTGGCCATGCAGGCACCGTGACGAACTCGCGCGGCCGTTTGCCGCCGGCGAATCGGGCGGAAGCGATCCGAGGACGACCGCTCTTCATATCAACCGCCGAACGAGCGCGACCAGGGCTGAGCGTGCCGCGTTCAGGTTGCTTTCAGGGTCGCGCGCGGCTCGGGCAACATCTGCACCAGGAGCGCCAAAGCCCTGGCAAAAGGGTCTGGGAAACCGGCAGTCGACCGTGTCAGGGTGCGGGCCATGAGCGCAGAGCACGTCCTCGACCACCAGGGCGAACGTCCCGTCACCCACCCTCTTGTCCGCCGTACGGCGAACAAGGTGCCACACGTCACGGTCTACTTCTGGATCATCAAAGTGCTGACCACCGGCATGGGCGAGACGGCATCCGACTACCTGGCCAAGACCCTCGACCCGGTTGCGGCGGTTGCGCTCGGTGGGCTCGCCTTCACGGCGGCCCTGGCGCTCCAGTTCTCCGTGCGCCGGTATGTGGCGTGGATCTACTGGACCGGGATCGTCATGGTCAGCGTGTTCGGGACGATGGCCGCCGACGTGTTGCACGTCGTCCTCGGCGTTCCGTACACCCTCTCCACACCGTTCTTCATGATCGTGCTGGCCGCCGTTTTCGCCCTTTGGTACGCGAGAGAGCGGACCCTGTCCATCCACAGCATCCATACCCGCCGCCGGGAGTTCTTCTACTGGGCCGCTGTCCTCGCCACGTTCGCGCTGGGCACCGCGGCCGGCGACCTGACCGCGTCCCTCGGCCTGCGCTACCTCGGCTCCGCCGCCTTGTTCGCCGCCGCGATCTGCGTCCCCGCCCTCCTGCGTCGGTCCGACACCCTGGGCTCGGTGACGGCGTTCTGGATCGCGTACGTCATCACCCGCCCCCTGGGTGCCTCCCTCGCCGACTGGATGGCGCTCCCGCGCAGCCGCGGCGGACTCGCGATGGGCCTCGGCCCGGTCACCCTGTCCTGGACCGTGGCCATCCTCGGGTTCGTCGCCTACCTGGCCGTCTCGAAGCGGGATGTACAGATCGACTGACCTGGACCGGACGACATGGTCGTCCTGATGAACTGGGCTCGCTCCCGGCCTGAAGCCGACACAGAAGCTCGTGGACCAGGTCCTTCAGTAACTGCCCCACCTTGCCGAGGCCTTTCAGGCGGACTGAGCCTGCCCCATCGCGCTGAGCGCGCTCGGTGTCAGTCAAGTTCGAGCCGGTAGCCGTGCCCTCGCAGAGTGGTGATGCGCGGCACCTTGTACGGGGGCGACACCCGGTGGGGGTGCACCATCACGTCGGTCAGACGCCGGCGGAGCCCTGCCATGGTGACGTCGAGCGTCTTCGTCGAGCCGAACCAGTTCTCGTCCCACACTTCGGCCATCAGCGTCTCGCGGGACACGGCTTCGCCGACGTGCCGGGCAAGCACGGCGAGCAGCTCGAACTCCTTGGGACGCAGCTCGATTTCCTGGTCCTGCACGGTGCACCGCCGCGCGATCACGTCGATGACGACATCGCCTGCCCGGACCGGCTCCTCGGGAGGCGCCGCGATGGTCCGGCGTCGCAGATGGGCTCGCAGTCTGGCCAGCAGCACCGTCAGGCTGAAGGGTTTGACCAGGTAGTCGTCGGCTCCGGCGTCGAGCCCCGCGATGACGTCGATGTCGTCGGTACGCGCGGTGAGGATGAGGATCAGCAGGTCGGGAAAACGGGCGCGCAACTGGCGGGCGACGTCGAGACCGTCCATGTCGGGCAGACCGAGATCAAGGAGCAGCACGTCGTACGGGGACTGCGTGGCCTCGGTGAGCGCGCCCGCTCCGGTGCGGCTCCAGGCCGGCGCGTAGCCGTTGCTGCGCAGTCCGGAGTCCAAGTGGCGACCGATGGTGTCGTCGTCTTCGACGACAAGGATCCGGAATCGGGCGGGGGCGGGTGCAACGGGCCTGGGCATGAGGGGCAGCGTAGAGCGGGAGCGGGTGTTCACAGATCCCGGAGTTCCTCGACGGCGGGTCGGGCGGCCCGGCGTACCCCGTTCAGGGCCGCGGCCAAGATGGCGACCGTAGCCGCGAGCGCGGTCAGCACCAGATAGCTTCCTGGCACCGAGAGGGCTGCCGGTGGCGGGTCAAACACTCCGGTCAGGACCTTGACCAGCATCTCCGACAACGCCCAGCCGATGAGCCCGCCGCCGGCGAGGCCGCCTGCGGTCAGCAGGAGGGCTTCCGTGAGGACCATGCCGCGCAGTTGCCGTGGTGCGGCACCCAGCACGCTGGCAATGGCGAAGGTGCGCCGTCGTTCGGCGAGCCCGAGCGCGAGGACGAGTCCGCCTGCTCCGGCCGCGAGGAGTACCGCGAAGGCCAGCTCGATCCGGGTGAGGCCGGCCAGGTCCACGGAGGTCAGGCTGGTGCCCACGGTGCCGCGGGTCTGGGTCAGGTCGGTGACTGTGGCACTGGTGCCCAGCTGATGGCGCAGGCGCTCCGCGATCTGCTTCTGATGAGTGCCTGCGGTGTCCAGCAGGAACGCGCCGACCGCGTCGCTGCCGGTCGCCTTGGCGACGTATGAGGCGTTGGCGACGAAGAAGCTGTCCTTGGGCGCGGTCGGGAACTCCTTGGCGACGCCCACGTAGTGGAACGGCACCGTGCGCAGTGCCTTGGTGTGTGCGTCCTGGATCCGCAGGTTGACCGTGTCGCCGGGTGTGAGCTGGAAGTCGTGGACGGTCTCCGCACTCACCAGCAGTCCGTCGGGCTGGTGAGCCAGCCGCTTCATGAGTGTGGCAGCGCTGCCTCCGGCGAAGTACGCGTCCTGCAGTGAGGTGGCTGAGGCGACCGTGGCCGGGCGCACACCGTAGAGGTCCTGGAGGTCGGAGCCCACGTACGCGAACCGGTGCTGAATGGGCTCGACGTGACGAACTCCGGAGACCCGCAAGGCGCTCCCGGCGCTTGCCGGTGTCTGTGCCCCGGGCGGCTCGGTGACCGTGACGTCGGCTCCGTTGGTGAGCCGCGCGTCGACCTCGGCCTGCTGCTGGTAGGTCGCGTTGAAGGTCGCAGTCGACACCGCGAACGACACCGCGAGTGCGAGCAGCACCACTGAACGTGCCAGCGGACGCCGACGTCTGGAGAGGACTGCGGCCGTCGTCCCGCCCAGGCTGGACGCAAGCGGCCGCGACAACAGGGTCAGGATCGGGCGTCCGTGTGTGAGAGCCAGCAGCGTGAGCCGCCACACCAACAGAGCCGAGCCGATCCACAGCAGCGCAGGGCCGAGGAAGGCCCAGTAGGACACGGAGATGCTCGGCACTCCCTCAGGGGCGAGGACCAGCGCGTACTGGTTGCCGGACGAGGCCCGGAATATGAGCCAGGAGCCGATCAGCAGCACGAAGTCGAGCCCGTACCGCAGGACCCACGGGGAGCCCGTGCGGCGCTCGGTGCGGCGCGTGTCGGCAACGGTGACGGTGCGCAGATCGCGCAGCGCGGGGATGAGGACCGCCCCTGCGGCTACCGCGGCACCGAGTGCGAAGGCAAGGACGTACCAGGCGATCCACTGGCCGGTGCTCGTTCCGAAGGAGGCCGAGCCGAAGGCGATCCGGCCCGTCAGCGCCGCGGCGACGAGCCCCACGGCGCCCCCCGTGACGCCTACCATCGCGGCTTCCAGGCCGGACAGGGAGGCGATCCGCCGGGGCCGCAGTCCGCGCAGCCGCAGCAGGCCCTGCTCGCGGCGTCGCCGCTCCCCGCCCGCGGCGGCCACCGCGGCGGTGAGCGCGGCTGCCAGCACCGCGCCGGGGACGCCGAGGAAGAGGAAGAGGATCTGGGCGTACAGCGCGTCCTGGCGTGCGGAGTCGAGGGCGGCGCCGAGATTGTTCCCGACCACGGCTTGGCCCGAGGCGCGGGCCTCCACGTTGTGGGCGGCGCGGGTCACGCTGTTGAAGGCGGACGCAGGGTCGGTCGGCAGCTTGGCGTCACGTGCCGTGTGGATCTGGGTGGTGACGGCGGCACCTGACGCGTGTGCGGTCAAGGAGGAGAAAGTTGCGGTGGGGACCAGCAGCACGTTGTCCGGTGGCGCGGTGGGCTGGGTCTGGCTGGGGGCTCCGACCTTTTGGAACAGAGAGTCGGCCTGAGGGAGGTCGACGACTCCGGCGACACGGACCTGGTGCGTGCCCGTCCCGGGGAGCTGGACGCTGATCGTGTCGCCGGGAGCGACATGCAGGTTGGAAGCGGTCTGCTGGGCCAGCAGGACGCCGCTGGTGCTTCCCGTGAGCGGTCGGATCTCGCCCGGGAAAAGCTTCTGGTAGCCGTCGGGCAGGCCGAGCAACACGCCGGGCCCGGTGGTCTGCACGCTGCCTTGTGCTCGCGCGGCGTACGAGCTGCTGTGGGCGAATCCGACCGGCAGGGCCGATTGGACGCCGGGCGTCTTGCGCACCAGCGAGAGCACTGCGTTCGGGTCGGCTCCCTGTTGGACCTCGACCTGCCAGTCGACGGCGACCGACCGCACGGCGCGCTGTGTCATGGTGGCCTTCGACGCGGTGAGGAAGGACCCGAGCGATGCGACGAGCGCGACGGCCAGGGCGATTCCGGCGAGGGCCGCGAGAAGCCGTCCGGCGCGGTGCCGGGCCAGGCCGCCCGCCCATGCAGAGTTCATGACGCTTCCGCTTCCTTCGGTTCCGTGGCGCTTGCGGTGCTGTTGTGCAGACGGCCGTCGCGCATGGTCAGCCGGATGTCGAGACGAGCGGCGACGGCCGGGTCGTGCGTGGTGACCACGAGGGCCGCGCCGGTGCGGTCGGCCGCCGCGAGCAGGGCGTCCAGGACGAGGCCACCGGTGGCGTGGTCGAGCCGGCCGGTGGGCTCGTCGGCAAGGATCAGCCGGGGCGCCTGGGCGATCACCCGGGCGGCGGCGGCACGTTGGGCCTGGCCGCCGGAGATCTCCTCCGGCAACCGGTCGGCCAGGTCGGCCGCGTGGACGAGGGCGAGCGCGGCTACGGCCGCTTCCCGCGCGCGGGCGTCCGGCTCCCCCGCGAGGACGAGTGGCAGCGCGGTGTTTTCGGCGACGTCCAGGGCGGGGATCAGGCTGTCTCCCTGGAAGACGAGCCCGATGTCGCGCGGGCCGGCGAGAGCCGGCCACACGACGGTGCCGCTGGTGGGCTGCTCCAGCCCGGCCAGCAGGTGCAGCAGCGAGGACTTGCCCGACCCGGAGGGCCCGACCACCGCGAGCCTGTCCCCGGCTCGCACGTGCAGACTCGCGCCGTGGACGGCGACCACGGCGCCCGCGCCACGGCCGAAGGTGAGGGCGGCGTCCTCGCACGCGACCAGGACATCGCCTGGCGCCGCAAAGGGCCCGTCTGAGGGTGAGTCGGGCTCGTCCTGGGGCGTGCAGGGCTCGTTGGAGGACGGACCGGATGCCTCCTCGGCCCTGGCGCCCCGTTCAACTGCCGTCGAGGGCTTGCCGGGTGGCACCGCGCGCTCGGCCGAGGCCTGCGCGCCCTCGCGACGCGGCGGCACAGTCTGCCGGGGAGCGCTCACGAACTCGCGGGCGGGTGTTCCACGCTCGTCCCCTGTCATTGCGGGTTCACTCGACGGCGACCTGTCCTCATGGGCGTACATCACTGGCCTTTCCGTCATCCAGGGCGATCACCCGGTCGGCGACCCGTACCGCTTCTGCGCTGTGCGTGACGATCAGTACCGCGCAGCCCGCCGAGGCGCGGTCGCGCAGCATCTGGAGAATCACGCGTTCGGTGTCGCCGTCGAGCTCGCCGGTGGGTTCATCGGCGAGCAGGACGCCGGGCGAGTTGGCGAGCGCGACTGCCAGCCCGGCCCGCGCAAGCTCACCGCCGGAGAGCTGCCGTGGCAGCGCGTGCGAACGCTGCGCCAGCCCCACCTGTTCAAGCAGGTCCTGCGCGGGTACAGCCGGGTGACCGCGCACGGCACTGTGCGCGAGGCGCACGTTGTCGCGCACGCTGAGATGCGCGACAAGATTGCGGGTCTGCAGGAGCACGCCGATGTGGCGGGCCCGCAGCCGGGCCCGCTCCGTCTCAGGCCGGTGGCTGATGCGAACACCTCCGACGCGCACCTCGCCGCCCGAGGGCTCGTCGAGTCCGGCCAGGCAGGACAACAGGGTGGACTTGCCCGCCCCGGACGGGCCGACGACGGCGACTGTCTCGCCGCGCCCCACACGCAGGGACACGCCGCGCAGCGCGAGTGTCTCTTCCTCCCCCGATCGGAAGAAGCGGTACAACTCCCGTGCGGAGAGGGCACTTTCGGCTGCCTCGGTCTCCGGACCGGATGCGCATGCGGCACCGGCGGGACTCTGCGGATCGCTCAGCATCCCGCGCCTCACTTCCACGCGAAGGAGTCGCTGACGATGCGCCAGGGGTCCACGTTGTCGGCGTTGACCGGCCCGGACAGAGTGAGATCCACCTCTCGGCCGTGCTGATAGAACGCGTATCGCTCGAACGCGTCCCGCACGACCTTGCCGGTGACCGGGTCCGCCGCGGAGTCACCCCGGTACTTCAGCAGGACAACGGGCCCCGCCTTCCGCGCCGCCTGCATCACCTTGGGGTCGGCGAACCTGGCCACCTGATGTTGAAGTTGCGGGACGATCTTGGATGTGACAGAGGCAGCCGTGGGCGCGGACGAGGTGGTCGCGGCGGAGATCTGGACACGGTTCAGCTTGTCCGTGAAGGTCGTGGTGCCGCCCTTGTCTGTACGGGCCCACCCCTCCGGCACCTTCACCGTGAAGCCACCGCCGGACGCCTTGTAGGTGACGTAGGCCTGGTTGTCGGGGATGTCGCCGGGAGGGTTCGACTCGGTGGGGGCCGGAGCGGCGCCGCCACTGTGTGCGGCGGCTCCGGGCCCCGAGCCCGTCCCCGCGGTTCCGCCTGCGCCGGAACACCCGGCGGTCAGCGCCGCGGTGAGTACGAGCCCGACGACACCGATGTTCCGTACGCGTGCCATGCCCACTGCCCTCCTGAGTACCTGGCTGCTGACCGGACGGTCATGGAACCGACGCTACGAACCGGCCGGTTAACGCCCGGCCCGGCGATGGTTAGACGACGGCAAAAGCGCGTGGCGGGCTGCGTGCAACCCGGCGGACGGCCCGCATGATGTGGGCATGAGACAGCGCGTCGTGCGGGTGGCCGTCACCGCGGTGCTGGTCGCGCTGGTCCTCCTCGCGGTCCCGCTCGCCCTCGTTATCCGGTCATCCCTGTACGCCGACCAGCGAGACTCTCTCGAGCGGGCGGCCCTGGCGGCCGCGGTCCGTGTGAACCCCGACTACCGCAGCGGTGACCCGGCGGAGCTGCCGCCACCCGCGGCCGGCGAACGCCTCGGCTTGTACGACCCGCAGCTGACCCGGCACGCGGGCGATGGACCTGCCCACGGCGACGCTGCGGTCCGGCGGGCGCTTCGGGGACTGGTCGCGCATACGCAGACAGGCAGCGACCTCGTCGTCGCCGTACCCGTCCCGCACGACGAAACCGTCATCGGCGTCGTCCGGGCCTCCTCACCCGTGTCGACCGTCCGCAACCACGTGTTCCTCGGCTGGTCGGCCTTGCTCGGCGCGGCCGTGCTCGCCCTCACCGTCGCCGTCCTGGTCGCCCGCCGTCAGGCACGCGTGCTCGCCGCGCCACTCGAAGATCTGTCGCGGCACAGCCGAGCGGTCGTTGAAGGCGATCTGACGGCTCGCGCTGCCCCCAGCACCGTCCCCGAGATCGACCAGGTCGCCCGGACGCACAACGACATGCTGCACAGCCTCGCGGAACTCCTGCGTCACGAAAGAGACTTCACTGCCAACGCATCACACCAGTTGCGCACCCCGTTGACCGGCCTCCAGCTCACCCTTGAATCAGGCCTCGACCAGAGCGACGCCCAGCTGCGTCCCGTCCTGGAAGAGGCGCTGACGTCCGCACGGCGGCTACATCACACGGTCGAGGAGGTACTGCGCCTGGCGGGCTCGCCCGAACCGGCGCACCGGGCAGTGCCGGACCGATTGGTCACCCAGCTGCTGCAGGAGACCGAACAACGATGGCACGGCCTCTTCGCCCGGGACGGAAGACGTCTGGACTTCGCCGTCCAGGACGCCCCTGCCGACGTACGCGTCCCGGGTGGGCCCGTCGCGGAGATCCTCGGCGTCCTCCTGGACAACGCGCGCGCACATGGCCACGGCAGCGTCCGGGCCTCCGTCCGGGATCTCGACGACGCTCTTGCCTTCGACGTGTCCGACGAGGGCACTCTGGGCATCGAGCCGGCTCTCCTCTTCGACCGCGGACACACCGGTGCCGGCAACGGTGGCACGGGGATCGGCCTCGCACTCGCCCGCGATCTGGCCGCTTCTCTGGGCGGCCGAGTGGTCGTGTCGAGCGGCCGCCCCACGACCTTCACCCTCCTCATCCCCGTACACCGCGAGGACTCCGTCCAGTAGGCGCCCCGACCGTGCCGCACTGGCGGATGCGTTCCCACTCCGGCCGACAGAGTCAGTGCACGCGCTTGTCCGGCCGCCGGACGTCGGCTCAGTCTGCGTCGGGCCGGGCGAGGCCGTGGTCGCAGGCGAAGTTCACCGCCTGGATGCGGTCGCGGGCACCGATCTTGCGAGGACACGGCAGATGTGGGTCTTGCCGGTGGACTCGGGCAGGAGCCGCCCGGGACGAGCACTCCTCCGAGTAATCAGTTTCATCCAGCTCAAAGTAAGGGCAGCCTTCCCTCAGTGTCTACATTTACGTAGACTCTGCTGCGGGCGGGCATCCGCACCCGTGCCGTCGGCCTACACATGTGAATTGAGGCATCCTTGTCCGCCCGACCGCGTCTCCTTCTCCTCGACGCGGGCACAGGGGTAGCCGGCGCCGTCACCCTGCCGGGCTGCAGGCAGTGGGCGACGCGCGATGACGGCGCGCTCTCGGTGACCGTCTCGGATCGGGAGTGCACGGTCTCCCAGACCGAGTTTCGGCCGGGCACGTCACTCTGGACCTGGAGAACAAGGACTCCGAGGTGAACGAGGTGTACGCACTCTTCCTCGACGACCGGATCGCGGCAAAGCGCGAGAACATCGGCCCCGGCACCAGGGCCTCGCTGGTCACCGAACTCCAGCGCTTTCGTCGGCATGCTCTTGGGCGGAGCCGACGCGCTCACGCCGGAGCCGTGCAACTCTTCGTCCTCGTCGCCCTGATGGCCGTCCAGACCGTCTCACGGTCGCCCTCGGGCTGGTCGCCCGCTCCCGCCTCACCGCACCCCGCCGCGGCGCCCCCTTCACCACGGTGGGCACGGACTGCGTGGCACGCACGCCGCAGCACGCGCTCTGAAAGCCCCACGTCATGACAGGACGAGCAGCACCGCCTCAGCTCGCGCACAGCCTCCGCCGCCGTGGCCTTGCCCAACTGGGCCACCCAGCCGGGCCGTCCGGCCATCCATCGACCGGCCCATCCCGACCGATATCTGGAACCCCGGACCAGCCACGCTCCACGACCTCCGCCCTTGCCCTGGGAGGGAGATGATGTACGAGATCAGAAGGCCCAGCGCCGAATCGGTCGCCGCCACGGATTCACAGGCCGAGCAAGTAGTCGAATGGCTGGCCGCCCGCGAGGGCGTCGAACAGACACTGCGTGCACCCCTGGATGCGCTGCCGAGCGAACGGGACGAACGTCTTGCGCGGATGGCCGACATTCTCCAGGCCACCGCGCAGGGACTCGGCCCACAGGCGGCGGCCCTGTGGGCCGGCGTGCCCGAGCACCTCCTTCAGCAATGGCTTGCGAACGACCCGGACTTCACCTCCGCCGTCGAGGCCGCCTCAGCATTGGCCACGGCAAACGGACTTGAGCCCGGCGGGAAGAAGACTCCGGCGATGCTCCGTGTCGTGGTCCTGGCCCTGAGCCAAGGCGCGACATTTGAGGCCGCGGCCCGCGTGGCGGGGCTCAGCACCGCAAACTCCGGCTGCTTTGGAGAACGTCCCCTACCCTGGTCGCCCTGATAGAGGCGGCGCGGCGCTCGCGGCCCCGAAAACGGCAGAACTACGTCCCGTCGAGCTACCGGCCCCGAAAGCCGGGACTGAAATCTCCTACCACCAGATACCGTCTCATACAGCGTGATGACGCATAGACGTTGGCTGCGGCACGGCCGTCCACCAGAAGATTGCTCACCTCAACCGGACTGCCGCTACTGGTGAATGTCTTTGGTGTGGGCAATTGCCGGGGCGCCGCACCCGGCGTAGCGCCAGCCTCCCGAGTATGAACCAGATCCGGATCCACAGGTATCGAAGGCGGTTAGGTGTCGTGGCAGGCCATCAGGCAGACGGTGATGCCCGCAGTGAGCCCTTTCCAACCTCAGTCTGAGCTGGCCAGATGGAGGGTGAGGACGGCATGGACGGCGCGAGTACCGAGAGCGCGACGGTGTTTCCTCAGGCGGGCGGCGAGGAAGCGGAGGGCAGAGCTGGAGGCTTCGACGCCGGATGGGTAGACAAGCATGCGAAGCCTCTGGTGGAGACGGTTCTCTGGGTCGAAACCCATCTACCAGAGGCTTCATCCGTCTGTCAGGCCAACTGCCCGGTCGGCATGCGAGGTTGGCAAGGGCTCAAAAGCGCCAACGGGGCGCCTGGCCTCAACTTCACTGCGGAGAACCGGGCTACCTCCTCCGATGAGTTTCGGTCACGGGAGCGGTCCACTTTCGAAACGACTCCGAGGAGTGATCCGAGTGGACCTGTACAGCGTCATGTGCGTGAGTGACCGGATCAAGGCACTGAAGTGGTTCGAGGTGTTCTTCGGGCGCCCAGCGGACGAGATCATCGGCGAGGAGTACCTGTGGCGGGTCGGTGAGAACGCGTGGGTCGTCGTGGACGATCGAGATGTGCGCGCCGAGCGAGTAGGGGGAGCCATGATCACGCTCGGCGTGCACGACCTCGACGACATCCTGGCCCGCCTCGCCGCACACGGGATCGACCACGAACCGGTCGAGACCTACAGCAGCGGCGTACGCCACGTCGTCGTGCTGGATCCCGACGGGAACAGCCTCTCGCTCGCCGAGGCACCCACCCGGTGAACCTCTTTCAACCTGCGCGGTGCTGGATCACACTCCATCTGACCTGCCCGAATTGAGGCTGGAAATCGCTCAGTGTCCCGCGCCGTACTGACGGCCAGTGCCTGGCGGGAAGCACAAGTAGGTACTGCGCCGTGTGTCACGACAGAGGCCGCGCTGCGCCCGGTGGGTCACCAAGTTCCTTTGACCAGAAGGTCTGTGACGATCCATCAAGGGCATTGCCGGTCGCGGCCCGAGTGCGTCGTCGTCCGCTACACGGCCCAGAGTGCCTCGCTGGTGAAGCCGGGTTCGGAGCGGCCGTGCATGGGCTGATTCACCCGTCTTCAGGTTGACGAGTTGCTGTGTGTCCCCTGACGGCAGTCGCCCTGAAGGAGTCGGCGCTGATGTCGATCTGGGTTCCGTGGGCCACGCCCCAGGCTCCCGCGCGCCGGCCGGTCTCATCCGGTGAGCAGCAGTCGGACGGTGGGACCGCTGTCGGTGATGTGTCCTGCGTCGAGCAGGTGGACGGTGTCGGTGTAGCGGGCGACCAGATGCCGTTCGTGGGATACCACGACCAGGGTCATCCGGTGTTCCGTGCGCAGGCGGGTGAGGAGGTCCATGATGCCGGTGGCGGTGTCGGCATCGAGGGCGGAGGTGACTTCGTCGCAGAGCAGGATGTCGGGGTCGGCGGCAAGGGCGCGGGCGATGGAGACGCGCTGGCGCTGTCCGCCGGACAGTTCGCCGGGATAGCGGTCGGCGTAGTCGGCGGGGAGATCGACCTGGGCGAGGAGTGCGGCGACACGGTCGGGGTGGACGCTCCTGGGCAGGTCTGCGTGCAGGCGCAGGGGCCGGGTCAACTGCTGGCCGACGGTGTGCCGGGGGTTGAGAGCGGCGAGGGGGTTTTGGGGAATGAGTTGGATGCGGCGCTGCTGTTCCCGGGTGCGGCGTTGTACGCGTGCGGCGAGTGGGCGGTCGTCGAGGCTGAGGTGCCCGGTGTGGCTGGAGTGAAGTCCGGCCAGGACGCGCAGCAGGGTGGTCTTGCCGGATCCGGAGGGGCCGATGATGGCGGTGGCCGAGCCGGGTGCTGCGGTGAATGCCACACCTGCCAGGACCGCGCGCCGGTGACGGCCGTCGCGGAAGAAGGCGTCGATCGCCTGTGCGGCGATGCCGTCGCCGGCGGGAACGTCGGGTGGGGTGGATGGGTCGGGGGCTGCGCGCGGTGCGAGTGCCGTCTTGGGGCTGAGCCGGATGGTGTGGTCGGCGCACGTCTCGACGAGGTGCGGGTCGTGGGTCGCGATGACGACGGCGAGGTTCCGGCTGGCGGCGAGGTGGCGCAGCAGGTGGGCGATCTCGTCACGTACTGCGGCGTCGAGTCCGGCGGTGGGCTCGTCCAGCAGAAGAATTTTCGGGGTGCGAGCCAGGGCACGGGCGAGGGCAACACGTCGTTGCTGGCCGCCGGACAGAGCGGTGGGCCTGCGGTCGGCAATCCCGGTGCCGGCGGGCAGGCGGCATTCGGCCAGCAGCTCAAGCACGTTCCCCTGGGCCGGGTCTGTGGCGAGTTCGGCGACCAGGCGACGCACGGTCATGCGGGGGTTGAGGGCGGAGCCGGGGTCTTGGCCGACGTAGGCGACAGCTGTGCGGCGCAGGGTGCGCAGTTCTTCGGCCGGCAACTGGTGCGGGGTGCGGCCGAGGACGTCGATGCCACCGGTGACGGCGGCGCCTGGGGGAAGGTGGCCGATGAGCGCGCGCAGCAGAGTGGTCTTCCCGGATCCGGAGGCGCCCATGAGGGCGGTGACCCGACCGGCGTGGATCCGTGCGCTGGTTTCGGGCAGGAGGACGGGGCCCTCGGGCAGGCGTACTTCAAGGCCGGTGACGGTGACGAGGGGGGCCTCGGTCGCGCCATGGGGGGTGGGTGCGCTGGGGCGGACAGGGGCGAGGTCGCTCATGAGCGGGTCACCGCCTTCGCTGTGGTGTCGGGGGCCAGGGAGAGAGTCACCAGGTTGACGGTGATGGCCAGAACCGCGATGGCCAGACTGGGGGAGACAACGGCCCAGGGGTTGAGGAGGATGCCGGAGGCGTTCTCACGGACCATCAGCGACCAGTCGGACGCGGGTGGTTGGGGTCCGATCTGGAGGAACCCGGCCATCGAGATGACGTAGACGGCTTCGACGAACCTGAGTCCGAACAGGGTCACGATCGTGGCGCGCAGGTTGGGCAGGATCTCACGCAGGGCGATATAGACGGTGGAGTCCCCGCGGCCGAGCGCCGCTTCGACATAACCGGCCGTGGCGACCGGGGACGCGGCAGCAGCGACGACCCGGACCGCGTACGGCACACCGAGGATGACGGCGGCGGCGATCACGGCCCAGCGTCCGCCGTCGGGCCAGGCGAGCGCGATCAGCATGATGCCCAGCAGAGGCGGCAAGAGGATCGCGACGTCCGCGCTGCGTTCGACGGCGCGGCCGAGGGCGGGCCGCAGCACGGCGATGCAGCCGATCACCGTGGCGGCCAGGGTGACGGCGACGGCGACCAGCAGGGCGCCTGCGACCAGAAGGGTGCCACCGGACAGGAGACGGCTGAGCACGTCACGGCCGAGCTGGTCCCCGCCCAACGGGGCATCGCCCCCGGGAGAGGCGAAGGGTGCGGTGACGGGCGTGTCGATCGGGTGCGGGGCCATCAGGGACCCGGCGAGGGTCAGCAGCAGTGGCAGGGCCGCGACCAGCACCAGTGCGGTGGTCTTCGCCCGGCGGGAGGGCCGGGGTTCGGCCAGGGGCAGGGCGGCGGTCATGCGCGATCTCCCAGGACGGCGTGGCGGATGAGGTCAGCGGCCAGCAGGACGAGGCTGACGACGGCACCGGCACAGACGACGACCCCGGCGATCAGCGGGGTATCCCGAGCGGCGACCGCTCCGGCCAGGACGGTGCCGATCCCCGGGTAGTTGAACAGGGTCTCGACCACGACCGCGCCGCCGAACAGCAGGCCGGTGGAGGTGGCCATGCCGGTGGCGATCGCGGGGACAGCTCCGGGCAGTTGGTGGTGCAGCAGGACCCGGTGCAGGGGCAGGCCGTCGAGGTGCGCGGCTTCCACGTGCGGGGCCGATGCCTGGTCGGCCAGAGCTCCGCGCACGACGCGCGTGTTCCACCCGGTCTGCGGGATGACCAGGGCGAGGACCGGCATGATCAGCATGGTCCAGCTCGCGGGTTTTCCGTCGCCGCCGGTCACCGTGACGGCGGGCAGCCAGCCCGTCCACAGGGACAGCACCAGCAGCAGCACGGCCGAGACCACGAACTCGGGTACCGCGAACGCCGCCGTCGAGGTGTGCCCGATGATCCGGTCCGTGAGCCGGCCGGGGCGGGCGGCGGCCCAGAGGCCGAGCAGCAGTGACAGCACGACCGTGATCACGAACGCGGTCACCGCGAGGACGAGGGTGTTGGGCAGGGGGTCGGCGAGCAGCTCGGTGACTTTCTGCCCGCGGGCGGAGGTGCCGAGGTCTCCGGTGGGGAGCGCGGTCATCCAGTTGGCGAACCGTTCCCACAGCGGCTGGTCCAGGCCCAGCAGGTGACGGCGGGCGGCGATGCCGGCCGCGCTCTCCCCGCGCTCGGCCGCGGCACTGGCCGCGTCTCCCGGCAGCACCTCAACTGCCGCGAAGACAACGGCCAGCAGCACGATGAGCATCAGGATGCGGCGTCCGGCCGTCCCTGCGATCCGCAGCCCCATGTGTGCGGCCAGGCGTAGGGCGGTGCCCGCCCCCCGGGTGGGGGCGGGCACCGGGCCGGTCTTGGCAGTCCGGCTCAACGCAGCCACACGCCTTCGAGTTGGACGCGTCCGTATCCGGCGAGCTTGGGCAGGTTCTGCACCTTGGCGGCGGCCAGGTCGATGCCGTCGGCCATGCCCCACAGCAGGTAGCCGGAGCGGTCGTACTCGATCTGCTGGAGATTCTTCAGCGCGACCGCGCGTTGCTTGGCATCGGCGGTGCCGATCACCTTGCGGTAGGCGGCATCGAAGCCAGGATCGCTCCAGCCCGACTCGTTCTGCCCGGCCTTGCTGACCATGGTCTTGGAGGCGAAGAAGATCACCGAGTCGTTGGTGCCCCAGTAGGTGGTGTAGAAGTCGCCGGTCTTCCAGGTCTTGTTCCAGAACGCGCCGGACTCCTGCTTGACGACCTTGATCTTGATCCCGGCCTCGCGGGCCTGGTTGGCGAACAAGGTGGCGGAGTCGGCGAGCCCGGAGATGTCCTCGGTGGTGACCAGCTCGTAGGTCTTCGAGAGGTCGAAGCCCGCATCCTTCAGCAGCTGTTTGGCCTTGGCCAGGTCCCTCTTGCGCTGCGGGATGCTCTTGGCGTAGGCGGGATCGCCGGTGCCGAGGATGTCGTTGGCGACGGTGCCGTACCCGGACAGGACCTGCTTGACCATCGCCTCGCGGTTCACGACCAGACGCATCGCCTCACGTACCCGCTCGTCCGCGAAAGGGCTGCCCTTGGCGGTGCGCATCACGATCGGCATCGCCATGTCGTCCGGGCGGCGCAGCACCTGGATTTCCTTGCGGGACTCGGCGGTGCGTGCGGCCACGGCACCGGCGTTGGAAGCGAGGTCGATCTGCCCGGCCAGCAGGGCATTCGCCATGGCCTGCGGGGTCTCGAACATGGTGACCTCGATGGCATCGAGGTGCACGGCGGGGCCGTACCACTTGTCGTTCTTCACCAGGCGGGCGTTGCCGCCGCGGAACCAGTCCAGCTTGAACGGTCCGGTCCCCGGCGCCTTGGCGATCTCGGATTCCTTGGTGTTCTTCTTCATCACGAACGTCGTGAAACGGGTCAGGACCGGCAGTTCGGCGTTGGCGTAGTCGGAGACCAGGACGACCGTGTCGGTGCCCTCGGCACTGATGTTCTTCGCCTGGATGCCGGGCAGACGGGCCTCACCCGAGGGGGTGTTGCGCAGTCGCTTCAGCGACCACACCACGTCCTCGGTGGTCACCGGCGTACCGTCGTGGAACGCCGCGCCCTTGGCTATCTTGAACTTCCAGGTCTTCAGATCGGCTGACGACTCCCACGAAGTAGCCAGGCGCGGCATCGTGTTGGTCTTGCCGCCGGGGACCGTGAGGGTGTCGAAGACGAGGGCGAGGATGAGGTAGTCGCTCTCGTTGGCCTGAGTGCCGTGCGGGTCGCGGGTGATCGCGCTCGCGCGGCCCAGTGCCCCCACTCGCAGAGTTCCACCGGCACGGGGCTTTCCGGCTGCGGCCCCAGAGGCTTCGGCGCCCTTGGAATTCTCACTTCCGCCACTGCAGGCTGCAAGAATCCCGGCCGCTCCGATGCCGGTGCCGGCCCACAGCAGCTGTCGTCTGGTGACGCCCACGTCTGGTCCTCGTCTCACGTTCGCACTTGGTCGTTCTTAGGGTTACCTAACCTGATCCAGCCAGACTCCGCAAGCCACCCCACGCCGCGCCAGTGACTGCCGACGCAATCCCTTCGATCACCAACACGCCTGCTCTGTAGCGTTTTTGACTGTCCATCAGGTGCACGCGAAGCCTCCGAAAGCGGGACTACTTTGATGTAGTCAATCACACCGGTTAGGGTTGCCTTACCTCAGCAGCGTTGTTACGTTCCTGGTGTCCGGCGGCGCCCCGAGCCGCGCAGCGCCCGACTATTTCGCGTTCCTTTCCCCCGCCGTCGAGCCGGTGCGGCGATGCCGCATGCCCGCGCTTCGATTTGTCCTGCCCCGGAAGGTGCCACCGTGCCCCCCTGCCCTGCCCCGGTACGCCCTCTCGACGTCACCGCCGCAGCCGAACTGACCACCACCGCAGCCAAGCTGCTCGCCGACCACGGCTCCGCCACCTCGCCTGAACTCCTCGCCGCCCTCCCCGAGGCGTGCGCCGGGCTCGCAGACAAGGTCCGCCACGCCCTTCGGCCCGTGGACACCGCCGACGGACTGTTCGTCCTGCGTGGCCTGCACCCCGACGACATGGAACTCGGCCCCACCCCCAGCCACTGGTCGACCGTCGGCGACGCCGGCGCACTGTGGGACGTCGTCCTGCTGCTCGTCTCCACGCTGATGGGCACCCCCATCGCCTGGGACGGACAACAGGACGGCCGGTTCGTCCACAACATCGTGCCCTCAGCCGGACACGAGAGTGAGCAGACCGGCGCCTCAAGCTCCGTCCTGCTCACCCCGCACACCGAGGACGCCTTCCACCCCGGCCGCGCCCACCTGCTCCTGCTGTGCTGCATGCGCAACCACGACGACATCGCCACCACCGCGGCCAGCATCCGGCGCACCTCCCTGTCCGACGAGGAGGTCGAACAGCTGAAGCGGCCGGTCGCACCGATCCTGCCCGACGACGCATACGAGCAGGCCCAGCAGTTCGCGGGCCGACCCGCACCGGTCCCAACCCTCTTCGACACCCCCGCGGGCTTGACCATGCGCTACGACCCCGCCTACACCCCGCTCGACGAGGCGGACGACGAATGGCGCGAGGCGTACGGACGCCTGGGGGACGAACTGGCCCGCGCCTCGGTCGCGGTGAGCCTTGAGCCGGGCGACGTCCTGGTCGTGGACAACGACATCGTCGTCCACGGCCGCGTCCCGTTCAAGGCGCGCTACGACGGCACCGACCGCTGGCTCAAGCGCGCCTCCGTCCGCGTCGAGGGCCGTCCGACCCGCCCACAGGCCGAACACGACGAGCACGGCTACGGACAGGCCGCCCTGACCGCCTGGACCCTCTGACCAGCTTGCTCCACCCGCCACGCCATCACTTCGAAAGGGCTTCTCCATGGACCGGGACGACACCACCCTGCGCGTGCTGTCCACCAGTGACCTCGCCGGGCTGGACATCTCACTCGCCGACGTCGTCGACACCGTCGAGCAGGCTTACCGCACCCTGGCAGCAGGCAAGTCGGACAACCCGCGCAAGCTCACGGTCAAGCCCGCCGACGGCCACTCCGTGTCATACGCCATGCTCGGCCGCGACGGCGTCCGCAACGTCGTCGCGATCAAGACCTCGTACAAGCACGGCTTGCACGAGAGCCGCGACCAGCAGCACTACTACACGACTCTGACCATCTACGACGACGTCACCGGCCTGCCCGTCGCGATGATGGACTGCTCCCGCATCGGGTCCTTGCGCACGCCGGCCGTCTCCGCGCTTCTGGCCCGCGAGTGCGCCGCCCCGGATGCCTCGACCGCGCTGGTGGTCGGCACCGGCACCCAGGGCCGTCTCGCGCTGCCGTTCCTGCTGACCACCCTGCCCGAGCTGGACCGCCTGCTGCTGTCGGGCACCCACCCCGACGGTATCGCCGCCGTGCGCGCCGAACTCGCCCGACACTTCCCCGACCGTGACGTGGAACTGGTCAGCGACTTGAAGGCCGCCGCCCGGGAAGCCGACGTCGTCGTCGCGACCGCAGGCGCCCACACTCCCGCCGCCATCGAAGCGGACTGGCTGCGGCCCGGCGCGACGGCGATCCTTGTCGGCCACGGCCTGGCCCCCTCCACCCTGCACCGCGCCGACCGGGTCATCGCCACCAGCGAGGCCCAGATGCGCGTCACCGGCACCGACATGGCCGACGCCGACGGCAACCTGCCTGCAGTGGACCTGGAGCTTCCTGTCATCATCTCCGGCGTCTCCAAGGCCCGCACCGCGGCCAAGCAGCGCATCTTCGCCTACAACAGCGGCCTCGTCGTCACCGACATCGCCCTTGGGCACCGCTTCGCGCAGCTCGCCGCCGAGCAGAAGCTCGGGACCGAGGTGGCCCTGTGGCAGTGAACATCGAGAGCTGGCCCCGCTTGCCGGTCCGGCGGGATGCTGCCACCGAGGCGGTGGTGGCATCCGGACTGCTCCCCGAACTCGCCTACGCGTTCGGCGGCCCCTTCCATTTCCTGCTGCCCGATGCCTTCGCAACCAACCTGCGTGGCATGCAGGAGACGCTGTCCGCAGCCGGCGTGGACGGCTTTGTCTACTTCGCGAAGAAGGCCAATAAGGCAGCCGTCTTCGTCGAGCAGGCCGCCGCACACGGCGCCGGCGTGGACGTCGCTTCCACGGCCGAGCTGCGCGAGGCACTCGGTCACGCAGTACCCGGTGAACACCTGGTGGTCACCGGCCCCGCCAAGGACCCGACTCTGCTGCGCCTGGCCGTAACGCACGGCGCCCTGATAGCCGTTGATGCCCTCGACGAACTCGACGCGGTGATCACCACCGCACTGGCCGGCCGGATCCGCCCGGCCCGCATCCTGCTGCGCGTCCTGCCCCCGGCGCAGCCGCACAGCCGCTTCGGGATGTCGGACAGCGAACTCACCACCGCTCTGCAGCGGTGCGTCGAGGCCGGTGATGCCCTGCGGATGGAAGGTTTCAGCTTCCACCTGTCCGGCTATGCCCTCCAGCCCCGCGCCGACCTCGCAGCCCGTCTGGTCGAACGGTGCCTGAAGGCACGGGTGATGGGTCTGGAAGCCAGGCGGATCTCCATCGGTGGCGGCCTGCCCATCAGTTACACCGACGCGGACAACTGGCACACGTTCCTCGAGGCACAGAAGCCGACCCACTACCACGCCGGCAAGTCCTTCAAGAGCAGCGACTTCTACCCCTACCACTCACCGGCATCCGGAGCTCACGCGCTTGCCGCCTTGCTGGAAACCCTGCCCGAGGACGGTGGCGGCACACTCGCCCGGATCCTCACCGATGCCGGAGTCGAACTTCTGCTGGAGCCGGGACGTGCCCTGCTCGACCAAGCCGGCGCCACCGTGTTCACCGTGCGGGGAGCCAAGGAACGCGACGGCTACCAGCTCCTGACAGTCGACGGCACCAGCCTGAGCCTGTCCGAGCAGTGGTTCAACAGCGAGTACGTCCCCGACCCACTGCTGATCCCCCTCCAGCCCGACGCACCGGTCGGCATGTTTCCGGCGAGCGTCGGTGCAGCCACCTGCCTGGAATCGGACATGCTCACCTGGCGCAAGATCGCCTTCCCCCGGCAGCCCCGTGCCGGTGACCTCCTGCTGTACCCCAACACGGCCGGCTACCAGATGGACTCCAACGAGTCCCCCTTCCACGACCTGCCGCTTCCCCCAAAGGTCGTCATCGACCACACCGACCGTCCCCACCCGCGCTGGCGGCTGGACCGCCACTTCACCTGACCGCCGGTACGTGCGCACCCGTCGCCCTGCCACCCCCCTCACAGGAGTCTTCTGATGCCCGGAGCCCTTCAGCGGCCCGCCGTGGTCTCCCGCATATCCGACTTGATCGGCTACACCCCCCTGCTGGAGCTGGCCGCCACCGAGACCGGCAGCCGCCTGCTGCTGAAGCTGGAGATGTTCAACCCGACCGGCACGGCGAAGATCCGCATGGCCCGCGCCATGATCGACGCCGCCGAAGCCGCCGGAGAGCTTCGCTCCGGAGGGCGGATCATCGAATCCACCTCCGGAAACACCGGACTTGGCCTGTCCGTGATCGCCGCGGAGCGCGGCTACACCTTCACCGCCGTCGTCGACAACCATGCCGCCGCCGACAAGCTGCGTGCCATGAAGGCCCTGGGTACCGAACTGGTCTACGTCGACGCCGACAGCGACGGCGAGGAACTCCACACCGCGGCCCGCGAAGAACTCGCCGAGGACATGGCGCGGAACGAGGACAACACCATCTTCACCGAGCAGCACAACAACCCCGCCAACGGCGTCGGCTACTTCCCCGTCGCGCACGAACTGGCCGAAGCTCTCGACGGAGACATCGACATCCTCATCGGCGCCGTCGGCACCGGCGGCGGCCTGTGCGGCACCGGACGCGAACTGGCCGAACTCATACCCGACTTCACCGTCATCGGTGTCGAACCCAAGGGCTCCATCGCCTTCGGCGGCCCCGCCCACGACTACTACCAGTCCGGCACCGGCACCCCCGAAGGCGCCGAAATCGGTGCCCTGGTCGACTTCGACCTCATCGACGAAGGAGTCAAGGTCGGCGACATCGAAGCATTCGCCACCTGCCGGGCCGTGGCCCGCACCGGTCTGCTCATCGGCGGCTCAGCCGGCGGCGTCGTCTACGAGGCCCTGACCCGCTTGGCCTTGCTGCCGCCGGGCACCACTATGGTCGCCCTGATCAACGACGGAGGGGAGAAGTACATGGACACCGTCTTCAACGACGACTGGATGGCCGAACACAACCTCCTCAGCTCCGACGTCGAACGTGAAGTGGACGAACACCTCACCAAGCTCCGCAGGAACCGGTAACCCATGCTGACCATCCTCTTCCGCGACAGCCGCGCGCTCGGCGCCCTCGCCGTCCCGCTCATCCTCACCCAGCTCGCACAGGTCGCCCTGACCACCACCGACACAGTGATGATGGGCCTGCTGGGCACCACCGAACTCGCGGCCGGCGGCCTCGCCATCGTCATCTTCAACCAGATCCGCACCATGGGCGTCGGGCTGGTCACCTCCGTGGGCAACCAGATCGCCGCCGCAGCCGCCCGAGCCGAACAAGCCACCGGCACAGGCGGCAACGGCGGCCAGGACGCGGAGGAGGCAGCACACCACGAGGTCCGGGACATCGTCCGCGCCAGCCTGGCCGTGGCCACCCTCGCCGGCATCGTCGGCGCCCTCGTCATGATCCTCATCGGGCAGGGCCTGGGCTGGCTCGGCCAGGACGCGTCAGTCGTCGGACTCACGAGGACGATGCTCTACTCCCTCGCTCCCGGTCTGCTGCCCTGCCTGTGGTTCCAGGCCATCCGCCAGTTCACCGTCGGCATGCGCCGCCCTCAGGCCCTCCTGCAGATCACCCTCGCCTCCATCGTCATCAACGCGGCGCTCAACTGGGCTCTCATCCACGGCACCTTCGGCCTGCCCCGACTCGGCCTGACCGGCGTCGGCATCGCCACCTCCACCGTCTACCTGCTGTCCTTCATCGCCCTCTACCTCGCCGCGAAAAGGGACAGCACGCTGGCGCCACTCCTCACCCTCGACATCACCCGCGCGGACGCCGCCACTGTCAGACGCCTCCTCGGCCTCGGCATCCCGATCGCCGCCACCTACGGCTCCGAGGCCGGATTCTTCTCCGTGACCGCCCTCATAGCCGGCTCCTTCGGACCCGACGCACTCGCCGCGCACACCGCCGTCAACCAGCTCGTCTACATCGTCTTCCAGGTCGCCGTCGGTCTGTCCCACGCCGCGTCCATCAACGTCAGCCGCGAACTCGCCCTGGGCAACCACGAGGGCGCCCGCCGCATCAAGAACACTGCCCTGGCCTGCGCCGGCGCCGTCATGACCGTCGTCGGCATCATGTACGTCACCCTGCCCCGGCTCGTCCTTGCCCCTTTCCTCGAGAACGGCTCCGGCCAGGCCCTCACCATCGCCACCCACCTCCTGGTCGTCACCGCGTTCCTGCAGTTCTTCGACTGCACGCAGAACATCGGCATCGGCCTCTTGCGCGGCCTGAACGACACCAAGAGCGGTTTCCGGATCACCCTGATCGGCTACTGGGTCATCGGGCTGCCGGCGTCATGGCTCTTCGCCTACGGCCTGAACCTGGACACGGTAGGAATCTGGCTCGGACTCCTCACAGGCCTCGCCGCCACCGCCCTGCTCCTGCTGCGCCGCTACAACACTGCGCTCGCCGCAACGCAGCCCCAGCCCACCCCCACCGCAGCCTGACCGCCCAGCCCCAACACCACACAGTGCAGACAGACTCGCCTCCCCGGTCATCCACGCCGAGACCGGGGAGGCGTGTCTGTCTGCACCTGTACGAGGGCAGCAAGAAGCCCCTTCATCAGCCTGCTGGAATCGGCCGACGAAAGGGCGACGATCGCTAAGCCGCGCCTGAACCGGACAACGCGTCCAGCACACTCCACAAACTCGAACAGCCCTACGGCGCGCCGATCAGCTGCCGCGCGGCGTATTCCACGTACTCGTGCAGCCCGTAAGCCAGCGCGAGAGCCGCCATCGCCGTAACAACCACCATCCCCGCCAAGGCAACGGCGCCGGCCCGCCGGGCACCCCCGCGCGGGGCCGCCGGCTCAGGCAGAAGCAAGGCTTCGACCCGCTGCGGCACAGGGCCGCTCGCCGCCGACAGCACCGGATACCCGCCGACACGGCGGTGGGACGCCCCGGACAGAGCCGCCCGGGCGATAGCCGCAGCTGCCACCCTTCGATCGCCCACGACCGTGGCGGCCTCCTCGTCAGCCCACCGCTCCAGATGGAAAACCAACGCCTGCCGCAGGCTGCGAAGCGCAGGGTGAACGACAGCAGCCAGATCGACCACCGCCGACAGCAGATGATGGCGTCCGGCGAGGTGCGCCCGCTCATGCGCCAGCAAAACCTCGCGCTCGCCAGCCTTCAGCGACCGCACCATCCCGGACGTCACCACAACCCGGCCGCGGCGCCCCCGATATCCGGGAAGCGCGAAGGCATCCACGTCCCTTCCCGGGACCACCAGGAGGTCGCCCTCCCCGGTGCCCTCGTTCGCCGCCAGCCAGGCGCGCTCGAGCAGCGAGCGATGTTGAGACCAACGCCGCACCAACAGCACCAACTGCACCAACAGCACCGCTCCGGCCGCAGAGGCGAACGGCACCGCCGCCGGCCACACCTCCAGCACACGCGTGAGAGACAGCTGCTCCAACACAGCGAGAAGCGGCACGTGGAACAAGCCGATCAGCGCGGAGAACGTCGCGCCGGCCAGCAGGACGGCCGAACCCGTCAGCACCCAGCACGCCCAGCGAGGTGGCAGAACGCCGGCAAGACGCCTTGCGATGGCGGCCCCGCCCCACGGGAAGACGAGGGTCAGCACGACCAAGACCAACACGTACGTCATCCAGAGCCGTCCTCGGCCTCACCGAGAAGCCGCCGCAGCGTCTCCTCGTCGCTCCCGGACAGGGACGACACGAATCGCTTCAGCACCAGATCCCGCCGAGGCTCGCTCTCCAGCTCACGGCGCATCCTGCCGGCGACGAGTCCCGCAGCGTCCTGCACCGGCTCGTAGGCGAAACCGCGCACCACAGGGATACGGCGCAACGTGCCCTTCTCGTAGAGGCGACTCAGGATGGTGGCCATCGTCGTTCTGGCCAGCCCTTTGTCAAGCGCAGTATTGACCTGCTGTGCAGTCATCGGCTCACCGGCCTGCCACAGCACCGCCAGCACGTCCGCGACGAGTTCGCCGTGCGGACGCCTCTCGTCCCGACGCTTGTCCGACAATTCTCTCCCGTCCTCCCACGCCTCAGGCGGCGTGGCGAGCCGGACTCGGCTCACACCCTGTCGACGACTACAGCGACGTAGACGAATGCCGCACATATTTCTAAGGTATGCCTAATCTACCTCCCTCCGTGACCGGCGTGTCGCGGGTCACCTGCTTGTCCGTTCGGTGGCACGCACGCTGCCCCTGGGCGATCTTGTTGTCGTAGTAGGCCCGCGATGCCAGGTCGCCCAGGGCTGCGACCGCGGGGAGGAAGAAGACCGACACCGCCGCGCCCGGCCGTCAAGCTCCACCGTGGCGGCGGCGCCAGCCCGCCCACGCCGAGGCGATCATCTCGTCGACATCGTGCCGCGCAGACCACCCCAGTTCCTTGACGATCAGATCCGCGGAGGCGACGACCCGCGCGGGGTCGCCGGGGCGGCGGGGCTCGGTCTTCGGGAGAAGGCCGGCGTGGCCGGTGTGGGTGCGGATGCGGTCGACCATCTCAGCGACAGAGACCCCTTCACCGCGGCCGATGTTCACTGTCAGGTCCCCCGCAGAGCCGCCAGCGCAGTCCGTGGCGAGACGGCGCGCGGCGGCGAGGTGGGCGGCGGCGATGTCCTGGACGTGGATGAAGTCGCGTACGCACGTGCCGTCGGGGGTGTCGTAGTCATCACCGAAGATCCGCGGTGACTCGCCCGCGTCCAACTTTTCGAAGACCATCGGAACCAGGTTGAAGACGCCGACGTCGGCGAGCTCGGGCGCGGCTGCCCCGGCCACGTTGAAGTAGCGCAGGCAGATCGTGTCGATGCCGTACGCCGAACCAGCCGCGCGGACCAGCCACTCGCCGGCGAGTTTGGTCTCGCCGTACGGATTGACCGGGCCGCAGGGAGTGTCCTCCGTGACGAGGTCCACGTCCGGCATGCCGTACACCGCCGCGGAAGAGGAGAAGACGAAGTGCTGGATGCCCGCCGCCGCGCAGGCGCCCAGCAGGACCTCCAAGCCCTGCACGTTCTCCCGGTAGTAGAAGAGTGGCTGCGTGACCGACTCGGGCACCTGCTTCTTCGCGGCGAGGTGGACCACACCGGTCACGCCGTGCTCCGTGATGGCTGCATCAAGCGCCGCGCGGTCCAGTGTGGAGCCCTTCACCAGCGGTATCTCCCGCGACAGCCGCTCGGGGATGCCGGTGGAGAGGTCGTCGAAGACGACCACCCGCTCTCCGGCTTCCGCCATGGCACGCGCGACATGCGCCCCGATGTAGCCCGCTCCGCCTGTGATCAACCACGTCGTCATGAGCGCCACCCTAATGACGGGAGCGGCACGGTCCGAAGCCGCGTGACGCCGCTCGTTGATCTCCTGCCTTTCGCTTCCCTTTTTCTTTCCTCTCTCTCACCTGGTCTTTGTGGGGTGTGCGTAGCGTGTTCAGGACGGTGTGTGTCGCGCGGCACACAAGTGTGTCCATGGGTATAAGCGGCCGCTGGATTTCAGCACTTGAACCTTCGAGATCCCATTGCCTCTCGCAACATCACCCGTATTGGTCCCGTCTTCATCAGGAAACGTCACTTCATGACTATGTTCAGCGTCATCGTCACCGCCCTCAATGCGCAGGGCTACCTCCGGGAGTGTCTCGAGAGCGCCCTGAACGGGGCGGCTGCTGACACCGAGGTCGAGGTCGTCGTCGTCGACAACGCCTCGACAGACGCCAGCAGAGCCATCCTCGACGAGTACGCCGAACGGGACGAGCGGGTGCGGGCCGTACGCCTGCCATGTCGGCTGCCGGCCGGTGCCGCGCGGGTGGCCGGAGCCCAGCAGGTCAGCGGCGACTACGTGTTGTTCCTGGAGGGGCACGACTCCCTCATGCCGGATGCGCTCGTGACGCTGGCCCGCCGCGCCGAAGAGACCGGACGGCCCGACGTGATCGTCTTCGACCACGTCCGTTCGACCTGGTCCGACTCCGCGATCGGCAGCGGCGACGGGCGGTTGTTCATCGCCGCCGGCAGCGAGGTCTTCACCATCGAGGCGCAGCAGAAGATGCTGAACCTGACGCCGACGATGGCCAATCGCGTGCTGCGCGCCGACTTCTTCTCCGCGTACCAGGAGTTGTTCGGCCAGGACGAGTACGCCGAGGTGCTCCCGGCGATCGGCTCTCTGCTCGCCGCCGAACGGATCGCGATCACCGAGGCGGTGCTGGTGCGCCGCAATGCGCGCGACGTACCGGTGGGCAAGGAAGGACACTCCAACCTCTTCTCACAGTACGAGGCGCTGTGGAACCTGCTCGGCTCCGGGCCCGCGATGGCCGAGGCCGCTCGGATCGCCTTCAGCGGCATGGTCCGCCGCTACCTGAAGGTGCTCACCCTGCGGGGGAAGCCGGACCGGGACCAGGCAGAGTTCTTCCACCGCGCCTCCGCGCACTTCCTGCGCTACAAGCCCGCCGACTACCAGCGGCCCGCCAACCTCAACGGCGTGCGCCACGCCATGCTGGAGCGTGACTCCTACTCCGGCTACCGTGCCTTGCAGCTCGCTAACCGCAAGCGCCGCAGCGTGCGCACCCTCGCAGCCAAAGCGAAGAAGAAGGCCGCCGAGGTGGCGAAGGAAGGCGCGTACCGCGAGCAGTTGCGCCACCCGATCGAGGGGGACCTCGCCGTCTTCTCCGCGTACTGGGACCGCGGCGTCACCTGCAATCCCGGCGCGATCTCCGCCAAGCTCGGCGAACTCGCCCCGCAGATCCGCCAGGTGTGGGTGGTCCGACGCGACGACGTGCCCCTCGTTCCGGCAGGCATCGATCACGTGGTGCCCGGCTCGCGCAGGTACTGGAGCGTGCTGGCGCGCGCCAAGTACCTGGTCAGCAACGTCAACTTCCCTGACTCGGTGATCAAGCGACCGGGCCAGATCCATGTGCAGACCCACCACGGCACGCCACTGAAGCGGATGGGCACCGACCAGATCCCGTACCGGGCCACCTCGCGTGGCGTGGACTACGAGGCGTTGCTGGAGCGGTGCGCCCGCTGGGACTACAGCGTCTCCGCCAACCGGCATTCCTCCGAGACCTGGTCGCGTGCCTACCCAGTACCGTTCACCTCGCTCGACTACGGCTACCCGCGCAACGACCCCTACTACACCGCGACCGGCAAGGACGTGCTGCGCATCCGCGAACGCCTCGGCATCGCGCCCGGCAAGAAGGCACTGCTGTACGCGCCGACGCACCGGGACTACGAGGCCGCCTGGACTCCGCGGCTCGACCTGGAGCGGTTGGCAAAGGCCCTCGGCGACGATTTCGTCCTGCTGGTGCGCGGCCACTACTTCTACGACCGCGGCCACTCCCCGCTGCAGGAGCTGCACCGGCGCAAACTGATCATCGACGTCTCCAGGTACGACTCCGTCGAGGAGTTGGGCCTGGCGTCCGACGCGCTGATCACCGACTACTCCTCGGTGATGTTCGACTACGCCAACCTGGACCGCCCGATCGTGGTCTTCGCCGACGACTGGGTGACCTATTCCGTCACCCGTGGCGTCTACTTCGACCTCACCGAGCAAGCCCCCGGCGCGGTCGCCCTGAGCCAGGACGATGTCGAGCGGTTCTTCCTGGACGGCAGCTGGCGGGACGAGGCCGCAACGGCCAAGCGGGCCGAATTCCGGCGCAGGTTCTGCGAGTTCGACGACGGGCATGCCGCCGAGCGCGTCGCGCGCCACGTCTTCCTCGGGCAGGAGGCTGTCCCGCCGGTCATTCCGCTCGACCAGCGCGTGCCTGCCCCGACCCCCGAGTCGGCCGCTGCCCTCGAACCGTCCGCATAGGTGACGCCCGTGACCAGCTTCGCCCACGATTCCACTCACCGAGCAGTTCCTACCGGAGGATCCATGGCCAAGGCGGCCCCCGACGTCACCGTCACAGTGATCGGGTACAACGACGCCGAGCGACTGCCGCGCGCGGTGGAGTCATTGCGCCGCCAGAGCCTGCGCAACATCGAGATCATCATCAGTGACGACCATTCCGCTGACAACACCCCTGAAGTGGCACGGGCATTGGCGGCTCAGGACGACCGCATCATCTACCACCGCCTGCCGGAGAACAGCGGTGGTTGCAGCGCCCCGCGCAACGCGGCGATGGAGATCGCCAGGGCGCCGTACCTGATGTTCCTCGACAGCGACGACACACTCCCCGAGCGGGCCTGCGAGATCCTGCTGGAGGCGCTGCGCGCCGACAGTGAGGTTGACTTCGCGATGGGTGCCGTCGAGCGGGTCCGCACCGACACCGGGACTCTTTCCTACTGGCACCCGCACCTGTTCGAGCGCAAACGCACGGTGCGTGGCATCCGGCGCGAGCCCAGCGTGCTGTTTGAGCACCTGTCGACCAACAAGATGTACCGCCGTGAGTTCATCGACCGGCACACGCTGCGATTCCCGCTCGGCATCCATTACGAGGACCAGCTGTTCTCGGCGCAGGCCTACTGCCTCGCCCGCGCCTTCACCATCGTCCCGGACCCGGTCTACCGCTGGTACATATCACCGTTCGAGGCCGCTGACGCGCTGTCCATCTCCAACCAGCGCCACCGCATCGAGAATGTCCGCGACCGGGTCGATGTCGCGAAGCTCATCGACTGCTTCCTGGTCGACAGCGGTCACCAGGAGATCAAGACCGACAAGGACTTCAAGTTCCTCAGGCACGACCTGCGGATGTACACCGGCGACCTGCCGTACCGCACGCACGACTGGATCAAGCAGTTCAGCGATGAAGTCTCCCCGTACCTCGACACCCTCGCCCCCGAGGCGTTCCAACGCCTGCCGCGAGACCAGCGGGTCGTCATCCAGCTGGTGCGCGAAGGGCGGTACGAGGAGGCGCAGCTGGCGGCGCGCGGCATGGACAGGGCGGCCGGACCGCGTGAAGTCACGGAGGACGCCACAGGGCGCGTCTACTGGGGTTCGACGATCCCTGCCGACCCGGATTCCGCCCGCGAGCTGGAGATCACCGATCTGGCGCCGCGTAGCCGGCCGTTCCGCAACGCCCTGCTGCGACACGAGATCACCCGGGTCACGCCGGCGTCCGGCTCCCGCATCACCCTGGATGTGCGCACCTACGACCCGGGAAACCAGTTGCCGATGGGCTCGGTCATGGCGACGATCCACCTCGCGCCCGCAAGAAAACGACTCAGCACCTCCTTCAGGCTCGACCCGGTCCACCCGGGGCTCTTCGAGGGCACCGTCACCATCGATCTCGGTGCAGTCTCGTTTCCGCTGCAAGGCTTCTCCGGGGTGCGCCATCCGGTGCTCACCATCTCCCGGCACCGTCAGCAGAACACCGGCGTGCTGCTCGCCCCGCTGAACTTTCCCCGGCTGAACAAGAAGGTCACCCACCGCCGCGGCATGGCCGAACACCACGTCACCGTCGAGCCCGAGGGCCACGGCGGCGGTCGTCTCAAGATCACATGGGAGCGCGCGGGACTGCTGGCGAAGGCGGAACCGCACCTGCCCACGCTGCGCAAAGTCGCGGGTCCCGGCCTGCGCCAAGCGCGCGGTGTGATCCGTGGTCTGGTGAAGTAGGAAGCCGGTCTGTTTCCGAATGTGATCACCATCAGCAGACCCAGGCACGGTGATGACGTGCGGCTTCCCGCCGTCGAACCCGTGTGAGGCGGTCGGCGCCGCTGGGACAGCGGCCTCCCGTGCCCCCTCGGCGACGCCCCCGAGCTCCGCTACATGCGAGAGGCCGGGGGCGTCGTACGACGTCCAAGGAGTCGCGGCCCCGGAGCAGGACCTCGCCACCAGGGCTGGTTGCAAGCGGGAACTTGTTCTTCCGTGGCCCTGCGCCGGCGCCGCGTACCGCGTGAGCTACCGGAACCGCCGGAGGAGCCTGCGGGCTCGCCCCCTGGTGATACGGCCCAGCCCACGGGCACTGTCCACCACACGTACTCTGAGGGCCGATCCAGGCGTCACGTGTGCCTGCACGAACAGTGGGCGTCCCAGGCGTACGACGGCCCGGCGGCATGCCTGCTCGGCCCCCGCTGCGCGCACCTCGGCCTGCACGGCCTCTCCCCCGGCACACCGTACTTCGGCCGTGATGCCCCAGGCCATCAGGTCCGCCGGACCGGTCAGTTCACTGGTGCGCAGCCGTACCTCCGCGGCCCAGCCCTCTTCGGCCGGGACCAGCGGAACCTCAGTGCCGCGATCGGCACGTGTCCCGGACCGTTCCCGGAAGACGACGCTTACGGACTGCGGGGCGAGAGCGGCAAGCCTGCCGTACAGGTCATGCACCCGCAGGGTGAGCCGGGTGACCCGACCTATCGTCACCCGCCCATCGATCGCTATCGGCAGTTCGCGGGGGGCCAGTTCGTCGAAACCTTCCAAGCGAACGGACGCCGGGCCCGGCCCGAACACGGGCGCGGAGCCGTCGGTGCAGTACGGCGGCACCAGGCGCGGCGGCCGGGCCGCCAGCTCCACCAGGCGGCCGGTCTCCGCGGGCTCGGGCAGTGCCTCCAGAACACGGCCTAGCCACTGGGAGGGCACGCGTGCGGCGGCGTAGCCGGCGGCGCCGAAGGTCCTGAGGTATCCACGCGTCACCCTCCACCAGTTCTCCTGATATTCCCTGGTGCGCAGCGGCAGTTCTCTTGTGTACATGGCCACGTCGTAGTCGAGGAACTTGCCTTGAGCGGCGGCGACCAGATCCGGGTGTCCGGCTGTCCGCAGAACCTCCACGGCCTGCCGGTGGGCAGCCACCCGGTGCTCCCAGTTGGAAATCACCGCGCGGCGCAGAGAGATGGACAGACTCGACGCCTGCCTGCGGACCTGCCAGACGTAGACCGGGGTGTCCACGATCGCGAGCCGCGGCTCCGCGGCGTAGAGCCGGGCGGTGAAGACGAAGTCCTCGTAGGGGAAGGCACCACTCGGAAACCTGACGTTGTGCTCGGCGAGAAAATCCCGGCGGTAGAGCTTGTTCACCGACAGGGTGTCCCACAGGAGACCGGGCTGCTGTCCGATGCCTTCGAGTACCTGACCCGGCAGTTCAGCGCCGGCAGACCGGTCGAAGAGTTGGGGCTGCCACCCCGCGGTCCGACCGTCGGGCAGCTCACGGCGCAGGCACTGGCCGGCCACGACATCGGCGTCATGAGCGTCCGCGGCCGCCAGCAGTGCCTCGACGGCGCCGGGCGGGAATGTGTCGTCGCTGTCGAGGAACATCACGTATTCGGAACGTGCGGTAGCCATGCCGTCGTTGCGCGGGGTTCCACAGCCACCGCTGTTGCGCTCCCTCGACAGGACCCGCACCCGGTCGTCGTCGGCGAAGACGAGCAATGCGTCCCGGGTCCCGTCGACGGACGCGTCGTCGACGACGATGACCTCGGCCACCATCTCTCCCTGAGCGAGCGCCGAACGCACCGCGTCGGGTACGTGCTCCGCGTCGTTATAGACGATCACCACGACACTGACGTGCCCGGTGGTCGTGCAGGCTCGGCCGGACCGGTTCCGTACCGGGATTTCGGCGCCACGCGCTGTGCTGTCGCGCATCACGATGAAATCGCCAGGAGAGCTGCGAGGCTGATGTCGGTGCTGATCGCGCCGTTGGCGCCGAGGGCGTGACGCGGCTGGAAGTCGAGCTTCATGCGGACCCCGGGGTCGAGTGAATGCGAGACCTCGTGGCCGGAGAGGGCGACGTCATACGCCGACGGTCCGCGGGTACTCGCCAGGACTCGCCCAAGCCTTGCCTCGCGATGTAAGAGGAGGACGCGAAACGAGCTAGAGCGCGGTGGGAACGCGACCGCGTGGCGTGCAGGCGCCGGAACCGGCCCGCGCAACGAGCTGCCGGCGTGCTGTCCGTGGCGCGGGCCCAGTTGAATTCCGGCCGTCCTGGCTCCGTTGCGGGCGCGAGCGGTCAGCGGCAGCGGGCGGTCTCCAGAAAACGGCGCAGCCGCCTGCCCACCGGCTTCTCCACCCACCGGGCCACCGCGTGGGACAGCATCAGCAACACCACCAGCAGCGCGATCAGCAGCGGCCACCGCGGAACGTCGTGGCGGAACGCCCGGATCGCGGTGTACCCGATCTCGTCATGGAGCACGTACAGCGGGTACGTCATGGCGCCCGCCGTACTGAGCCAGCGCACGTCGAGGCGGGCGAGCGGGCCGACGACGCAGAGCACGAGCAGCGTCAGCAGCACGGTGAAGACCGCGACCGAGCCGGGCCAGGAGACGTGCCAGCCCAGGGCGTTGGAGGTCCACGTGGAGCGGCGGGCCAGCTCGTGGACCTCGACCAGCCAGGAGAAGCCGAAGACTGCCCATGTCTCGGCACGCGAACCGAAGCGATGGATGAGATAGAGACAGACGCCCATGATGAACGGCTGGCTGTACGACGGCTCGAAGACCGCGTCCCACGACGCGGAGCCAGAGAGCTCCGCCAGGATCGACAGCAGCGCCCACGCCAGGCAGAACAACAACACCCGCCGGTATGTGGCGCCGAAGATAAGCACCACTGCGAACAGCAGGTAAAACCGTATCTCCGACCACAGCGTCCAGTACACGCCGCTGACCTCGGAAACTCCCAGAGGTCTTTCGAACATGGTCAGGTTGACCAGTACAGCCCGGTGCGACTTCGGCTTCTCGACGGTGGGAGACAGGGTGAGCACGGCCGTGGTGACCAACACGCCCAGCCAGTACGCCGGATAGAGACGCGAGATGCGAGAGGCAGCAAACTGGCGCATCGTACGCCCCCACCCCGACAAGCAGATCGCGAACCCGCTGACGGCGAAGAAGATCTCGACGCCGAGGTAGCCGTACTGCGCGAGGTGGTGCGCTGCCGGGAACACCTTGGTGGTGGGCATCTCCCAGGCGCCCCGTGTGCTCCCGGCGCCGGAGGCTACGAAGTGGTACGCGACCACCAGCAAGGCGGCGACCAGGCGAAGCCCGTCCACCGCGAACAGGCGGCGGCCGACCGGAGAGACACACTCCGGTGGGTCGAGACAGCGGTGGAGGCGCCGCGCGATGCGGGCGGGCGGTGCATGGCGGTCGTCCGCTGTACTCATACGCGAGCTGTGCTCTTCTCCTCGACTGCATCGTGCTCGTTACCACCGCGCTCTTCGCCATGCCTATTCGAAGTAGGCCCGCAGCGTCTCGAAGAGCGACGTCTCAGCATCGTCGTCCGTGTCCCCGTCCGGATCGTCCTCCTCCGGCAGTAGATCTGTCAGGTTGCTGAGGGCGTCGTCGGACTCGTCACGGTCACGTGTGATGGACGTCAGCCTGATCATGTCTCCCTTCGAGGCAGCCTCTACGGCATGCGGCTCACCCAGTCCGCTCGGGGGCAAGCGGTCGCGGCGGCCGATCCCTGGGGGCTGCAGACGGAACAGGGCGCCGCGCGCCGGGAACGGCGGGACGGCGGCCGTCACTACGCTGACGAACGGAGGTAAGCCGACGCCGTGGTGACAGTGAGAGCCGAGTGAGAAGCGTCGGTCCCCTTGTGGGCAACACTGCACGACCGAGCTCACACTCACGGTCCAGTCGGCCACGGCCCCGGTCAGCGGCTCGCAAGACGGATCACCGGCGGCTCGAACTGGCCGTGCCGGTCTGTGGCACGGACGAGGCGGGGCGGCGCGTGCGCGCTTCCGACGATCAGCCCGGCCCGTACCGAGGGTGAGCCGCGGCTGCCGGCCGGCACGCCGGGCACGAGCTGCGCGCCCGCCGCGTTCCTCGCCCACGCCCGGCGCACCGCCCCGTACCTCTACGACCTGTGCACCGCGCTGGTCACCAACGGGCTGCGCCGCGGCGAAGCTCTCGGACTCGCCTTCGAGATTATCGACTTCACCACACGGCGCCTGTTCGTACGCCGCTCCCTGACCACCATCGACAACAACCGCCTCGTGTGGGGAGCACCCAAGACAGTTGCCAGCGCCAGCTGGATCGCGCCTCCCGCGCCCTGGCCGCCCTACGGCAGACGGCAGCGAGCCATCGGGCGCACCACCGGCCTGGTCTTCGCCCAACCTGACGGCAGCCCACCACGCCCACAACAGGTCCTCAACGACTTCCGCGAAGCCGCCCACAACGCCGGCCTGCGGCCCATCGCCCTCAAAGACCTACGCCACGGCACCGCCACCCTCGTGATCACCGCAGGCATCCCGCTGGTCCTGGTCTCCGAACTGCTCCGGCACACCCAGCTCAGCACGACCGCCGACCTCTACACCCACGTGACCGGCCCAGCCGCAGCCCGCGCCGCCCGCACCCTCGACGCCACCCTCACACGCGCCATCCGCACGCTGTGCTGGCATCGGCTCATGGACCGGCTGCGACCACCACAGGGAGGTGCCCGAGCGCCCCACAGCCCGCGTCAGGGAGTCCGGACGGCGACGCGCCAGGCGGCATCGCCCGGAAGTCTGAGGGTTCCCACCCGGGACTGCCGAAGCGTCAGCCAGGCGGAGAGCCGGGCTTCCGGGCAATGCAGCGGCCAGTCCTCTGTCAGGCGGAAGCGGGTTTTGTTTCGGCCGCTGACGAGGCGACGGCTGCCGAGTCCACCGTCCCGCCTCCTACGCTGTCGTTCCTGCCGCCTCCTCGTACGAGAAGGACGCTGAGTGCGGCCAGGATTCCGACCACTGTCAGGCCGACCAGGCCCCCCTTGGTGGAACCCGTCGTGGTCTCCAGGATGCCGAAGGCGGTCGGGGCGACGAAGCCGCCCAGGTTGCCGATGGAGTTGATGAGCGCGATGCCCGGGGCAGCGGCGCGGGCGTCCAGGTAGTTCTGCGGAATGGTCCAGAAGATGGGGGAAGCGGGCTTGAAGCCGACCGCGGCGACGCAGAGGGCGCCGAGGCCGAGCCACGGCGAGACGTAGACGGCGAGGAGTGTGCCGAGGCTGCCGATGAGCAGCAACGTGATCAGCAGGGGGCGGCGCTTGCCCATGCGGTCAGAGATCCGGCCGGAGACCCAGACGGCGGCGATCGCGAACAGCCAGGGTACGGAGGTGAGGAGGCCGACCTGGAACTCGGAGAGGTTGCCGATGTCGTCGACGATCGAGGGGAGCCAGAACGTCACCGCGTACAGGGCGACGTTGATCGCGAAGTAGATCCAGAGGAAGAGCAGCATCTGGGGGTCGGCGAGCAGCTTCCAGCGGGAGACCGTCGCGGTGCCGCGCTTGCTTTCGCGGGCGGCCTGTTCGGCGTCGATCGTGGCTGCGAGGCCCTGCTTCTCCTCGCCGGTGAGCCAGTCGGCGCTGTCGATGCTGTTGTCCAGGAAGCGGTAGACGACGAAGCCGAGAACGACCGAGAAGAGGCCCTCGATGAAGAACATCCACTGCCAGCCGGCGTGACCGAGGAGGCCGTGCATCTCCATGAGCGCGCCGGAGATCGGGCCGACGATGACGGTCGCCGTACCGGAGCCCATGAGGAAGATGGAGGTGGCGCGGCCGCGGTGGGAGTCGGGGAGCCAGCGGGAGAAGTAGTAGATGACCGCGGGGAAGAAGCCCGCTTCCGCGACGCCGAGGAGGAAGCGCAGCACGTAGAACATCTCGGCGCTGTTCACGAACGCCATGGCGGTGGCCACGACCCCCCAGCTGATCATGATCCGGGTGAGCCAGATCCGTGCGCCGAATCGCTCCATGAGGATGTTGGAGGGCACTTCGAAGATCGCGTAAGCGATGAAGAAGATGCCCGCACCGACACCGAACGCGGCCGCCGACAGACCGGTGTCGGCGCTCAGTTCGTCCTTGGCGAAGCCGATGTTGACCCGGTCCATGTAGTTCACGACGAACATGATGAAGAACAGCGGTATGACGCGCTTGAAGATTTTCTTGATGGCGGACTCGACGGCCGGGGGGTGCGGCACGGCGCCGTTGACGGCACTCTGGGGTATTGCGGACACGAGCGGCTCCGATCGTGAAAGCGGGGTACGGCAGGGGCGGGAGTCGGCCGGGGCCGGGAAGGGGCTCCCGGCGGAGAACTCCCGCAACCAGAGCCGGGGGCCGGGAGGAACGAACGCCCGGCTCCCGTCAGGCAGTGGGTGTCACCAGCGGGGGACGGCCGGGGTTTCCCAGGCCGGGTCGGCGACCCGCATCGCGGTCGCGTCGTCGCGCTCGCGCATCGTGCCGTCGTCGTCCAGCCAGCGCTGGTGCAGGACAGCGAGCCTGTCACGGTCGAGGGTGACGCCGAGGCCCGGGGCGTCGGAGACGGTCACCTTGCCGTCCGTGAAGGTGATCCGTTCGTTCAGCACGTCCTCGGACTGCCAGGGGTAGTGCGAGTCGCAAGCATGGTGCAGGTTCGGGACCGTGGACGCCACGTGTGTCATCGCGGCGAGCGAGATGCCCAGGTGGGTATTGGAGTGCATCGACACTCCGACGCCGAACGTGCGGCATATGGCGGCGAGTTCGCGGGTGTTGCGCAGGCCGCCCCAGTAGTGGTGGTCGGACAGGACGACCTGGACGGCGTCGCGCGTGAACGCCTCCTTGACCTCGTCGAAAGTCGTCACACACATGTTGGTGGCGAGCGGCACGTCGGTACGGGCGGCGACGGCGGCCATGTTGGGCGTACCGAGAGTGGGGTCCTCCATGTACTCCAGGACGTCCTGCAGAGCCTCGATGACCTTGATGGAGGTCTCGACGGACCAGGCGCCGTTGGGATCGAGCCGCAGCGGGCTTCCGGGGAACGCCTCGGCGAGGGCGCGTATCGCCGCGATCTCCTGCTCGGGCGCGAATACGCCGCCCTTGAGCTTGAAGGAGCGGAAGCCGTAGCGCTCGGTGAACTTACGTGCCTGGTCGACGATGCCCGCCGGGTCGACGGCCTCGCCCCAGTCGTCCACCTCGGAGGCGACGCCCTTCGGGTGCTCGCCCCACTTGTAGAAGAGGTAGCCGCTGTACTCGACGGCGTCGCGCACCTTGCCGCCGAGCAGGGCGTGAACCGGCAGGCCCTGCGTCTTGCCGAGTGCGTCCAGGCAGGCGACCTCGAAGCCGCAGACGACGGACAGCCGCAGCTTGTCGGCGGTCTGAACGCCTCGCAGGCCACCCACGTCCACCTGGTTCGTCACCCGCTCCTCGGCCACCGCGACCTCGTCCGCGAGGGTGAACAGGCCGTTGAGGTCCGCGACCGACCGGCCGACCAGCTTCTCGGCATACGGGCGGGCCAGCTCCAGGTACTTGGTGTCGCCGTAGGTCTCGCCGAGGCCGGTGATCCCGTCGGCGGTGGTGACCTCGATGATCAGGCGGGGGGTGTACGGCTGGTGCACCCCCTGGGCGTTGAGCAGCGGCGGGTCGGCGACGAGGATCGGGGTCAGCCGGACGTCGGTGATCGTCAGGTCGTTCATCGGGCGGCTCCAACGAGGTTCAGGCCGGTGGTGAGCAGTGTTTCGAGGTCGGCGAGGTCCGAGGGGGTCGGGTCGGTGAGAGGCGCGCGGACCGGTCCGACCGGGCGGCCGCGCAGCCGGGCCGCCGCCTTGACCAGGGACACCGCATACCCGGGCCGCCGGTCGCGCAGCTCCACGAAGGGCACGTAGAAGTCGGCGAGCAGCTTGTCGACGCGGCTGTCGTCGCCTGCCGACAGGGCCTGGAAGAAGGCGTTGGCGATCTCCGGGGCGAAGGCATGGACGGCCGAGGAGTAGGCGGGGATGCCGACCGTCGCATAGGCGCGGGCCTGGAGCTCGGCTGTCGGGGCGCCGTTGAAGAAGAGGAAGCCGTCGGGAGCGGCGAGGGTGCCGCGCTGAAGCCGGTCGAGGTCGCTGTGGCCGTCCTTGAGGCCGATGACGCCGGGGATCGCGGCGATCCGGCGCACGGTCTCGGCGTCGTACGTCACGTGGTCGCGCTGGTAGGCGATGAGTGGCAGCCGGGTGCGGTCGGCGATCCGGCGGAGTTGCTCGACCAGCCCGTCCTGTGGGGCCTTGTTGAGGTAGTGCGGCAGGACGAGGAGTGCGTCGGCTCCGGCATCCTCGGCGATACGGGCGAAACGCAGCGCCTGGGCGTAGCCGTAGCCGGTTCCGGCCACGACCGGGACGCGGCCCGCCGTCACCTCCACGGCGGTCGCGACGACCTGGCCGTACTCGTCCTCGTCGAGTGCGCTGAACTCCCCCGTGCCGCAGGCCGGAAAGAGCGCGCCGGGGTTCGTCTCCAGTTGCCCGGCGAGATAGCTGCGAAAGCCGTCGAGGTCGAGCGATCCGTCGGCCTGGAAGCTGGTGAGCGGGAACGACAGCACGGCCTGGGCCATGCCGGCGCGCAGCCGCGCCGCAGTGTCGGCGAGGGGGGTCCGCGTCACCATGCCGTCTCCGTATGTAGATGATGTTCGCACATGGGGATGGACAGTAGGCTCGGGAAACCACCCCGTCAATGGGTTCGAGCAGGCGTTTCGGCATCAAGTGCAGGCGGGGACACGCAGGTCGGGACGGTACGTACGATCGACCCATGTCCGAATCTGTTGAGCCCGTGGTCCGGCCGTCCGAGTCCGGCGTGCGGGAGGTGAAGTCGGCCGCTCGCACGGTCGAACTGCTCGAACTCCTCGCCGACCGCGGCGACCGGCCCGCCCGGCTGCAGGAACTCGCCGCCGAGTTGGGCGTCCCCCGCAGCTCCATGTACGCGCTGCTGCAGACCCTGATCGCACGCGGCTGGGTACGCACCGACGCCACCGGCTCGCTCTACGGAATCGGCCTGCGCACATTGCTCACCGGCACCACCTATCTGGACACCGACCCCGTGGTCCGCGTGGTGCGCCCGTACCTGGACGATGCCTCCGAGCAACTCGGCGAGACCATCCATCTGGCCCGCCTCGACGGCATGGACATCGCCTACCTGGCGACCCGCGAGTCGCACGAGTATCTGCGCACCATCAGCCGCGTGGGGCGCTGGCTCCCCGCCCACGCAGGCGCACTCGGCAAGGCGCTGCTGGCCGAACACCCGGACGCGGCACTGCCCGACGCACCGTACGAGGCACTGACCCCACGCACCCACACCACACTGGCCGCGCTCGTCGCCGACCTCGCGCAGGTCCGGGCGCGCGGCTACTCGATCGACCGCGAGGAGGGCGTCACCGGCATCGTCGGATTCGGCTTCGCTCTGCGCGTGAACGGCGAAGCGCCGCCGCAGGACGCGATCAGCTGCTCGGTGCCGGTGGCGCGGCTCACCGAGGCGCGCGAAAGGCGGATTGTGACCGTGATGCAGAAGGTGCGCGAGGACATCGAGGCAAGACTCGCGCAGGGCACAGGCGCGGGCGGGGTCGACTGGCGCTGAGCCCCGCGCGTACGGACGCCCCTCGGGCGGGCTTCACGTCTGGTACCGGCCCGATCCTGCCGTCGGGTGGCAGTGCTCGCAGCTGTCCTCTGGACGGCGAACCCCGCCTCCGGAGCCGGCGCCTTCGACTACACCGCCTGCGACGGCGGACAGATCTCGACGACGATCTGGAACGACGGCCACGGCGACATCTTCAGCCTCAACAAGCCGGCGGGGATCGACCGCTGTGAGGCGGCGGGCGCCGCCGGCCGCACATGGAGCA
>NZ_JBIVFF010000025.1:0-69939 GCF_044748025.1 Streptomyces sp. NPDC090032 | reverse complement strand
CCGAGCTGCTTGCCCATGGCGGCCGCGAGGTCGGGGTCGATGCCCGCCGTCTGGCCGGACTTGTCCTTGAACTCGACGGGCGCATACGCGATGTCTGAACCGACCGTGATGACACCCTTGTCGCGGATCTCCTTGGGGAGCTTGTCCGCGAGGGGGGCGGCATTGGACTTACCCTCGCCCCCGTCACTGGCAGCCTTGGTCTGGTCACCGCAGGCGCTCACGAGCATGCCGGCGGCACACACAGATACGACGGCCGCGGCTGCGCGGCGGCGAGTGATACGAGCAGTCATGTTCAGGTTCTCCGTGAATGAGGGGACGGGATAGGGGGTATGCGAGGGCGCGTCAGTCGGCGTGTGGGACACCAGGGTCGACCACCCTCAGCCGCGAGACATCCGGGTCGACCGCGCCCCGGACATAACCGTTGGGGGCGGCCGCGGTGAGCTGCAGGAATCGGACGGTCTCCGCGGTGACGACCTCTCCGGGGAGCACGTTGGGGATGCCCGGCGGGTACGCCGACAGGGTGTCCGCGGAGACGAGCCCGACGGCTTCCGCAGCGGGCACCACCCGAGTGGGACTCATGAACGCCTCGCGTGCGGTGAGTCGGGACCCTCCTGGCTGCGGCAGTACCAGTCGCAGGCCGTCGGCGCCTCCGGCGAGCGGAGCCGGCAGGGTGTGGAGCGCCTCGACGAACCGGGCGGTCTCGGGCACGGAGCCTGCGCCGATCACCGCCACGACCGCAGAGTCGGTGGCGACCTCGACCATGATCTGGTGGTCCCGGTAGAGAAGCCGCCGCGCTTCGTGCCCGGAGATCCCGCCGGCGCGTGTGTCGATGGGTATCCTCAGCGGATCCACGGCCCTGATATCGGGGAAGTCCGAGAATCTGTCGCTGACCACAGTGAACCGGCCGAACCGACGGATCGCTCTGCGTATCCTGTCTGCCGCTTCTACGGAGGCCCCGATCGCCTCCCGGTTGCGCACCAGGGTCATCCGGGCCAGATCGAGGGAGCCCATCAAGAGCGCGCTGGCGCTGGTGGACTGCACGAGCCGGAACGCCCGCTCCACCAGAGGCTCCAACGTCTGTGCGAAGGGGCCATGGCCCAGATGCAGCATGGCGGACTGGGTGAGGCTTCCCGCCAGTTTGTGCGTACTCGATGTCACCAGGTCGGCGCCTTGGGCGAGGGCATTCTCGGGCAGTCGCGGGTGGAATCCCAGATGCGCACCCCACGCCTCGTCCACGATCAGCGGGATGCCTGCGGCATGGGCCACGTCGGCCAGCGCCCGGACATCCGCGAGGGCACCGAAGTAGCTGGGTGAGACGACATACGCGGCGGCGGCGTCGGGGTGCCGGGCAATTGTCGCCGCGAGGTCCTCGGCTGTGACGCCGTGCGCGATGCCCTGCTCGGCGTCCACGGATGGCTGGACGAACGCCGCTTTGAGCCCGGAAAGCACCAGACCGTCGATCACGCTCGAATGAACGCTGCGCTGCACGACGAGCGTGCCGCCCAGGGCCGGGGCCACCAGGGAGGCGATCTGGTTGCCCTGCGAGGCGCCGTTGGTCAGAAACCAGGTGCGGCGGGCGCCCCATGCTTCGGCCGCCAGTGCAAGCGCCTCGGCCATGGGAGTCTGGGCGCCCAGGTCAAGCCCTTCGAGCAGCGGGGGGAAGTCCAGGAGCAGCGCCCGGGAGCCGAACGCCTCGGTCAGCGAGCTGAAACTATTCGTCTCAGCGGCGTGGCCGGGAACGTTGAGGCGGAGCCAGCCACGCCCGGCATGGGCGATGAGGGCCTCGGCATAGGGCGCGCTGAGCTGTGCGGACGCCGGCAGGGGGTGGACCGGCATCTCAATGGATCTGATGTTCACGCCGGTCAGCGTGACAGCGGCATACAGATAGAGGAATGCTGCATTTCTCTTCTGACCTCTATATTTTGTCTATATGCTCGAACTCCGTCACCTCCACGTGCTCCGCGCCATCGCACAGGAGGGCTCACTCGCGGGTGCCGCCCGCGCCCTTCACTATGCTCAGCCCACGATCACGCACCACCTGACGGTCCTCGAAGCGCACTTCAACGCCCGCCTGGTTCAGCGTGGGCCGCGCGGCGCGGGCCTCACAGAGCTAGGCGAGACGTTCCTGCCGCACGCCGAGGCGGTCATTGAGCGGCTACAACTCGCCGAGCGCGAAGTACGGGGCATGGCCGAGCGCGGGGCCCACTCGCTGCACATCGGCACCTTCCCGACGGCCGGCGCCCTGCTACTGCCGCCGGCCGTGAAGGACCTGCACCGGATGGGGGTCCAGATCTCCCTGGCCGAGGGCGAGTTGCCCACGCTCCTGGACCGGCTGCGGTCACGAGAACTCCAAGCCGCGCTCGTCTTCTCGCAGCCCGGAGACCGGCTCGACCTCGACGAGGACTTCGAACTGCATCCCCTGCTGACCGATCCGCTGCTCCTCGTCATGCCCGAGGACCACCGGTGCTCAATCCTGGCGCGCGTACCCCTGGAAGAGTTGCGCAACGACGACTGGGTCGGTGCGGCAGACCCGCGCGACCCCTGTGACCGCCTCCTGGCCTGGGCGTGCGCGCGACACGGCTTCGAGCCGTTGCATGTGATGCGGACGGACGACTACGCCGTGGTGCAGGGCTTCGTCGCAGCGGGCACCGGCGTCGCACTCGTACCCCGGCTCGCGCTCGGCGCGCCACGCGACGACCTCGTCGTACGGCCACTGGAAGGGCCGTCGCTCGCGCGGGAGATCAGTGTCGCCGTGCTGCGCTCGACCGCCGCCCCCAGCACTGAGGACCTGGTGACCGCATTGCGGCGGCAGGCAGCCCGGATCGCGAAGGAGTGGGAGTCGCACACGTCCTGACGTGTGCGACTCCGTATGAGAGGTGCACAGTGCGGTCGAGCGCGCCCGCTACGGAGAAGGCCCTCAGATTTACGAACGAGGCCGAGAACAACCGGCCACGGTGCTCGGCCAGAAACGCGAACACGCTCCCGGCCGGGATCAGACCCCGGCACATCCCCCACGCATCGGGCCCGACAGGCCCACCGACCCGCTCGCCCATCGCCACACCACAAGTCTGGTCCCGCCGCTTTCGCGGTGGGACCAGAACCCGACATCGTCACGAGCCTTCTAGCCGCCAGTGGTCATGGTGACTTCACCGTTGGAGACCGAGTAGCTGGCGTTGGCCGCGCACGGACCGTAGGTGTGGGCACTGGTGTTGGTCCCGGTGCCCGGTTCCGGGCTGACGAACGGCTTGGCCCAGACGACCTGCGCGTACGGGATCGAATTGCAGTCGGCCACCGAGGAGTAGTACTCGACGAAGCCCACGCCGCCAGGCTTGAGCTTCCCGGAGCCGGACGGGATCGTCCAGTTCCCGATGGTGGTCCATACGGCCGTCGTCGCGTCGACGACATAACCGGTCCAGTTGTCACTGCCGTTATTGATGACTTCGAGCTGGTAATTGCGTCCCGCGACCCAGGGGTAGCTGACACTGCAGCTCACACCGTCCCCGCCGTCCGCGCCGGCGCGGCAGTTGGGGTGAGTGGTCGAGGCGCCCGAACCGAACACGCTGAAGATCGCCCGGCCGCCGCTCGCCGGCTGCAGGCCGATGTATCCGACTTTTCCCGACTGGAAGTAGTACTGCTGCGCCCAGTAGTAACCGCTTGAACTCGGGGTGGTGTTGACCTTCAGTACGAAGGCGACCTTGTCGAGCCCGTCCGAAGGTGCTCCGGAGACGGACCAGCTGTTGGAGACCATCCCGCCCGGGGTCACCGCTGCCGCTGCCGTGCCGGTGGAATACAACAGTGCGGCGGCCACGGCCGCCGATAGGCTGAGACCCAGTCCGAGCCGTCGCCGGAGCCTTCGTGCCCAATCAGACATGTGCACTCTCCTGCCGTGTGGGGTAACCGCTTACTTCGGCGGTCGGCAGGAGAGTGGCAGTAAGCGTTTACACGCGCAAGGCATCGCGCACGGATATCTTCAGCAAAGGTGGGACGGCACGGGGCCGGCCGGCCGTCACTCAACATCGCCAGCGCGCCACGGACTTGGCCGCCCCGGTTCCTCGGCGACCGGCTGCTACGACGGCTTGGGCGTGCCGGCCAGGGGGCCTGTCGCCCCGGCGCGGCCGCTCCCGCTCGTCGGGTTCGCGGATCAGCCGGGCATCCACGACGAGACCGGAAGCGCCGGGCCTCTCAGGTGGGCATGCATACAGGTCTCCGGAGAGGAAGGAGGGGCGGCGGCAGCACCGGCTGCAAGCGGTTTCTCACACTGCGGGGTTCAGGTGTTCAACCGCCCCGACAAACTTGATCGCTTTCGTTCGTATCGCGTCCCCGCAGCGTGCGGGACACTCCGGACCGTCGACGGGCGCCTGCCCCGGGACCTCCGGCCAGCCGTGTGCCTGCCCCGTGCGTCATCCCCCGATGGCGGAGATCACGCTCGGGTCCTGATAGACCCTGTCGAGTGCCAGACAGGCGCCGCCGCGAGCCGCCGCACTGAACCCAAGGGCGGACGGAATGACGTCACAACGGCCGGCCTCGGGAGCCATGACCCGCGAGGACAGCTCGCCGCGTACACGGTCGACGAGGTAGTCGCCGAAGTGGGCGAAGTAGCCGCCGAGAACAATGGCCCGGGGATTGAGAACGTCCACCAGCAGTGCGAGTCCCAGCGCGAGTCCGTCGGCGATCTGCTCCAGCGCCGCTCGGGTGGCGGCATCGCCGGAATCGGCACGGCGGCGCAGCTCGGCCAGACGCTGTTCCAGATCGACGGTGGGGTCGTGGACCGAGTCGTTGGACGGCGCGGCGAGGCGCAGCAGGGCGGACAGGCCGACCATCGTCTCCCAGCACCCCCGGCGGCCGCAGGAGCAGGGTTGCCCGGTCGGATCCAGGGGCATGTGACCGATCTCGCCGGCGAATCCGGCCGAGCCGCGTAGCAGCCGGCCGTCGGAGATGATGCCGCCGCCGACACCCGTCTCGCCGGTCACGTAGATCAGGTCATGGATGTCCGCTTCGGCGACGACCAGATACTCGGCGACGGCACCGAGCTTGGCGTCGTTCTCCAGCCGGATCGGAGGTATCCCCGGGCCGAGCCGGGTGCGCAGGCCCTCGGTGACGGCGACCTCCCGCCACCCGATGTTGGACGCGTATGAGACCACGCCGGTGTCCATCCCGATCACACCGGGGGCTCCGACGGTCACCGCCACCGGGTGGACCCCTCGCGCGCGGAGGGTGTCGCGTGTCTCGTCGATCGCCTCTGCCATGCGGTCGAGCACGGCATCCGGCTCGGTGCCGCGGGCGTCGAAAGGCGTATGCCGCTCGACGACGGTCTCACCGCGCAGGTCGAGAGCGATCAGGCTCAGGTAGTCGACGTTGATCTCCAGGCCGATCCCGCAGATGGTGCGGCCGTCGATCTCCACGGTGCGGCTGGGCCGGCCGACCGAGCCGAGGCGCTCGGCCTCGCCCTCACGCACCAGGCCCCGTTCCACCAACTCCCCGACCAGGTTGGTGATGGTGGCCTTGGGCAGGCCGGTCTCCTCAGCGATCTGGGTGCGGGGCCGGGGCCCGGCATCGCGCAGCAGGCGCAGCACCAGACCGAGGTTGGTTCGGCGCAGTGACGCGCGGTCGCTCGCCCTGGACGCCCCTTCGCTGCCCAGATCGCGTACGCCTGCTCCGCGTAGGTCTGCCTTCACCAGGCCTGCTCCCGTTCAGTAGGGCGGTTCGCCCGTCAAGTTAGCCGGTTACCGCATCCCCCGGGGCGAACGCCCCCGTCGATTCCGGAAGTTGCTCCTGCCGAGCTGTTGACGAGCCACTATTAATTTTAGATCCTAGCCGAACTAAGAGAAGGTATGGGCTCTTCGCCGGATTCGGCTTTCGGGTGCTGTGGGTGGAGGACCAGTTCCGCTTCCACAACCGCGCTCCGCTGGACTGGGGCGGCGGCCTCGAGCCGCTCATGACGGACCGGCTCGTCCGCCTGGTGGGCGAACCGGTCACCAGGGAAACGGGCTGACCGGGCCAACCGACGAGGCGCAGACGGTATCGATCCGTGGGCCGCTCCCCTTCTCCCCCGAGCGGCTCGACCACGAGAGGAAAACCTGTGTCAGCTCGATCCAGAACGAGGATCGCCGGAGGGCTCGCGGCGACTGCCGCGGTGTTGGCCGGCGCGTTGGCGTACACCCCGATACCCGCCTCCGCCCACTCCCCGACGTACGGCATCAGCGTCGGCGAAACGGGCCCGTGGACCAACCCCGACGACAGTCCGGCGAGCACGTACATCGACAAGGACGGCACGTTCCACTACCAGTCCTCGCACGCCCTGTACGGAGCGAACGATCCGCGCGAGTGGGTGTTCTACACGGGCAAGGGCTTCGACTCGGCGACGCGTGACGCGAAGCTGAGTGACGCGGTGAACCCGGCCAACGCCAACGACCGCAACGGCGACACCACGTGGCGGTGCAACAACAGCCCGACCGGCAAGGAGGCCACGTACGCCCCCGCCGGATCGAGGTACACGCAGAAGAACTTCTGCGACCTGATGGGTATGTGGGTCGACCCGGACACGGGCGACTGGTACGGCCTGGTCCACAACGAGTTCACCCCGCAGCCCTTCGGCGACGGCCTGCATTACGACGCGATCGACTACGCCGTCTCCGAGGACCAGGGCAAGACGTGGGACATCAAGGACCACGTCCTCACCTCGCCGTACTCCACCAAGCGCGGCGACAACACCGCCTTCCCCAACGACCTCTACTACTACGGCGACGGCGACCCGCGACTGTTCGTGGACACCGCCTCCGGCTACTTCTACGTCTACTACAACTCCCGGGCCATCCCGAAGGGCGGCGTCCCGGGCGGCTGGACCGACGCCAGCCAGGCTCATGTCGCCCGTGCCCCGATGTCCGCGAAGATGGCGCCCGGCTCCTGGAAGAAGTGGTACGACGGATCCTGGTCGCAGCCCGGCACCGGCGGCAAGGAGAGCAACATGCTCCCGGTCGACGCCGAGCACCCCACGGGTTACACGGCCGTCGGGAACGACTACGACCCGGCCACACCCGGAACCGCCGCCGAGCAGCAAGCGGCCGGTGAACTGCCCGCCAAGGCCGACCTGTTGACGATGAACATCGCCTACAACGCGCACCTCGGCCTCTACATCGGCCAGCCCGAAGCCATCACCCAGGACAGCAGTGAACCCCAGCGCTTCTACGTCACCGACAACCTCGCGACGCAGAAGTGGAAGCTCCTCGGTGACACCGGCGACTACAAGTCCGGTTCCTGGTACCGCTGGATGCTGGACTCGGTGAACAACACCGGCTCCACCATCCTCGGCAAGAACTTCCGCAGCTACTGCTCGTTCCAGTGCTCGGACGGAAGGGACGGCGAGTACTACGAGACCACCGTCACCACGAGTGAGCCCGTAGCCCCCGTCAAGGCGGGTACTGCATACGTCATCAGCAACGGCGACGGCCGTACCCTCTCCCAGGCCGCCGGCAGCAAGGCGACCACCTCCCGGCGCGCGGGCGACCGGTCCGCTCTCAGTCGGTGGGTCTTCACCTCGAACGGCGACGGCTCGTATCGCATCGCCAACGCCGCCACCGGGCAGCTGATCGGCGTCGACTCCACCAAGAACGCCGGCCGCGCCTGGGCCGCCAAACCGACCGTGACGGCGGCACACGGGCGTAAGGCCACCGTGGGCCAGCAGTGGTTCGTCATCCGCAACACGACCACCGACGGCCGGTCCACGGGCACGTTCCGCCTGGTCAACCGCTACAGCGGCTTGGTACTCGGCATGTCGGGCGTTCAGGACAGACTCACCGAGACCACGCCCACCCGCGCCTGGACCGACACCACCCAGAACCCGGTCGGTGACGGCCGGACCGCCGCCGAGCAGACCCTGACGCTCAAGGCTGTCGGCCCGCGGGAGGGCTGACACCGGGCCGGTGGTGGGCCGGGGCGAATCGTACCGACCCACCACCGGCAGTAGCCCGCATCACCGGATGCGGGCCCTCCCGGGGGTGGTACTGGTCGGAGCTGCCCTTACCCGCGAGTGTCGGCGCTGAGCCGGTTGGACACGTCCGTCTCGGGTACACCCGCGCCTCGACCTCGAGGCAGTTTGACGCGTGGCTCGACGCCCTCGGTGAAGCCGAGGTCACGTCCCGGAGAAGAACTCCTCCTGCGCAACGAATGGCCTCGAGCTGGAGGCCGCCGTGAGCTCGTCTGGGAGATCCGCTCCTCCGGCGTTCGCCTCACCCTCGTCCTCCACGAACACAAACGGCTCGGCCGCGGCATCGCACTCCCATGCTCGCCGACGAACTGAAGGCGAGTGACGTCGGTCTGGAATTCCCTACCGGGGAGGTGAAGGGCTCGCACGGTCCCTCCGGCATCGCGTTCACCACGCTGGCGGCGATGTCCGGCATCGCGCGCGAGTACATCCGTGACCCAACTTTCGAGGGGCACGAGTCCGCCCACAAGCACGGCAAGACCATCGGCGGTGCGGGCCCGCCTGCTCCCACCAGCAGGAACTCAACGATCAAATTCGGAACATCAACGGGTTCTGAGTGGTTGCGGGGGCGTCTGATGAGTCATCTGGGAGCGGACCTTGGACTCTGGGTCGTAGGGAGGTGAGGTGGTCGGGCTTCCGGCGTCGCCCGCCCAGGGTCGTTCCTGCGCATGCCGCACGCGGCGGATGCGCGGACCGTGGGCGGGTCTGCCCGGGACTGCCTCACGTCACAGAAGTTCCAGCCACGCCGCCGCGTCGGTCGGCAGCATCCCGTCGTCGAGAGGGACGCTCGTAAGGAGCTGCCGTGTGTGTGCGGGCAGAGGTTCGGGCTGCGACGAGAGGTTCACCACGCAGGCAAAGGCGGAGGAGCGGGTAAAGGCCAGGACGCCCTCCGGTGCGGGAAGCCACGCCAGCGTCCCGTCGCCGAGGTCGGGATGGCCCGTGCGGATGCGCAGAGCGGTGCGGTACAGCTCCAGCATGGAGCCGGGGTCATTGTCCTGGGCCGCGACGGTGTGGTCCTTCCAGGCGGGCGGTTGAGGAAGCCAAGGTTCGGTGCCTGTACTGGGTGGGCTGAAAGCGAAAGGCGGAGCCTCGTCCGCCCATGGGAGGGGGACGCGGCAGCCGTCACGGCCCGGATCAGTGCCGCCCGACTGGCGCAGGGCCGGGTCTTGGCGCAGGTTGAGGGGAATGTCTTCGACCTCCCACAGGCCGAGTTCTTCCCCTTGGTAGATGTAGGCGCTCCCTGGGAGGGCGAGGTTGAGCAGAGCGGCGGCCCGAGCGCGGCGGGTGCCGAGGTCGAGGTCGACCGGGGCGTGGTGGACGCGGCGGCCGTCCAGGGCGTACGAGGTGTCGGTGCGGCCGTAGCGGGTGACGTGCCGCGTGGTGTCGTGGTTGGACAGCACCCAGGTTGCGGGGGCTCCTACACGGGCGTGGGCCGCAAGCGTGGTGTCGACGACGTTGCGCAGGGCATCTGCGTCCCATGGGGATTGGAGCAGAGGGAAGTTGAAGGCTGAGTGGAGTTCGTCCGGGCGCAGGTACCGGGAGAACCGGTCGGGGTCGTCGTCCCAGAGTTCGGCGACGAAGACCCGATGTCCCGGGTACTCGTCGAGTATGCGGCGCCAGCGGCGGTAGATGTCGTGGACACCCTCCTGGTCGCGCCAAGGGCGGACCGCACCGGCAGGCAGCATGGTGGTTTCCGGTAGCCCGGCCGCCTTCACGAGGTGGTCGGCTACGTCGATACGGAATCCGGCCACGCCTCGGTCGAGCCAGAAGCGCAGGACGGACTCGAACTCGGCTTTGACGTGAGGGTGTTGCCAGTTCCAGTCGGGCTGCTGCGGGGCGAACATGTGCAAGTACCATTCACCGTCGGCTACTTGAGTCCATGCGGGGCCGCCGAAGTGGGACTGCCAGTTGTTGGGCGGAAGGTCGCCCTGCTCGCCCCTGCCCGGGCGGAAGTGGAAGCGTTGCCGCTCGGGCGAGCCGGGTCCCGCTTCGAGGGCCGCCCGGAACCAGGGGTGCCGGTCGGAGCAGTGATTGGGCACCATGTCGACGATGATCTTCAGGCCCTGTGCCTCGGCCTCCGCAATAAGGGACTCAGCCTCGGCGAGAGTGCCGAAGACGGGGTCGATGTCGCGGTAGTCGGCGATGTCGTAGCCGGCGTCGGCCATCGGGGAGACGTACCAGGGCGAGAGCCAAACGGCGTCGACGCCCAGGGCGCGCAGATGGCTGAGGCGGTCTCGGATGCCGGCGAGGTCGCCGATGCCGTCCCCATTGCCGTCGGCGTAACTGCGGGGATAAATCTGGTAGATGACGGCGCTGCGCCACCAGTCGGTGTCTGTGGTGCGGGTCATGTGCGTGAGGCTCCTTACAGAGGGCTACTTGAGTGCGCCGGAGGTCAGGCCGGCTTGGATCTGGCGTTGGAAGATCACATAGATCACGAGCACGGGGAGGATGGACATCGACAGGGCGGCGAAGAGGCCGCCCCAGTCGGCCTGGTTGCCGGCCGCGGTGGTGATGCTGGCGATGCCTTGTGGCAGTACCCATTTGTCCTGGACGTTGCCGGGAAGCAGGACCAGCGGGATGAGGTACTGATTCCACTGGCCCAGCACGTTGAAGATGGTGAGGCTGACGACGGCGGGTTTGGCCATGGGCAGCATGATCTGGAAGAACGTGCGCGCGTGGGAGCAGCCGTCGACGAACGCGGCCTCGGCGATCTCGCTGGGCAGCGTGGTGAAGTACGCGGCGAGGAAGAAGATCGTGAACGGCAGTGAGTACGAGATGTAGACCAGGACGAGGCCGGTGTGGGTGCCCAGGAGGCCGAGGTTCTTGACGACGAAGAAGAGCGGGACGAGGGCGAGGAACACCGGGAAGGTCATGCCCGAGACGAACATGTAGTAGATCGCGCGGTTGCCGCGGAATCGGTAGCGGGCCAGCGTGTAGGCAGCGAGCGAGCCGAAGAGCATGGTGCCGGCGACGCCGAAGAACGTGACGACGACGCTGTTGAGCAGGTACTGCCTGACGTAGGCGTTCTCCCAGGCCCGCGTCCAGTTGTCCCAGCGCAGGGCGTGCGGCAGCGTGAAGGGTGAGGAGAAGATCTCTTCGGTGTCCTTGAAGGAGCCGAGGAATGTGAACAGCAGTGGCACGATGACGATCAAAGCCCAGATGGCCAGGACGAGATGGGCCAGACCGGTGAAGAGGCGGACGTCGCGGCGGGCGTTCGTGTCGGGCGGGCGCTCATTTTGCACGCGTACCGGAGTGGGTTCGGTGCCCGGCGGAGGGAGTTCACGTACCGCCATGGGGCCTTTGGAACTCATGCGGTCAGGTCGCCTCTCACTCAGTATTCGAGGGGTTCACGGCGGGTGAAGCGCAGGGTCAGGACAGTGATCGTCATGACGATGAAGAAGAGCACGACGCCGAGGGCGGAGGCGTAGCCGAACTTGTAGTAGCTGAAGGCGTTCTGCCATACCTGCAGACCGACCACTGTGGTCGAGCCGTCGGGGCCGCCGTTGTTGACCGACAAGACCTGTACGAGGGCGAATCCGTCGAGTATTCCGATGCCCAGGTAGATCCAGGCGACCTGAACGGTGTTGCGAAGCAGGGGCAGCGTGATGCTGAAGAAGGTGCGCAGGCGTGCGTCCGGCGCCGTCGAGTTGCGCGGCCTCGTACAGTTCCTTGGGAATGGCGGCCATTCCGGCACAGAACAGCACCAGGTAGAAGCCGACCCCGCCCCACACCATGACGCCCATCAGCGACCACAGGGCGTACGAGGGGTCGGTGAGAAAGCCGACGGGTCCGATCCCGACCGAGTGGAGGGCGGCGTTGAGGACGCCCGAGCCGTCGGGCCGGTAGACGGCCTGGAACAGGACGCCCACGACAGCGATCGACAGGACCTGGGGGAAGAAGAACACCACGCGGTAGAAGCCGGAGCCGCCAAGTCCCTTGCCGCTGCCGGGTTTTGTTCCTGCGGCGGTGAGTAGGAAGGCGAAGGCGAGCGCGAGGCCGATGGTGGCCAGGGGGACGACAACGAGCATGGCACCGTGGTTGCGAAGCGCCTTGAAGAAGAGGTCGTCGTGGAAGATCTGGGTGAAGTTGTCGAGGCCGATGTAGTTGGCCCGTACCGAGACGCCGCGCCAGTCGGTCAGCGGGATCTGAAATGCCTGGACGTACGGGCTGATCACGAAAACCAGATAGAGGATCACTGGTATGGCCAGGGATCCGACGATGAAGCGGTGTCTGCCGTGCCGCATGTGACTGCTCCTCTCGCTCGGTCAGCGCCGGTACTTCTTCACGGACACGTCCTTCTTCATGGCGTCAGCCTTTTTCTGCATGCGCGCCGCGAAGGCGTCGGCGGAGGCACGGCCGAAGGAGAGGTCGAGCACGGCACTCTTCAGCTCTTCCGCCAGCGGCTTGTACCAGGTGTTGAACTTCCAGTTGACCAGCACGTTGTCGGCGCCCGCAGCCTCCAGGGCGCGCTGCGAACTGGCCGTGCCCGGTGGCAACGTGACGCCGTCGGCGACCCCGCTCACCGTGGTCAACCAACCGCTCGCCTCGGTGAAGGCACGGGCGGCGGTGCGGGAGTACATCAACCGCATGTACTCCAGTGCGGCAGCCGGATTCCTGGCCTTGGCGGGCACGAAGGTGCCGCCTCCACCGAAGGTCGCGTAGATCGCGTGGGCGGGCAGCTTGTCATGGGACGTCAAGCTGGGTGTCGGTGCCATCGCGTACCGGAAGCCCTTCGGCGTGGATGCCTTCTGCTCGCTCTCGAGCCAGTCGCCGCTGGGGTAGAACGCCACCTTGTGCTGGTTCTGGCGGAGTTGCACCTCGGTGTGGATGAGTCCTTCGAAGCTCATGTCGCTGTACGTGGCTCCGACATGCGCCCACGCCTCGGCCGCCTTCTTGATCGCCGCGGCCTCCCAGGCGTGCGGTTCGAGGTTGTCGACGGCGCGCAGGATCTCCGGGCCGCCGAGTTTGGCGGCTGAGGTGAGCAGGACGTTGCTGTGGTAGTCGGCGGTGTTCTTCCCTGCGAAGCCGTACGGGATCACGCCCGCCTCCTTGATCTGTTCGCACAATGTGAGGAACGCACTCCAGGTGTCAGGGACCTGCCAACCCTTGCCCTCGAAGAAATGGGCGTCGTACCAGAGGCCGAAGCCGCGCGAGTAGTACGCCAGTGAGTAGGGGCGGCCGTCGACGAGCGTGTCCTCGTAGGCGCCGGGGAGCAGGGTCTCCTTGACGGTCTTCTTCGGGTCGTCGAGGGAGGGCGCCTCGTACAGCGCGGTGAGGTCGAGGACCTGACCGTCCTGGATGAGCACCCCGACATCGAGTGAGTCGGCGCCTGAATTGTCCACGCAGTCAGGCGGGTTGCCGCCGACGAAGCGGGGCTGCAGGGTCTGCGACATGCGCTCCGTGGAGCGGCGCTCGATCCTCACGTCCGGGTGCTTCTTCCGGAACAGCGGGTCGACCGCGTCCGGCAGGTAGGCCGGGCTGCCGCCCTTGAACCAGACGAGCTCGACGTTGCCCTTGTCCGCGAGGCCGAAGGGGTTGTCAGCGGTTTTCTCGACGGTGTCGGTCGTGCTCTGGGCGCCGTGCTCGCCCAGAGCACAGCCCTCCAAGGCGGTTGTGGCAGTGAGTGCCGCCCCTGTGGCCAAGGCCCCTCTGAGGAGGGAGCGGCGGGTGAGAGCATGCTGAAGGGACACGGGTACCTCCGGGACACATAGGAAGGAGGAGCTTTGCCCGTACGCCATCGGATCCGCCGTACGAGGAAGTGCAGTGCCGTGGTGTGGTGAGGGGAAATGGGCCGGACACCCGCCGACCGGGCAAGACTTACGCAGAACCGACGAAGATGTCCTGCAGAGCGACCATGGCGGCGCCGCGGGCCCACGCCTCGTCGGGCAGCGGGTGAGTGAGGAGCTCGTAGTGGTCCGCGGGTAGCAGGACGTGGGCCGCGAACGCCTCGCGCAGGGAGGTCATGAGCAAGTCGGAACTCACCACTCCCTCACCGGACAGGATGATGCGCTGCGGATTGACGATGTTGGCGAGGGTTGCGATCTGGGTGCCGAGCGCGGTACCAGCCCGGGTGAAGGCGGCTGTGGCCGCCAGGTCACCGCTCCGCGCCAGGTCGGCGGCGGCACGGATGTCATCCAGGTCCGGCCCGCCGGCCTCGACGATCGAGGCGAGGATAGCGGGATCGGCTGCGACCGTCTCCAGACACCCGCGATTGCCGCAACGGCAGATCCGCCCGCCGGGCTCCACGACCGCGTGCCCCAACTCTCCTGCCCCGCCTCGGACTCCGCCCATCAGCTGACCGTCGAGGACGAGCGCGCTGCCCACGCCGGCGCCGAGGGTGACTACGACGAACCACGGCACGTCCACTCCGGCGCCGAACCACTGCTCGGCGACGGCCAGGGCGTTCACGTTGTTCTCGACGACCGTCCGCAGGCCGGTCTCCGCGGTCAGGAGCCGAGCGAGTGGCACCTCGCGCCAGCCGAGTTCGAGCGAGGTGTGGACGAGCCGCCGGTCCGCGTCGACATGCCCACCGAGAACCACCCCCAGATCGTGTGTACATTCCCGCAACCCGGCCTCACTGCCCACGAGTTGCTTGACCAGATGTCCTATCGCGCGCACCACGTCGGCCACTTCGGCGGAGACGAGCCGAACCCGCTTCGAGACCACCACCGTGCCCGCGAGGTTCGCCACGACTCCGATCACCTCATGGCCCGTGGTCTTGACGCCGACGACGCAGCGCCGCTCGGGCCGGACCCTCAACGGCACGCGCGGGCGCCCCTTGACCGACTCCGCAGCATCCCGGGGCTCGTCAGGCGCCTCGTCCGTGACATACCCAGCCTCGACCATCGGCGCAACCGCCTTGGTCACGGTGCCGTGCGACAGACCGGTCACCTCGGCGATCTCACTGCGGGAGATCGGGCCCTTGGTGATGATCGCCCCGAAGACCAGCGACCGGTTCCGGTCCCGGATGACGTACCGGTCCTCGACGGACGTGTGCCGTGCAGCCATCGCTCCCCACCCCAGTTCGGCGGCGCGGCGAAGGGCCGCGCCATCACGGAAACCTTGGCGCGCTTCTTTTCGTTCGTCAAGAAAAAAAGCGAGATCCGGCGCCGCCCCCGCTGACTGTTCTCAGCGAGGGCGGCGCTGTCGACGCTCGAGGCGATCAGCGCATCCACGGCGGGACATTGCGGGCCCGCGCCCGCCTGGACCAGAAGTGCCGCGTGCATGCCGCGCTCACGCGCCGGCGCGTACTTGCCGTCTGGCTCGGAAACCGGGATGAGTCCGCCCAGCGCGAGCGCAGGCTTCCGTGTCGGAAACTCGCGGCTGGTGCAGGATGGAAGTCCGGGCGTCGATGACCGCAGCTGTCAGGGAGCTGTGGCACGCCGCAACTGATCCGGGCTGTCTGCTGGTCCGACGAACACGTCTCGGGCACCGTGGGTGCGAGTCCACTGCTGCTTAGATGTGGACCAGTACTGCAAAGCGCGCGGATCGACATGGGTCGTCACGGCACTCGCCGCTCCCGCAGCGATGGTTATGCGCTCGAAGCCTGCCAACGCCCGTGGAGCGAATTCCGCACCGTTCGGCCGTTTGGACGGTGGGCCGACGTACACCTGTGCCACGGCAGCACCGGCCTGCGATCCGGTGTTTCTGATCGTGTAAGACACGTCCAGCCCACCGTCGTTGGTGGCGGTGACAGTCGGTTTCGAGTAGGCGAAGTTCGTGTAGGAAAGGCCCCACCCGAACGGGAACTGTACTGCCGTACCCAGCTGGTCGTAGTAGCGATAGCCTGCGTAGATACCGAAACTCGCTACCTGACGCGCCGGGTAGGCTGCGCCCTTGGCGGTCAGTGCGATCGAGTCGATGTCGACGTTTCCGCTGTCTTTGCCACTCCGTAGAATTTTGATCCTGTGAATTCCGGCGGTCAGATTTACCTCAACAGTCTTGACGCTCCAGGTGTTCCGGTCACTTAGCGCCGGCAGGCTGACTTGTCTGGCTTTGCCGTCGACGTCGACGGTGAGTGTTTTCGAGCTTCCCATTGCGTTGCCGTAGCGCAGTTGCAACGTGTAGCTTCCCGCGTCGGAAGGAAGGTTTATCTGCGTTTGGTCTCCCGTCTCGGTGAAGTCGGCGACTGCCCCTTCACCGGTGTAGCCCTTGTGGTCGACAGTGGTCTTGACACCCTTTCCGCGGATTCGCCCTCGTTCAACTTCGCAGGTGACAGCGACGGAGCATTCGAACAAGCCACCGAGGCCGTTTGCTGCGCCGGGGAAATCACGGCCTGGGGCCGTCAATGCCAGACTGTCCACATTGACGTTTCCGCTGGTGTTGTCCGAGCCGCCCCGGAATATCCTCACGGTGTGGGGCCCAGCCGTAAGACTCAATGAGATTTGAGCGATCGACCAGTTTCCCCGCCTTCCGGTGCTCGGCAGAGGCAGCAGTCTCGCCGGCCCGGAGTCGACAGCAACGCGCAGCGACCGGCTCGACCCCGTCGCGTTGGCGTACCGAACTCTCAGTGTGTACGTGCCCGTTGCGCTCGGACTGACCTGGTAGCGCGATGAATCTTCGTCGGTGAGAAATCCGGTGACGAATCCAGAACCGGTGTGGTTTCTCTGGTCGGTAGCGATGGTCGGGCCGTTCAGTTTGGCGTCTTCGCCCTGACAGACCGCATCTGTCTCACAGACCGGCACTTGTCCGGTCGGCCTTTCCGTTCCGCCCACCCGCTCGGGATGGGTACCGGTGGCATCTCCCGGAAACAGTCCCTGGTTCTGGTCGTTGCTGAACAGGGTGTCTTTGCCTCCTCGCGGCCAGGTGGTCACCGTGCGCCCGGACGGATTCGCCAGCCCCAGCAGCAGTCGCGCCGTTGCCGTACCACCCTCTTGGCCTGGCTGCCACATTTCCAAGACGCTCTTGACGTCGTGTATCCAGGAGGTGGTGATGACGGGGCCTGGGGTGTTCAGCACGACTGACGTGTTCGGGTTTGCCGCCGCGACCGCCTTGATGAGGGCGACCTGATCGGCGGGCAGCTTCCCGAGAACCATGTCCGGATTCGCCGGATCAGTAAGCTGACCGGTGTTTCCCGCACCAACGAATACGATGGCCTTGGACTTGCCCTTCGCGGCCGCTGCAGCATCGCTTATGTCGCCGTCTGTGCGGCTGTAAGCAAGCCGGAAACTGGCCTTCGCGGAGCTGCCGTTCGAGAACGATACCGAGATCGAGTGATAACCGGCAGACAGACGTCCCATTTGGTATGCCGAGTTATTGAGCCCGCTCGCTGTGAAGCCGGCCCGGGTAGTGCTCATATCCATCGGAAACATCCCGGGCCGAGGACCGCTGTAGACACCTGCCGGCGTTGATGCTTCCTGAGGCTTTCCATCGACGGTGAGCCCAACGCTGACGTCGGAGCTTTTCGTGCTCTGGGTACGCAACGTGTACGTGTCTGCTGACGGTACATACAGGTAACCGCTCCAGACATAGTCCCCCTTGCCGAGCTCTCCGGCCGATGAAGCCGTAGTGAAGTCGAGCGAACTGTCTGTCGTTGGGGCACCGGGGCCACCCGTTCGGTGAAGTCCTCCGGTGACTCTCTTGGTCGATGTCGACAGCGCTGATGAGGGTAGGGCATAGCCGCTCGGGCTCAGAGCCGGGCTGTAGGTGAAGGCGCTGTCGTTCCGGGCGAACGTCTTGATCTGCTGGAGGGTGTTGATCACGCTGCGGTCGGGGTAGCCGCCGGAAGCCTCATTGTTGGGAGAGCCGACGTTGTATTCGGCCAAAGGGCCGCTGAGTGCGACTCCTGAGGACAGGTCGGTCGGCGTGATGGGGAGGGTCGAGGAGTCGTTCTTCAGGAGCACCCCTCCTTCTTCGGCAGACTTCTCAGCGACCGCCGCATCGCCGTGTTTTGTGCCTATCACGGCATCTGATCCCGGGCTTCCGGTGGGGAGAGCGGCTGAACCATCGCGTACCCCGCTCACGCCTCCGGGGTTGCTGCAAGAAGCGCTGGTGTCGTTGCAGCCGAGCAGACCGAAGCGCTCTTCCTGGTAGAGCACGCGGGCGAGGGCCTGCTCAAACACGGGCAACGGGATTTTGCCGCTGTGTACGAGTTGTGGAATTTGGTCCCAGACACTTGTGCTCCCGGTGCGCGGGTCCGCGCCCGGCATGTTCTGCTCGGTGCCCTGGGCGAGATCGTTGCCACTGGTGGCTACGGGGTAGTCGGTGCCCACGAATGCTTTGGAGTTCCATTCGCCGCGGATGAGTTGATCCTGGACCAGGGGGTTTCCGCAGGCGAAGTTGGCGTCGGTAAGGTTGCGAGTCTGCGCTGTGGTGCTGCCGAACGGGCTCTTCTGGGTGAGTTGCCCCAGCGTTGTATTCGGTGCGTCGGGGACTTGAACTTTCTGGTAGGAGCACATGTACGACGCCGTCGAGCCCTTTTTTCCGGCACTCTCGTAGGGCGGTGCGAATAGCTCGCGTATCGCCTGATCCGCTATCTGGACCGGCTGGTTGATATCGTTTCCGTAATAGCCCAGAATGTGCTTGGTCTGAGCCATCGCGTGCCGGCCCTGGATCCCGTTGACCTCGGACGCTGCTGTTTCGCCGCCGAGGTAGGGGTCCTCCCCCGTTTCGTCACTGGCGCGAGCCCAGTTGGGGAAGATGTCCGTATCTACCTGCGGGCCCAATAGACCGGTAGCCATATGTGCGCGCGCCTCGGCGCCTTGCACCTGGCCCCAGGCGTTACCCAAACTGCGGTCGAATGAGCCGGCCACCGCAGAATTCTGCGTGGCGGCTGTGGACTGTCCACGCTGCGGCCCCGCAAACAACTCGACGCCGGCTCCGTCGGTCCAGCACAACGGCGAGATGGCTGGTGTAGTGCCACTCGGAGCGACATTGGAGCCGGTCTGGTGACAACTTGCCACAGGAGAGTGGCCGTCACTGTACTTGTACCCGTCGGTGCCGTCGAGAATCTGCAAGGCGTTCTGCAGCTGGCCCAGAGTCGGAGGATTCGACGGCAACAGCTGTTTGATCAGCCCTACGACCGTCCGGGTATAGGGAGCCTGAGGGTCCTCCGATGGTGAGTGAACTTCCGATGGCAGTACGACCGGCAGCTTGTAGGGAACATTGGCCGGCTGTATCTCCGTGAAACCCTTGGCGACCGCCATCGCGCGAGGTGGTGCGGCAGCGACAAGGGTGCTCAACAGGGCAAAGGACGCCACTGCCACGGTCACCGCACGCCAGGTATGAACGGTCGCACGCCTACTCGCGATTTTGACTCTTCCTACTTCGGACCGTACGCGAACTCTACTCATCCAGGTCGCCTTTCTTGAGCGGAGAGGAATGCGCCGACACGAGGCCCATACGCTTGAGCAACATCGTGAAGAGCGCTCGGACTCGGCAGCGTGAGGACATGTGTGCAGCGGTTGACCAGCCGGTACGTGCCGGTGGCCGCGTCGCTGGCGGACTTGCCGGGGATGACGAACCACTGCTGGCCGACGGTGGGGCCGCCCGTGCCGGCCACGGTGGCGTTTGGGAGCGGCCTCCCACGCCCGGGGGCTGCTCGATGTGACGTCCACGCCCAGGAGTTGGCCGTGGCGGCGTCGGCGATCCGGTACGAGCCGTCATCGCTGGAGGCGGAGGACCGCGCCAAGTTCCGATCCGGTGGCGGCAGGAACGTCTGTGGTGGCCCAGGTGTCCCAGCCTGCGCCGGGAGCCAGGCCGAGCTGGGCCTGTGGGACATCGCCGGACTGGGCCGACAGAGTCCGGGGCGTCGTCCGGCCGCCTTGCCCCTGTTGCCGGTGAGGCTGAGGGTGCGGCAGCGTAGACGGTGCCGTCCGGCAAGTGGCCGAACTTCTGCCAGGTTGCCCCTGGCGCAACGCGTCGAGGTCGATCGGGGCACCTTGTGCCGTCGCGGCCTGCTCTCGTCGCGGCCGCCGCCCTCGGCGCCGCGGCTGCCACCGCTGGCCTGGTCGGCACAACGCGTCGCGGTCGATCGGGGCACCGTTCGCGGTGGACCCGCCGGAGGTATCCAGCTGCACGCCGGCCGCCCTGGCGCTGCCGTCCCCAGCGCCAGGCCTGGGTCACCGAGCCATCGCAGGTGGCAAGTTGAACGGTGCGATCGCCGTCCAGGCACGTCAAGTCCATCGAGATGCTGCGGGCAGGGCGCGAGAACGTGGTATCGCCCGGCGCGAGAGTCGGCGCAGCTGCGAACGCCGTCCGGGCCGGCGGTGTCCATCTGCGGGTAATGATCATCCTTCCACCGGCGCTTGTCCCACCAGGATGCAGATTGTTCGCACCCGAGCATGGGCTTGCTTCCCTGAGCTAATTGGTTAACCTAAGATCCGAACTAATTAGGTGTCAACAAGATGCACCGGATCTCTGGCACTCTCAAGGCCGAGGACAGCGGCGCGATGAACATCGGCGGCGCAACGCTCGCCGGAGCGGCCATGCGGGCCGGGCTGATCGACGAGTACGTGCTGGCCACCGCGCCGGTCCTGGTGGACAGCGGCACGCCATTCTTCACCGCCCTGGACAACTGGGTGAACCTGAACCTGGTGGAGACGCGGACGCTCCCCTGCGGCGTGGCCCTGACCAGGTACGAGACGAGGCGCTGAGCCCCCGTCACGCGACTCGACCGCCTGCGGGTCCACACGAACGTGAACGCCACCAGCTGGGGTGGACAGCCGGCTGTGCGGCTTCACATCCGCCACTACCGGACCCTGCTCAGTGGTCAAGATGTAATCCGGGATGTGCTTGCGGGCCTGCCCCTCCACAGCGGCCTTCAGCAGGACAGGCTGGGCCACGATGCCGCGTACGGACGGATCGAAGTCGGCTACGAGCAAGCGCGACAGCTCGGCCGGGACCTCGTGCGGCAGTCGATGGCGCAGGTGCACCAGGGCAAGAGGCAGTCGGTCGCAGAAGACCAGCTTCGGCTTGCGCCCGGCGCCGGCCGCCCTGCGGCGTTCTCCACCTCGGGCTTCGCGAAGTCCGGGCTGCCGCGCGGCCTCCCACGGGGCGGCGAGTTCGGCGAACAACTCGCCGACGCGTGCGCGGGAGACACCGGACAAGGCAAGGATGGGAGCGGGCCCGCGCGGGCCCAGGTGAGCTTCACAACTCACCCAACCCGCATGGCCCTTGCTACGGCACGACCAAATCGGCCGGGACTTCGCTGCGAGCGTCAACCGCTTCACATGGGCTCAACCAGAGCCGCCCGCCAATCCGGGCGCGGATCAGCCCCAACACTCGTCCAGTAGTCCCAGCCACGCACGATCCGTCCCTGCTGGATGGTCCAGAACTAGGCCACGCGGAACACGCCGAACTCGTCATGCGGCACCTCGACTTCGGAGTCCAACTCGCTGCCGTCAGCCACGATCCGCAGCCCCCGAATCGACCAGCCCCCGGGTACTCGCTGTTCACCGCGACGAAGTTCTTGTTGCCAACGATGCGCTCCGCGCTGACCGGCCACTCGACCACGACGTCCTCGGCGACCAGGTCGGCGACCCTGACCCATCGCGCGCCTGGATCCGATCCCGCAGTGCCTCAATCACTCCCGGAGGTTCCATGGGGGCACCGTTGCATGAACCACTGACACCCCGGCCCTGGGAGCCCAGAGGCGACCAGGCACATCGCCCCTCAAGCAGCCGCACCCTCTCTGCCGCTAATAGATCCCAATGTCGTAAGGGGTGACGGCCGGTCCGCTCGGGCGTTTCCCAAAGAAGTTCGCCGCGGCCCTCTCAGTCGAAGAGCCCCCCTGAACGTCCGTCCCCGGGAAGCGCGTACGTGGTGGTGGGCCGCGGTGGCGGCTGCGTCGGGGTCGCCGTTGGTGATCGCGTCGGCCAGGGCCTCGTGCTCCGCGTGGATGAGGGTGAAGTCCTCGATCTTGCGGCGCAGCCAGTCGACCCGTCCCACGATGGGCTCCAGCGTCTCGGCCAGCAGCACGTTGCCCGAGGCGCGGTGATCTCGTCGTGCAGGCCGGGGTTGGCCGTCAGGGCATCGACGCGGGCGAGAAGATCATGGGCCGCAAGCGCAGCATCATCACCGACACCCTCGGGCTGCTGCTGGCGGTGCTGGTCACGGCAGCCGGCGTCCAGGAGGACTCCACCACTGGCCAAGTTCCTCCTGGACCAGACCGCCGCCGACCATCCCGGCCAGCGCAAGGTCTGGGTCGACGGCGGCTACCGCAAGCACTTCGTCGCGCACGCCGCCACCCGGCATCGACCTCGAAATCGTCCAACGCCCGTCCGGCGCCAAAGGGTTCACCCCCATCCCGCAACGCTGTGCCGTCGAGCGGACCTACGGCTGGCTCATGCTCCACCGCCGCCCGGCCCGCGACTACGAAACCCACCCACACAGTTCCGAAGCCATGATTCACCTGGCCATGACCGAACTCATGGCCCGCCGCCTTACCGGCGAAAGCACCCTCTCCTGGCGCGACCCGACACCAGGCAATCAAAGCCGCACCCCGGGGTGAAACAACAGGATGAAACGACCTATAAGCCTGTGACGAGCCGCAACTCAAGATCGAACGTCTAGGGTCACGGCATGACCAGAACATTCATATGGTTTCTCGCGTGCGCCGGGTTCGGTGTGACCCTTTGGCTGCTGACCAGCGCACCCGACATCAGCTCGGGCTACCCCCTCTCCAAGTGCCACTCCGTCCTCGGCACCGAATGGACCCCCAATTACGCGTCGATGGAGAAGGGCGCGGAGACGACGTGCGCCTCATTCCAGACACGACGCCTGGGATGGGCTGTGTTGGTGTCGGTGCCGACGGTGGTACTGGCGGCCGCGGGACTGCGCAAGCGCGGCGCCTGAGCCCGTTCTTACTTACCTGGACACTGTTCGGACGTCGCCTCATTGTGGTGCGCGGCCTTCAGGCCGGCCAGGGCTCAGTAGTGCAGCGGGGGCACATCTCGCCGGGTGCGCCTACGGGCCGTCCGCACAGGCCCGTAGACTGCCTCGGGCAATCAGGCGTGCAACCGGCCACGCGACCGGCCGAGTTCGCCGGCCTTGCCCCGGTCCCTTAAGAGTCCGGAAAGGTCAGCAGGAACCTGCGCAATGCCCCGCCGTTACCCCCGTGGCCTCTACCTCCCCGCTCATGTCAGCGTGCTTCTTCTGCCCGGCCTCGAAGGCGTACTGCGACCAGAACAGGAAGGAGTTCCTCGACGAGGTCGCCGCGCATCCCGCCCACGGGCGGCCCAGACTGCCGAACCACCCGGCCTTGCTGACTCGCACGCACATCCGCCGGGTGTAATGGCCGATCGCGCCCCCTGTTGCCCTGGCGCCGGGGCCGCACTGCATGAGGACCGCTGCCGGGACCGCGGGCGACTGAGGGAAGACAGCAGTGACCGGCCGGGGGCCTCTCGCGTGCCAGAAGGTCACGGAGGCCGGCCACCGGCCGGTGTCTGTGCTAGGAACTACCGGGACGACACCGTCGGGTCGATGTCCCGCGAGCCCGCACCGCCTGCATGCTCGCTCTGCTCCTTGAGCTGGCGGGCCTTGTCCTTCAGACGCTGACGCTCCTGCGGGTCAGTGGCGCGTTCCGCGGCCTGTTCCATGTCCTGAGCCTTGGCGCGCATCTGCTGGGCACGACCGGACTCGCCTGCAACGCTCATGATCACTCCTTGGGTGATGAGGAAGAGCGGGCCACACCAGAGAAACAGGCCCCGTCACCCCCTGCATCTCGATCAATCACCCACTGTTATGTACGCAGTTGAAAAGCCCCTCACGGAACGACTTACGTGCCGGACCCTGCACTCAACCCGCAGCCGATGCCAACTACACCCGCACCGAACGACTCACTGGAGCGGCAAGGCAATCCACGGGTGAGCCCGCACACATCCGCCCGCGGGCGGATGGGCGACATACCGTTCGGTTCGAGCCGCAAGGGGCAAGCGCGGACCATCCCTGCGGGCGCGGGGTCGACTTGATGCGCTGGAGGCCCTGCTCGTAGACCATCGGACCATCCCCGCAGGCGCGGAGGCCACGGTGTGGGGCAGGATGAGGCGCGTAGTAGCGCTCATTCCCAAGAGCGCATAGAGACCGAGTTCTCCCGGCGTGGACGAGCTCGGGTGATGTGAAGGACAGACGTATGGCCAGCGGCACCGTGAAGTGGTTCAACAGCGAAAAGGGCTTCGGCTTCATCGAGCAGGACGGCGGAGGCCCCGACGTCTTCGCCCACTACTCCAACATCAGCGGCAACGGCTACCGCGAACTCGGCGAAGGCGAGAAGGTCACCTTCGACATCACCCAGGGCCAGAAGGGCCCCCAGGCGGAGAACATCATCCGCGGCTGACCCACGCGCGGTCATGAAGGTGTGGGGGTGCTCATCGGCAACGGCGGGCACCCCCACACGCGTTGAACGGATCGCGAGCAGGCCCTGGGCGCGGACACCACCCCGCAGACGCAGGGGGCACCAGCAACCAGAGGCCCAGCCTTGTGGCTCCATCCGGACCATCCCCGTAGGCGCGGGGGCGACGACAGCTCGTGGCGCAGCGTGGACGCCAGCGTCGGACCATCCTCGCGGGCACGGGGGCGACAGGGCCGATCTCCGTCCCTGCCTACCTGGCGAACCGCAGCTCACGGCGATAGGGCATCGCCACTTCACGGGCACACGACACCGGGTATGTGTCGGTCCCTGCCACGGGGGAGCCAGCGGGCCGACGCGTTCATGCTCGCACGCAGTGCCATCGCTTGCCATGGACTTGGCGACGGCTGCCAGGCCTGTCAGCGCACGGTCCGGGGCGCCGGCCCGCGCGAGTGGTACTGCTCTGAGGAGGCGCCGGGTATGGGGCGTCAGGTGACGGTGGGCCAGGTCCGTAGCAATGCGGCGATTTTCCCGGCGGTGCAGGCGGGGTCGAGGAGCAGGTCTTTGAGGGCGATGGCGTCCTCGCGGGCGGGCTTGACGGGAATTCCGGCGGCGTCGAGGTACATGACGCCGGTAGCGGCGGCGACGGCCAGGTTGGAGCGCTCCAGCCAGCGACACCGGCCCAGGCTGTGGACCAGGGCGGCGGCTTTGGCGTACGGGCCGTCGTAGACGGGCTGCTCGAGCAGCTCGGCCCGGTGACGGGCCACTGCCGAAACGGGAACACCGTAGTCGTCGGGGGCTGGATCGTTCGCTCCGGCGACCTCTGTGACCTCAAGGATCCAGGGAACGTCGATGTGCAGTTCCATCAGGCCGCGCGCGCTTCCCGAGCTGTCTCCTGGGCCCGTTCGGCGTCGTCGAAGACCTCTTGGTGTTCGGCCAGGAAGCGGGCAGCCGCGTCCACCGCGCGGGCGCGCAGGCCACTGGCATCGTCCCGCACCAGGCGGGCGAGGTAGTCACCAACACTCAGGCCCAGGTCGGCGGCACGCTTCTTCGCGAGTTCCGCGACTTCCCCGTCCATCCGCGCGCCCAGCTGTGGTTTCTTCGCCATACCACGATGGTAACAGCTGTTACCACATGGGTGGGGCTCCAGTCCGGGACTAGTGGTCGGCAGTTCAGTCCCCGTCAATGGGGGGGGGAACGGCTTCGGCCGTTCCTGCCGGCCGGCAACAGGCGTTGCGGTCGGTGGCGGAATCACCGGCAGGTGATCGACCGGACTCTGCACCGGGTTCGGACGGGTGCAGTGGCGTGACCTGCCCGAACGGTTCGGGCCGTGGAAGACCGTCTATGAACGGCACCGGCTGTGGTCGGCCGACGGGACATGGGAGCGTCTGCTCCAGCAGGTCCAGGCCCCGGCGGATGGAGCGGGTGAGATCGACCGGGACGTCTCGGTCGACTCCACCATCGTGCGGGCGCATCAGCATGCGGCGGGTGCCCGCACGACCTCCACGTCAAAGGGGGCCGAGCCAACAGAACATCAGGACGAAACCGCGTGGCAGAGCCTGCATGCCCGCCTGGTGGAGGCGGTGCGGGAGGTGAGGGCCTGGGCCGCTCGCGCGGCGGGTTCACCACCGTCCGACACACCATTCCGGAGAAGACGGACAGCCAGACCGCCCGCCCGTGCAAGGGATCACGCGGCGCACGGCCACCCGGCTTCGACGAAGAGCGGTACAAGAAACGCAACACCGTCAAACGTGCGATCAACCGGCTCAGGCAACACCGGGCAGTGGCCTCCGATACGACAAGCGTCGCTACGTCTACCTCGGCACCGCCACCGGGAAGGTCTTCGGCACCCCCGCCTACATGGCCCCCGAACAGCTTCAGGGACGCGCCGCCACGCCCGCCTCGGACGCCTACTCGCTCGGCCTCGTCCTGGTCGAGAAGCTCACCGGCCACCGTCTTTCCGCCGGGCAGCTCACCCCGCATGCCCAGGCCACCATTCCCGAGCATCTGCTGCCCTTGCTGACGCGGATGACCTTTCCCTTTCACGGCCCTGACCATTGCCGCGTACATCTACCGCGACATCCCCACGCATAACAAGGACCGCACTGCCATAGGCCACCCGTCCGCGGCTTGCACCGCATGTCCGGGGACGGCGTGCTCGCCGGGTTCGGGGTGTCCGCGGAACGTCCGCATGATCGCCCGCAAGCCCGTCAGCCCGTCAGCCCGTGGGTCGAGAACACAGGAGCTGTGCTGTGCGCGTTCATGACCGCATCGGACGAACACTCTGACCTGCTGGTCCCTGCGCGCGCCGACCTGGTCCATCGAGCATCTGGGCGTCACCACAGAAGTTGAGCCAGAACCCCACTTCGGGAGGCGGTCCCTCAGGGCGCAGCGTCCGGATTGTTCACGAGCTGCGGCAGCACCGGTTGCCGGTGCTCAGTGACGGTACGCGGTTGTCGCGATCTCGATGAAGGATCGGATCAAAGGGTTGGTGTCACCCTCGTTCCACACCGCCACCACTCGGCTCGGCGGCATGTCAATCAGCGGCACCACGGCCAGTTGCGCCGGCAGGTCGTGTCCGAGCGGGGCCAGGCCGACCGTGCCGTTCCACAGCACGGCCTGCAGGCATTCCTGGACGGCGCGCACCACTGGGCCCTCGCGCGGCCTGCCACCGTTCCAGTACGACTGCCAGATGGGGTCAGTGCCCGGCGGGAACTGGAACCAGGGGTGGTCGCTCAGCTCGGCCAGCCGCAGCCCGTCGCGGCGGGCCAGCGGATCGTCGGCGCGCAGGACCACGCCGACCGGATCGGTCCGCAGCGCACGCACCGTCAGGGCCGTCTCGTCGAACGGCGCCCGAGTCAGCGCGACGTCGACCACTCCGGCGCGCAGCCCGCAGGTTGGGTCGGTCAGATCGGTCTCGCGGATGCGGATATCGATGCCGGGGCGGCTTCGGCGGTAGGCGGCGGCCATCCTGGCCACTCCCGGGTCGGTGCCGTCGCCCAGGATGCCGATGGTGATGGTCGCGACGCCGGCCGCCGCGCTCACGCGCACCCGGACGCGGTCGGCATGGTCGAGCAGGGCCCGCGCCTCGTCGAGCAGTACCGAGCCCACGGGAGTCAGCGTGACCCCCGTAGGCGAGCGGACGAACAGCAGGGACCCGACATCGGCCTCCAGCTGCTTGATCGCCCGGCTCAGCGGCGGCTGACTCATGTGCAGTCGGGTGGCGGCCCGGCCGAAGTGGAGTTCCTCGGCGACCGCCACGAAGTAGCGCAAGGTCCGTAGCTCCACGCTGCAACGATACCCACGAGGTATCGGCGCCGCGGGATGGGTCTTGGACACCGGCAGTGCCGGGCGGTGCACTTGTGAGCATGACCGAAGAAGCGAAGAGCAGCGAGCCGCAGACCCACCCCGCTGTGTCGGTGGTGCGTCCCGGCGACGGCGAGACGATCGTTCTGGGCACCACGCGCATGCGCGTTCTGGAAGACGGCAGCCACACGGGGCACCGCCTCGCGATCGCCGAGTCCGTCCTCGCCCCGCACACCCAGGGACCGCCGCAACACCGCCACGCCCGACACGACGAGGGCTTCTACATCCTCTCCGGCACCGTGCGGTTCACCGTCGGGGACGAGGACTACGACGCCGCCTCGGGCACGCTCGTAATGGTTCCGCCCGGAACCCCGCACACCTTCGCCAACCTGACCGACCAACCGGCCGTCATGCTCAGCACATTCACCCCCGACCTGTACGTGCAGTACTTCCGAGAACTCCAGGAGGCGCTCGCCGGCGGCCGGCCTCTGACGCAACAGGCCCACATCGACGCGATGAGCCGCTACGCGACCGAGCCCGCCACCGGCCTCGCCTGAAGCCGACGGCACAGCATGTGCCCGGCCACCCTCCCTTGGACCGGCAGGGCGGTGGCGTTGCCGCCTTTCGGCGTCGGCGGCAGCCCGCGCGTCGGGGTCCCTCGGACGACGGGTCGTGCCTACACGAGGTCTCTTCTGGTGTGCGAGCTAATCGACAGGGCCCCATGAACCTGTGGTCCATGAACGGGAACCATGAACATCGCCTATTGGATCGTCGCGGGACTGCTCGCGCTCTTCTACTTCTATGCAGGCACGCTGAAGGTGATCCGCAGCCGCGATCAACTCCGGCCGATGATGGCCTGGGTCGACGGCATACCCTTGCCTGCTCTCAGGGCGCTGGGGGCGGTCGAAATCCTCGGCGCGACCGGCCTGATCCTGCCGAAGCTGACCGGCATCGCTCCCTCGTTGGCGATGGCCGCGGCCATCGGCTTCGTACTCCTTCAGACCGGCGCGATCACCGTTCACCTGATGGGCGAAGACCGCCGGGTCGCGCTCAACGCCGGACTCACCGTCACCGCGGCGGTGACCATCTGGCTGGCCACCCGGCTGTGATCGAGCACAGCCCTCGACTGGTGGATGCGACTACAGGGCCGACCCGCCCCACGGCCGCTGTCGTTCCTCATGAACATCGAACACGCCGCCGTCCACGCGCTGCTCGAGGGAGGTGCATATCTGCTGTCGTACCTCGTGAACAGAGCCAGGGCCACCTGGAGCGCTCAGGGGCCAAGTAGAACGCTAGCCAGTCAGAGCGTCATAGTTGGCCACACCGCTTGGCGTGCACGGTTGCCTCCGTCGGGGAGCTCCTGGAGGCTCGCCTCCCCGTGCTCCGTGGCGCAGGCGTGGGCGCATCTACCTACATCTACCTATGGGCGGCGGATTCTCTCCGCCGCCCAGGATCAGTCTGCGTGTGGGCTGCGTCCTCAGGGGCGGCATGCTGTTCCAGCCTGTCGAGGCGCTGTCGCAGCTCTGCCGCCTCCTGACGTGTTCCTTCCAGGAGTCGGTGCAGGACTTGAAGGCACACGATCGCGACCCCGTTGGTGTCGGCGCAGCAGATCGTCTTGTCGTTCTCGCCGACGCCGAAGGCGGCCCACCAGTCCTGCGCCATCGGTCCCAGGTCGCGCGGGCGGTGGGTTCGAAGTAGGCGTGCAGGTAGTCGGCGGTGGCGTCGTCCGGGGCGCCCTCAGCCAGCAGTCGCCAGCGTTCGCGCTTGCGTCTCCAGTAGAGGAGGGTCGAGGTCGTTGATCCATGCCTTGAAGCCCCGGTGGAACCACTGGTAGGACAGGGGCCGACGGCTGTCGCTGTTGTGCTCATTGCTGGGGAACAGTGGCAGATGGGCCCGTTCTTCCGGGGTCGGTGGGCGATTGTGGCGCGTGGGATGGCCGCTCGCACGGACCGCTGACTCTCATCCGTCGTGCGGGAACCCTACGGACGCCCCTTCCACGGGCACAGCGAATTATTGACCGGACGGTGGTGCCGGGCAGTCCAGCACGATGCCGTCGGGGACCGCTTGGACTCCCATCGCAGCGAGAGGAAGGCCGGCGCTCGCCCGCGTCGGCGAGCCCCCTCCCCCAGCCGCCGGGCTACGGACGCTTCGAAGCGTCAAGCCAGTAGGTGGCAAGCATCTCTCCCGGCCAGGCCGGCTGACGTACTGGTCCTTGGGGCCCCATCTGCTCGAAGCAAGGCGCCAGATCGATGACGGGCGTCCCGTCGACGGCGTCAAGATCCGTGACCAGGAGGTCCCGACCGCGCACCTTGAGCAGCCGCGGGTAGCTGATGGCCAGTTGGTTGGGCCTACGGTGGTTGCGGTGGACGAAGGTGCCGGTCGCCGGCCAGTTGGGGTTCCCCCGCGGGCTGCGCGCGTGGAACTGGACATCTTCGGATCGCGCCAGGTGGAAGCGCCACGTCACCGTCAGGTGGGAGAACTCCTCGATGCCCTGCAGTGTTTCGAGGGGGTACGCCTCGTTGAGCCGGATGACAGATTCGACCCCGCCCTGGTAGTCGTCCTGAACGCGGGTGTGGCCGCCGACCACCGTTGCGATCGATTCGACCTCGTACGTCGCCATCGGGGCTCGTTCCTCTCCCTCAAAGTTGCGTATTCGGTAGTCGTCACGCGAAGCGACGGGCCTGCTCTGCGGTCAGCCTATGGCCCGCAGCATCTCCCGTGCTCGGCTGTCGAGTTCGGCGACGTGGCGGCCCCCGCATTGCCGAACGGGCGAGAGGTCGCTCTGCATCCGAACGATGACGTCGCGGACGCGGCCGGACTGGACGCAAGCCATGGCATCGAGAGCTTGGCCCCAGGTAGCGCATGCCTCATCGAGGCGTTCTTGCCGGACCTGGACGGCGCCGAGGTAGCCGAGGGTCACGCTGTGGGTGCGGGCGCACTGCTGCCGGCGGCAGGTGGCAACGCTGCGCTGGAAGTGGATCTCCGAGTCGACTGGTTGGCCCATGTCACGCAGGGCGCATGCGGTCTCGTGGGCAAGGGAGGCTTCCTGGAAGAAGTCCACGCGGCGTGGCGCATCGTCGATATCGGCGCGGGCGAGGTCCCTCCGCTCGGGCTGATGGCCGCGAGAGTTCCGGGGCGGTCGCCGTCGGCCGCGAGCGCCCTTGGCGTGGACGATCCCGAGCAGGGCTTTCTCGCGGTGGCCGGCCTGGCCGTAGCGGTCCCGGGACATGGAGGCGTCGGCCAGAGCGAGTGCTCAGCGCGGGTGCCCGAGGTCCGCTGCTTGGTGTGCGAGGGCGCGCAGGATGTGGCCGCCGAGCGGTCCGTCGCCGGCTTCGGCCACGATGTGGGCGGCAAGGGGGTGAGTTAGCGCTGGGCCGTGCGGTGCTCGGAGGCATCGAAGGCCGTCCAGCCGGCGAGGTAGGTCAACTCCGCGACGGCGGAGTGCGTGTCCCGGCGGTGCCGTTCGGTACGAAATCGGCCGCCGAGCAGGGGGACGGCTTCGTCGCGAAGGCGGCCAGCCAGGGCCGAGCGCCCGGAGACTCCGCCGCGCTGCTGGTCACGCGCGGAGTGGAAGCCGTGCGGGCATACCCCTCGACGGAGTTGCACGGTTCGCTCAACGTAACGGTCGGATCAATCACTTCGCCCGTCTGTCGTCGGCACTCCATGGCTAATCCCACTCAACTTGGCTTAATCCGAACAGGAGTTGTGTCATGCGTCTCTCGCTGGTCCTGCATAGGGAGACCCGTCACCGCGGTGGCCAGGGCAGGCAGGCCACCTCGCCATGGGGCCGGCCTGTGTGCGGCGAGATCAGGCGGTGGCCGCGGCGGAGACGGCGGCACTCGTGCTGGGCGAGGACTCGCCGCTGCCGGAGAGCGCCGGCGGCGTGGAGGAACTCGCGCGGCGCCTTCGCGGTCACAGCAGCCAACTTGGAGTCGCGGCACCGCCGGGAGCGTCCGCGCTGCGCGGCGCGCAGCAGCTCGCTTCGACACGGCGTCCCCGACGGCTACAGGCTTAGCAGGATTCACCTGGTCAAGCCGGCCGAGGCAACCCAGGAACTTGTCGCTCCGTGCGCGCACGCGGCATTGACCCCGCGAAGCCGACGCGGAGACGGCGTCGGTGGAAGCCGACCGCTGCGAGACGTTTCTGGGCGAAGATCTGGGCCTCCAGTCCAGGCCATGCATGCCGCCCTTCCAACGCGTCCGCTACGACAGCCAGTGCGAGTCGATGCGGACCGGACAGTCCACGGCATCTTCCTCGACCGCTGCGCCCTCCTGGCGGCCCCCGAAGTGGTGCTCTCCCAGTGCGAGCTGGAGTGCCTCCGCTCGCGCAGCATCCTCGACCACGACCGCGACCAGGACGAGGTCCTCATCGAGATGAAGCGGATCGACAGCTGGCTCTGCGAGTACCTCGGCAGTCACGGCTGGGCGGTCGAGCACACCTTCTACTCGAAGCGCAGCCTTCTTCGCGACGCCGTCGCCCTCCGCCCAGACCTCGCCACGCCATGACCGACCAGGCGGCCCCCGGCAATCCCCCGCAGGAGGTACCGCAACCCACATGAGTGATCGAACACAGCATGACAGCCCGCCTCACCCGACCACAGAAGGAGCGGGCCCGGTATTCGAAATCAGGTTCTAGATTTCGCCCGCCTCCACCCGTTACGGCTACAGCAGAACCGCCGTTACCCGATCACCTGTCCGCATCTCGTCCCTGAGGAGTCCCATGCATCCCGTACGCCGCCCTGCGCTCGTTCATCCTGCGTTCGAGGACACCGCTGTCTCCTCGGGCGCCAGCCTTCTCCTCACCTCCGGCCGCGCCGCCCTGCTCGCCGATGGATCACGACCGGATACGAGGTACCTGGCATGACGGACTCCACGCGTCTGCCCTCCCCCTCCACGCCTGGGTGGAGAGCGTGCTGGGCCCCATGGACGGTGTGCGGGACTCCTCGCATGACCGCGAAGCCTCCCAGGTGTGGAGGGTGACCGGACGCGCCGGCGACCACGACGTGAAAGTGGCGCCCAAGCTGATCCTGTGTACGCGCGAGACCGGTGCCTACCGGGTGGCCGTTCCTCACCTCGGTCACGGCAATGCCCCGGTGCGGCGCGACAGTTCCGCGGAGCTGCTCGCCCTGATCCCGACCGCCGTGGACGGTGAGCCGTTGAAGGAGGAGGGGTCACGCGCGCGCCGCCGCACGGCCCACCGGCAAGCCGGCCGGCTCCTGCGCCGCTTCCACGATGCAATGACCGGTGCCCTGGTCCAGCCGGAAGCCGACAGAGTCGCCGAAAACACGGTGGCCGGCCTGGACATGCACCTCGCCGAGGCCGGGGACCACCTGTCCGCTACGGAAGCGGACTTGCTGCGACACCTGGTGAGCGCGCTGCCCGGCGGCGGACCGCTGCCGGCCGGGTGGCGGCACGGGGACTTCTGGGAGCGCAACCTGGTCTGGAACGGCCGACGCTGCGCCTTGATCGGCTTCGAGCGCAGCGAACCAGGCCCCCTCGTCGCTGACTTCGGGAAACTCGCCACCTCGCTGTGGCCGGACCACCCCCGAACTACGAAGCACCCTGTTCGAGGGGCACGGCCGGCCTCTGTCCGCGACAGAGGAGTACGCGCTGGCAGCGTTAGCAGCAGCCGACGCCGCCAGCGCTCTCGCCCACGGCCCCCGGCACGGCGACCCGCTCGTCACGGCACGCGGCCGGCGCACCGTCGAACGCCTGCTGCAGAAGGGCCGCCTGTGAGCGCCGCGCCTCACCTGCTGATCGCTGACGTGGCCCAGGTCCTGCTCGGTGCGAACGGCGCAGCGCTGTGCGTCCGCCGCAAACCGGACGCGGCCCTTGCACCGGGACAACTCACCGTCGTGGGCGGCCATCTGGAAGCCGGCGAACCGCTCGATCCCGCCGCGCGGCGCGAAGCGAAAGAAGAGACGGGGGTCCGCATCAGCGCTGACCAGCAGGAGTTCTACGGCCTCACCCACCACCGCGAACCTGGCGACGGCCTGGACCGGACCACCGCCGTGTTCGTCGCCCAGTCCTGGGAGGGCGAGCCGCACAGCGCCGAGCCGGACAAGCACGAGGGTCTGTTCTGGGTACCGATGGAGAAACCCGCGCCGGACTGCCACCCGTACACCGCCACCGTCTTCCACATGCTCACCCACGGCCCGTCCTACCGGGCTCTCAACTGGCCGTCCCAGAGAGGCAGCGAATGAAGCGATTCTTCGGCAAGGTCCGCATGGCCGAGCCTCAGGTCTCCGATGCGGAACGCGAACTCTTCGGCGGGCCGTTGCGCTACGACATGGGCTGGTCCCAACACGAGCACGCCGGCCTGGACTTGACCATGCGCTCCGCGCTGCGCCAGATGCCCAGACTCGTCAGCGCCACCCTGCGGATGGCCTGGAGCGCGGATCGTCGTGCGCTCATGGCGGTGGCGATCAGCGAACTCGGCCAGGGCATCGCCGCCGCGGTCGGCCTGCTTGCCGTCAACGCCGTCATGCACGCGCTCTTAGGGGCCGGAGACGCTGTCGAACGGCTGCACGCCTTGTTGCCGGGCCTGCTCGCCGCTGCAGGCGTCGCCGTCGTGAACTCCGCCCTGGCCGGTTGGTCGACCTCTCGGGCCGGCCGCCTGGAGCCGAAGGTCGAGCGGATCGCAACCACGCAGTACCTGGCCGCGGCAACCGCCGTCGAACTCGAAGCCATCGACGACCCGGACTTCCGCCGCCTGATCGACATCGCCCAGTACGGGCCCGCCTCCGCGCGCCGCATGATCGGCGCCTGTGTCTCCGCGCTGAACAGCAGCATCTCGCTGATCGCCACGGCCGGTGTGCTCACCGTTCTGCATCCGGCGCTGCTGCCCATGCTGCTGGTCATCGCCGCGCCCCGCGGTTGGGGCGCCATGCGGGTGGCACAGGAACGCTATGTGTCGATGATGAGCTGGATCGAGCACGTGCGGGCCAGCCGTCTCATCGGGAACCTTCTCACCGAGCGAACGGCCGCCCAAGAAGTACGTATCCACGCCGTCGGCCCCTTTCTCCTCGACCGGTACCGTCACATGGCCGCGAGCGCAGAAGCGGAGCAGGAACGCCTGGCCTCCAGCAAAGCCGTCACCGAATGGGTCGCCTCCGCGCTGTCCGGACTGGCAATGGCCGCCACCTACGCCACCATGATCTGGCTGATCATGGCCGGCCACATGAGCCTCGCCGTCGCCGGCACTGCCGTGATCGCAGTACGGACCGGGTCGGCGAGCCTGGGCGCCCTGGTGATGAACATCAACCAGCTGCACGAAGAGTCCCTCTACGTCCGGGACCACGGACAGTTCCTGGTCGAAGCTGCCCAACGCGCCATCCCCCAGACCGGCAACCCCGTCCCCGTCCAGGTCAAGCAGGTCTCCCTGGAACACGTCACCTACCGGTATCCCGACCGCGACGCACCGGCCTTGGACGATGTGACGCTCACCTTCCCCATGGGGTCGGTCACCGCCGTAGTGGGCGAGAACGGCTCCGGCAAAAGCACCTTGATGAAGATCCTGTCCGGTCTGCTGCTGCCTCACGACGGCTCGGTGAAGTGGGGCGAGGCCGACATCTCCGGGCTGGAACGCGCCCTGGTCTTCAACCGCGTCTCCCTTCTCACCCAGGACTTCCAGCGCTGGCCCGTCACGGCCGCGATGAACATCCGCATCGGTCGTCCCGACCACGACGCCTCGACGCGCGACCTGCAGACGTCCGTCGACTACGCCGGCGCCGGGCCCGTCACCGCCAAACTCCCGAACGGGCTGGACAGCATGCTCGGCCGCATGTTCCGTGGAGCCATCGAACTCTCCGGCGGCGAATGGCAGAAAGTGGGCCTGGCCCGCACCCACTGGCGCAGCTCAACATCGCAGGAGGACAGCGTCCTCATCGTCGACGAGCCCACCTCCGCCCTGGACCCCGAAGCCGAGATCGCTGCCTTCGACCGCATCCGGCGCCTCGCCGCGCCGCACCGGGCCGTCGTCCTGGTCACCCACCGCATGTCCGGTGTCCGCCACGCCGACCACATCTACGTCCTCAACCAAGGACGCCTCGTCGAGCACGGCACCCACGACAACCTCATGGCCGCAGGCGGGCGGTACGCCTCCATGTTCGACACCCAGGCCGCGCAGTACGCCCCGACCCCGAACATCCCGAAGCCTGCCTCGCCCAGCGTCTTAGACAAGACATGACCCGCTCCACCGAAAGGCAGAGCCATGTCCTCCCCCTCCCCCATCAGCACGAGTTGCATCCCGACCGTCCTGTCAGCAGCGCAGTACGCCGCATCCCGGCACGCGGTGTGGCTCGGCGCCGCCGCGATCATCACCGACCAGGCCGGCCGCGTCCTGCTGGTCCACGCGACTTGCCGCCAGGACGACGGGTGGCTGCTGCCCGGCGGAGTCGTCGAACCCGGCGAACACCCGCACGTCGCCTGCCGGCGCGGGATCACCGAGGAGGCGCAGTGGGGCCCAACGCCAGGCTCCGCCTAGCCGCCCGTGTCACCGGCATCGGGCCGGCGGCCGTCGACCCCGCCACCGGCCACCCCTTCGCACGCCTGCTCGCCACCCCCGCTCAGGCAGCCGCCCTGCTCGGATGGAGCCCGCCGGGAGCGCGGCAAGCCCGACTCGCCGCTGAAACGGCCCGGGAGCACTGGGGCCTGCCCACCGCTCGCCCCGCCGCCATCGAGAGAGTTCCTGCGGAGGGGATGCGGCTGCTCTGACACTAACGACCACCCCGCCTCGACTCGTTCCGCATCGCGCCCCTCTGAGGTACAACCATGCCGCTGTCGCACGACCACATCCGCACCACCGTCGAGACCTATCTCGCTCGCCACCCTCACGAGCGACCACAACTCGGCGGCCTCCTGGAAGCCCTCGACCGGCCCACTGACATCGCCAGCCGCTCCACCTTCTCCGGACACGTCACCTGCGGCGCCGTCGTCGTCGACTCCCTCGGCCGCGTCCTGCACGTGCTGCACCTGGCGAGCGGGCAGGTCCTCGCTCCAGGCGGACACGCCGAACCCGACGATGGTTCCCTCGCAGAGGCGGCCCTGCGGGAGCTGCACGAGGAGACCGGGATCCCGCCCCAGGCTGTGGCACCGTGGCCTGGCTACGAGGCCGTGCCGTTCGACATCGACATCCACGACATCGACGCACACCCTGGCAAAGGTGAACCCGGCCACCAGCACTTCGACGTCCGCTTCCTCTTCCGCCTGCGCTCAGCCGACCAGGTGTCGGTCGTGCTGCAGGAAGAAGAAGTCGGCGGCATCGAGTGGCGGCCCCTGGACAAGGCGGCCTCCCCCTCCCTGCGCGAGAAGCTGCTCAAGCTCACGCCCGCCGTCGAACCGGAGACCGCCAACGCCTCCGCCCTGATCTACAACGACCGTGGCGAGTACCTGCTCCACCTGCGGGACTACTTCCCCGGCCGGATCTGGGAGCCAGGTATGTGGTCCCTGCTGGGCGGCGGCCGAGAACCCCAGGACGCCACCCTGGAGCACACCGTGCGACGCGAACTCGACGAAGAAGCCGGACTGCTCATCCCCGACCTGATCCCGTTCGGTACCGAGGAAGCAGTCGACGCCGCCGGTGCGACCGTGCCCATCGCCATCTACGCCGGCAACTGGAACGGCGACCCACGCGAACTCCGCCTGACGGAAGGGGTGATGCTTGCCTGGTTTGCTCCCGATGACCTCCACCGTCTGCGCATCACGCCCTCCACGAGCGACCTCGTGCGACGCCACGCCGCCGCATCGCTGGCCATCGCGTCCACTCTCGCCTCACAGGTCGGCCACGCTTCAAAGAGCGAGTGCCGACCGGCCTCTGCCAGCGGCACCGTCCCCAACGTGATCGGCGTCCACCTCTATCTGGAGCGCCCCGACGGAACAGTGCTGCTCGGGCTGCGCCACCCCGATTCCGAGTTCGCACCCTCCACCTGGCACACCCTGGCGGGCCACTGTGAGCAGGAGAGCGTTCTCACGTGCCTGATCAGGGAGGCACGTGAAGAGGCCGGCCTACTGATCGAGCCGCAGGACGTCGAACTCGTTCACGTCGTCCACCTCATCGACGGGGCCGGGGACCAGCCTCGCCTGGGGCTCTTCTTCCGCGTGCGGGCCTGGAGGGGCGAGCCGCAACTATGCGAGCCGGACAAGTGCACCGAGTGGAAATTCTGGGACCCGGCCGCACTCCCGGAGGCACTCGTCCCTTACACCCGGGGCGTCATCGAAGCCATCGGCGCCGGTCACCTCTACTCGGAGACGGGATGGGCCTGAGTCACCGCCGCAAGCTCGTCGAGGCCCCCCGTCTCCGCATCCCCGCCCTGAGCCGGTAGGAGCTGGTCGTCTGAGTCGGCACCACGCCTGTTCTCCACCCGTGTACCCACCCCTGCCCTCGACGTAAGGATGCGCCGTTGTTCACCCGCCAAGATGAATGGAATCGCGGCTACGCCGAAGGCCGTCGTTACCGGCCCCTCGACGACGAGCGATCGTTGCTCGCCCAGCACGTGCCCGCTCCCGACGGAGGCCGAGCACTCGACGTGGAATGCGGGACCGGAGAACCCGCCCTGCACCTGGCCTCCATGAGCTACACCGTCGATGCCGTGGACTGGGCCGACGCCGCCTTCCCCAGCACCGACACGCGCCTCGACGATCCCTCCCACGGATCCGTCCACTGGCTGCACCTGGACATCGAGCGTGCCAACCTCTCGCAACTGCACGCGGACGGCTACGACCTCATCGTCCTGCGGATGGTGTACGCCTTCCTGCGCGACCGCACGCGCCTGTCCCGCACTCTGGGCCGACGGCTGCGCAAGAACGGTGCCCTCGTCGTCATCACACCGCTCGCCGCGACCACCCCCGCCGAGCGACGGGGCATCGCCCTCGACGAGGACGAGATCGCCCACCTGATGAGCATGTGGGACCAGGCACAACGCTTCAACGCGAACGGCATGGCCGTCCTGGTCCTGCGCGGGCTGAAGAGGCCCGCCGTGCAGATCACGAACACACCTCTCCCGCAGCGGAGTTCGGTGACCGAAGTGCACGCCGTGGTCACCGACGCCCAGGGCCGCGGCCACGTGGACTGGCGACCGCTGCACGCCCTGCGCCGTCTGGACCGGCTGTCCACCACCTCCGCACGGGCGCTGGACCTCATCTGGCCAGGGGTCCTGCCGTACGCGCCCTCCGCGCACATGTATCCGATCGACAGGGCCTACCCGCCGGTGCCCGGCGAATCGCTAGCGGCGGTCGAGCGGCGCGAGCGCATGGCTGACCGGGTCATTGCCGGCGGCTGGGCCCCCTCCCTGCCGGTCCAGCAGGCGCTGCGTGCGGCGCCGCGGCACCGCTACACCCCCGAGAGTCCTCTGCGGACCGCGTACCACAGCAACCTGGCCGTGGTCACCGAGCACAACGACCTTGCCCAGGCGACCAGTTCAGTGTCCGCGGCCTGGCTCCAGGCCGACATGGCCGAGCACCTGCGTCTGACCGAGGGGATGACGGTTTTCGAGGGCGGCTCGGGCGGCTACAACGCCGAACTGATCGCGTACGTCGTCGGCCCGGCCGGCCGCGTGATCACCGTCGACCTCGATCCGTATGTCGTGCGCCGCACACGGCGGCTGACCGCCGAGGCCGGCAGCGGTCGCGTCACAGCGGTGCTCGGCCCTGCCGGCGAGGGACGGGAACACGTGCCAGCCCAAAGCTGCTACGTCGACCGCCTGTTACGCGCATACCGGAGCAGAAGTCATCTCGCTGCTCGCGCTCTGCTAAGCGTCAGTCTTCGTCATCCGACGAGGAGCCCCGTCGTACGGAGAACACCAAGACCGCAACAAGCGTCAGGATGACCAGGACCGTGACCAGGCCCCAGATTCCGGACGACCAACCCGCACTTGTGTGACGCTTGAGGGGCGCCAAGCCGCCGTGTCCAACAGCGAAGATCCCACGCCCCATATCCCCCAGGTTCATGGGCGCAGCGTATTGCCGCCTACGATCCGCGGCTATAGCACGTCACCCGGCAAACCGGAGGAGGCGCTTGTCAAGGCCGCGTGCGGCGACTGAGAGATCAGTGGCTGACACCAACAGGCTCGTACAGCGCGGTATCGGTGCCGAACTTCGGCGGACGATCCGCCAAGGCCCACGGGCCGTTGATCGATGTCAGGCTGACTACTTCCAGACGGTCAAGTAGTCCTTGGCAGGGAAGGTGAGTTTGAAGACCATCCCATAGGTGCGGCGCAGGTCAGCGACGCTGCTGGTGGCCGGCTCGCGCAGGCAGCGCCGCACCGGTGGATCATGGGGCGTGCACGTGCGTGGCTCTTCCATCAGTGCACTCGCGCCTTCGGCACGAACCTGGTCCCAGTTAAGCGTGACTGTGCCTGCGCTGAACAGCTCTTTCGGCTCGCCGGTCCCTGGTCCCTGGGGGTCGCCTGCCTTGCCCCGGTAGTAGTCAACGACGGTGCGCGCGTACTGGAAGTCGTGGCCGAAAGGGATGGGGGATCCGGGCCGGTCCCCTGCGCTGAGAACACCGTCGATGGTGTCGGCCACGCGTCGGGGGTCGGCGCCGAAGTAGGCCGTGACGTACATCGTGCAGCGAATCTTGTACCGGTCGGCGCCACTGGGGAAGAACAACTCCGGTGCCTGCCCGCCAGCGCAGGAGTCCTCCACCACGACGAGACCGAGCGTGAGCGGGGTATCGGTGTCCCAGGCAGCGATGACGTCGCGGGTCGCAGACCCGGCCGCTTGGCGTGCCCTTACTGCTTCTGGGCTGCCAGCGAGACGGTGCACGGTCTTCTCGCTGGTCGCGCGCCCGCACGATGCGAGGACCAGCATCAGGATGACACCAAGAGGGAGGAAGAGGACACGGCGCATGCGGGATCTCTGGTGACGGCGTGAAGTCGGCACGCCACGCCAGAGAACGAAGGTGAGAGCCAACAGAACTGCCGGGACAAGCATCACGATCCACGGGGCGCTGGTCATGGCTGTCATCGTCTTCAACTCTGTGGACTACCGCTATCCGTACAGATACTCATCGCGCCTTCCTCAATCACGTAGTAGCGGCTCCGCGGTTGACCTGGTGGAAGGTCCAGAGTTGGGTTCCGGCAGTCAGGAGACCGTGTGTTCGTGCGACATGGAGGCGCACGAACTGGTAGCTGTGAGGAATCAGAGTTGCGGGCGCGTCGGGGAGGGCACAGGTGACTAAGCGGAGGGTCGGGGGTGTGGTAGCCGCCCTGGCTTTAACGGCTGGGCTGGCAACGGGTGCGTGGGCCGCGTTCGGCCGGGGCGGGCACCCTTTTGACGATCCACGGGCTTGCCACGGCAGCGAGGCTGCCCTGGATCCCGCGCTCTCCTACGTCGCTGTTCCCCGGCCGGAGAACGCCACGGATCTTCACTACATATCGCACCTGTCGGCCCGCACAGACAACGGCCTACTGCTGGCGGCCAGTTTCAAGAGCACGGCCGCTGACCTCGAGGAATTCCTCCGCTCGCAGAAGCTTCTGAGCGGCAGCAGCGATCACCTGGGAGATGGGCGCTTCACGTTGGGCGACGGACCCGACCCTGCTGATCTGCACCTGTGCGGCGGAGCATCGGCGATTCGCGCTCCGGGAGTGGAGTTCGGGCTCTTCAAGACCGCGCCGGCGGCTGGCCGGGAATACATTGATGTGAACGCTCAGCTGGACGGAGATCGTCTGCGGCGCACGACAGAAGTGCTGCTGACCATACGGTCGCAGCCTCGCTGAATCTTCACTCAGCTGATCTCCGATCTCAGCGGCCCTGCCACGCTGGCCCTGCCCCATCATGACGTAGAGGAGACGGCCGCGGCACGGGGCTGGGAGCTGACCCGGCTGCTGCTGCAGGCCCACCTTGATCTGCGCGCCCGCCCCGAGGCGGCGGAGCTGACCGCGCTGGCTACCTGCTCCCGTGCGGCCCCCGCCGATGGGCGCACGCGGCCGGCGAGCGCGCATCACCATGAACTGGCCACCGTCATCGGGCCGGTGAGGGTCACCCGGTGCGTGCTCAGGGAGCCGGGCCTGGCCAACTGCTATCCGGCCGACGAGGTGCTCGGCCTGCCGCACGAACGGCACAGTCTCGGGGTGCCCAGGCTGGTACTCGAGGCGGTGCGCGGTTCGTACGACACCGCCGTGGATGCCTGGCAGTTGCTTCCACGAGGATCGGCGGAGGTTTCGCGCCTGTCCCCGGCGCTCGGCCGAGCCACGGCAACCTCGCGACCCGGTGGTCCCGCCCCGCCTCCGATCCGAGGCGGGGCGTCAGTCCGCGGAGCCCCTCTCCGGCGTCCCGTCGTCCACGGTGTCCGGATGTGAGACGCGGCTGGCGGACTGGTCGTCGGTGTGGTCCGCCCCTTGCGGGTCGATAGTGGCCGCCCAGCGTCCCGCCCAGCGGGCGAGGGGGTTCAGGGCGTGGCGCGCCTCCTGTCCCAGCGGGGTGAGCTCGTAGCGGCTGTCCGGTAGTTGGTGAATCACCTGGGCATCCAGCAGTTCGGTCAGGCGCTGCCGCAGAACGCTGGAGGACATGTCGTCGCACCGCTTCTGCAAGGGGCGGAATCCAAGCGGGCCCGCGCGAAGCTCCCACAGGATGCGCAGACTCCACCGCCGCCCGAACAGATCGAGTGCGGCCATGAGGGGGCGGCCGGTGGTCGAGCCGCGAACAGGATTGCCAGGCCTGGGTGTTGCCATGTCGGGATGTCCAGCTCTCCAGGGTTGATGCTTCGAATACCGACACGCTAGCATCGGCGACCGCTTCGGAAATCGAAACGGAGGAGGCTGTTGCGGCACCTGCCCCGACGACCCTGGGTGAGAGGCGTTCCTGAAAGCCCGTGTCGAAGGAGGCGAGACCGGCTGGGAGGACCGGTACATGCGCATGGTGCCCCGAGTTCGACGTCGACGCCGAGTCGCACGGACGGCTCACTCGGAACCTGTTCGCGGCGGGGGGACGGGTGACCGCACGCGGGAGATCGAGTACAGGATCCACCAGGTCCTGTGAACCGTCCCAGCGGAACTTCAGCGCTGTCTCGTCAGCGGTTTCCGCCACCAAGCCAACATCCACTCAGAGGTGGAGAACAGATGACCACGACCGAGTTTCCCTCGACGGCAGCACGGGCCGCCGCCGCTGCCGCCCTGGCCGAGGACGCGTCAGGGAAGGACATCACCACCGTGTGGAGCGTTCCCGAGGAACTGGTGGCCACGGCCGAGATCCGCACCCGGCAAAGCGGCATCGCCGCCGGCCTCCCCGTCGTCGCCGAGGTCTTCGCGCAGGTCGACCCCGAGGTCAAGGTCGAGCCGGCCGTCGCCGACGGCGCCCGACTGGCCGACGGCCAGGTCCTGATGCACCTGTCCGGTTCGGCGCGCAGCCTGATCACCGGGGAGCGTACGGCCCTGAACTTCCTGCAGCGCATGTGCGGCATCGCGACGCTGACCGACCGCTACGTCCAAGCTGTGGCAGGGACCGGGGCGCGCATCCTGGACACGCGCAAGACGGCGCCGGGCCTGCGCGCCCTGGACAAGTACGCGGTCACCGCCGGCGGCGGCCACAACCACCGCCTCGATCTCGCGGCGATGGTCCTGCTCAAGGAGAACCACATCGCCGCGGCGGGCGGGGTGACCGCTGCGATCGAGGCGGTCAGGCGCGGGATGGCGCGCACCGGGCAGACCGTGGAAAGCGATGTCGAGGTGCAGACCGTCACACAGGCCACCGAGGCCCTCGACGCCGGAGCCCGCTGGATCATGCTCGACAACATGCCGGTGGCCGACATCGAGCAGGTCGTGAAGCTCCGGGCCGGGCGGGCCGACGCTTCCCGGATCCTGCTGGAGGCCTCGGGCACCATCCGCCTGGACACAGTTCTCGCCATCGCCGGGACGGGCGTCGACCTCATCTCCGTCGGGGCGTTGACGCACAGCGCGCCCGCACTGGACCTGACCATGCTCCTGACCCCCGGCCCGATGCCATGTCCGAAGTAGCGGTCGTCGTCGCGTGTCAGCGAGACGGCGTGGGTGGCAGCCCGACCGCCGTTCTGGATGATGCGCCGTTCACCGACGAGGAGCGATGCCGCATTCCCACGGCGTTGGGAACATCGCACGCCGTCTTCCTCCGCGCGACCGGAATCGAGCGTCGTCAGCCCGCGTACACACTGCGGTTCTTCACCGCCCAGGGCGAACTGCCCGCCTGCGGACACGGCACCGTCGCCGCCCTCACCGTGCTCGCCGAACGGGAAGGCGGCGACCACGACTACCGCGCCGTCCTGCGTACGGACCACCGCAGCTTCGACGGTCGGGCAAGCCGAAACGGTGACGGCCTGACGGCGTCGTTCGACCCGGGCCCGATCAGCCTGCGTAGCACCGGTGGACCCGAACTGAGGGCAGTCGTAGGCGGCCTCGGACTGACAGAGGACGCGGTAGCCGGCGATGCCTGCGTGGCGTCGAACGGCCGGCCGAGGCTTCTGCTGCCCATCCGATCCCGCGCCGCACTGGCCGAACTCACTCCGGACCTAACCCTGTTGCGCGCAGCCTGTGACCGCTACGGTCTGCTGGGCTGCTACGCCTACTCGCCCCCCAACCGACACGGCCGAGCAGCAGCCCGGATGTTCGCCCCGTCGATCGGCGTCCCCGAGGACATCGCCAACGCCAACAGCACGGCCTGCCTGGCAGCGCATGCTGCCGGGTTCGGCACACACCGCCTCGCTGTCGACATGGGTGATCACCTCGGCAGCCCGTCCACCATCACAGCGACCGCCCACCGCGACCGCATGGGACACCGGATCCGAGTCGGCGGCCAGGCAGCGATCGTGCGCACGGTCATGCGATGAGGCCTGCGCGCTCAAGGCGAGGGTGCCGGTCCGCAGCAGGTCCAACTGCTCCTGTGAGAGCCCGGCCAGTTCTGGCGGCACCTGTGGCAGGGGCTCAGGGTTGATGGCCGATCACGTCGTACTGGTGCGACTCGTGCCTACTTGTCGGCCCTCTTCGTTCCAGTCCGGGCCGCGGCCCTTCCGGCGAGGCCAGTCATCGACTCGACCGGCTCTGGCTCGTCCTCGCCCGCCGACGCTCACCCGAGACCAATCCGATCGCACCCCCGGCCGGTTGATCGAAGCCGTCCGACTTCCACCCCGTCTCCGTCGGCTCGCTGACCCACAGCGCGTCGGCCATGGATCCGAGCATGCTTCTGATCATCAATTCCGAACACAGGAGGTACCGTGGCCAAGGGCTACTGGGTCAGCGTCTACCGCACCATCGCAGACCCTGAGAGGCTTGCTGCCTACGACAAGCTGGCCGGTCCAGCCGTCAAGGCCGCGGGCGGGCGGCTGCTCTCCCGCGGCAGCCGGGTCGTCGCACACGACGCCGGAATCGCCGAGCGCACCGTCCTGATCGAGTTCGACAGCTTCGAACAGGCGGTCGCCGCACGCGTGAGTGCGGCCTACCAGGAGGCACTGGCCGTACTCGCTGACAGCGTCGAGCGCGACTTCCGCATCATCGAAGGCCTCGACTGACGACCGATGCCGCGTCAGGGAGGAACACGATGCCGGCTGCGGGGATCACCCCGGCTCGTCAGCGCGCCGCACCGTCGCGAAAAGCGTCAGGCCGGTGGCATCGGTGGTGACGTCCGGTCCGGCGACGGTTCCTTCCCGGCGGCGCGGCGGCTCGGACGTCGGCCTCGATGTCGGCGGGGGTGCGTTCGACGAGGTTCAGCGGCCGATGTGGGTCGTCAGGGCGGCGTACGGGTGCTGTTCTGACGGTCGTGCGTGCATGGATGCTCCGTCTGCGGAGGGGGTGTCGGTGGCCTCGGTTATCTTGCTCACAAGAGCCGAACGGGGGCTTTGTGATTCGTGCGTACAAGTTCGTCATGTGGCCCACCGTGCGGCACACTCAGGCGCTCAAGCGAGATGCTGCGCGACCACTGCTCGCTCTACAACGGAGCGTTGCACGAACGTCGTGACGCCTACCGGCACGCCTCGATGACCAACATCAAGGGGAAGTCCTGTGGCAGCTTCCAGGCGCCGGACGAGCCCCACGCGGCGCAAGCCTCTGAGACACAGCGCTTCAGACTCTCGACGTCACATCGAAGGATCACTCGTGCCGCGCAGGAGAGTTCCCTCCAGAGCGGGCAGCGGACCACTCGACCGGACCGTAGAAGTTGCGCAGCAGAGGAGGACCATCCGGAGGGTCAGAGCCCGTGACCTGCTGGTCTTGAGGCCGTCTCACGCTGTGTCCAAGCTGATCGGTCTCAGAACGGCGACGGGTCCCCGCTTCATATGGCCCCGGACTCCTACCTCGGACACCAGGCGCAAAGGTAGGCACGCCTTCGCGTCGCCGGTCAGCGGTTCGGCCGACGGTGAGGGAAGAACACCGTCACCAGCTTCGGTGAGCCGGCGCACCGCCTCGACGGCGGCCCGCTCGCCCCGGTCAAGACCGGCGAGCGCCTTCTCGGCCACGCCGCTGCAGAAGGCGCGGGTGCGTACTCACGACTTCGTTGCATGCCGGCCGGGCCGGCCGAAGCCCGTGCGCGTCGGACCAGACGGGCGGTGCGGCGGAGGGTTGCCCGGAAGGGCCGGATTCTCCGGGTGACGTATGTCGCCGCTGCCGAGCAGGACGCGGGCCCGGACCCGCATCGGCTCGTCGCCGCGCCGGGAGAGCACGACCAACTCGTCGGCCCGGGCCGTCATGGGGCCCAGGAGGGCCTCTACCTTGCGTGCCAGGAGGTGCGGCTCCGGGGTACGGCCGAGGGACAGGTGGGGGTGAAGCCGTGCGAGTGCGATCCGCCCAGCGGGAAGCGGAGCTCCAGGGACTCCCGCAGCCGCGCCCGGTCGGTGGAATTCAGGGGGGTGGGGAACCGTGACCGCCGTGGTCCACCTCGCGCAGGGATCGCCGATGAGGGAGAGGTAGCGCTGTCAGTAGCGGTCGGCGGATACGAGGTCTCCGTAGTAGCGGCCGGGGATGGGTCGGCGAGGGTCGCCGAAGAATCCGTAGCGCGGATCGGCCCGGTTGTACTTCTTGGCGTCGCTCACGATGGTCCGTAGGTTGCGGGCCGGAGTGGAGGCGCCACACCTGCCCTTCGCGATGCAGAGTGCCGTTACTCCGGCCACGGCTGGAGCGGAGAAACTCGTACCGCTCACGATTGCGAAACGGGATGGCGGAAGGTACGTGGTCTCGACGCAGGATCCGGGGGCGGACACCGTGTGCCGGCTGTCCGCCCGCGACTTGGCGAAGTTGCTGAGTCCCAGGACCGCCTCGTCATCCGCGTCTCCCAGCAGGCCGAAGTCGAAGCCGTAGCAGTCGGGAGCCGCCTTGCCGCCGGGCTGCCCGTCGAAGTCCGCCATCGCGGTCACGGTGAGCACTTCGTCGTACGAGGCGGGGATCGAGCCACTGAAGTCGTAGTGCTCATTGCCTGCGTTGGCCACGAGGGTGACTCCTGCGCGCACCAAGTTACAGACGGCAAAGTGGAGGACATCCTGGTTGACCGTTCCACAGCTCCGGTCGTCGGTTCCAGGGCCTGACAGGCTCATGTTGGCAACGGCGATGTCGTTGGCGGGGTCGTTGTCCGTGCGGGTCGAGGCGACCCAGTCGAGCCCGCACAACACGGAAGCCGTGGAGCCGTCGCCATTGTCATCGAGGACCTTGACGGACTGGAGCGGTGTGCCGGGGGCGACTCCCACGACGCCGATGTCGTTGTCCTTGGCGCCCACCACGCCGGCGACCGCTGTGCCGTGCCCGCCCGGGTCACTGAGACTGTTCCCCGGTGTCAAAGGGCTGCCGGTGAGGCAGTCCACGCCACCTTTGACGTTCAGGTCGGGCTGATCGGCGGCGATTCCGTCGTCGAGCACCGCGACATTCACGTCGACCGAGCCTCGACCGTCACCGGAACGCGTGGACGATCGCTCGGCATCGATACGGTCCGCCCAATCCGGCAGGCACTGTCCGACATCTCCTGACGACCCTTTGCATCGCGCCGGCTTCTCGGGCGACAGCGGTCCGCGACGGAATGTGCCTCCGTCGGCCACGAACCGCACCGTTGGATCGGTCTTCAAGGCTGTGGCTTGGGCTGCCGTCATCGTGGCCGCGTACCCCTTGAAGGCATGGGTGAAGACGGCGGTCCGGGCTCCGCCGTAGCTCCCGACGTTCTTGGCCGCGGTCGCGGCCGGGTCGGTCACCGAGTCCTTCAGGACCACCACGTACGTCTTCGCCTTGTCCGAGGCTTCGGCGGTGGAGCTCGGCGCGACCGCAGCGCCGCACAACGTCAGCGCCATCGTGGTCAACACCGCTGTACGACAAAGACGGTTCACAACTGCTCCTGTCCGGAAGAATCGGGCGGCTCACCGACAACGTGAGCCGCCCTGACGCTGGAGGGGATGCCGACTCAGTAGCGGTCGGCGGCTACGAGGTACCCGTAGTAGCGGCCCGGAATGGGCCGGAGGGGATCGCCGAAGAATCCGTAGCGCGGATTGGCGTGGTTGTACTTTTTCGCGTCGCTCACGATGGTCCGCAGGTTGCGGGCCGGAGAGCCGGCCCCACACCTTCCCTTAGCGATGCACAGTGCCGTTACTCCGGACACGACTGGGGAGGCGTAACTTGTGCCGTCAACCCATGTGATGGTGCTTCCGGGAGGCTCCGTCGTTTCCATGCACACGCCGGGGGCGGCCACCGTGTGCTGACGATCCGTCGATGACCTGGCGAAGTCACTGAACTCCAGCGAAGCCTGATCATCCGCGTTGCCGACAAAGCCATGGTCGAAGCCGTAACACTCCGCGACCGCCTTACCGCCCGGACGGCCGTCGAAGTCCGCCATGGCGGTCGCAGTGAGCACCTCCTGATATGCGGCGGGGATGCGTTGAGCCAAGTCATTGTGCACGTTGCCCGCGCCGGCCACGAGGGTCACGCCTGCCTGCGTCGCATTGCAGACGGCAAGGTGCTCAGGGTCCTGACTGACCGTTCCGCAGCGTCCGTCATCGCTCCCGGGGCCCGAGTAACTCATGTTGGCAACCGCGATGTCGTTCGCGGGGTCGTTGTCCGTACGGGTCGAAGTGACCCAGTCGAGCCCGCACAATGCTGCAGACTCCGTGATCTGCTCGTTTTCGTCGGCTACCTTGACCGCCCACAGCGGTGTACCGGGGGCGACGCCCACGACGTCGATGTTGTTGTCTTTGGCTCCCACCACACCGCCGACCTCAGTGCCGTGTCCGTCCGGGTCGCTGAGACTGTTTCCCGGCGTCACCGGACTACCGGAAAGGCAGTCCACGCCGCCTTTCACATTCAGGTCAGGCTGATCGCCGGCGATACCTGAGTCGAGCACCGCCACATTCACGTTCACCGAGCCTCGACCGTCGCCTGAGCGCGTGGACGACCGCTCGGCATTGATGCGGTCGGCCCAGTCGGGAAGGCACTGCCCGGGGTCCTGCGCTTCCTTGCATCCCACGAGATTTCGGTGCGGCTCCGGCGGGAGGCGGAAGGTGCGCTCCGTCGTCACGAACCGCACCGACGGGTCGCCCTTCAGGTCGGCGGCTTGCGCGGCCGTCATCCTGGCCGCGTACCCCTTCAGCGCATGGGTGAAGACGGCGGTCCGGGCTCCGCCGTAGGTCCTGACATGTTTGGCCGCGGTCGCGGCCGGGTCGGTCACCGAGTCCTTCAGGACCACCATGTACGTGCTCGCCTCATTCGAGGCTTCGGCGCTGGAGCCCGGCGCGACCGCGGCGCCGCACAGCGCCAGCACCACCGTGGTCAACGTCGCCGTACGGCCAAGACGGTTCACAACTACTCCTGTCCGGAGGCAAGGCAGGCATCCGGAAGTCGGTCTCCGGACAGGCCATGCTTGCCCCGTACGCAGCCCGCCGGTCGGCCTGTCACCCGACCGGCCCGCTGGCCCCGCGCCGTTACCGGACGCAAGCGCGAGGTCCTGTGGCGCCACCGCTTCGAGACCCTGGCCCAACTCGGCGCGCACGACGAACTGGAAGCCGCCATCCAGCAGCTGAACCAGCGCCGCCACAGGCCACAGCCACATGCGATAGAGATGCACGGATTCCTGACGGAGCGTCACTACTGCTGTTTGGCGCCGCGCGGCGTACGCGGTCTCACACCCGCTCGGTGTATCGCAATCGAACACCGCGACCACCCTCCGTGACCGCTCCCCAAGATCTGTGCCAGACCCGAGAAATGACGGCACTGTGCGGATGCGCACGTGTGGACGGTTAGCCACCCTCAGGGCGGCTGACCGGCGAGACAGGTAGCGGCAGTGAGAGAGTGCAACCGATGCTCGCGCGGTTTCGACCGGCGTTCAATCACTTGACCCGGTCCATACGGTGCTCGGGTGAAGGACACTCTGATCAACGAACTCCGCACCGCGTACGACGCCCAACTCCGTGGTGTCACCCCGCCTGGCGGCAGCGCTCGCATCGAAAAGGACGGCCCGTTGACCCGTGTCGTCGGTTGGCACCGTGGCTTCGTCACGGGCCCACGCGACCTCGGCGTGTGCGGGGCAGAACTCGACACGCTCATAGCGCAGCAGCGTGACTTCTACGCTGCCCGTGGTGAGGCGGTCGAATGGAAGACTCGCGCCCATGATCTTCCCGCCGACCTCACCGACCGACTCACGGCAGCCGGCTTCGTCGCCGAGGACAGCGAGACCGTGCTCATCGGGCAGTCCGCAGACCTTGCCGCAGACCCCGTCCTGCCCGACGGCGTGACCCTCCGCCGCGTCACCGCCAGATCAGACCTCCAGCGCATCGCCGCCATGGAGAGCACCGTCTGGGGCGAGGACTGGGGCTGGCTCGCCGACGACCTGGCCGCACGGATCGAGAACGCCCCCGAAAACACCATCGTCCTCGTCGCCGAGGCACGCACCGAAGTCGTCTGCGCCGCCTGGCTGGTGTTCAAGGACGGCATCGACTTCGCCGGCCTCTGGGGCGGCTCAACGCTCAAGGAATGGCGCGGACAGGGCATCTACCGGGCCATGGTCGCCCACCGAGCCCAACGCGCTGCCGCCCGCGACGTCCCCTACGTCTACGTCGACGCCTCAGCCGACAGCGCCCCGATCCTCACCCGCCTTGGCCTGCACGCGGTCACCACGACGACACCGTATGTGTGGTCGCCCTGAGCTCAGCCGGCCTTCGCTGGCTCCGCAGCTCATGCCCGGGTGCTGGCGAGACGGTAGGAGTCAGTGCCGGTTCTCGATGATCCTGCCGTTGAAGGTGAGGCGGTCGACGATAGCCGCGCAGAGGCAGGGATCGGTGAAGGTCTTGGTCCAGCCGCCGAAGGACTCGTTGGACTCGATGGCGACGATGGTCTTCTCCACGGCTATCCACCGCCATCAGCTGGACCATTGCCGCTTCACATCCCACAGCCCATGGCATCATCCCGTCCGGCATCCCCACCCCGGCCGCACGAACGCCTCAAGGCGAAGGCCCGTCCATGCCCATTGGCCCACCAGTCCCCACCAGCAGTGAAAACCTATGGCGTCACCACACTGAAAAACCCACGACGCCCATCACTTGGGCTTACAGACCTCCACGAGAATGCGTGATGGGCCACCGACCGGCAGGTCGGCGGCCCACTGAGATCAGTTCTGGTCAGGGTCTCGCTTCCACCAAAATTCCGGCACTTGCCATTCAACACACGCCGGGCGCTTCCCCGCAGACGACAAGAATTCCTTTACCGCTTGCCGCACAAGCGAGATAGGAATTTCCGACCTCTCGGGAAATTCAGTCATATTCCCCATGATGGAGTAACTCGCTTCACCGCGCCCGTCGGCGGGTCCAAGAGAGACGACATTTCCGTCATCCATGAAGGCGAGAACTCCGACCTGGAGTTCCCCGTTAGCCCCCACCATCAACTCGTGATCGGGAAATCCTGAGGGCATGAGCGACCGTTCCAGGCTATGCAGGACAGCCATGTTCTCCGAACAGTCACTCGCAAGAAGATCGTCGATCAAGTTGTCGACGTCCTCGGGCGAACGGAGCGTCACCGGGGCATCCCCGTGCTCATTCCGATAGTAGGCTTCCACTCCGCGCGTCAGTGCGCCCCTCCAAAGGTTTCGGATTCCCATCCGCCTCTTCCGTTTGGCCAATGTCAGTGACTTAACGGCCCCTGCCACCACAAACCCGCCACCACCGCTGACATCCCGGTACCGAACCACCTCTGACACCACACCACCCATCACCAGCCCCTCCGCCAACTACGGCGCTCAAAGGGCCCTGGCCACTTGAGGCGACAGCCATTGGAGGGGCGAGCCGTTACCGCAAGCGACTCAACGCCGTTGGCAGGCCATGAACACAGCTAAGCGCACACTCGCTGTCCTGGCCGTTACGGCAGCCTCCATCGTGGTAGCTGCCCCCGCTCACGCCGCCCCTGCCGACGCCGGCCCGCCTGTGGGCGCCCTCGCCCAGCTGCCGGCTGTGGATGCCCTTGTGAGGACGCTGCCTCTTGGTGCCCTTACGGGGATCCTGCCTGCGGGTGCCGTTACGGGGATCCTGCCTGTGGGGAAGTAGGAGGGCCGACTGAGGCACTCAGTCACACCAAGCACGACACCGCCGAGCAGCAACCGTCCGAGCGGCAACCGTCGACCCCTTACACCCGAGGCCAGCCCCCGGCCCCGAACCGCCCAGGTCCCCACCAGCGCCCGAACACGCTCCACCCGTGACCAAGGAACACCAGCCAGACCTCACAAGCGCTCTGACAGCCACTCAGGGGGCATGCAGGGTCTCGCCGCTCGTGACATGTCGATCTCGCGTGACCTGGGCGTTCTTGGCTTTCTCACGGCCTTGTCACCCATGATCAGTCTCAAATCCGTGGCATTTCCTCGCGCGCGCGAGGTCGAGATCAGGCACCTTGTCCGAGTCGGCCGAGTACACCACGCTGAGCCCGAGCACGAGGACTACAGGCGGGCCCAGATCGCGCACCGACGAGTTTCCCGCGCCGCGCTGGTCTATACGCCGCACACCCACGGACGGAAGGCCGCGCCATGCGGAAACTGATCTACGGCATGAACCTGACCCTGGACGGCTACATCGCAGCGGCCGGCGACGACATCGGCTGGAGCGGACCGCCGAGTGACGAGCTGTTCCAGTGGTGGCTCGACCACGAGCAGGCGAGTGGCCTGTCGCTGTATGGCCGCAAGCTGTGGGAGACGATGAGCTCCTACTGGCCAACCGGCGACCAGCAGCCGGGCGCCACCCCGGCGGAGATCGAGTTCGCGCGGAACTGGCGGGACACGCCGAAGGTGGTGTTCTCCTCGACGATCGACAAGGTCGCCTGGAACACCCGCCTGGTCACCGGCGACGCGATCGCCGAGATCACCCGGCTCAAGGCCGAGGACGGCGGCCCAATGAACATCGGCGGCCCAACGCTCGCCGGGGCGGCCATGCGGGCCGGGCTGATCGATGAGTACGCGATCGCCGCCCATCCGGTCCTGGTGGGCGGCGGCACGCCGTTCTTCACCGCCCTGGACAGCTGGGTCAACCTGAACCTGGTGGAGACGCGGACGCTTCCCTGCGGTGTGATCCTGACCAGGTACGAGACGAGGCGCTGAGCAGCCGCACCCACGCGCTAGTCTCACGGCGATGTCGTATACGACATCGGTACGACATCGCCCGTGAGATCACGACATCAGCCGCGAGACCTACAGGGCGTCAGGCGGTAAACCCGATGTTGGTCACGAACTCATAGGCGCCATAGTCGCTGCCGAGTTCGGATGTGATGTCGTCGAACCAGGCGTGATCGAGCGCGTCATCACCGTCGTCCGCCCACGCCTGCACCATCCGGTCCCAGTGCCGCACATTGAGGGTGCGGAAGGAAACGCCACGCTGGAGCGGTCGGGGGACCTGGGACTGATTGAGGGGATAAAACTCGACGCGGGTGCCCCGGCCCTGCCGGAGTGCCCCGGCCCTGCCGGAGTGGGGCGGCTCGGGCCGTGTCAGCTGTGGTTCAGGGACCACACGACCTGGTCCTCGTACCAGCGGGCGGCACTGACACCGCGCCACGAGGCCGCCGCCGCCTCGACCTGATCCTCGTACCAGCGGGCAGCGCTGACACCGCGCCACGAGGCCGCCGCCGCCTCGACCTGATCCTCGTACCAGCGGGCGGCACTGACGCCGCGCCACGAGGCCGCTTCGCCCTCGTGGTCCGCAGCCCGTACGTAGCCCACAGTGTCCTGCCTACGGTGGTCGTCGGCCGTGTGGCGGCTGACTTGCTCGCTGCTGGTCGCGGAGGTGGCGGAGGTGGCGGACACGTCCTGCGTGTGCTGCACGGGCACCGAAGTCGTGGCTGCCGAAGCCGAGCCGCCGGCTCCGAGAAGGACTCCGCCGGCCAGCGCCGTGGAGGCGAGTGCGATCGAGACGCGCTTGGTCATGCTGTTCATGGTCATTTCCCTTGCGAGACTGCCGCGGTTTCGCCGAACTGGCGGCCGCTGCTTCCAGGTGAACCGAGATCCGGAAATCCCGGGTCAGTCGGCTTGCCGCAAGGTCATCCGGAGGGGTGCCTCACATTCGGCTCTGCCACCGTACCCGAGGGGGGCCTCATGTTTGCGGTGAGGCTCATCACAGCACGTCGGAGGGATGGGATTGCGATCGGAAACGTGACAAGAACCAAATTCGAGGGGGGCCTCATGTTACGCTCGAGCCATGAGCCGCCACCACGCCCCGTCCGCGAGGGAGACACCGACGAAACCCCTGCGCCGTGACGCACAGCGCAACAGGGACGCGATCGTGGCCGCCGCCCGCACGGCCTTCTCCGAGCAGGGCCTCGGGGCGTCCCTGGAGGGCGTCGCCCGCGAGGCCGGCGTCGCGATCGGTACGCTCTACCGCCACTTCCCCACCCGGCTCGACCTGGTCGAAACACTCTTCAACGCGAAGTACACGGAACTGCTCACCGCCGCGGAAGAAGCCGCGGCCATGGACGACGCCTGGGAGGGGTTCTGCCGCTACTTGGAGAAGCTCTGCAAGCTGCAGGCCTGCGACCGCGCCTTCAACGACCTGGTCTCGGCACGGCTGCCCCTTCACGTGGCCGGCCGCGAGATGTACGAACGCACCAAGGACCTCTGCGTCCAGATCATGCGCAACGCCCAGGAACAGGGCGTCCTGCGCGGCGACGTGACCGCGCAGGACATCGCCTTCGTGATCTGGTCCCAGGCCGGGATCATCCAGGCCACACGCACCGTCGCCCCCCAAGCCTGGCGCCGCCACCTCCACCTGATGCTCGACGCCTTCCGCACCGAGGGCGCCCACGAACTGCCCGAACCTCCTCTGACCAGCCAGCAGGTCGACCAGACCCTCGTCACTCTCGAGTGCACCGAAGAGGGCTGCCGCGAGCAGTCCTGACCACACGAGAGACGAGGCCGCCGACAACAGCTGCGCATCACACCGGACCGGCGCCACACTGGACTGGTACCTCGGCCGACCGGCCGGGAAGACCCCGGACAGCACTCCGGGCAGCAGCACCACGGGCCGTCCGGCCGCCGCCTTCCGGCCCGTGCTGTCACACACCGCCCGCATCTCACAGGGCATCCGCAGACGCCGGTGGCTGAGGGCGCCTTCACCGTTCATGGGATCAGCGATGCGCTGGTCGCGGATGCGTCGACCTGGGACCAAGTTGATCTGGGAGCCGGCGTAGGTACGGGTGGCTCACGTGAAGCGTTGTTCGTCTGCCTCGACGTATCCGAAGGGGTCTGCCGCACGATCGGGTGACATCTTGACCTGACCCGTCACCCAAACCCTGCAGCAGACCCATCTGACTACGGCGGCTTTGTTCAGGCAGGACGCGTCCGAAGCCAGTACGAGCGGGCGGCGATGGTCAGGGCGATGCCGTAAACGGCGAAGGCGACCATCCCGATCCATCCGACCAGCAGCGCGTCGCCCGAGGAGTGGAAGTCTCCGCGCCGCATCGTCACTACGCCGGCCGTGGCCAGGGCCAAGTATCCGACCCCCACAACGCCGTACGGGGCGAGAGTGGCGGCGCCGAGCAGAGCCGGGGCGAGCGGAAGCCAGCGCGGCACCCGTCGGCCGCGCAGGAACAGCGTCCAGCGCGGGAAGACCTGCCCCCACGGGCGGACCAGGCCCCAGAGCAGGAAGACACCAAACACGGCCAGTAGCGCGGTGGGGTCCAGGCCCCAGGACTCCAGGGTGAGGAAGATCCCCGAGGCGCCGTTCCGCTCCGAGACCGCTAGCAGCTCCTCCCCGGTGATCCCCGCGAACGTCCCGCCGGACGCCCAGACCAGCTTCATCGCCGCGTACGGGACAAAGGTCAGCGTCCCTGTCCAGGCGGCCAGTTGGATGAGCTGCGGTGCAGCAGAGGGCGCTCGTACGGCAGTACCGGCGGGCAGGCGGTCGGACCGGGCCGTGGCAGCGACCAGGACCGCCCCGACCGCCGCGAGGGCCTTGTTCGCAGCGGAGGCCTGGCTGTCCACTCCCTGACCGAGCATCAGCGTGATCACATCCATCAGCAGGCTGAACGCGGTGATCCCTGCCAGCCCGCTGACCACCCGGAGCAGCACCCGTAGCGGTGGCCGCAGCCCGTACAGCACCACCGCTCCGCTGACCAACGTCGCCAGCGCACCTACCGCCACGACCGCCCAACCCAGGCCGGAGGCCCCTGAGTCACCGCCGTGGTAAAGCAAGGGGGTCCCGCTCAGCGCGCACGCCAGACCGAAGCCGGCATACAGCACCGCCCACAGCATCGTTGCCCAGGCCACCCAGCACGGCCATCGCTGCCACCAGGCACTCCAGAGCGCCTTCATCGTCCGTTCAGCACTGGTCATGTTCTGAACGTCGCATCGAACGAGGCGGGGTGGCGTCGGCCGCCGGAACGATCTCACTCCCCCAACCGGGCGAGTGACCTCTGCGGCCAAGGGATGAGTTACGACCGGGCGGTGCTGGGGCGGCGGAGCGCCGTCCTGCTGCGCGGCCTTCCAACGCTCGGTCAGCTCGTCCTCCAGCCCTTGGGGCCACGAGACGCCCCAGGGGGTGAGCTGGTCGCGCTTCCACCTGCCGGCGGGTGTGCGGGCGGCTTCGATCTCTTCGGGCGAGGGGAGGTCGGGCATGTCTAGCGGCCACGAGGAAGAGGGCCGAGGCGGGGTGGGACAGGCTCTTCGCCAGCTGCCCTCTGTCCGTCGCGACGGCCCGAAGCTCCGCGGCGGTCGTGGCCGCCTCAGCCATCGGGTCGCAGCCCTGTTCGAATGCCTGCGGCAGTCGGTCGACCAACGGCTTCAGCGCCTGGGTGGCTTCCGACAGAGCGGGCGCCGACAGGTCCTTTTCGCGTCGTTCAGCACCACGCCGTTGAACCCTTCGATCAGGTCTCGTGCCTGACGCGCTAACTTCGCCGGATCCTTCCGAGCGACGGCAGCAGCCGGGCAGGGCACTCCTTCGCCCACGCCGAGCGCGTGCTCGACGCCGACGGCGGGCTCGCGGCAGTCCGACTGGGCGGCGAAGGTCGCCGCCTTTGTACCCTGGTCGCTGAACGACTCGTCCGCTCCTCCGCAGCGCTCAAGCCGCTGCGCGCGGACTGCCCCGGCCCCAAACCTCAGTCCTGTCAGAAGCTCCGGGTGACCTCGTCGCCCGGGGCTTCGTCGTGTTCCGCGTGGATCAACCCGGCGTTGGCGGCAGCGACAACTGACCGGCCGCGGCTTTGGCGCGCACGACGAGGACGGCCCCGGTGACGCCCCGTACGTTGTGCCGACCAGGCACGAACGGAGAGTGGAGCCCAGGATGACCGAACTGATCCCGTCGGAAATCGCGCGGCCGGCGCCCGGGGCGGGCAGACGCACGCTCGGCGTGCTGCCCCTGGTCGGAATCTTCTTCTTCACTGTGTCCGGAGGCCCCTTCGGGCTCGAAGCCTCACTCTCCAGCGCCGGTCCGGGCATGACCCTGCTGATGATCGTCCTGGTGCCGGTGGTCTTCGGCGTGCCGAACGCGCTGGTGGCAGCGGAGTTGAGTGCCGCGATACCGGTCAACGGCGGCTACTACTACTGGACGAAGATCGCGCTCGGCAGAGGTGCGGCTTTCGTGTTCGGTGCCTGGAATTCGATCGGGTCGGTGCTGAACCTCGCCCTCTACCCGATCCTGCTGGTCGACTACCTGGCCACCTGGGTCCCGGGCATCGCCCGCGGGAGGGGGCTGGTGATCGTTGACCTGTTCCACGGCGGCTTCGTCGTCGACCTGCACTGGATCGTCACCGTCGCTCTCATCCTTCCGATGGCGTACCTGAACTACCGCGGCTCCAAGGCCGTGAGCGAGTACTCGGTCGGGATGATGCTGCTGATCCTCGCACCGTTCGCGGTGCTGACGGTCCTCGGCATCTGGCACGCGGTCGGCAACGGGATCAACGTGCTCTCGCCCTTCACGGTGCCGGGGCAGAGTGTCCACTCGTCGGTGGCCGGCGCGCTCAGCGTGATCGTGTGGCTGTACCTCGGCTTCGACGGCCCGAGCACCGTGCTGGGCGAGGTCGCCGACGCGCACCGGACCTACACCCGGGCCCTGGCCATCTCGGTTCCGCTGATCATCACTGCTTACCTGCTGCCCACCATCGCCGCCATCGGCAGCGGGCTGCACCGGGGCTCACCCGCCGACTGGGCCCAGGGCGACTTCGTCGTGGCCGGCGGCGCTCTGGGCGGAATCTGGCTGAAGGTGCTGATCTCCCTGGGATCGGCGCTCTCCCTGGTGGGGCTGTTCATGGCGATCCTGCTGACGAGCACCCGGGTACCGCGGGCGCTCGCCGCGGACGCGTACCTGCCGCGCTGGTTGGCCCGGGACAGCAAACGCTTCAACACACCGGTGGGTGCGCTGCTGGCGAGCACCACCGTCGTCGTCGTGCTGGCCGCCGTCGACTTCAGCTCGATCCTGCGGGCCACGGTGCTGCTCACCCTGGCCTCGATCCTGCTGGAATTCGTGGCCTTCCTGGTCCTCCGTTGGAGATATCCGCAGATGCTCCGGCCGGTTCGGGTCCCCGGCGGCTGGCCCGGCGCGGTCCTGGTCGTCGTGCTGCCCACAGCCATGATCGTGTACCTGGCGTGGAGTACGGCGGTCGACGAGGCCGCGACGTTCGGCACGAGTCTCGCGGTGGCGCTGCTGGCCGTGCTGCTGTACCCGCTGTGCCGACGGTTCGTCAAAGGCGACCGGCCGGACGCGGAGATCGACTCCTCCCAGGTCGAGCTGGGTCCGGACCGGTTCGCGGGATTCGGTTCGCGGAAGGCGGGCGTCTGATGGATGTGCAACGGGTGCTCTCTGAACTTGCGGAGCGGTTGCGGACCTGGTGGCCGGTGCCGGGAATCGCGATCAGCGTCGTCGATGGGACCGGCGAGTCCGCGTTCGTCACCGCAGGATTCGCGAACGCTGAATCCGGGGCGCCGGTCTCCCGGCGCACGCGGTTCGAGATCGGTTCCATCAGCAAGACCTTCACCGCCTTCCTGCTCGGCATACTGGCGGACGAGGGGAAGGTGGACCTCGACGCGGCGGTCGCCGACCACCTGCCCTGGTTCGCCCCGAACGGCGGCTCCCGCGCGATCACCGTCAGGCACCTCCTGCAGCACACCTCCGGCCTGGTGGCCGGGGCCGACGCGCTGCCTGATGCCGCCGCACGCGGCTACGCGCTGCGCGATGCGAGGACCTGGGCCGAACCAGGTGAGCTGTTCCACTACTCCAACGAGGGCTACAACCTGCTGGGGTTGATCGTCGAGCAGGTGACGGGGGAATCGCTGGCGGACGCCATGGCCGGACGGTTGCTGCGGCCCCTGGGCATGCGCGACTCGGCCGCGCGGATCACTCACGAGGACATCGCCGAACTCGCCACCGGGTACCGGTTCCTGCGCGACGACCGCCCGCCGCTGCCGTCGGCCCCGCTCGCGCCGGCCGGCTTCTTCGAGTATTCGGCGGCCGATGGGAACGTGCTGGCAACCGCTTCCGACCTGGGCTTGTTCGCCCGCATGCTGCTGGGGCGGGGCACCCTGGACGGCACCAGGATCATCGGGCCAGAGCATCTCCGACAGATCGTCACGGTGCCTGCCGACGCGGTCGGTTCCTACGCGCTCGGCGTGGACGTGGAAGTCATCGACGGCCGCACCTGGCTGACGCACGCCGGCGGGATGGTCGGATACCGCTCGTACCTCGCCGTCGACACCGACGGCGGGCACGGTGTCGCCGTGCTGACCAACGCACCCGGCGAGTGCCAGATCATCGACCGCTTCGCCCGCCATGTGCTCGCCGTCGTCCAGGGAGCCCCGGCGGACCCGGCGCTGTTCGACCCGGAGCGGATCCCCGACGCCCAGCGCTACGTCGGGATACACGGAACGACGCCGCGTCAGATCTGCGTCGAGGCCACGGGGGACGACCGTCTCTCGCTCACCTCGGACGAGGTGACCGGCAGGCTGTACGACGCGGGGGACGGGCGGCTGGTGTGCGATCACCCAGGATGGTCCGACTACCACCACTCTCTGGACGGGCGCTGGCTCTACGGACCCGAGTCACTGGGCCCCAGCCCCTCCGCGCCGACCGCTCCCCCGCATGCACTCGCAGGTCACTACCGGAGCTACACCCCCTGGTATCCCAGCTTCAGCATCGTGCAGCGGGCGGGACGACTGCACGTGATCGCCGCGACCGGCGTGGAAGCGCCCTGCGACGAACCGGAACTTGTCCCGCTCGACGACGGGACGTTCCGCATCGGAGCCGACCCCCGGCTGCCGGAGCGCCTGACGTCCGGCCCCGCCCTGGACGGCGTGGTGCTCTGGGTCGACCTGGACGGGTGCCGCTACACGCGCTCGTTCCGGGGTCAGCCGGAGCCTTGGGAAGCGCGCGTCCGCTGCTCGCGCACCCGGAGCTAGAGGTGCGCAAGCAGCATGGCATCGGCGAAGCCCACCCGGAGACCTCGCGGATTCGGCGCAGCCGGTAGCGCATGGTGTTGGGGTGGCTGTGCAGGGCCTCCGCCGCGGGGCGCAGCCAGTCCCGCCGTCACATGGTGCGGTCCAAGGCCAAGCGCGGCCGGTGGCCCGCGGTCCACGGGCGACCGGCCAGATTTCAAGTGCTCACTCACCCCACCCTGCCCGGGAAGGCTCCATGCCCAGCTCCCCCACTCCTGGTGTTGGGCCGCACCAAGGTTGGGGGTCAAGCGACCGACGGCCACCGATCGGCAGCCCACTCCAGCCATCCCGACCATCCAGGAGGCGGACCTCCAATCTCATGCCCACCAAGCTCGTCGGCGTCGGGATCCTCGAAGAGCGTCCTCCAGCGCACAAGGTCCGCCTCACTCATCGGGAAGGTCTGATCCGGGGTGGTCGACTGGCGATGGGCAATCCGAGCACGTTGGGTCTCATGGTCCACCGGCACGTACACAAGGCGGCAGGATGCCCCCACAGACTCCACCAACCAGCGGATCGCGGACCTCTCGTCACGGGACCAGCAGCCGAAATCCAGAACCACGTTGGTTCCAAGTCGCAGCGCCTCCAGACCGAGCCAGAGCAGCCGGCCCTCCAGCACGTCGCGCTTCCCATCCGCATCCGACTCGCCGAACAGCGGGTTCATCCACTCATCCGGCGTCAGCCGTAGGGCGCTGTGCTCCTCGGCAAGTTGCCGAGCCCTCGTGGTCTTTCCGGCCCCGGGCAGCCCGATCATCAGGAACAACGTGGTCACAACCAGACCATTCCAGGAGATCAAGTGCAGGGCGACTGCTTTTGCTGCTGTGATCGCCGGGCCGCACCGGGGCCCAGCAGCGCGAGGACACCCAGTGGCGGTGACGCATGCCGTCCAGCCCTTCCGCTGCTGGTCACATGATCCGCCGGACAGGCCCGCGTGCTGTGACCGGGAGGTTCGCGGGGTTGGACGGTCAGGCCGCGGCCGGTAGTGGTCTGCCGCCCCATCGGATCCCCGCGCACCGCCACAGCCTCGAAAACAGGTCAGGCCGTTGGCAGATGCCTGCTCGGCGGGCACCTCACGAACAGGTATTCCGCCTCGGATGTCACCGCGCCCGCCTTCGAAAAGCAGCCGGGTGCCCCATACCCGGCCGCCGGTGACACAGCTGTGACACGGACGCGGACAACTGGTACGCGGCGCCACGGGTCGTATGCGGTGAGGGCGATCGCCCCGCAAACCAGCGAAGACAACAACACGGGGGAACTGACCATGATGATCCGTACACGCACCCGGATGCGCCGGGTACTGCCGGCCCTGGCCGCCCTGGTGGCTGCCGCGTCGGGCGCCGCCGCGCTGACGACACCGGCCGCCGCGGCCGGTACCCCGCGCTTTTTGGCACCGTCCGAGTTGCCGCCGCACCCGGCGTCCGCCTGGTTCGCAGGCCCTGTCACGGCCGGGCAGCCCGACCCGCTGCCCATGTGTGTGGGCGAGGCACTCCCGTCGACCTCGGTGCACCGCACCTACCGCACCGACTACGACACCGGCGCGCTGCAGGTGACGGTCGTCGAGCGCAGTGTCCTACGCGCCAAGGCCTTCGCAGCACTGCTGCGCAAGGACCTCGCCGGGTGCGCGAAGAAGGTGATGGAGCAGGATCCCGAGACCAGCGCGAAGCAGAAGTACTACGGGCGCCTTGCCGTGGAGGAAGGCGCGTATGTGTACGGGGTGCACACGACGACGACGTGGGGCGCGTCCGACATCAGTCTGTTCTCGGTCGGCCGTGACGGGAACGTCGTCACCGTCGTCCAGTGGGGGCAGATGGGCTCCTTCGCCGACGCCCGGGTGGCCGCCTTCAAGAAGACGACGGTCACCGCGGTGAACAAACTGCGCTGACGCAAGAACAGCCGTCCCCGCACCGCTTGTTCGCAGTGCGGGGACGGCTGTTGTGCGTTGAAATGCTGCGTCCGGAGGAACGTCCGCAGCTGTGTACCTGCTTCTCATCCTGGTGCGCAATGCTGACTCCATGACGCGCAAGGGGTGGGGTGTAGCAGCTGCGGCCTGGAGCGTGATCGCATTGCTGTTCATGGGGGCAACCGCATGGTCCGTGGCTCTGGGTCTCGTGCGGCTGAGACTGGCTGGAGACCAAGTCCAGGTCCGCCTTTCACAGTGCCAGTTCGAAGGTGGGGGCCGAGGGGGAAGCTACGTCGAGTGCTCCGGCCGACCTGTGGGTGACAAGAGCACGAAGACCGTGAAGGTGACCTACGACGGCAGGTCGGGAGAGGTGGTGTCCGCTGGCAGGACGCCGTGGGGGAACCTTGAGGTGATCGACACGGGTTTCACGTCGTGGGGGACGGCATTTCTCGCGCCGCTGCTACCCCTTGGAGCCGCGGCGCTGACCGCCTACCTCGCCTTGAGGAATAGTCGCCGTGCGCGGAGACCGACCACGCCAAGCGCCCCGTCGTAAGGGCGATAGCGGCCAGCTCATCACTCCATCAGAAACTGCCGCGTTCACCCGTGCGCGGGCCGGGGCGTTCACATGTACGGCGACAGAGCGCCCGCTGACGACCGGGCACATCACGCCGGGGGCCGGGTGCGCGTGGTTCTCCCGGGCGCGGGTCATACAGCGCGCGGCCGCCGGACCACCGCCCGGGCTCAGTGGACAGGGCGACCCCACCGACATCTCCAACCCCCACATTCTTTGAGGAATTCGTATTCCATCGCACGATGGTGGGCCTGCCCACAGCCTCTCTGGTGATCACCCAGCCGCCGGCGCACCAAGAGGTGGAGTGGGCGGGCTGTAGACCACCAGCCCGCCCCACGCTTGTCGTCCTCGGCCGACGAGGCGGTAGTGGTCGAGGACCGTATCGCGGAGGAGGCGCCCCGTCCCCGTGAGCCGTGGCCGCCGCGTGGCCCCGGCAGCCCACGACGGCATCGTCGAAGCGATCGAGGCGACGCTCCACACGCTCTGAGACCCGCCGCTCCAAAGCACTGTGTCGCCCGCGTCTTGTTCGTGCTTTCCGACCCGCAAGTGCAGCAAGCGAGGGCACCGATCGAGGCGGCCCAGACGCAGCTCGGGGCTGGAGTTGTGCGCCCGCCTTCAGCTTTTCCAGGATCGCTACGAGCAGGCCGTGCGCGACGGTGACGCGGCAGTGAGCCCCCGCCGGGCGCCGACTGGACCCCGCGAATGCCCCATGTCCGCGCGAGGCCGCGGGACATGCCCACCGGTCAGGCGTCCTCGACTCCCAGCATCTGTACGGCCTTGCGGGCCTGGTAGAAGTCCTCGTCGGACACCCGCGGGTCGTCCTCCGTGTCGTGGAGCCAGTCCGCCAGGTCCGCGACGGACCACGTCTCGAACTCCTCGGGCACGTCAAGGGTGGTCGTCCTGCGCAGGTGCGTGGCGACAGCTGCGTCCCGGACGCTGCGCGTGCTCACCTCGGTCATGTTCCGCACCGCCTTCCGGTGTCATCGGGGATCGGACAGGCGACCTTGCCAGACAAAATCCGTACTGTCCAAAACGTCTGCGCAAGGCTGAGCGGGCCTGGCAGGTCTACGACCAGCTTGACTACTTCCTGCTGTGCAGGTCCTTCGAGACCGACCGGGACCTGGGCGCCTTCTACAAGGGCTGCGGATGCACCGTGCGCGCCCCCGGCGAGGGACTCCTTCTCGAACGGATCGAGCTGCCCTTCGGAGTCCATGCCGGCCCCGACCCATGCGTGTTCACCCGCTGGAGGCCGCCCCGCTGAGCGACCGTGGACTTTACACCGCGCCGCAGACCTGGCCCCGCCGCCGTGGTGGCCAGTGCGTGGCGATCTCGTCGGGCACGACATCGCGTGCATGAACATCCGACCCTGGCGGATATGCGAGCGAGCCCCGGACCGCATCGGTCCGGGGCTCGCGGGCTGGTCAGGGTACGGCTGCCAGGGGGCGAACTCGAGGTCGCTCAGCCGGTTGTACCAGTCGTCCAGGTACCGGCCGTTCTCGCGCCGCACCCACGCCTCGATCGAGCGCACCTCGTCACCGAGCTCCACCGCATTGGCCACGGTCGGCATCGCGTACCAGGCCGGGCCGGTCGGGCGCTCGCGCTTCGGCCTGAACGGGGAGGGCACCCACCCGGTTGCGTGCCGGCGCGGTGCGTCCGAGCAGCGGGGGGTGTTCAGGCGGTTCTAACGATGGCGCCGGCGCTTTCCAGTGCAGTCACCTCGTTGGCGGGTGCAGTCGTGTCGGTGACGAGGGTGTGCAGGAGGGTGGCGGGGCCGACGTAGGCGTAGGCGGTCTGGCCGAGCTTGCTGCCGTCGGCCGCGACGACGGTGCGGCGCGAGGAGGCGATCGCGGCCTTCTTCACGGCCGCGTCGTCGAGGTCGTAGGCGGTCAGGCCCTCGGCCGCGCTCAGGCCGCAGCAGCCGATGATCGCGGTGTCGAAGCGCAAGGCAGCCAGAGAGGCGAGAGCGAGGGGGCCGGTCAGAGCCCCTTCCGCGCTACGGGGGCGCCCGCCGGGGACCATCAGCGCGGCTGTTCCCGGCGGGTCGCTGAGCGCGTGGATCGCCTGCAGCGACAGCGGCATCACGGTGACGGGTCGCTCGCGCAGCAGGCGGGCGACCTCCAGGCATGTGGTGCCGCTGTCCAGCAGGACGCTCTCGCCGTCGGCGATGAGTGCGGAGATCTCGGCGGCGATCCGGCGCTTGGCGTCGACCGCCTCGTGGGCGCGCAGCGCGAAGGGCGGCTCCTCTCCGCGCAGCAGCAGGGAGCGCGCCCCGCCTCGTACGCGTACGAGGACGCCTTGCGCGGCCAGGGTGTCGAGGTCGCGCCGGATGGTCATCTCGGAGGTCCCGGTCAGCTCCGCGAGCTGCTGGACGGTGGCGCTGCCTTTGTCCCTCACGGCCTGGGCGATCAGTCCGTGCCGGTCTGCGTTGCTCATGCCGAGATTGAACACCACCTCGAAACGAACATTCAAGTTGTTCATTAGCAGGCTTTCCAAACATGCACGATGTTCGCTACGGTGGTTTGCATGGCACATTCGCTGCGAGCCGCCCGAGTGGCGACCTTCGTCTATTTCGTCCTGTGCGGCACCTTGATGGGCACCTGGGTGGTGCACATTCCCGCCATCGAGGACCGCGTGGGCATCAGCCACGCCACGCTCGGCGGCCTGCTGGTACTGCTGGGGCTCGGAGCCTTCATCGGCATGCAGGTGGCCGGGCGGCTTACCGACCGCCTCGGCGCGCGCGTCGTGGTGCCCGCCGGTGGCGTCCTGTGCGGCGCTGCACTGGTGCTGCCCGGCCTTGCCCGGGATCCGTGGACACTGGCGGGCGCCCTGCTGGTCTTCGGCTTCTGCAACGGCTGCCTGGATGTCAGCATGAACGCCCATGCCGTGCACGTGGAGAAGTCGTACGGCCGGCCCGTCATGTCCGGGTTCCACGCCACGTTCTCCGTCGGCGGTGTCCTCGCCGCGCTCGTCGGAGCGGGCGCCGCGAGCGCCGGGCTGAGCCCGGCCGCGGGCATGGCAGCCATAGGAGTCATAGGGATCGTGATCGCTCTCGTGTCGGCGCGTGCACTGCTGCCGGCCGCACCCACCCCCGCCGGCACCGACGTGATCGAGGAAGGCGAGTCCGCGCCCACCGCCAAGGGCCGCAGCGCGCGCGGGCGCATCTGGCTCCTCGCCGCCCTGGCTTTGATGATCATGTTGTGTGAGGGAGCCGCCAACGACTGGAGCGCCTTGCATCTCAAGGACGTCCTCGGTGCCCCGGCGAGCGTCGCCGCCTTCGCCTACGGCACCTTCGCGGCGACGATGACCATCGGGCGGCTGCTGGCCGACCGGCTCGTCGCCCGGTTCGGGCCGATGGCGATCCTCCGGTACGGAGCGGCGACGGCTGCCGTCGGTATCACGGTCGTCGCGTTCTCTCCGTGGATGTGGGCCGCCTTCTTGGGCTGGGCGCTGTTCGGACTCGGCCTGTCGGGCTGCGTCCCCCAGCTGTTCAGCGCTGCCGGGCATGCCGACCCCGCAGCCGCCGGCGCGAATGTCTCGCGCGTCGCCGGGCTCGGCTACGTCGGCATGCTCGCCGGCCCCGCCGTCATCGGCTGGCTGACCCACTTGGTCGCCCTGAACCACGCCTTCGTCCTGCTGACCCTGCTCTGCCTGACCGCCGCGGTGGCCGCCGGAGTTCTGCGCGCCGGATCCGGCCGCACACGCGAGTTGACATCGAGCAGCCACTGACCGCCTGCGCGGCACGGCCCCTGACCCCGCGCCGCGCAGGCTCCCCTCACCCCAGACCTGCAAGGAGCCTTCGATGTCCGAGATATCCGAGACGACCCAGGTGAATGCCGCCCCCGCCCAGGGCCAGGGCCGTGTCGGTGTCATGCTGCCCCGAGACCTTCCCGTTGGGGACGTGCTGCCCTACGCGCGGCGGGCCGAAGAGCTGGGGTTCGATCAGATCTGGGTGGTGGAGGACCTCGGCTGGCGCGGCGGCGTCGCCCAGGCCGCCTCCGTCCTGGCGAGCACCACCGGCGTCACCGTGGGGATCGGCATCCTGCCCGCGGGCGCCCGCAACGTGTGCTTCGCCGCGATGGAACTGGCCACCCTCGCTCAGCTCCACCCCGGCCGCCTCCTCGCCGGCATCGGCCACGGCATGCCCGACTGGATGCGCCAGGCCGGATCGTGGCCCGCCAGTCCACTGACTCTGATCAAGGAGTACGCGACCGCGCTGCGCCTGCTCCTGCGCGGTGAGCCCGGCCCGGCCGGCGGACGCTACGTACGCTGCGATGGCGTCGTCCTCACGGAAGTCCCCGATGTCGTGCCGCCGGTTGTCCTGGGCGTTCGCGGCCCCAAGTCGCAGGCCGCTGCGGGCGAAGTGGCCGACGGGCTGCTACTGGCCGAGCCTGCCGCTCCCGCCTACATCGCCGCCTCCCTCAAGCACCTGAGCCCCATCACCGCATCGAGCCGGCCGGAGATCGTCACCTACGACGCCGCAGCCGTCGACGAGGACGAAGAAGTCGCCCTCGCGCGCGTGCGCACCGCCCTGGACTCGGTCGGCGAGAAGGACTGGGCCGCGCACATCGACCCCTTGTCCTTCGCCGCCGCGCTGCGCGCCCATCGCATCGCCTCCCCGAACGCCCGGCATTTCGCCCGGACCATGCCCGCCGCCTGGGTCCGCGAACTGAGCATCGCCGGCACCTCAGACCAGGCTCGCGACGCGATCGAGGCCCGCCACGCGGCAGGCGCGACCAGCGTCGTACTTGCCCCCACCGGCGCCGACAGCATGTCCGCCCTCGACTCGCTCGCCCGCGCCCTGCCGCCCCGTTCCTGAACCAGAAACCCGGGATCCGGGATCCGGGATCCGGGATCCGGGATCCGGGATCCGGGATCCGGGATCCGGAGGAGACCACCACTATGACCACCGACCGCCGCATCGTGCTCTTCGACCTCTTCGGAGTCATCGCCCGCCACCAACATCCAGGCGCACTGGACAAGATGGCCGCGCGCTGCCACGTATCCGTCGAGGCCTTCACCACGGCCTACTGGACGTACCGCCCGCCCTACGACGCCGGACAGCAGTCCGCCTCGGCGTACTGGACGGACGTACTGCGGGGGCTGTCCCGGCCCGTCGACGCCGACACGATCGAGGAGTTGCGGCTCACCGACATCGACAGCTGGTTCCGCGTCGACGCCCTCATGGTCACCTACGTGCAGTCCCTGCGGCACCGTGCCGAGGTCGCCCTGCTGTCCAACATCCCCGCCGACCACGCGGACGCCTTCCTCGCCGCACAGCCCTGGCTGCGCCACCTCGACCACATCGCCTTCTCCGGAAAGATCAAAGCGGCCAAGCCCGACCCGGCAGCCTTCCAGCACTGCGTCGTCGCCCTGAGGGCCGCGCCCGCCGACTTCCTTTTCGTCGACGACCGGGAGGAGAACGTCCGCGCGGCGCAGGCGATCGGCATGAACGGGCATATCTTCACCGGACAGGGCGGACTGGAAACCGTCGTCGACACCTGGCTGCCGACTCGATAACCAGCCATGGTGGCTGTGGACTCGACCGTCTGCCGGGCACATCAGCATGCTGCCAGAGCGCGCAAGCGACCGTCAGGCATCCCGGGCAGGCGGACCCGACCAGCTCATCGCCAAGACGACGAAGGGCTCGGCCGCTCCGGAGGAGGTCTGGCCACAAGTTCCACCTGCCAGTGAAGGTGAGCGGCGCCCGCTGGCTGTGCTGATCGCACCAAGCCAATCAGGCGACGGGCCCCAGATGATTCCGGTGCTGGACCGCATCCGTGTGCCGCGTTCAACTGGCGGGCATCCGCCTACTCGCCCCGGCCATCTGAGGGGGACAAAGCGTACAGCTCGCGCCGTAACCGCCGTCACCTACGGCGAAGGCGGATCGAGCACACCGTTCCTGAGCGCCATGACCAACGAGCCCACCGTCACAACCGCGGCAGCAAGCAAGGTGGGAGACCCGCCAGCTTCGACCGAGCGAGCTACGCCCGCAGGATCGCAGTCGAGCGCACGATCAACTCCCTCAAGGGATCCCACGCCGTTGCCACACGCTTCGACAAGCGTGCATACGTCTTCCATGGCACCGTCACCGTCGCAACGATCCGACTCTGGCTCCGCCGATGAGGCCGCATGACGGTAGTTCAGGCATGGGCCGATCAGAGTCTGCGCTTCTCTCAGTTGACGAAAGTCACCGTTTCGGGAATGACCACGCTTACCGTCCGCTCCTGGAATGTGGGGTCACTGAGGAGCTTGTGGAGGAACTCGACCATGACGAGGGGATGTATCTGGAACAGCGGGCTCGTGTGTCTTCCACACACCAGGACGGGCCACCGGTCCGGATCGTCGTCTGTGGTCACCCAGCAGTAGATGTCAGCACCCGAAGTTGCGCCCCACGCAACTATGGAGGCGGGGTCCAGGTCGAAATCGGCCTCGTCGCCGTCCATTTCCCAGGTGTAGCGGGCATTCTCCGTCTCAGCTTCCATACTGGGCTCCCTGCTTGAAGGCCCATCGCCGCCCGATGTCGGGCGCAAGACGACGATCGTGTCACTGATCGTCCCCGCCCCGAACATCTGCATGAACTGGACGTAGTCCGAGGGAAACCGGGTGTGCCCGGCCACCTCGACCTCCCTCCAGTCGATCTGCTTATCCCTGTCATGCATCGGCGGCACGATTTGTGCGAGTGCCGCTAGCGAGTTGCTTCTGTCCACTGCTCCCCCTGATGGCCCATGTGCCGTAACGCTGCGTGTTCGCTCCGAGCCGCCTACCTTATGGAGCCGCGGACCTGGAACTCAGCGGCAGTCCTCAGCGCCAGCTGAGCTTCGATTCACCGAACACGCCCAAGGGGGCTCGGGGGCTAGGGGGAGCGGGCGTTGCAAGGGCCCCGCCACACGCCCGGGGGCTTCGGCTGGGCCGTATGGCCGCAGCGGTGCGTGCCTTCGCCGACGATCGGGCACCCCTGTCCCGTCCAGCCCCAAACACCTGTGGACCACTTGTCAGACCCCGATCGGGAGCCACGCATGGAACCAGTCGCCACCCCGCGAAACTGCCCGTTCGACTTTGCCGAGGCCCTCGAGTTCGACCCAGTACTCAAAC
>NZ_JBIVFF010000024.1:0-75673 GCF_044748025.1 Streptomyces sp. NPDC090032 | reverse complement strand
TGCAATCGTCTTTACTGGGCGGCCTTGCTCCCTGCAGGCAGCATAGGCGTCCGAAGCGGACTCTCCCGGTCGGGGCGGCCCGCGCCCCGAACGAAATATTACTCGTCAGTACACCCAGGTTCTGCCCGCTAAGCAAGCGCTTTGAACTGTGATCCTAGTCGCGCAGACCGTTGAAGCGGCCCTGGTGGTAGACGAGCGGCCGGCCGGTCCCCGCCGAGTCCCCGACGACGGCTTCGGCCAGCACGATGCGGTGGTCTCCGGCGGGCACGCGCGCGATCACCCGGCATACCAGCCAGGCCAGAACGCCGTCGAGGACGGGCACACGCTCCGGGCCCTCGTACCAGCGCGTCGGCTCGCCGAAGCGGTCGGCGCCGCTCTTCGCGAACGTGGCGGCGAGGTCCTGCTGGTGCTCGCCGAGTATGTGCACGCCGATGTGTTCGGCCTCGGAGACGACGGGCCAGCTGGAAGCGCCCAGGCCGATGCCGAACGAGATGACGGGGGGTTCGGCCGACACGGACGTCAGGGAGGTGGCGGTGAAGCCGACGGGGGCGGCGCCCCGGGCGGTGATCACCGCGACTCCGGCCGCGTGCCGGCGGAACACCGAGCGCAGCAGGTCGGCCGATGCGGTCGTGGCGGTGCGGAGATCGGGCGTGGCCGTCATGGAGTTGTCCTTCTGCCGGAGGGGTGCGAGCGGGGTCCGTGGCTGCTCAGCAGCGAGGACAGCGCGCACTCGCGCAGCGGGCGAGGTCCACATGGACACGCTCGAAGAGAAGGAGTTCCGTGGGCATACAGTCAGGCTGACGATAGGTGGTGCGTGCAGTCAAGTGCGTCCCGTCATCTGGGAGAAGCGTCACGACGAAGTCACCACCCGTCAGACCGCCTCCCCGAGCGCGGCGATGACGTCCGCCTTGCGCGGCTGGCCGATGGCCCGGCGCACGATGCGCCCGGCCGCGTCGAGGACGAGAACGGTGGGCGTCTTGAGAACGCCGAGTTCCCGTACGAGGTCGAGCCGCTCCTCGGCGTCGATCTCCACGTGCACCACGCCGGGAACCATTTCGGCCACTTCGCCGAGCACGCGCCGGGTCGCCCGGCAGGGTGCGCAGAAGGCACTGGAGAACTGCACGAGCGTGGCCCGCTCCCCCAGCTCCTCGCCCAACTGCGCCGCCCCGAGCGCCGCTTCGCCCTGCCGCACCTTCATCCTCCCGCTCCGCCGCCGTTGCACCAGCCCGAAGGCGCTCGCCACGGCGAGCACGGCCACACACACCACAAGTCCGGTCATCGTTCCAGTGCAGCATTCACGAGACCGCAAAGATTCCCCGGGTCCGCGCAGCGCGCCGTTGCGGAATGCTGGGTTCATGGACATCGATGTGAGAGGGCCGCGGTTCGGTGCCGCGGTCACGACGGTCGTACTGGCCCTGGTACTCGTCACGGGCAGCGCCTGGCTCCTGGCGTGGCAGACGCTGTGTTTCGCGCTCGGCGCGGCGGGCGGGGTGGGGCGTTCTCCCTATGCGTGGCTGTTCCGTACGGTGGTGCGGCCGCGGCTCGGGCCGCCCACGGAGTTCGAGGCTCCGCAGCCGCCGCGGTTCGCGCAGTTCGTCGGGCTCATCTTTGCGGCGGCGGGTCTGGCTGGTCTGGCGTGGGGGCCGGGCTGGCTCGGGCTCGGGGCGACGGCCTGCGCGCTGGCGGCGGCGTTCCTCAACTCGGCGTTCGGCTACTGCCTGGGTTGCGAGATGTACCTGCTCCTGCGGCGCGGCGCGGCACGATTTGGCTGATCAACGGGTTGCGCGGTCCGTGTGGGAGTGACGAGGATCTCCCGCCCTGCCGGAACCAGGACTGGCTACTCAGCCGTTGATGGGGCACGATCTGCGCAAGCCACAAAACCTACGGCTGCGTAACTTCCCGCCGGGAGCCCCCTCCCCAGGCAGAGATGAAGGGTCCTCCCCCTCCATGGCAGAGCTCGTCTACCGTCCGGTCATCGGCGCGGCCCGCACGATGTTCAAGGCGCTCGATCTCAAGATCGACGTCAAGGGCGCGGAGAACATTCCGCGCTCCGGCGGCGCGGTCCTGGTCAGCAACCACATCAGCTACCTGGACTTCATCTTCGACGGTCTCGTGGCCCTGCCGCAGAAGCGCCTGGTGCGCTTCATGGCGAAGGAGTCGGTGTTCCGGCACAAGATCTCCGGTCCGCTGATGCGCAGCATGAAGCACATCCCCGTGGACCGGAAGCAGGGTGAGGACGCGTACGCGCACGCCCTCGATTCGCTGCGCTCCGGTGAGGTCATCGGGGTGTTCCCCGAGGCGACGATCTCGCAGTCGTTCACGCTGAAGAGCTTCAAGTCGGGCGCCGCGCGTCTGGCCCAGGAGGCCGGTGTGCCGCTCATCCCGATGGCGCTGTGGGGCACCCAGCGCCTGTGGACGAAGGGCCACCCGAAGAACTTCAAGCGCCAGCACATCCCGATCACGATCCGGGTGGGCGAGCCGATGGAGGCCCCGCGCGACCAGTTCGCCGGCGCCATCACGCGGCGGCTGCGCGAGCGCGTGCAGGAGCTGCTCGAGGCGGCGCAGCGCGCGTACCCCGTACGCCCCAAGGGTCCGGACGACACCTGGTGGATGCCGGCGCACCTCGGCGGCACCGCGCCCACCGCGGCAGAGGTGAAGGCCGCCGAGGCGAGCTGAATCGGTACTGCAGACGTGCCGCGGGCCCCCCGCGGTACGTCTACTGCGGCGCGTGGACGGTGATCCGCGCGCCGGGGCTGAACTTCTCCAGGAGTTCGGCGAGTTCGGCGCCGGCCGCCGTCACGTCACAGTGCGGCCCCATCGCCTCCAGCAGGAAGAGCGCGTTGACCGATTCCTCGGTGAGGCGCGTGCGCGTGCCCTGGCGCCAGTTCCAGCGGCGGCAGGTCACGCCCTCGTCGTCGCACCAGACGACCTCGCCCGCGTCGGGGTGTTCCACGACGTCCTCGCCCCCGGCCACGGTGGCGAAGCCCTCTTCCCCGGTGGCCCTGACGAGGCGCATCCCTCCCTTGATGTGGTCCAGGTCCTCGCCGCCGACCGGGATCAGATGGGCCACGCTGATCGCGTTGTAGAGGTCGACCAGGGTGTTGATCCGCGGAAGTCCACCGTCGGCGAGCGCCCTCTTGGCCAGCGCCTCCGCCGAGTTGCGGGTGCGGGAGGGCTTGGCGCCGAAGGCGGTGTAGGCGGCGCGCCAGGCCGCCATGTGCGGGTCCTCGTGCGGGGCGCGTCCGTCGAGGCGTGCGCCGAGGCGGCGCGCCGCGTCGTCGAGAAGGGCCGAAGTCCCCGCGTCGCTCGGGCTGTTGACCAGCCCGTACGCCTCGATGGCGACGTGTCGGAACTCGGGCGCGAGGGTGCGTACCTCGCCGGACACGGTGAGCTGGAGGGTCATCGTCCGCCTTGCTGTTCGGGCTGTGCTTGCTGTTCGGGTAGCGCTTGATGTTCGTGTTGCGCTTGATGTTCAGAGTGCGTCGGGGAGGTGTTCCCACAGGTACGGCCGGTCGGGGGCGTCTCGCAGGGCGCGCAGGACAGCCGGGTGCGGTGCATCAAAGAGTACCGGATAGTCCATCTCGTTGGACTCCGCATCCGCGACGAAGGCCAGCCGCTCGCCGTCGAGGGAGAACTGGGCGTCGACCCCCCGTTTGTTCCCGCGGCAGTCCTGCCGGTGCCAGGCCCCGTGAAATCGCACGGCGACCATGCCGTGCACCGCATACCCGGTCCCCGCGTCATGCGCCAGCCGCTGGTAGCAGAGCGCGGCAGGGATGTCCTCGGCACGCAGGAGCGCGGCCAGCGCATGCGACTTGGCGTGACAGATGCCCGTGCCCTGCTCCAGGACGTCCGAGGCGCGCCAGGTGACGCGCAGGTCCCCGCTGTCGGCGGAGTGCGGGATGGCGTCCCGCACGAACTCGTAGGCGACCCGGGCGTATGAATATGAGTCGGAGGCCTGCGCGGCGAGGCGCTCGGCAGTCTTCCGTACGAGCGGGTGGTGGTGGTCGATGGCCTCGTCGGCCGCCAAATAGGCGGACAGGTCTGGGTTCTTCTGGATCAGCCGCATGGATCGGAAGCATAGAAATGCGACCGACCTCAAGTCAATGACATTACGGTCGATCGCATATCTATGCACTCTCGCGCGTTCCTCGGCGTGAGTCCGGAGGAGCCGCTAGCGGGCCATTTCCTCCTTGAGGGCGGCGACGAAGCCGTCGACGTCCTCCTCGCGGGTGTCGAAGGAGCACATCCAGCGGACGTCGCCGGCCGCCTCGTCCCAGAAGTAGAACCGGTAACGCTTCTGGAGACGCTCGCTGACGTCGTGCGGCAGCCTCGCGAAGACCGCGTTGGCCTGCACCGGGTAGAGGATCTCGACGCCGTGCACGGCGCGGACCCCCTCGGCGAGGCGCTGGGCCATCTCGTTGGCGTGCCGCGCGTTGCGCAGCCACAGGTCCTTGGCGAGCAGGGCCTCCAACTGCACCGACACGAAACGCATCTTGGAGGCGAGCTGCATCGACAGCTTGCGCAGGTGCTTCATGTGACTGACGGCGTCCTGATTGAGGACGACGACGGCCTCGCCGAACAGGGCGCCGTTCTTCGTGCCGCCCAGCGACAGGATGTCGACGCCGACCGCGTTCGTGAACGTGCGCATCGGCACGTCGAGTGACGCGGCCGCGTTGGCTATCCGGGAGCCGTCGAGGTGCACCTTCATGCCGCGCTCGTGCGCGTGGTCGCAGATCGCGCGGATCTCGTCGGGCGTGTAGAGCGTGCCCAGCTCCGTGTTCTGCGTGATCGAGACGACCTGCGGCATCGCCCGGTGCTCGTCGTCCCAGCCGAAGGCCTGCCGGTCGATGAGCTCGGGCGTGAGCTTGCCGTCCGGGGTCTGCACCGTGAGCAGCTTGAGGCCGCCCATGCGCTCCGGGGCCCCGCCCTCGTCCACGTTGATGTGCGCGGACTCGGCGCAGATCACCGCGCCCCAGCGGTCGGTGACCGCCTGGAGCGCGACGACGTTGGCACCGGTGCCGTTGAAGACCGGGAACGCCTCGGCCGTGGGGCCGAAGTGGGCGCGGATGATCTGCTGGAGGTTCGCCGTGTAGTCGTCCTCCCCGTACGCGATCTGGTGCCCGCCGTTGGCTAGGGCGAGGGCCGCGAGGATCTCCGGGTGCGCGCCCGCGTAGTTGTCGCTCGCGAAGCCGCGGACGTCAGGGTCGTGATGCCTGCGGGCGTCGGTCTTCGGCGGATTCACGGCTTCTCGGTCAGCCACAGACGGGTCCCGTTCAACTCATGGGCGGGCCGGTCCCAGACGCCGGCGATGGCATCGGCCAGGTCCGTGACGTCCGTGAAACCCGCGAACTTCGCGTTGGGTCGCTCGGCGCGCATCGCGTCGTGCACCAGCGCCTTCACCACCAGGATCGCAGCCGCCTGCTGCGGGCCCGCGTCACCCCCCGCCTTGCGGAAGGCATCGCCGAGAGCGAGGGTCCAGGCCTCGGCTGCGGCCTTGGAGGCCGCGTACGCCGCGTTGCCCGCGGTCGGCTTGCCGGCGCCAGCAGCGCTGATCAGCACGTAGCGTCCGCGGGCACTGCGCTGGAGAGCGTCGTAGAACGCGAGGGAGGTGTGCTGGACCGTACGGATCAGGAGCTTTTCGAGCAGCTCCCAGTCGGCGAGGTCGGTCTCGGCGAACGTGGCGCTGCCGCGCCAGCCGCCGACGAGGTGGACCACACCGTCGACGTGCCCGAAGTCCTTCTCCACGTGAGCCGCCCAGTCGCGGGTCGCGTTCAGGTCGAGCAGGTCGACCGTGTCGCCGATGACGGTGGCGCCGCCGTGGGCGTAGCGCGCGGCGTCCACGGCCTCGGCCAGACGCGCGGCGTCCGCGTCCGCTCCGACGACTGTCGCGCCCGCCTCGGCGAGGCGCAGCAGAGTGGCCCGGCCCGCGGGCCCGGCCGCGCCCGCCACGGCGATGACCGCTCCGTCCAGCGTGCCGTTCCCGTTGCTCTCGGCCATGGTCGTCGCCTCCTCGTCGCGAGCGCTCACGCGGCGGCCCGCTCGGCGCCCGCAGCGGTGATCCCCTTGGTGGAGGCGATCACGTTCTTCAGTTTCTTGGACAGTGCCTCATAGAACATGCTGAGCGGAAACTCGTCCGGAAGCACGTCGTCGACGAGCTTGCGCGGGGGCAGGCTCAGGTCAAGGGCGTCGGGGCCCTTGGCCCAGCGGGAGCCGGGGTGCGGGGAGAGGTACTGGGACACCAGGTCGTACGCGGCGAACCAGTGCACCAGCTTCGGGCGGTCGATGCCGTCGCGGTACAGCTTCTCGATCTCGGCGCACAGCTGGTTGGTGACCTGCGGGGCGCGCTCCCAGTCGATCTGGAGCTTGTTGTCGGTCCAGCGCACCACATCGTGCTTGTGCAGGTACGCGAAGAGGAGCTGGCCGCCGAGTCCGTCGTAGTTGCGCACGCGCTCGCCCGTGACGGGGAAGCGGAACATGCGGTCGAAGAGGACGGCGTACTGCACGTCGCGGCCCTGCGGGAAGCCGTCGGCCTCCAGCTTCACGGCCTCCTTGAAGGCGGTGAGGTCGCAGCGGAGCTCTTCGAGGCCGTACATCCAGAACGGCTGGCGCTGCTTGATCATGAACGGGTCGAACGGCAGGTCGCCGTGGCTGTGGGTGCGGTCGTGCACCATGTCCCACAGGACAAACGCCTGCTGGCAGCGGTCCTGGTCGGAGACCATCTCGCGGATGTCCTCGGGCAGATCCAGCCCGAGGATGCCGACGGACGCCTCGGTGACGGCCCGGAAGCGCGCGGCCTCGCGGTCGCAGAAGATGCCACCCCACGAGAAGCGCTCCGGCGCCTCGCGTACGGCGATGGTCTCCGGGAAGAGCACGGCCGAGTTCGTGTCGTAACCGGCGGTGAAGTCCTCGAAGGTGATCCCGCAGAACAGCGGGTTGTCGTAGCGCGTCGCCTCCAGCTCGGCGAGCCACTCGGGCCACACCATGCGCAGGACGACGGCCTCCAGATTGCGGTCCGGATTGCCGTTCTGCGTGTACATCGGGAAGACGACCAGGTGCTGCAGTCCGTCCTCGCGGTGCGCGGCGGGCTGGAAGGCCAGCAGCGAGTCCAGGAAGTCGGGGATCCGGAAGCCCTCCTCCGCCCAGCGGCGCAGGTCGGCGACGAGCGCCGAGTGGTACGCGGCGTCGTGCGGGAGCAGCGGGGAGAGCTGCTCGACGGCGGATATGACGCGGTCGAGCGTGAGCTCGGCGACGGCCTTCGACGGGGCACCGTCGGCGGCGAAGTCGATGGAGCCGTCCTTCTGCTGCCAGGGACGGACCTCCTCCACGGCGGCCTTGAGCACGGGCCACGCGGGGTGCTCGACCACCCTGCTTTCGGGGCTCCCCCCGGCCTTCTCCGGAGGAACCTTCCCCTCCACGCCCGATTGCACAAGAATTTCCGTCATTACCCATCCTCCACGGGAGAACCTCGCGTATGGACACCGTAAGGGGACGAGGTTCTCCACCACAAGGGGAGTCGGGAGGAAGTTATCCTGCGTGACCCCCTGGTTCACCGTCGTTTTTCCTGCCTGACGCGGTTGAAACGATGGCCTTCGCCACATCCGCCACGGCGGTACGGGCGTCGTCGAGCAGCTCGGGGAATCCGAAGAAGCCGTGGAACATCCCCGGGAAGTGGCTCTCGGTGACCTCGGAGCCCGCCTCGCGCAGGGCTGCCGCGTAGGCGAGGCCCTCGTCGCACAGCGGGTCGCAGCCCGCGGTCACGATGTGGGCGGGCGGCAGCGAGGCGAGGTCGGCGAGGAGCGGCGAGACGTGCGGGTGGGACCGGTCACCGTCCGGGCCGAGGTACTGCTCGACGAACCAGCGGCAGTGCGCGGCCGTCAGGAAATAGCGGTCGGCGTTCCGCGCGAACGACTCGGTCGGCTGATGGGCGTCGGTGGCCGGATAGACGAGGGCCTGGAGCGCGATGTGCGGGCCGCCCCGGTCCCGGGCCAGGAGGCAGATGACGGCGGCGAGGTTGCCGCCCGCGCTGTCGCCCGCCACGACCAGGGCGCCGGCGTCGCCGCCCAGTGCCGCGTGGTGGTCGGCCGCCCAGCACAGCGCCGCGTACGCGTCGTCGACGGCGGCCGGGAACGGCGACTCGGGGGCCAGCCGGTAGTCGACGGAGACGACCACGGCGCCCGCCTCGCGGCACAGCCCGCGGGCGGTGGAGTCATGGCTGTCCAGGCCGCAGATCACCCACCCTCCCCCGTGGAGGAAGACGACGGTGGGCCGCGGGCCCGGCGCGTCGTCGGGGTCCGGGCGGTAGATCCGTACGGGGATCCGGGGCGCTCCGTCGGGGCCGGGGATGTCCCGGTCCTCGACCGAGCCGACGACCGGCGGCGGGAGCGGTGACGCGGGCGCCGTGGCCAGGATGCGGCGGGCCTCGGCCGCGTCCGTGACGGCGCCGCCGAGGTCGGGGAAGAACGCGGCCATCGCGTCGACCAGGGCGCGGGCATCGGGCGCAAGGCGGTCCTCGGATGCGGGACGGTCTTCGGAAGTGCGGCGACCCTCGGATGCAGGGCGGTCCTCGGATGCGGGGCGGTCTTCGGGCGTGGGGCTCATGCGGACACCGCCTGCTCCTGGGCGCGGAAGTGCGGGATGACCTTCTCGCCCCACTGCCGCAATGTCTCCAGACACGCCTCCTGGGGGACCGTGCCCATCTGGACGAGGCACATGATCTCGTCGGCGCCCGCGTCGCGCAGGCGCTCGACGTAGCCGATGGCGTCGTCGGCGGTGCCGTAGGCGTGGTCGGCGTTGAAGGTGGCCGTCGCGGTGGGACGTACCGGGATCTGGTGTTCGTGGAGCCGCGCCACGACCTGCTCGGCGGCCCTGCGCATGTCGGCCGCCTCGTCGGCGCCCTCCACCACGGCCTCGTCGGGGACGCCCGCGCCCCCGTACCAGTGCCCGATGGACTGCGCGAAGAACCGCTGGCCGCGGATGCCGATGTTCCGGGCCGTCTCACCGTCGTCCAGGACGATCGTCGGGCACAGGACGGAGAAGTGGTCGTTGACGACACCGGAGACGAAGCGGTCGGGGGTACGGGCGGCGATCGCGTCGTCGTAGGCGCGCCGCATGCCGGCGATCGACTCGGGGCCCGCGAAGCCCATCACCAGGGCGCCGATGCCGAGTTCGGCCGCCTGTGTGAGCGTTTCGGTGCGGCTGCAGGCGAGGAAGAGGGGCGGGTGGGGCGTCTGTTTCGGGCGGGGCAGGACGGGGTGCGGATCGATGTCGAGGAGCTTCCCGTGGTGTTCGAGCTCGTCCTTCTCCCAGGCCTTCCCGATGATCCGCAGCGCCTCCTCGACCTCCTGCGTCGTCCGGTCCTTGTCGACACCGCACAAAGACGTCTCCTGCTCGGTGCCGCCACGGCCCGCACCGAGATCGAGGCGGCCCCCGGAGAGCAGGTCGAGCATGGCGGCCCGCTCGGCGACCCGCACCGGATGGTTGAAGTTGAAGGGCATGCAGACGACGCCGTGCCCGATCCGGATGGTGCGGGTGCGGGCGGCGACCCAGGTCAGGAAGATCTCCGGGGCCGACATGTGCGCGTACCACTTGAGGGAGTGGTGCTCGACGGCCCAGATCCGGTCGAAGCCCATCTCCTCGGCGAGGACTGCCTGTTCCACGCAGTCGTGGATGACCTGGTGTTCGTGTTCGACGGTGGGATCGGCGAGCTGCGCCTCGAAGATGACGGAGAACTTCACGTTGCCTCCAGGGAGTTGAGCCACGCGCATTGTTCCGGATAGGTATATGACTAACCGTCAGATGCCGACGCGGCAAGCCCGACGACGAGATTCGGCGACAACGCGCGTGCCGGGGGTCTTGCGGTGACCGGCCCCCGTCACTTCAATGCGGCGCATGGCAGACGAGCTACCACCGACCGCCTGGGCCGTCCTCGGGCTGCTGTCCTTCCCCGGGCAGCGGACCGGATACGAGCTGAAGAAGTGGGCCGACGCCTCCCTGCGGTTCTTCTACTGGTCGCCCGCCATCAGCCAGATCTACGCCGAGCTGCGCCGCCTCGAGTCACTGGGATACGTCACGTCACTGCACTCCGGGACCACGGAGCCGCGGGCCAAACGGATGTACGCGATCACCGAGGAGGGGCGAGGGGCGCTCGCGGTGTGGGCCGGAGGTGGACAGGGCCTCGGCACGCCGGTGCTCAAGCACCCCGTGCTGCTGCGTGTGTGGCTCGGGCATCTCGCCGCGCCGGAGCATCTGCGGGGCCTCGTGACGGAACACGTGGCCCGCACGAAGGGCGAGCTGAAGGAGGTCAGGGACGCGCTCCAGCGGGCCGACGGGGTGGAGGCATGGGCCCATCCGCAGATCGCGCTGCGCTGGAGCGAGCGGCGGCTCGCGGCCGAGGTCGAACTCGCCGAGGCCATGCTGGACGACCTGGACGCGGCGCCCGGTCAACCGCCCGGAAACTCGCCCACCCACGGGTGACGCTTCCCGCGGCAGGCTGCCGAAGGCGGTAGGACGGACCGGTCCCCGCCCCTTCCCTGCCCCTGCGCCCGACTGGAGCCCTGACCGTGAGCATCCGTACCGTCCTGGTCGCCGCCGTCGTCACCGGACTGGTCCTGGGAATCACCGCAACCAGAGCGGACGACTCCACTCCCTCGCGTCGGAGCGGTCCCATCGTGGAGACGGGCCGTTAGGCTTCGGCCGTGCCGCGCGACGAGCCCGAATACGACCTCGCGCGGATGCCGAGCCGCCGTCGACGGAAGCGAGACGATCTTGAACTTCCTCACCATCGGGCATCGCGGAGTCATGGGTGTCGAACCCGAGAACACGCTCCGGTCCTTCGTCGCCGCGCAGGACGCGGGCCTCGACCTCATCGAACTCGATCTGCATCTGAGCAAGGACGGCGCCCTCGTCGTCATGCACGACGCCGACGTCGACCGCACGACGGACGGCCGGGGTCCCATCGCCGACAAGACCCTCGCCGAGCTGCGCGCTCTGGACGCGGGGCGCGGCGAACGAGTGCCGGTCTTCGAGGAGGTCCTCGATGCCGTCTCCACGCCGCTCCAGGCCGAGATCAAGGACGTCGCCGCGGCGCGCGCCCTCGCCGAGGTCATGCAGCGCCGTGATCTGGTGGGCCGCGTCGAGGTGATCTCGTTCCACGACGAGGCCGTCGCCGAGATCGCCCGGCTGGTGCCGGGCGTGCGTACGGCGCTGGTGGCCAGCCGCTACGGCACCGACGTGGTGGAGCGGGCCACCGCCGTCGGCGCCACGTCCCTGGTCCTCAACATCCGGCGCCTGACGCAGGAGATCGTCGAGCGGGCCCGCAAGGCGGACCTGCGGATCATCGGCTGGGTCGTCAACACGCAGGACGATCTGCGCCTGGTGCGGGCACTCGGCCTGGACGGCGCGACGACCGACTACCCGGAGATCAAACGGACCGGCCGCTTCACGGCCTGACGCACCCCGGCCGGAAGCCGCGCGGCGGGACCGCCGGTCAGCCGAGGGACTTGACCAGCAGCTCGAACTGCAGGTCGTCCCGCTGCGGGATACCGAAGCGCTCGTCGCCGTACGGGAAGGGGGTCATCTCTCCCGTACGGCGGTAGCCCCGGCGCTCGTACCAGGCGATGAGGTCCTCGCGTACGGAGATCACCGTCATGTGCATCTCGCGCACGCCCCACGCCTCGCGCGCGGTGCGCTCCGCCTCCGCGATGATCACCTTGCCGAGCCCCGCGCCCTGCAGGGCCGGGCTCACGGCGAACATGCCGAAGTAGGCGTGCTTCCCGCGGTGCTCCAGCTGGCAGCAGGCGACGACCACGCCGTCGCGTTCGACGGTGAGCAGCCGGCTGTCCGGCGACTTGATGACGTCGGCGACACCCTGCGGGTCGGTGCGCTGCCCCTCCAGGATGTCCGCCTCCGTGGTCCAGCCGGTGCGGCTGGAGTCCCCGCGGTACGCCGACTCGATCAGCTCGACGAGCACGTCGACATCGGCGTCGGTGGCGTCCCGGAAGGCGAGGTCGCCGGTCGTGGGGCGGGGTGCGATGGACATGGGACGGTCTCCGATCTCGTGCACGGCTTTCGGCGCGGGCGCCGTCGAGCCTAACGCCGAGCCTCTACGCTGCGTTCGCATGGTTCACGTACTGAGCAGCAGGACGCTACTTCGCCCCACCGATCCCGAGCGGTCGCGGGCCTTCTACGGTGGGGCGCTCGGTCTCGCCGTGTACCGGGAGTTCGGGACGGGGCCGGAGCGCGGCACCGTCTACTTCCTCGGGGGCGGCTTCCTGGAGGTGTCCGGCCGGTCGGAGGCGCCGCCGTCGCCGGGTCTCCAGCTGTGGCTCCAGGTCGCGGACGTAGCGGCCGCGCACGAGGAGCTGACGGCGCGCGGCGTCGAGGTGCTCCGGCCGCCGGTCAAGGAGCCGTGGGGGCTGATCGAGATGTGGATCTCGGATCCGGACGGAGTCAGAATCGTCGTCTGCGAGGTTCCGGCGGACCATCCGCTGCGGTACCGCCCGTAGCCCAGAGCCCCGGACGGAGTTCCGCCTCAGCCCCGGCCGAGGACGCAGAACTCGTTGTCCTCCGGGTCGGCCAGGACGACCCAGGAGACGTCACCCTGCCCCACGTCGGCCCGCGTCGCGCCGAGACCTTCGAGCCGGGCGCGATGTGCACGCGGTACTTCACCGTCTCCGGGTCCGGGACGCGGACGAGATCGACGCAGACGGCGGACGGGTCCGGCCAGTCGAAGCCCATGGGTTCCAGGTGGTGGCTCCGGGCCCTTCGCTGGAAAGACCCCGGCCGAGTGCCTCTGCCCAGAACTGGCCGAGCGCCGAGTCGTCCCGGCCTCGAAGTTCACCTCAACGGCAGGGAGGGGCTGACGGCCCGTGATTCCTACGGCATCCGACTGCATGAGGTATGCCGGGGGCGGCTTCCGGGGTACGCGAGCGGAAGTACACGTTCGGCGTGCGCGGCACGTGCACGCGGAAGAGGATGAGCGGGATGGCCGGAGACCGGTCCCCCTTCGCGTCCGGATGAGCCCGACCCTGGAGAGACATCACATGGCAGCTCCTCGGATCCTGATCGTCGGCGGCGGATTCGCCGGCATGGAGTGCGCGCACAAGCTGGAGAAGATCCTCAAGCCGGGGGAGGCGCAGCTGAGGCTGGTCAGTCCGTTCGACCATCAGCTGTACCTGCCGCTGCTCCCCCAGGTCGCTTCTGGCGTCCTGACACCGCAGTCGGTGGCCGTGCCGCTGCGCCGCATGCTGCGGCACACCGGCATCGTGCCGGGCGGCGCGGTGGGTGTGGACCCCGAGGCGAAGGCCGTCGTCGTACGGAAGATCAACGGCGAGACGGTGGTGGAGCGCTACGACTACCTGGTCCTGACGCCGGGCAGCGTCACGCGGCAGTTCGACATCCCCGGGGTGGACCAGTACGCCGTCGGCGTGAAGACGCTCGCGGAGGCGGCCTGGATCCGCGACCACGTCATCTCGCAGCTCGACCTGGCCGCGGCCAGCACGGACCCCGCCGAGCGGGAGTCGCGGCTGCAGTTCGTGGTGGTGGGCGGCGGGTACGCCGGCACGGAGACGGCCGCCTATCTGCAACGTCTGACCACCGCGGCGGCCAAGCGTCTTCGAGGGCTCGACCCGGCGCAGATCAAGTGGCATCTCGTCGACATCGCGACCAAGTTGATGCCCGAGCTCGGTGACCGGCTCGGCGAGAAGGCCCTGTCGATCGTGGAGCGGCGCGGGCTGCATGTGTCGCTCGGGGTGTCCGTGGCGAAGGCGACCGAGGACACGGTGACGCTGACCGACGGCCGTGTGCTGCCGTGCCGCACGCTGATCTGGACGGCGGGTGTCGCGCCGAGTCCGCTGATCGCGACGCTGAACGCGCAGACGAACCGGGGCCGGCTCGTGGTGGAGTCCGATCTGACGGTGCCGGGGCTCGACGGCGTGTTCGCGCTGGGTGACGCGGCCGCCGTGCCGGACCTGGAGAAGGGCGCCGACGCGATCTGCCCGCCGACCGCGCAGCACGCCATGCGACAGGGCTGGGCCGCCGCGAAGAACGTGGCCGCCGCGCTGCACGGCCTGCCCCTGGCCCCGTATCGGCACAAGGACCTGGGGCTCGTGGTCGACCTCGGTGGGATTCAGGCGGTGTCCAAGCCGTTGGGTGTGCAGCTGACCGGGCTGCCCGCCCAGGTCGTCGCGCGGGCTTATCACCTGGGGGCGCTGCGCACCGGGACGGCGCGGTTCCGTACGGCGGCGAACTGGGGGCTCAACGCGGTCGCCGGTGACGACTTCGTGCGTACGGGGTTCCAGGCGCAGCGGCCCGCGACGCTGAAGGACTTCGAGAAGACGGACGCGTATCTGACGCCGGAGGAAGTGCGCGCGATGGTGACGGCGCACGTCGAGAGCCGTTCGACAGCCGCGCCCGAGATCTCGTAGGGCGGCTGTTACGCGGGGCCCGGCGCGGGCGGGCGCAAGGTGATCGTGCGCGCCGTGTGCTTCTCGACCTCCTCGCGGCTGTACAGGAGGGGGAAGGAGCCGTCGGCGGCCCAGGTGGCGAACAGGTCGCTGTAGTGCTCGCTGTCCGGATTCCCGGACTGGCCCGGTGAGTTCATGGCCACCGAGTCGTCCCAGGAGCCGACGTCGACGACGAGGCGGAAGGTGGCGCCGGTCGTCTGGCGGAAGTCGGGGCCGTACGGCGCGACGCCCACCGTGTCGCCGCTGCCGCCGCGCGGGGCGGGACCGACGGACGCCCAGGGCGGCTGCGGCCCGTCGTGGAGCGCGGTCACCGGGTGGTACACGCGGGCGTGGTGGAGCGCGCCCCAGGTCCATGCGGCCGGGTCGGGGCCGAGGAGGCCGGAGAGTTCGGTGACCGCGGCGGCCAGGGTGGTGAGGAGGTCGCCGCGTGCGAGGGCGGTGTCCTCGCCGGTGAGCAGGTCCAGGTCGACGCGGGGGTCGGAGGTGGGGTCGTCGGGCGGCAGGATCCGGGCGAGGGCCGCCGCGTGTTCGGCCTCCGGGACGAGGTCGCGCAGCGCCTTGCCGAAGGCGGCGGGGCGCAGGTGGCGGCGGTACCAGATCTCGAAGAGCACGGCGGCCGGTGAGTCCGCCGTGAGGTCGGCGTCCCAGTCCCGCAGAAGGCCGATGACCTGCACCGTCAGAGGGTCGTCACTGGTCGTTCCGGCGAGCAGCGGCACGATGCGGCGCGCGGGCAGGCTCACGGTGTCGGTCTGGAGCCGTACGCAGTCCTCGACCGTCCAGTTCGCGCGCGCGTCGAGTTCTTCGGCGATGCGCTGATGGCGGGTGGGGGCGTACCAGTCGTACGTGACCGTGTCGCGGTCGTTCGGGTGGCCGGGCGGCAGGTTCATCTGGTTGGCGGTGGCGAACCAGCCCTGTTCCGGGTCGCGTTCGGCGGGCAGCGCGTCCGGGTCGAGGAAGCCGTCCCACTCGTAGCGGCCGTCGCCGGGCACGGGGAGGGTGCCGTCCCAGTTCGGGCGGACCGGGACGCGGCCCGCGGGGCGCCAGCCGACCGTGCCGTCGGGTGCCGCGTAGACCTGGTTCTCGCCGGGCGCGCCCCAGTGGCGCAGGGCGGCGAGGAAGGCGTCGGGGCCTTCGGCCCGCATGTAGCCGGTGCTGCCGAGGTAGGGCGCCATGCCGGGTCCGAGCCAGGCGGCGCGGACGGCGAACGCGGCGTCGCGCGTGGGGTGTTCGTGGATGACGGGGCCGTGCCGGGTGAACCACAGCTCGGTCTCGACGGGCTCTCCGTCCTTGACCGGGATGGTCTCGGTGACGCGGGTCATGGCTTCCCAGCCGCCTCGGTAGCGGTAGGCGCGGGGGTCGTCGGGGTCGGTCTCGTAGACGTACAGGTCCTCCTGGTCGATCGGGAAGATCGTGAAGCCGAACGCGATGTTCCCGTTGTGGCCGATGGAGAGGCCGGGCAGGGCGGGCTCGCCCGCGCCTATGACGTCGATGCCGGGTCCGGTCAGGTGCGCGATGTAGCGCAGGGCGGGCAGGGTGACCGCGCGGTGCGGGTCGTTGGCGAGGATGGGGCGGCCGGTGGCGGTCCTGGACGGCGCGAGCACCCAGTTGTTGGAGCCTTCGATGCCGTGGAGGGCGGCGGCGTCCGGCCAGGGCGGGACCGTCGCGAGGTCGTAGACGCGCAGCACGTCGTCCGGGATGACGCTCAGGTCGAGGCCCTCGGGGACGGTGAGGTGGTGCGGGGCGGGTTCGCGGCGGCGGCGCAGGTCTTCCACGCCGATGCCGTGGTCGCGCAGGGTGAGGGCGCGGGCGACCTCGTCGTGGAGGTTGTACTGGAGTCCGTGGCTGCGGATCCGGGCGACGTCCGAGGGGTCCCAGTACCCGGGTTCGTAGCCCAAGGTGGCGAATTCCGGCGGGAGTTGGGAGGGGTCGTGGCCGCATAGGGATATGTAGGCGTTGATGCCGTTCACGAACGCCGTGCTGATCTGTTCGGTGTCCTCGCCGTACGCGCTCCACTCCTCGGCCATGTCGCCGCGGTAGAGGAACAGCCGGGCGGCGCGGTCGTGTTCGACGTAGCGCTCGCCGAACACCTCGGACAGGAGGCCGAGGCCGCGGCGGCGCCACAGGTCGAGCTGGAAGAGGCGGTCGCGGGCCGCGTTGAACCCTTGCGCCAGGAACAGGTCGTCCTGCGAGTCGGCGTAGAGGTGAGGGACGCCCCACCGGTCGACGAGTATCTCGACGGGTTCGGCGAGGCCGGGGACCTCGAATGCCGTCGCTGCTCGTGCGTTCACCGGTATGTCACCGTCATCATCGGAGGCCTTTCGTGGATACTCCCGGCTTCAGCCGGGGGCGTGGCGGGGCGGGGGTGCTCGGGTCCGGCGTCGCGCGGGTGACCGCGAACGTCACCAGGAGGTTCGCGGCCAGCGCGATGATGCCGCCGTTGACGCCGTGCCACGGATCGTTGTCACTGGCCCACAGCGCCGTCATCACGGCGAGCCCGACGAGCATGCCGGACACCCCGGCGCGGGCCGTCATCCGCCGCCAGAACAGGGAGAGCAGTACGACGGGCACGAGCTGGGCCAGGCCCTCGTAGGACAGGACGGAAAGCTGGACGAGCGTGTTGGGGTAGAAGAGGCTGCCGCCGAGCGCGATGAGGCCCGCGAGGACGCAGACCGCCTGGGAGAGGCGCTTGGTGCGCAGGTCTTGTTCGTCGGTGACGGCCGGCCGCGGCCGGCCCGGGTCGGCGCCGTTGCCGCCGCCGAGGACGGTCTTGCCCCACAGGGTGCCGATGGACAGCATGAAGACGCTCATCGGCACGATCGCGGACAGGGCGCCCGCGACGCCGATGACCGCCACGACGGGCGACGGCAGCGAGTCCGTGACCAGGCGGAACAGGGCGAGGTCGGGGTTGCCGAGGGTCGGCAGCACGAACAGCGCGGTGGCGCCGACCATCATCGGCACGAACAGGAGCAGCTGGTACCACGGCAGCAGCAGGGCGTTGCGCCGCAGCGCGTTGGGGCTCTTCGCGCTGAGGTAACCGGCCACGGTGGTCGGGAAGATGGTGATGGTGACGGCGTTCAGGACGACGGTGCTCAGGAACCAGGCGGCGTCGCGCCCGCCGGACGCGTGCCCGGGGAACGTGAGCCACTCGGGCTTCTCGGTGACCATGCGCTGCATGAAGTCGGAGAATCCGCCGAGGTAGTGCATCGGGATGTAGACCGCGAGGAAGACGACCGCGAGGATCACGAGCACGTCCTTGAGCGCGCTCACCCAGGCGGAGCCGCGCAGCCCCGACACGAGGATGAACACCTCGGCGACGACGAACGAGATGACGGCGGCGACGTTCAGGTCGACGTTCCCGTACGTCATCGCGTTGACGACGACGCCCATGCCCTGGATCTGCACCTGGATGTACGGCACGAGGAACACGGTCCCGACGACGGCGACGAGGATCCCCAACGGCCTTGAGCGGAACCGGAATTCGGCGATGTCGGCGATCGAGATGAGGCTGTGCCGGGAGGCGTAAGTCCACAGGGCGGGGCCCACGACGTAGGCGACGGCGAAGCCGACGGTGAGGTAGGCGACGAGATAGAGGATCGGCGCGCCGAACGAGTACGACCAGCCTGCGGTCCCGAGGAACGAGAAGCTGGTGTACGTCTCGCCGGCCATCAGGAGCCAGATGAACATCACGCCGAGGCCGCGGCTGGACACGGACCACTCGGCGAGGCCCTTGGACCGGCCGCGCGCGCTGAGCACGCCGATCAGGATGGTGGCGACCATGGCCAGGGCGAACACGGTCGTCGCGACGGTCGCGGAGCCGCTCATCGGGTGCCTTCCTCGTCGGCGGGGACGGGTTCGACGGCGCCGGTGCGGTACGCCGGGTCGAAGCGGGCGACGAGCCAGATGGCGACGGGGCTGATGACGGTGGCCGCGACGACCCAGGCCAGCAGGAACGGGACGCCCAGGATGCGGGGTTCGATGCGGTTGGCGACGAAGGGCGCGGCGCCGTAGAGGACGACGGGCACGAGCAGCATCCAGAGGGAGCGGCGGGTCTGACCTCCGAGGGTGGGGAGTCCTTCGAGGGGGTCGGCGACGAGCGGGGCCGGTTCGGGTTCCGGCTCCGGCTCCGGCTCCGGCTCCGGGGAGCGGCCGGCGGCTGGGTCTGTGGGGGGCATGGACTTCCTTGAGGGGTGGGCGGTTCTGGGGAGGGGGTAAGGGCTGCGGGGTCGTTCAGAGCGCGGGGTCGTAGCGGCCGTCGACCGCGGTCCAGCCGCCGTCGACGGTCAGGACGGCGCCGGTGACGTACGTCGAGGCGTCGGAGACCAAGTACGCGACGGCACCGGCGAGTTCGTCGGCGCGGGCCCAGCGCTTGAGCGCGGAGGCCTGGGCGTAGGCCTCGTACCAGGCGGGGTCCGCGGCGATCTGGTCGGTGAGCGGGGTACGGACGACGCCGGGGGCGACGGCGTTGAACCGCACGCCCCGCGGACCCCATTCGGCGGAGGCGGTGCGCAGGAACTGGATGAGGCCGGCCTTCGACGCGGCGTACACGCTCTGTCCCGGCTCCACCTGGAAGGCCCGCATGGAGGCGAAGCCGACGACGCTGCCGCGGCCACGCTCCGCCATGCCGGGGGCGAAGGCCTGGACGAGGCTGACGTAGGCCCGCAGGTTCAGGGCGATGACGCGGTCGAACTCGTCGAGCGTGTAGTCGGCGATGCGTTTGCGGACGTTGGCGCCGACGGTGACGACGAGCGCGTCGAGGGGGCCCCACGCGTCGGCGGCGGCGCGGATCGCCTCGGGGTCCAGGACGTCGAGGGCGTACGCGGACGCCGTGCCCGCCCGGTCCGCGTCCGCGCGGGCCAGGGCGACGGTGTCCTCGGCGCCCTTCTCGTCCCGGTCGGCCACCACGACGTCGGCGCCCTGGGCGACGAGTGCGCGGACGGCCTCACGGCCGATGCCGCTCGCGCCGCCGACGACCGCGACGCGCCTGCCGTCGAGCCGGAACAGATTCGCGTAGTCCATGAAGTGCTGCTGCCTTTCTGTCTGCTGAGGTGATCCGTCAGGGGCGGATGACGGCCATCCGTGTCACCGTCAGCTCCTCGATGGCGAACCGTGGCCCTTCGCGTCCGGCGCCGGAGTCCTTGACGCCTCCGTAGGGGGCGATGTCGCTGCGGTAGCCGGGGACTTCGTTGATGACGACGCCGCCGACGTCGAGCGCGTCGACCGCGCGGAAGGCGGCGCCGAGGTCGCGGGTGTAGACCGCGGCGTGCAGCCCGTACCGGCTCGCGTTGACCAGGTCGTACGCGGCGTCGAGGCCGGGGACGGAGCGCAGGCACACGACGGGCCCGAACACCTCCTCGTCCCAGGCGGGTTCGCCGTCGGGGACCTCCGCGAGCAGGGTCGGGGCCAGGCACCTCGCGTCCGTGCGGCCGCCGCCCGCGACGACCCGGGCACCTGCCGCCCTGGCCCGCCCGATCCAGTCGAGGACGCGTTCGGTGGCGGCTTCGTCGATGAGGGCGGAGACGCGGGTGGCGGTGTCGCGCGGGTCGCCGACCACGACGTCGGGCAGCCGTTCGGCGATCTTCTTCTCCAGGGCGCCGGCGATCTCCTGGACGGCGATGACCCGCTGCACCGAGATGCAGGCCTGCCCGGACGCGTAGTAGCCGCCTCGGGCCACGGCGTCGGCGGCGGCGTCGAGGTCGGCGTCCGCCGCGACGACGAGCGCCGCGTTGGATCCGAGTTCGAGGACGACCTTGCGGGGCGCAGCGTCGCGCGCGATGCGGTGCCCGACCGTGGCGGAGCCGGTGAAGGAGACCGCCGCGACCTCGGGATGCGTGGTGAGGGTGCGGCCCACCTCGGTGTCACCGGTGACGAGTTGGACCGCTCCGGTCGGCGCGTCCGCCGCGGCGAGGCGCTCACGGACGAGGTGGGTGAGCCAGAGGGTGGCGAGCGGGGTCGCCGGTGCGGGCTTCACGATCACCGGGCAGCCCGCCGCCAGCGCCGGTGCGATCTTATGGGAGGCGAGGAGCACGGGGTAGTTGAAGCCGGCGATTCCGACGACGACCCCGATGGGCCTGCGCGTCCAGAACCCGAACATGCCGTCGCCGGAGGCCTGGAGGTCCAGCGGGACGGTCTCGCCGTGCAGGTGGGCCACCTCGTCGGCGGCGGCCCGCCAGGTCGCGGCGGCGCGCTGCATCTCGATGTCGCAGTCGACGCGCGGCTTCCCGGTCTCCAGGACGAGCAGCTCCGCCATCCGGGACGCGAGGCGTTCCAGGTCGGCCGCGACGCCGGCGAGCACGTCCCGCCGCACCCTCGCCGACAGGGCGGCGACTTGTCTGCGCAGCCCGGCGGCGTGCTCGACGGCGCGCCGCGCGAGGTCCGCGTCACCGACGGGCGCCGAGGCGAACTCGCTGCCGTCGTACGGGAAGACGACGGACTGTCGCGAGGGCGCGGGCACCCAGTCGTCCCCGACCGGCAGGCCCGAGGGCAGTTCTCGCGGAGACGTCATCGCGCCGCTCCCCCATCCGTACGGGTGGTGAGGAATGCCTGCGCGGCGGCCGCGTACACGCGCGTGTACTCGGCGATCTCGCGCACCTCGACGTACTCGTCGGCCTGGTGCGCGATCCACTTGCCGCCCGGGCCGTACACGACGGTGGCGAGACCGGCGTCGCGGGTCAGGACGGTGCCGTCGGTGGTACCGGGCACGGCTCCGAACGCAGGTGCCTGGCCGTGTACTTGGCGGTGCGCGTCGACGAGGGCGGTGACCACGGGGTGGTCCTCGGGGATCTCGATGGCGGGCCGGTCGTCGACGACGGTGAGGTCGACGGAAACCCCCACACCGGAGGCCACCCGTTCCGCGAACTCGCGGACATGCTCGATGAGTTCGGCGTGATCGGTGCCCGGGACGGTCCGTACGTCGATGCCGACGACGCCGTGCGCGGGGATCACGTTGAGCTGGTCGGGGTCCCCGCCGAGGAGCACGGTCGGGGTGACGGTGACGCGGCCGGCGTGGGGGTGCTCGCCGTAGCGCGCCTCGGCCCACTCCTGCACGCCTGCGAGCGCCTCGACGATGCGGGCACCGGCGACGATCGGGCTCCTGCCCTCCTGCGGCATGGCGCCGTGGGCCATCACGCCGTGCAGGTCGAGACGGAGGCGGATGCCGCCGCGCGCCGAGGTGCACACCTCGTAGCCCTCGGGTTCACAGACGATGACACCGTCGACCTCGCGGGCGAGTTCCGTAGCGGCGAACGCCTTCGCGCCGAGCATCAGCCCCTCCTCGTCGCAGAGCACACCGACGACGATGCGGCCGGGGAAGGGTCCGGCCAGCTGAAGGGCACGGACTCCGTAGATCATGGCGGCGACACCGGACTTCATGTCTGCGGAGCCGCGCCCCCACAGTTTTCCGTCGCGGATCTCCGCGCCGTAGGGATCGACGGTGCAGTCGTCCGTGTCGCCCTCGGTCACGACATCGATGTGCCCCTCGAACATGAGCGTGGGGCCGTCCCCGCCGCCGCCCTCGACCACCGCGACGGTGTTGGGCCGCCCGGGGACGACCTCCACCACCTCGTACGTCCAGCCGAACTCCGTGAAGAGCCGCTGGACGAGGTCGGCGGCGGGGCGCTCCACCTCGGCGGCTCCCGCGGCGTTGACGGTGCGCAACCGCACGAGTTCCTGGGTGAGGGCGACCGCGGCCTCGGCGTCGGTCACGGGGACGGGCAGGGCTGTTGAGCGGGAACGCATGGAACCTCCAAGTCGGTCGGCCACGAGGCCAGTCGACTGGTCAGACCAGTTGATTTCCCGTACTCTGCCCCCACGTTCACGCCCGGGTCACTGGCCGGATCATGGATTCACTCCGGCGTAACGGCCCGACACGGAGAGGCCCATGGCGCCCGACGACGATCTCTTCCAGCCGGTCAAGCCGGTCCGCGCCTACCAGCGGGTGGCCCAGCAGATCGAGGAGCGCATCCTCAGCGGCGACCTGCCGCCCGGCTCCCGGCTCCCTGCGGAGCGCGAACTCGTCGTGCGCTTCGACGTGGGCCGCTCCACGGTCCGCGAGGCCCTGCGCGTGCTCCAGTCGGCGGGCCTGATCCGCTCACGGCCCGGCGACCCGCTCGGCGCCGAGGTCCTCGGCGTCTCCCCCGACAACCTCAGCCAGGCTCTGAGCCGCCTGACCCGCTCCCGGATCGCCTCGCTCGGCGAACTGGTGCAGTTCCGCATGGTGCTCGACGCGGAGAGCAACCGGCTCGCCGCCCGCCTGCACACCCCCGACGACCTGGCCCGCATGCGGGAGCAGATAGACCGGATGGAGCGCCTCGGCGCGTCGTCGCGGGGAAACCTGCACGCCTTCAGCGAGGCGGACGCCCTCTTCCACCGGGCCATCGCAGAGGCGAGCGGCAACTCCTTGCTCGGGCTGTGCGCCCGCGCGGTGCACGAAGCAGTGGTCGGGATCATCGAGGAGAAGATCGCGGGCGCTACGGACACCGCCACCTGGATGGAGCGCTCGGTCACCCACCACCGACAGGTGCTCGACGCGATCAGTTCCGGCGACGCGCCGCGCGCGGCCCGGCTCGGCCGTGAGGCGCTGTACGCGTACTACGCCGACCACGTGGAGCCGGAGACGCGGCGGTTGCTCGCGGCGGCGGTGGAGGACCCGACGGAGTAGCGGCTTCCGACGACGGCTAGGGGGAGGCGGAGGCGGACAGGAGTCGCCCTGCCCTGCGACAGTCGACGCCCGTGCTCACCACGTGACCTGGCCGCACGCAGACATGGGGAGGCCCGTCGTCGGCGTGAATCCCCGTACCGGCGAGCACGTCCCGCATCCGCTCCGGTTCGGGGGGCGGATCAGGCGCGCGGACCACCCGGGCGGCCTTCGAGCTGACTGAGCAACTCGCCCAAGAGGACGCTGAGTTGACCCTGCCCGTCGCCACCGAGACCGGACAGCACCGTCTTCTCGTACGCGAGCTGGTCGGGCAGCAGCGCGTCGACCAACTCGCGGCCGGCGTCGGTCAGGCTGAGGTGGGAGACGCGCCGGTCGCGGGTGTCGCCGCGCCGGTCGACCAGGCCGCGCTCCTGAAGCTGCTTGAGCCGCTTGGTGACGGCGGCGCCCGAGGAGAACGTCTCCCGCGCGAGATCGCCCGGGGTGAGTTCGTGGCCGGTGCGGCGGAGCGCGCCGAGCAGGTCGAACTCGGCGCGGGTCAGCCCGGCGCGGCGCAGCGGGGCGTCCTCGGCCTGCTGGAGCAGGGCGGCGCAGCGGTTGATCCGCCCGATGACCTCCATGGGCCCGGTGTCGATGTCGGGGCGGACCGTCTGCCACTGGTGCACCACCGCGGCGACGGTGTCGTCCGCCGTCGCCCTGCCGTTCCGTGTCGTCATGCTCGTGTGTTCTCCCGGGCGTCCGTACCGCCCCTGTGCTCGTCTGCGTTGTGCTCGTGTGCGTTCTCGGGGTTCCCGACGGTCCGCGGCGTCCCGCGTAGGACCGTCGCCGCGAGCGTACGGTGTCCGGCCCGCTCGGCGGTGACCACACGCTCCTCGGGCAGGGCGCGCTGCCACCATTCGCCGGCCGCGGTGTCGTCTGCGGCGCGCAGTTCGACGAGGGCGGTCGCGAGCCGGCGGCGCGCGGACTCCAGCGCGCCGGGCTCCGGACGCGGGTCGGCGAGGGTGCGCTCCGCGGCCTCGCGGGCGCTGTCGGTCGCATCGAGGGCGAGTTCGATGTGATCGGCGGCGCGCCGGTTGGTGACGATCACGGCCGCGATGATGCCGAGCAGCGCCCCTACGAGGGTGTCCACGACCCGGTCCGTGATGAGCTCGCCGGCCTCCTGCGTCCTGGCGAACTCGGTGATCAGCAGCGCCATGGGGGTCACACAGACGCTGCCGAGCCAGTAGTTGCGGGAGATGAACGCCTCCGCGCCGAAGCTGAAGAGCAGGCAGAACAGCACGACGAAGATCTGGCCGGCGTGAGCGAGGGGCACCACGGCGGCGAAGACGAGCACTCCGGCGAGATTGCCGGCCACCCGCTGGACGGTGCGGTTCCAAGTGAGGGTGACGTTGGCCTGATAGAGCGAGGCCGCGGTGACCAGGGCCCAGTACGGGCGGCCGATACCGAGGGCGAGGGACCCGTATCCGGCGAGGGCACAGCCGACGGCGGTACGCAGGGCGACCGGCAGAAGAGGGGACCCGGGGGCGAGCCTGCGCCACAACGACGGCTTGCCGAAGGCGAGTTCGGCCTCGATGCCGAGCACCTCGTCGTCGATGTCGTTGGAGCTAATGGTGTTGGTGGTGGCGTTCTTGGTGTTGATGGTGGCGCTGATGCCGTCGTGGCGGGCCGGGCGCGGGACGGGGCCCGTGCCGCTCAGGCCGGCGGCCCAGTCGCGCAGGAGTGCGGCGTCGGTGTCGGCGGGGGCGGCGAGGGCGACCTCGGCGCGGACCACGAGGCGCTCCAGGCCGCGGCGGGCGGCGCCGCGGTCACCGGTGGCGAGGAGGGACTGCCAGGCGGCGTGCACAGCGGCGGCGGCTCCCGCGCGGGCACGCCCGCGCGCCCCCTCGGGAGCGCTCACGTACACGGCGGCGGCGTTCAGGGCGCGGGCGGTGGCGCGCCGCTCCGGGCCGTGGGGGCGTACGAGGGCGGGGGCCATGCCGACGAGCCAGGCCACGGCGCCCGCACCGGCGGTCAGGGCGAGGTGACCGGGTATCTGCCCCAGGGTCTGTGGGGCGAAGAGGCTGGCGGAACTGATGAAGGTGAGGATCAGGTGACCGGGCGGGCCGATGCGGGTCGCGTCGCACAGGGTCTTCTGGGCGGCGGCGAGAAGCGCGCCGACGGCCACGAGCACGGCCGCCGACGAGGTCAGCGAGGCGGCGAGCAGGGCCACGGCGAGACTCGCGAGCATGCCCAGGACGACCCAGGCGAGGGCCCGGGCACGTGCCGCGTACGGCAGGTTGTGGGCGTAGAGGGCGCACAGCGACCCGGCCATCGTGTACATCGCGAGGTCGAGGCGGCCGAGGGCGAACAGCGTCAGGTTCGGCACCGCCGCGGACACGACGACGCTGGTCGCGGGCTTGAACCAGATGTCGGACGGCTTGTTGAGGCGCAGCACCCCCGCGAGCGGGAGCCGAGGGACGGACCGGGGCCTGGACGGGGACGGGGACGCAGACGGTGCGGGAGGTGGCGTGGGGGGTACTGAGCTGCTCATACGGAGAAGTTTAGCAAGTGTTTTACCCGAAAACTTTCTGTACGGCCGGCACCCGGCCACGGACCAGCCGGTCCGCCGACCGCGCAGCACCCGCGCACGGTCGCACTGCCGAACGCGCCCAGTGCTCCCCTGCGCTCGATTGCGCCCCGCCGCGCACGGGCATCTCGTCCCCGACGCGGTACGGCGTTCGCCGTTCGCGCGCTCACTGTTCGGCGTTTTCCACGTTCAGGGTTCGGGGTTCGGGGTTCGGGATTCGACTGGGGAGGTTCGCGTGCACGGACCGGGCTCGGCCGCCTGGCTGCTCGTCGTGCTGTGCGCGGCGACGGGGGCGTACTGCCTGCTGCGGATGCGCAGCAGGGTCGAGGAGCAGCGCCGCACGGCGGGCGGCGAGGCCCTCATGGGGTTCGGCATGGCTCTCATGGCGATACCCGCCGCGGCGGTCACACCTCCGCGTGCCGCCTGGGTGGCATACGCGCTCGTCTTCGGAGCCGCGGCGCTGCGCACACTGTGGGCGGCCCGTTCGGGCACGCACCACCTGCACCACCTGGTGGGCGCGTTCGCCATGGCGTACATGGCGGTGGCGATGGCCGCGGCGCCGAGCGGCCACGCGGGTCATGGAGGGGCGGGCACACCGCTGGTGACCGGACTGCTCCTGCTCTATTTCGCGGGGTATGTGCTGTGGTCGGGGGCGCGGCTGGTGCCGGTGGCTCCGGTGGCGGCGACCGGGGGCGGCCCGCAGGTGTCCGGATGGGGCGACCGCCCGGAACTGGCACGGGCCTGCCGTCTCGCGATGGGCATCGGCATGGTCGCGATGCTCCTGACCATGTAGACCGGACAGGCTGACAGGCTCCTGACCGGGTAGACCGAACAGCCGCTCAGGGAAACTGCTCCATTACGGACAACTGCCCGTTCAAAACCGTGGCGTACGTCACTTGACGCGACAGCCCGTACCCTCCGGTAGCCCCGGCTCATAGGCTGAGGCCATGACGGTCCCCGTAGCACTGCTGCTGCTCGGCACCCTCGCCGCTGTCGTCGCCCCGCGCCTCCTCGCGCGGGCCGACTGGCCGGAGCGCGAGCCGGTGGTCGCCCTGTGGGTGTGGCAGTGCGTGGTGGCCGGTGTCCTCCTGTGCTGCGCTCTGTCGATGACGCTGAGCGCGGCCGCCGCCTGGCAGTTCGTCCGCGGCCATGTGTTCGCGTCCGCCCCGCACGCCGTCGTCGACGCGTACGCGCTCGGGGCGGCCGGCGGGTGGGCGGCGACGCTGGCCGTGACGCTCGCACTCGGCGGCCTGTGGACCGCGGCGATGCTTGCCCGGGAGATCTTCCGTTCGCGGGCCAGGCGCAGTCAGCGGCGCGCCGAACTCCTGGTGCGTTCCCCGCTGTTGCCGGGCGAGGAACCGGGCAGCGACCGTCTCGTCGTCCTCGAAGGTGAACGCCCCGACGCCTGGTGGCTCCCGGGCGCTGCGCCTCAACTGGTCATCACCACGGCCGCTTTGCGCCGCCTCAAAGGCCGTCAGCTGGACGCGGTCCTGGCGCACGAGATGGGGCACGCACAGTGGCGGCACGACTGGCTGCTGCACTGCTCGGGGGCGCTGGCCACCGGATTCCCGCAGGTTCCGGTCTTCGCCGCGTTCCGCGACGAGATGCACCGGCTCGTCGAACTGTCCGCCGACGACATGGCGTCGCGCCGTTTCGGTCGGCTGACGATAGCCCTCGCCCTGGTCGAACTCAACGAGGACCGCGGGGTGTTCGGCCCCTGCCCCACACCGCTGGCCCATGTGCCGCAGCGCGTGCACCGGTTGCTGACCCCGCCGCGACGGCTCACCCCCGGCCGGCGCCTCCGCCTGACCGCCGCCGCCGCGCTCGTACCGGTGGTGCCGCTCCTGGTGACCTTCGTGCCGGGCCTGCGCGCGCTGGGCTGACCGACGCGGCCCGAGCCGGACTCGTCCGCTCCGCATGATGGCCACCGGCACCGTCCATGGGTGAGGATCTTCCCCATGCATCCGGCACCGGTCGACTCCCCTCCCAGCCCCCGGCATCCGCGGCCCGCACGCGCGACGGCCGTGCTCGCCGCTCTCAGCGCGCTCCTGCTGATCGCGGTGGCCGTGCGCTGGAACCCACTGATGACGCTGGACGTCGAGCTGGCCCGCACCGCCCACCGCTGGGCCGTCGACGATCCCGGGCTGACGCGGGTGAACCGGGTTCTGACGGACTGGTTCTGGGACCCGTGGACGATGCGCGCCCTGTGCGCCGTGGTCGTCATCTGGCTTGTACGGCGTCATAACGCCTGGCGGCTCGCGATGTGGGTGGCCGCCACATGTGCGGTGGGCACACTGATCCAGCAGGGCCTGAAGGCGGCCGTCGGCCGCGACCGCCCCGTGTGGACCGACCCCGTGGATTCCGCGCACTACGCGGCCTTCCCGTCGGGGCACGCCATGACGGCGACGGTGGTGTGCGGGCTGATTCTCTGGCTGCTGCACCGCTACGGCGCGGGGCGCGTCCTGTGGCGCACGGCGTGCGCACTCGCCGCGGTGTCGGTCGTCGGCGTCGGCCTCACCCGGCTGTGGCTCGGCGTGCACTGGCCCTCGGACGTACTCGGCGGCTGGCTGCTCGGAGCACTGACGGTGACCGTGTCCGTGACGGCCTACGAGCGGCTCACAGCGAGCAGCTGACCCATCAGGACCGGGCCGTCGGAACCAGGCCGTCAGAAACCAGGCCGTCGGGACCGGGCCGTCACGACTCGTAGCCCTCGACCTGCGACTCCGGCCTCGCCCTCGCCTCGTCGGGGTTCTCACCGAACTCGGTCTTGGCGCGACGCTGGCGCAGCAGGTCCCAGCACTGGTCGAGCTCGCGCTCCACGGCGGCCAGCCGCTGCTGCTCGGTCGCACCGTCGATCTCACCGGAGGCGAGCGACGCGCGGAGCCTCTTCTCGTCGTCGACCATCGCCGTGATCCGGGCCAGGATCTGCTCTTGATCCATGTCGGTACGCCTCCTAGGTGGCCTGCCCGTCACCCCTTGCCCACTGTAGGGAGCGTTCGCCCGGTGTGCGATCCGGATCCGGTGGGTGCCCAGTACCGCAGCACCCCGTCGTCCTCGCCCGAGTCGTCCCGTACTCCGCCGCAGGACTCGATGACGCGGCGGGAGGCGGTGTTGTCCGTGTCGCAGGTGATCAGCGCCGGGTCGACGCCCAGACCCGCGGCGAGCGGGAGGGCGGCGCGGAGCATCGCGGTGGCGTGTCCGCGGCCACGGGCACCGGGCCGTACGTCGTAGCCGATGTGCCCGTCGCGCAGCCAGGCCTCGGTGAGGCGGTGGCGGATCGCGAGACGGCCGAGGTAGATGTCCCCGTCGACGTACCAGAGGGTCGTGCACTCGACGTCGTACTGCAGGACACTGCGCGGTCCGTGGGTGAGCCGCATGCGGGCGACGTATTCGGCGAAGACGGCCGGGTCCTGCCAGGTGTCTCCGTACGCGCGCAGGCTGAGCCCCGCGGTGGAGTCGTCGTCGGGGCCGCCGTGGCCCTCGTCGCGGGCCTCGTCCATGGCGGCGAGGAAGGAGGCGTGGACGCGGACGTCGGGAGCGATCAGCTGCGGCATCGGGCCAGTGTGCCCGGGAGGCGTCCGCCGCGGCGGGGGTTTTCGGCGCGGGCGGCCGGGCCGGAATCCCGTACCGGGCGGGTGTCCGGACGGCGCACATCAAAATCCCTGGTGCCTTGGGTCAGACCTGCGGATCATGACCGGAATGGACGCTCGTTTTCTTGGAATCGCTGATCTGGTCGAAGCCCCGTCCGTGGCGGTCGTGGTCGACGTCATGCGTGCTTACACCGTGGCTGCCTGGGCCTTTGCCCAGGGGGCGGAGAAGATCGTGCTTGCTGAGTCGCTGGACGAAGCCCTGGCGCTCAAGGCTCGCCACCCGGATTGGGTGGCGCTCAAGGACGGTCCGCCCGCGCCCGGTTTCGACGCCGTCAACTCGCCGGGCCTGCTGAGGTCCGTCGACCTCGGCGGACGGACCGTTGTGCAGAAAACCACCGCAGGGACGGTCGGCGCCCTTGCGGTCAAGGAGGCGTCGCTGGTGCTGTGCGCCGGCTTCGTGGTGGCGGAGGCGACGGCTCGGGTCTTGCGGACGCGCGCGAGTGACAGCGTCACGTTCGTGGTCACTGGCGAAGACGGGCAGGCCGATGAGGATCTGGCGTGTGCGCAATACATCGCCCGGATAGTCACCGAGGCCGGGACGGACGCTGCTGAGTTCCTCCGCCGCGCCGCCGAGTCACGCGCCGCTGCCGAGCTGACGGAGGGTGTGCGTCAAGGAGTCCATCTCGATGACGTCGCACTCTGTCTCGAGCTCGACCGGTTCCCATTTGCCATGGTGGCGGCCTCGGAAGGCTCGCTCATGGTCCTGCGTCCCTGCGCCATGCCTTCGGCGACCGACGGTGCGCCGATCTGATCGATGGCGAGCTTCCAGGGCCGGATTCGCGGCTTGTGGTGAGGCCGGTCCCAGTCGTGGCGCAGTCGCGTCGGTTGGCCTCTTGAACAGCGGCTTGAACAGCGGGGGCCGGTGTCCGGACGGCGCGGCACCGACCCATCCGGACACCGGTCCCCGCCAACCCGTCACCCCTGTCTGACGGATGCGCAGCTTCCAGGTCATTCGCCCGTTCTGCGGCGACCTCTTCGGTTGTTCGGGCGCAATCAGTCGGCGGGCTTGCCGAACCAGCGGGAGAGGTGGTCGTCCAGGTCCTGCTGATCGTCACCGATCCATGCGACGTGGCCGTCGGGGCGTAGCAGGACGCAGGGAACATCGAGTGCGGCAGTGGGGTCCGCGAGGTGGTCGACCCGGTCCGACCAGCCGCCGACGGTCAGGCGTTCGGTGCGGTCCAGCAGCAGGCCGCGGCCGCGATGCAGCAGACCGTAGAGGTGGCCGTGTTTCACGTCGATGTCGGGCAGGCGGCGGCCGAGCAGGGCGGGGCCTTCCCCGAAGTCGTAGCGGATGCCGATCGCGGTGATCTTCTCGATGAGACAGCGGTTCACCTCGTCGAAGTCCATCAGTTCGGTGAGCAGCCTGCGCACGGCCTGCGGGCCCGGTTCGGTGGAGAGCAGTTCCATCTGGGCGCGGGTGTTGTCGAGCACGTCCTCGGCGACCGGATGGCGTTCGGCCTGGTAGGTGTCCAGCAGTGTTCTGGGCGCCCAGCCGCGGATTTGTGCGGCCAGTTTCCAGCCGAGGTTGAACGCGTCCTGAACGCCCAGGTTGAGGCCCTGACCGCCGGTCGGTGGATGGATGTGCGCCGCATCGCCGGCCAGCAGCACCCGCCCGACCCGATAGCGCTCCGCCAGCCGGGTGGCATCGCCGAAGCGGGACAACCAGCGCGGGGAGTGCACGCCGAAATCGGTTCCGGCGACGGTGCGCAGCTGTTGTTCGAACTCCTCGAGAGTGGGTGGCTTCGCGCGATCGCCGAGATTGCTGACATCGCCGGCATCGCTGACCACCGCGGCCGGGACCACGACGCTGTATGTCCCGTCGCCGAAGGGCCTGAGCGAGAATCGCTTGTTGGTCCGGCTGATTTCGGTGACCTTGGCGGCGACCTCCTCCCGCGGCACACCCACTTCCATCTCGCCCATCAGCGTCTCGGTCCGTGAGGGCTCACCGGGGAAGCCGACGCCGAGTAGTTTGCGCACCGTACTGCGCCCGCCGTCACAGCCGACGAGATAGCGCGAACGCAGCTGTACGCCTCCCCCGCCGGCTACGCCCTCACTGGCGGGGGTGCCCCCACTGGCCAGCTCGACGGTCACCGTCACCCCCTCGTCGTCCTGCTCGAAATCGGCCACCGCACAACCGCGCCGGACCTGCGCGCCCAGTTGGGTCGCATGCTCTTCGAGCAGGCGGACGACGACCGGCTGCGGGATGCCCAGCAGATAGGCGTGCGCGGAGTCCAGGCCCTGGGGCGCGGGTTTGTTGATGGCGGCGAAGAATCCGCCGGCCGGTCGTTGCCTTCCGTGTTCGCGCATGCGGTCCAACAGCCCGCGCATTGCCATCAGTTCGAGACTGCGCATGTGCAGACCGACGATGCGGACGAACGAAACGGGCTCGGTTTCCTTCTCCAGAACGAGTACCCGCACATCGTGCAGCCGTAGTTCGGCGGCCAGGATCGCGCCGGTCGGCCCGCACCCGGCAATGATCACGTCGAACATGAGGGGCGCACGATCGTCGCCGGAGGTGGGCGACCGGAGTCCGGGGACGTCGCTCACGGTGGAGTCGCGCCCGACCGCATCGTTCGAAGACGGCTCGGTGGTGAACTGCGAAGAGTCCATGGGTGTTGCCTTTCGGGAGTGCCTTGTTGTGGAGGCGCTCCCGGCGACACCTACGTCAATCGCCGGCCCGTGACGGAAAGGGGGAGCACCCACGTCGATACTGCGTTCATGGGTCTCACCTCCTCGGGCGGTGTCACGTTCCACCGCAAGCTACAAGCCCGACCTTCACCCCGTCCAATCTTTTCCCAGCCACGTGATCACGACGCGGCGTCGAAAGGCCCGAGAGCCCACGCGCAGGTGTCTCCCTGCATCTGACTGGCATCTCCCCCGTATCTCCCAGGGAGGAATTCGCGGCTCGGCGAGGCCGGTCCCGGTCGTGGCCCTGTCCCATCGGATGGCCTCGAAACCAGCGGCGCCGGGGTCCGGCAGGCGCCGACGCCGTCCGGACACCGGCCCGGTAGGGCCAGGCGTATCCGACGATCCCCCGCGTCGCCGGATACGCCCGGAAGCCCTGGCCAAAGGTTCGCAAAGGGCCCTCTGCCAGGGACGTACTGAGTATACTGGCTGGGAACCAGTCAACGCAGGAGTTACAGGATGTCCCCGCGCAGCGCATCGGTCAATGAGGAGTTGCGGCGGCGATCCCGCGAGCGGCTTCTGCAGGCGACGGTCGAGCTCGTCGCGGAACGGGGGTACGACGCGACGACCCTCGGCGACATCGCGGACCGCGCAAGTTCGGCGCGGGGGCTGGTCTCGTACTACTTCCCGGGCAAGCGGCAGCTGCTCCAGTCCGCGGTGCACCGCCTCATGCACCGGACGCTGGAGGCGGCGCTGGAGCACGAGCCGCACACCGAGGACGGGCCGGAGCGGCTCGCGCGGGCCGTCGACGCGATCCTGGGTCTGGCCGTCGACCATCCCGTCCTGATGCGGACGCACATGGCGGGGATCCTTCAGGCCGAGGGCTTCGTGCAGTGCCCCGAGCAGCAGAGGCTCGCCGAGTTGCTGCGCGACACGGTTCTGCGCAACGGCTCGCTCAGCGTCGACCGCGATTATCCGCTGCTGCGCTCCCAGCTGATGGGCGCCGTGTTCACGGCGCTGGTCCCGGGGGCCCCGATGCCGCTGCCGACCCTGCGGGCGGAGCTGTTCGCCCGGTACGGGCTCGCGTGGGAGCTCGGACTCCGGCCGGACGGCGCGGCGAGCGACGCGGCGGCCGGCGGGAGAAGCCCGGAGAGGGCTCCGGACTTCTCCCCATACTTCGACTCCGGACGTCCGGAGTCTCAGTCGAAGTAGTCCGGCTGCGTCTGGACGTTCAGCTCGCCGACGCGAACCCGATCGGCCGGGTCGGTGCGCCGGTCACTGAGCTTCAGGACGTCGAAGCCCTTGGCGATGTCGTTCGAGTAGATGTAGCCGTTGTAGTAGTACGCGGACCAGGAGCCGCCCACCTGGAGCGTGTCCGTGGTGAGCGGGCCGCGCTCGAAGTAGCCGATCTCCTTGGGCTTCGAGGAGTCGGTGAAGTCCCAGACCGAGACGCCGCCCTGGTACCAGGCCTGGACCACGATGTCCTTGCCCTTGACGGGGATCAGCGAGGCGTTGTGCGCCACGCAGTTCTCGGTTTCCGCCTGGTGGCGGGGGATCTTGAAGTAGCTCTTGAAGACCAGCTTGCGGTGGTCGCCCTTGCCGACGATGGCGTAGATGCCGTCGGCGCCGCGGTCCGGCCCCACGGCCTCGTTGCAGGTGGCCGCCCCGCCGCCGCCCAGCTCGTCCGTGAAGATGACCTTGTCGGCCTTCTGGTTGAACGTCGCCGAGTGCCAGAACGAGAAGTTGGTGTTGTCCTCGACCTGGTCGATGACCTTCGGGTTCTCGGGGTCCTTGATGGAGAACAGGATGCCGTCACCCATGCAGGCGCCGGCGGCGAGGTCCTTCGAGGGCAGGACGGTGATGTCGTGGCAGCCGGTGGTCTTGGAGACGCCCGGGTTGGTGGGTCCGCCGGGGTTGCCGCCGCCGTCGGGTCCCTCACCGGGGAACAGGACGGGGAAGTTGACCAGCGCGGCCTTCTCGGGTGCCTTGCGTGGCACCTTGATCACGGAGATCCCGTCGTGCGGCGGCTGGCAGTCCGGGAACGTCGCGCTCGGTGAGTACGAGGAGACGTAGACGTAGACGTTCTTCTTCTCCGGGACCAGCGTGTGCGTGTGCGAGCCGCAGGCGGTCTCGACGGCGGCGACGTACTTCGGGTTCCTCTTGTCGCTGATGTCGAAGACCTTCATGCCCTCCCAGGAGGACTTCTCCGTGGCGGGCTGCGTGGTGCTGGCACAGGAGTTGTCGCTGCGCGACGAGTCCGTCGACAGGAAGAGCAGGTCACCGGAGACGGAGATGTCGTTCTGCGATCCGGGGCACAGGACCTGCGCGACGGTCTTCGGTGCCTTCGGGTTGCTGATGTCGAAGATGCGGAAGCCGTCGTAGTTGCCCGCGAAGGCGTACTTGCCCTGGAACGCGAGGTCCGAGTTGATGCCCGGCAGCACGTCCTTGGGGATGTTGGCGAGATGTTCGATGTTGTCGGAGTGGACGACCTCGTCCTGGGCGGGTATGTCGCCGTTCGCGATCGCCGCCCGGGTGTCGGCCGCCACGCTCTTCGAGAGCCGCTCGGTCTTGGCCGGGGCGTCTCCCGGGTCGGGGGTCGCCGCCGCCGGCCCGCCCATGAGCAGCGCGGCCAGCAGTCCGGCCGCCGTCGCGGCAACTCCCAGCCGTCTGCGGCGCGTTCGGGACTCGTTCAACAGGGTCACTGTCGTCTCCCTTGTCGATGACTTCCCCGTCTCCCCCTTTCATGCGGGAGCGGAGCACGGACCCCCCGAGTATCGTCTTCATCATGCACAGATCAACAGATGGCAACGTACTCGTCATGAAAGTTGTTCTGCCGTTGACGGTCGCGGTCGCCGCGCTCGTACTCGGCGGCTGTGACACGGCGTCGGACGGTGGGGACAGGGACACCAAATCCCGTGCGCAATCGGGGCCTTCGGTGATCGCGCCGGGCAAGCCGGGCGAGGGCGCCGAGACGCTGTCGGCCCAGGATGCGAAGAAGCGCAAGCCGGACGACAGCCCGAACTCGGCCGACTTCAGTTACGCGCAGATGATGATCGCGCATCACACCCAGGCCCTGCAGATGACCGAACTCGCCCCGAAGCGCGCAGAGTCGGGCCAGGTCAAGCGGCTCGCGGAGCGCATCGCGGCGGCGCAGGGACCGGAAGTCGGGGCCATGGAGGGCTGGCTGAACTCCCACGGCAGGGAACGCGAGAGCGGCGGGCACCACGAGCACGAGGCGATGCCGGGGATGGCGACCGAGGCGCAGCTGAAGACGTTGCGCGCGGCGCACGGCGCGGCCTTCGACGAGCTCTTCCTGAAGCTGATGATCACGCATCACACCGGGGCGGTCACCATGGCGACGGACGTGCTGTCCGAGGGGAACAACGTCCAGGTCGAGGAGATGGCGAACGACGTGATCGCGCAGCAGACGGCCGAGATCGGGCGTATGCGGAAGATGTCGTGACGCCGGGCGGGTGAGCTCCCTGCGCGTCGCACCCTCCCGGCCCGGCCCTCGCGGTGTCATGCTGGAAGTCCGTCGGCCTGCGGAAGGAGTCCGCCGTGCTGCGCGTCGCCGTTGTGGGGTCGGGGCCGAGCGGGGTGTACACCGCGCAGAGCCTGGTCGAGCAGGAGCGGGTGCCGGATGTCCATGTGGACGTCCTGGACCGGCTCCCCTGCCCGTACGGCCTGGTGCGCTACGGCGTGGCACCGGACCACGAGAAGATCAAGTCGCTGCAGAACAATCTGCGCACGGTCCTGCAGCACGAGCGCGTCCGCTTCGTCGGCGGCGTAGAGGTCGGCCCCGGTCTGCCCCCCGACCGGCTCCTGGAGATGTACCACGCGGTCGTCTACTGCGTCGGGGCCGCGACCGACCGCCGGCTCGGCGTACCGGGCGAGGACCTGCCGGGCAGCTGGTCGGCGACCGACTTCGTCTCCTGGTACAGCGCGCATCCTGACGCGGTGGCCGAGGGCTTCGTACGGGGTGTGGAGTCGGCCGTCGTCATCGGCGTGGGGAACGTCGCCGTGGACGTCACGCGGATCCTGGCCCGTGGCGCGGCCGAGCTGGCGCCCACGGACATGCCGCAGGCGGCGCTCGGGGCACTGGCCGACAGCCGGGTTCGGGACGTGTACATGGTGGGGCGGCGCGGCCCTTCGCAGGCCCGGTTCACCACCAAGGAGCTGCGTGAGCTCGGCACGCTGCCCGGGGTCGAAGTGGTCGTGGACCCGGCCGAGTTGGCACTCGACCCCGGCTACCTCGACCCGTCGGGGCTCCCGGCGGCGAACCGGCGCAACGTCGAGGTGCTGCGCGGCTGGGCCGAGCGCCCGTCGCCGGGCCTGTCCCGCCGCATCCATCTGCGCTTCTTCCAGCGGCCCGTGGCGCTCCTCGAGGGGGCGGCGGGCCGGGTGTCGGGCGTGCGGTTCGAGCACACCGCGCCGGACGGCTCGGGCGGCGTGACCGGCACCGGCCGCTACGACGACATCGACGCTCAGCTCGTCCTGCGCTCGGTCGGATACCGCGGAGTGCCGCTGGACGGGCTGCCGTTCGACGCGGCCACGGGGACCGTGCCCCATCGCGAGGGGCGCATCCTGCGGGCCGGCGAGGTCTCGCCCGGCGAGTACGTCGCGGGCTGGATCAAGCGCGGCCCGACGGGCGTGATCGGCACCAACCGGCCGTGCGCCAAGGAGACCGCGCAGTCACTGCTCGACGACGCCGCGGCGCTGGCCGTCCGGGACGTCCCGGATGACGCGCTCCCCGGCCTTCGCGCATCGGGCTGCGCCGCCGTCGAGTGGCCCGGGTGGCTCGCGATCGAGCGCGCGGAGGCGGAGCTGGGCCGGTCCCTGGGGCGCGGCCCGGTGAAGATCCCGGACTGGGCGGGCCTGCTGGCGGCGGCCCGCGACGGGACGACGTAGCGCCTGAGCAGCGGTACGCACGGACGCCAGAAGCCCGGGAAGGGCGACACATCCCGGCAACAGTCGCGAAATCAACAAACCGTTTAAGGCTCATACGGTCTCGTGCTGTCCGCCTCGTCCCCCGCACCCGCCCCGCCTCTGCCCCCGCATTTGCCTGCGCGTTCGCGTTCCGACAGCCCCTTGGAGAGCCCATGGCAGCCCCGGCCGCCCCACCGCCCGTCCACCCCGTCGACGAGGTGCCGCCCGTGCGGCAGCTGGCCGTCTTCGGGCTTCAGCACGTGCTCGCCATGTACGCGGGCGCGGTGGCCGTGCCGCTGATCGTGGGCGGCGCGATGAAGCTGTCGCCCGCCGACCTCGCATATCTCATCACCGCGGACCTGCTGGTGTGCGGCATCGCGACGCTGATCCAGTGCGTCGGGGTGTGGCGGTTCGGCGTCCGGCTGCCGATCGTCCAGGGCTGTACGTTCGCGGCGGTCTCGCCGATGGTGCTCATCGGCACGACGGGCGGCGGGCTTCCCGCGATCTACGGGGCGGTGATCGTCGCCGGGCTCGCGATGATGCTGCTCGCGCCGGTCTTCGGCAGGCTGCTGCGCTTCTTCCCGCCGCTGGTCACCGGCACGGTCATCCTGATCATCGGTGTCTCACTGCTGCCCGTGGCGGGCAACTGGGTTGCGGGCGGCGCGGGTTCGAAGGACTTCGGCGCCCCGAAAAACGTCGCCCTCGCGGCGTTCGTCCTCCTGGTGGTGCTGGCGGTGCAGCGGTTCGCGCCGCCGTTCCTGAGCCGCGTCGCCGTGCTCGTGGGCATAGTCGTGGGCACGGCCGTCGCCGTACCCACCGGTTTCACGGACTTCGGGGGTGTCGGTGACGCGCACTGGGTGGGCGTCAGTACGCCGTTCCACTTCGGCACTCCGACGTTCCACGGCGCGGCGATCGTGTCGATGCTGATCGTGGCCCTGGTGACGATGACCGAGACCACGGGCGACTTCATCGCGGTGGGCGAGATGACGGGGCGGCCCGTCCAGCCGCGCTCCCTGGCGGACGGCCTGCGCGCGGACGGCTTCTCCACGGTCCTCGGCGGCGTGTTCAACACGTTCCCGTACACCGCGTTCGCGCAGAACGTCGGTCTTGTGGGCATGACGCGGGTGCGCAGCCGCTGGGTCGTCGCCACGGCGGGCGGGATCCTGGTGCTGCTCGGCCTGCTGCCCAAGCTGGGCGCGGTCGTCGCCGCGATCCCGGCGCCGGTGCTCGGCGGCGCGGGCCTGGTCATGTTCGGCACGGTCGCGGCGAGCGGCGTGCGGACGCTGGCCCGGGTCGACTTCGCCGGCAACCACAACCTGACGGTCGTCGCCGTGTCGGTGGCTGTGGGCGTGCTTCCGGTGGGCGTCTCCGGGATCTACGCGAAGTTCCCCGACTGGTTCCAGACGATCATGGACAGCGGGATCAGCGCGGGCTGCATCACGGCGATCGCCCTCAACCTGCTGTTCAACCACCTTCCGGGAAGCGGGAGTTCAGCCCCCGAGGCCACCGGCTCCGTCGGAGCCCCCCTCACCTAGCCGCTCGTCCTGCCGGGCGGCCGCCGCGAGGACGCTGTCGAGAAGGCCGGGGAAGAGTGCGTCCAGGTCGGCGTGGCGCAGCGCGCTCATCTTGGCGGTGCCCCGGTAGATCTGCCGGATCACGCCGCTCTCGCGCAGCACGCGGAAGTGGTGCGTGGTGGTCGACTTCGTGACCGGCAGGACGAAGTGCGAACAGGCGAGTTCGGCGTCCTCACCCTCCTCGGCCGCCAGCTCCCGCACCACCCGCAGACGCATCGGGTCGGCGAGCGCGTGCAGCACCGACTCCAGGCGGATCTCGTCGCGCGTGGGATGAGCAAGCGCCCTGCTGCTCGGTGCGGCGGTCGTCACGGCGGCTCCACTTCGTTCGGCCCGGTGTGCGGACGGGGGTGACGGGTGCGGTGCGGTTGCGTCAGGCCCATTGTACGAGGCTCGTCGTAGTTTGACAGGCGCCGTACTACGATGACTATCGTACGAGGACCTGCCACGCCCGTCGTGAACGCATTGGAGTCTGCCGTGAGCGCGCTGTTCGAGCCCTACACCCTTCGGTCGCTGACCATCCCCAACCGGGTCTGGATGCCGCCGATGTGCCAGTACAGCGCTGCTCCCGAAGGCCCGCTGACCGGCGCCCCGCACGACTGGCACTTCGCGCACTACGCGGCCCGTGCCGCCGGCGGCACCGGGCTCATCATCGTCGAGGCCACCGCGGTCAGCCCCGAAGGCCGCATCAGCCCGTACGACCTCGGCATCTGGAACGACACGCAGGTCGAGGCGTTCCGCCGGATCACCGCCTTCCTCAAGGCGCACGGCACCGTCCCCGGCATCCAGCTCGGTCATGCCGGCCGCAAGGGGTCCACCGACCGGCCCTGGAAGGGCGGCGCCCCGGTCGGCCCCGACGCGCACGGCTGGGACTCGGTCGCGCCGAGCCCGCTCGCCTTCGACGACAAGCACCCCGTCCCGGCCGAGCTGACCGTGGAGCGGATCCGCGAGATCGTCGGCCAGTTCGCCGAGGGCGCCCGCCGCGCCCTGAACGCGGGCTTCGACGTCGCCGAGATCCACGGCGCGCACGGCTATCTGATCGGCCAGTTCCTCTCGCCGCACTCCAACGTCCGCACGGACGAGTACGGCGGCTCCTTCGACAACCGGGTGCGCTTCGCCCTCGAGGTCGTCGACGCCGTCCGCGAGGTGTGGCCGGATGACAAGCCGCTCTTCTTCCGTATCTCCGCCACCGACTGGCTCGAGGAGAACGGCTGGACGCCCGAGGAGACCGTGCGCCTCGCCACCCTCCTCAAGGAGCACGGCGTCGATCTGCTCGACGTCTCGACCGGCGGCAACGCGTCCGGCGTCCGCATCCCGGTCGGCCCCGGCTACCAGGTTCGCTTCGCCGCGCGGGTGAAGGCCGAGACGGAGCTGGCCGTGGCCGCCGTCGGCCTCATCACCGACGTGGAGCAGGCCGAGAAGATCCTCGCCAACGGCGAGGCCGACGCGGTCCTGCTCGGCCGTGAGCTGCTGCGCAGCCCGTCGTGGGCGCGCTCGGCGGCGCGCGAGCTGGGCGGGGACGTGCACGTGCCGGACCAGTACCACCGCTCGGTCTGAGCCCCGGCGGTACGGCGGTCGAGCAGCCAGCAGTCAGGCGCAGGCACCCAGGCAGTCAGGCGCTCGGAGAGTCAGCCTTTGTCCTGCTCGCCGTACCGCTTCTCGAACTTGGCGACCTGTCCCTCGGCGTCGAGCACCCGCGCCTTGCCCGTGTAGAAGGGGTGCGACTCGGAGGAGATCTCCACGTCGACGACGGGGTAGGTCTCGCCGTCGTCCCACTCGATCGTCTCCTGGCTGGCGGCCGTCGAGCGGGTCAGAAAGGCAAAGCCCGCCGACCGGTCACGGAACACAACGGGGCCGTAGGCGGGCTGTTTGTCCTGCTGCATCGTGTCTCCTTCAGCGCGCGGTTGAGCGCACCGGCTCGTCGACTGCCGGTACGGGCCTCTCCAGCCTCACCCGGAAGCCGCCGCTCCGCGACTCCGTCCGCTCCACGACTCGCAGAAAGCACAACCGCAGGAGCGCCGCCTACAGGAGCGTGGCCGTGAGGTCCGGGCCAGGTCCGTCCGCGTACGCGCCGTCGTCGAACGGGTACAGCGGCCGCTCGACCCGGTGGTGGCCCAGCCGCAGCAGGTCCTGGTCGACGCCGCCCGGGGTGAGGGCGAGCAGCCAGTCGGCAGCCATCTCGTGGAGTTCGGGCTCCAGATAGCCGATCTTGACGACAACCAGGTCGTAGGCGCGCGGGTCGACCCCGAGGCCGCCCTCGGCGGGGCCCATGAAGTCGGCGAGCGTGTGGAACGGCTTGCGGCGCTCCACGAGGACGACGGTGAGTCCGCCGACGCGCACGGCCGCCATGTCGACGCCACGGTCGTAGGCGCCGCCCTCGGCCCGGTCCTTCTGTTCAGTGGCGCGCTGCAACGCGGTGACGGTGCCGGTGAGTTCGTACGGTCCGCCATGGCCGGCATCGACCTTGCCGCCGACACCGAGGGTGACCTCGGCGCCCACTCCCGCCTCGAAGCAGCGGGCGACGGCGACCGGATCGGTGATGCCGGGGTGCACGGCCGTGACCTCGCCCGTGCGGACGGCGTCGTTGGCGAGGAGCTTGCCCAGCATGTACGCCAGGTCGCCGGCGCCGCCCGCGGTCGGGTTGTCGCCGGAGTCGCTGATGAGGAACGGGCGCTTGCCGGAGGCCACCGCCTTCTCGATGCACTCCTCGGCGCTGCCGGTCGGACCGACGAAGGCGAAGTCCCTGCGCGCGTCCCAGTAGCGCCGGGCGAGCTTCTCGGCTTCCGCGGCGGCGAGTTGGGCGTCGTCGCCGGTGACGACGATGGCGGCCTTGCAGCGCGGCTCGTCCGCCCAGGCGTAGCCGACCCACATCGCCGCGTCGAGGATGCCTTCCTTGCCCTCGATGTCGGCGAGTGAGGCGTACAGGGACTTGGCGGGTTCGAGGCGTGTGCTGGTCTTCTCGCCGGGCAGCAGGACGGGGACCTGGACCCAGGCGCGGTGCGGGCGCGTGCCGTCGCGCAGGCAGCGCACGAGGTTGCGGGCGGCGCGCTCGCGGGTGTCCCAGGCGTCCTCGTGCGGGGCGAGCCGGTGGGCCGTGAGCAGGTCGCAGGGGGCGGCGAAACGGCGCGAGACATTGCCGTGCAGGTCCATCGCGGCGGACAGCAGCGGGCGGGTGCCGTGCGCGTCGAGGGCAGCGCGGACCGCGTCCGTCAGGTCGCCCTCGGCGTCGGTGAGCCCGATGACGCTCATGGCGCCGTGGATGTCGTAGACCATGCCGTCGAGGGGGCCTGCCTCGCGTATGCGGGTGACGAGTTCGTCCTTGAGGATCAGGTACGACTCCGCCTCGACCGGGCCGCCTGGCAGGGAGGTCGCGTGCAGCAGCGGCACCCATTCGACCAGGCCGGCGAGGTCGGAGTCGGGCCGGGTCCAGGTGTAGCGGTCGAGGAGTTCCTGGCCGCGCGTCTGCCGGAAGTCGTCCGTCGTGGAGCGGTGCGGACAGAACGTGGAGGACTCGATGCCGATGCCGCCGATGCCGATGCGCAGGCGGCGTGCGGGGGCGGTGCTGGTCATGCTGAGGCGCTCTCTTCCTGGGGGACGGGTGCGGTGGGGAGGTTGTGGCGCAGGGCGGTGAGGCCCGCGCCGAGCAGTCCCGCGTCGCGGCCCGTGACCGTCGTGGTGATGTCCAGGTCCGCGGTCGCGAGCGGCAGGCAGCGCTCGTACAGGACTCCGCGGACGGCTGCGACCAGGGGCTCGGCGGCGGCGAGTGCGCCGCCGAGCGCCACGGCCTGCGGGTTGAAGAAGTTCACGACGACGGACAGGACCGTGCCGATGTGCCGGCCCGCGGTGCGGACCAGGGTCGTGGCCTGCGGGTCGCCGTCCGCGACAAGCTGGAGGAGCTCGGTGGTGGAGGCCACCTCGACGCCCTGCCCGGCGAGTTCGCGAATCAGCGCGGCGCCGCTGGCGACCGTTTCCAGGCAGCCGATGTTGCCGCAGCTGCACGGGCGGTCCTGCGCGGCCTCCACGCGTACGTGGCTGATGTCGCCGGCGCAGCCGTTGGCCCCGTCGTGCGGGCGGCCGGCGGAGATGATGCCGCTGCCGATGCCGCGGCCCGCCTTCACCACCACCATGTGGTCGAGGTCGGGGCGGGCCGCGCGGTGTTCGCCGACGGCCATCATCGTGGCGTCGTTCTCCACGGTGACGGGCAGGCCGAGGCGCTCGGCGAGGACGTCGCGCAGCGGGTAGCGGTGCCAGCCGGGCATGCGGGACGGGCTCAGGACACGGCCCTCGCCCGGCTTGACCGGACCGGGGAAGCCGACGCCGAGCGCGCGCACGGTCCGGCCCGCCTCACGCTGGCGCGCGGCGAGTTCGGCGACCTGGCCGCAGAGCCAGTCGACGGCCGACTCGGGTCCGACCGTGATGTCGTGCGGCAGGTCGACGGCGTCGAGGACGGTCCCGTCGAGGCCGACGACGCCGAGCCGTGCGTGATGGCTGCCGAGGTCGGCCGCGAGCGCGACGCCGCCCTGGGCCCGCACGCGCAGCAGGCGGGGGCGCCGCCCGCCTCGGGAGGCGCCCTCGCCCGACTCGGTGAGCACGCCGGCCGCCACGAGTTCCTGCACACGCAGCGAGACGGTGGAGGGGGCGAGACCCAGCTCGCGTACGAGATCGGCCCGGGAGGTGGCGGCGCCCGAGGAGACCAGGTGCAGGATGTGCTGCGCCGACCCCGGTTCGCCCTGCGATGTGTCGGCCATACCGCCCTCTTCGTTGCTCGGCAGCTTCTTGGCTGCTTGCTTCAGCGCGCTGATGTTCCGCGAGTTCGTTCGACGAGTTCCTTCGATGACAACTCGAACCCTAGATGGAATCGAACCAAGATGGCCATACCTTCGGGCCGAAGAGCTATTTGCCGAATGAAGCTATTGACTTGTTTTCGCCGACCGGCCTAGCGTTCGGGCGCCGCCCCGTCGCACTCCGGTACGGGGCCGTCCCCCGTCCCCTTGGAGGCCCTCCGGCATGCGCTCATTCAGGTCAACGGCCGCCGTCCTCGTCCTCGCGGCGGCGCTCACCGGCTGCACGCACGAGGGCGGCAGCATCGCCATGGGGCCGACCGGCGGCACCCCCGTGGAGGGCGGCACGGCCACGATGGCCCTGCCTCCCGCGGCCACCCCGAACTGGATCTTCCCGATCGGCGCGCCCGGCTACGGGGCCTCGTACAACTACGGCATCCAGACACTGCTGTTCATGCCGGTCTACGACGCCGTGCAGCTCAAGGGCGAACTGACCACGCACGGTCCGAGCACGCTCGGCCTCGAACCGAAGTACAGCGACGGCAACAAGACGGTGACCGTACCGCTGCGCGAGGGCGTGAAGTGGTCCGACGGGAAGCCGGTCACCTCCCGCGACCTCGAGTTCTGGTTCAACCTCGTCAAGGCGAACAAGGCCGACTGGGGCAGCTATTCGGTCGGCACGATGCCGGACAACGTGAAGCGGTTCGAGGTCGTCGACGACCACACGGTGCGGCTGCACCTCGACCGGGCGTACAACCCGGACTGGTTCACGGCCAACCAGCTCACGCTGATGCGCGCCCTGCCCCAGCACGCGTGGGACGCCACGAAGGACGGCGGCACGGTCGGCGATCACGACCGCACCACCAAAGGCGCCAAGGCCGTCTTCGCCCGGCTCACGCGGCACGCCAAGAGCCTCGGCTCGTACGGCAGCGATCCCCTCTGGAGGACGGTCAACGGGCCCTGGAAGCTTGCCGGTTGGCGGGACAGCGGTCAGGTGACCGTCGTCCCGAACGAGAAGTTCACCGGCCCCGACTCGGAGCGGCCGCACCTGGACAAGGTCGTCTTCAAGCCGTTCACCACCGCCGACTCCGAGTACAACGTGCTGCGCTCCGGCGGCGTCGACTACGGCTACATCCCGCCGTCCGTCATGGCGCAGAAGGCGAAGTTCGAGGACAAGGGGTACCGCGTCGATCCGTGGGAGGGCTGGGCCGCGACGTACATCGTCTACAACTTCAACTCCACCCACGCCGGGCCCCTGATGAGCCAGCTGTACATCCGGCAGGCGATGCAGCACCTCGTCGACCAGAAGGCGATGAGCGACGTCATCTGGCAGGGCAGTGCCACGCCCACGCTGGGTCCGGTGCCGGTGACGCCGAAGAGCCAGTACCTGTCCCCCGCCATGGCGCAGAACCAGTACCCCTTCTCCGTACGCACCGCGCGCGAGCTGCTCTCCGCGCACGGCTGGAAGACGCGCGACGGCATCGCGCGCTGCGCACGCCCCGGCACCGGCGACGACGAGTGCGGCGCCGGCGTCAAGGAGAACGCTCCCCTGGAGATGACCCTGCTCTCGCAGTCGGGTTCCACCGAGACGACGAACATGATGCAGGAGCTGAAGTCGTCGCTCAGCCGGGCGGGCATCGGCCTGACCGTGCGCCAGCAGCCCCTGAACTCCGTACTCGGCAACTCCGTGCCGTGCACCGCCAAGGACCCCGGCTGCGACTGGGACATGTCCTTCTTCGGTACGGCCGGCAGCTGGTACTACCCGCTCAACCCGAGCGGCGAGCAGCTCTTCTCCACGGGGGCCTCCGCCAACTTCGGCAACTACAGCGACAGGAAGGCCGACCGGATCATCCGGGCCGTGCAGTTCTCGCCGGACATGAAGGCGGTCCACCAGTACGGCGAGTACCTCGCGGCGCAGCTGCCGGTGATGTGGATGCCGAACCCCGCGTACCAGGTGTCGGTGATCCGTAACGACCTGCGGGGCATCGAGCAGAACCCGACGGTCACGTTCGCGCCGCAGCACTGGTACTTCGTCAAGAACGACAAGCAGCACACGAACGACAAGCAACACGCGAACGGCACGAACAACAAGCACGCCAAGAAGGGAGCCGCGAAGTGACCGGCTTTCTGGTCAAGCGCTTCCTACAGGCCCTGGTCGTCCTGTTCCTCGTCTCGGTCATCGTCTTCACGCTGCTGCATCTGCTGCCGGGCGGCCCCGCCCGCGCCATCCTCGGCCCGAAGGGCACCCCCCAGCAGATCGAGCACTTCAACCACCAGCAGGGCTACGACCGTTCACTGCCGACGCAGTACGTGATGTATCTGAAGCGCCTGCTCACCGGCGACCTCGGCGACTCGTACAAGCTCAACTCGCCGGTCTTCGAACTGCTCAAGCAGCGCCTGCCGAAGACGCTGCTCCTGACGGTCCTGTCCACGGTCCTCGCCGTCGTCATCGCCGTCCCGCTGGGCCTGCTCCAGGCCGTCCGGCGCGGCAAGGCCTCGGACTACGCACTCACGGGACTCGCCTTCCTGCTGTACGCGACGCCCGTCTTCTTCCTCGGCCTCATCATGATCATCCTGTTCGCGCAGGTCATGCCGATCTTCCCGGCCGAGGCACCGCAGGGCGAGACGATCGGTCAACTCCTCGGCGATTTCGCGGGGTTGATCCTGCCGGTGGTGACCATGGCCTTCGGGATCGTGGCGATGTTCAGCCGCTACATGCGTTCCGCCGTGCTCGACAACCTCACCGAGGAATACGTCCGCACGGCCATGGCGAAGGGCCAGTCCAGCCGGCGGATCATGGTCAGGCACGTGCTGCGCAACGCCCTGATCCCCCTCGCGACCCTCCTCGGGCTCTACCTCCCGACCCTGTTCAGCGGCGCCCTCGTCGTCGAGTCGATGTTCAACTACCCGGGAATGGGGCTGCTGTTCTGGAACGCGGCCCAGGGCTCCGACTTCCCGGTGCTCCTCGGCGTGACCCTCGTGGTCGGTATCGCCACGGTCCTCGGCTCGCTGCTCACCGACGTCCTGTACGCCGTCCTCGACCCCCGGATCCGGAGCGTGGCATGAGTACGTCCGCCGTCCTTCCCGTCCAGCCGGGCCAGGAGGAAGCCGCGCAGGCCACTCCCTCCCTCGCCCGCCGCACCCTGCGCGTCTTCACCGGCAACAAGCTGGCCCTGACGGGCGTCGTGGTCCTGGTCCTGCTGCTCGCCTTCTGCTACCTGGGCCCTCTCGTCCATCCGACCGAACAGATCCACACGGATCTCGCGCGGGCGAACCTCTCCCCCGGTACTGCCGGACACCTCCTCGGCACCACCGACCTGGGCTACGACCTGCTCGGCCGGCTCATGGTCGCCGGGCGGACCTCGCTCGAAATCGGCCTGGCGGCCGGCCTGTTGGCGACGCTGTTCGGCACCGTGTACGGGGCTGTCGCCGGGTACTTCGGCGGCTGGGTCGACGCCGCGATGATGCGAGTCACCGACGCGGCGCTCGCCATCCCCGCGATGTTCCTGCTCGTCGTGGTCGCCGCGATCATCACGCCCAGCAAGGGCGTCCTCATCCTGATCATCGCCGGGGTCGCCTGGCTCTCCCCCGCCCGCCTGGTGCGCGGTGAGGCGCTGTCGCTGCGCAACCGGGAGTACGTCCAGGCCATGCGGATGATGGGCGGCGGCGGCATGCGGGCCGTGTTCAAGCACATCGTGCCGAACGCGATCGGCACGGTCATCGTGAACTGCACGTTCCAGATCGCCGACGCCATCCTCTACGTCAGCTATCTCGCGTTCCTCGGACTCAGCATCCCGCCGCCGTCGGCCGACTGGGGCTCGATGCTGTCCGCCGGTATCACCTATACGCAGAACGGCTACTGGTGGCTGATCTTCCCGCCGGGCATCGCGATCGTCCTGGTCGTCGCCGCGTTCAACTTCATCGGCGACGGACTGCGTGACGCGTTCGAAGTACGGCTGCGGAAGTAAGGGACCGAGGCATTGAGGAAAGCAGACATGACCGAGCCCCTGCTCAGGATCGACGACCTGCGCGTCGACATCGCCACCCGCGACCGCACCGTCCACGCCCTCGACGGGATCTCCCTCGACCTGGCCGCCGGTGAGGCGCTCGGCGTCGTCGGCGAGTCCGGCTGCGGCAAGACGATGACCGCGCTCAGCGTCCTCGGACTCCTGCCGCCCGGCGGGCGGATCACCGGCGGGCGTGTCCTGTTCGACGGAGTGGACCTGGCCGCCGCGCCCGCCCCCGTCCTCCAGGACGTACGCGGCAACACCATCGGCATGGTCTTCCAGGACCCGCTGACCTCGCTCAACCCGACCATGACGATCGGCCGGCAGGTCGCCGAGCCCCTCCTCCTGCACCGCGGCGTCTCCCGCAAGGAGGCCTGGGCACGGGCCGAGGAGACCCTGCGGCTCGTCGGCATGCCGCAGCCGGCCGAGCGCATGAAGGCGTACCCGCACCAGCTGTCGGGCGGCATGCGCCAGCGCGTCGCCATCGCGATGGCCCTGGTCTGCGAACCGAAGCTGCTCATCGCCGACGAGCCGACGACCGCGCTCGACGTGACGACCCAGCACCAGATCCTGGAGCTGATCGACGACCTGCGCGAGCGGCTCGGCATGGCGATGATCCTGGTCACGCACGACCTCGGAGTCATCGCGAACCGCGTGGACCGCGTCGCCGTCATGTACGCGGGCAAGGTCGCCGAGCAGGCCGACGTCCGCGGCCTGTTCGCCCGCCCGCGCCACCGCTACACGGAGGCCCTGTTCGCGGCGCTTCCGGAGCGGGCGGGCGACAGTGGCACCGAACTGCACACGATCCCCGGGCTCCCACCGAACCTGACGGTGCGCCCGGAGGGCTGCCGGTTCGCGCCGCGCTGCCTGTTCGCCACGGACGAGTGCCGCACCCAGGAGCCGCCGCTCGCCGACGACGGACTACGGGGAGCGGAGCACCGGTTCGCCTGCTTCCACCCGGTGCCGGACGGGTCCGGGGGAGGCGGAGCGGCCGACGTCATCGCGCCGGCCACGATCCCCGCACAGTCGGCCCCGGGCGCGCCGCTCCTCGAACTCGACGCTCTCGTCAAGGAGTTCCCCCTCAAGGGCGGCCCGTTCTCGCGCAGTCGCGGCACGGTCAGCGCGGTGGGCGGGGTGTCGCTGACCATCCGCAAGGGCGAGACGTTCGGCATGGTCGGCGAGTCCGGTTGCGGCAAGACGACGCTCGGCCGGATCGTCGCGGGCCTGGAGGACCCGACGGCCGGATCCGTGCGCTTCGGCGGCGAGGACCTGGCGGGCCTCACGCGAGCCGGGCGCCGGGCGCACCGCCGCCGGATCCAGCTCATGTTCCAGGACTCGACCGCGGCCATGGACCCGCGGATGCGGGTCGGCGAGATCCTGCGGGAACCCCTGGTCATCCAGGGCGTCGGCAGCCGCGCCGAGCAGGAGGCGCAGATCGGCACCCTCCTCGACGCGGTGGGGCTGCCGCGCGGCGCCGTGCACCGCTATCCGCACGAGTTCTCCGGCGGCCAGCGCCAACGCCTCGGCCTGGCAAGGGCGTTGACGCTGTCGCCCGATCTGGTGGTCGCGGACGAGCCGGTGTCGGCGCTGGACGTGTCCGTGCAGGCGCAGATCCTCAACCTGATGCGGGAGCTCCAGCGCGAGCGCGGTCTGACGTATCTGTTCATCTCGCACGACCTCGCGGTGGTGCGCTACCTCGCCGACACCGTGGGCGTGATGTACCTCGGCAAGCTCGTCGAGACCGGTCCCGCGGAGGAGGTGTACGCGCGTCCGCTGCATCCGTACACGCGGGGTCTGCTCGACACGGTGAACGTGCCCGATCCGTCGGCCGCGGCCGGTTCCGGATCTCCGCTGACGGGCGAGACGCCGTCCGCGGCGAAGCCGCCGTCGGGCTGCCGGTTCCGCACCCGCTGCCCGCTCGCGCGGGACGTGTGCGCCGAGGTCGAGCCGCCGGTCGCGGCGCCGCGCGGCGCCGGCCACCAGGTGGCCTGTCACTTTCCGCTTCCGGTGCCCGACGAGGTGGCCGCCCAGCCGGTGTGACCTGCGACGATGCCGCCTCCGAGGGTGACTGTCAGTGGTCGGGTGCAGACTGGCCCGTACCTGAGACAAAGGCGTCCTCGGAGGTGTCCGGCATGACTGAAGTGCTGCTGACGGTAGGCACACGCAAAGGGCTTTTCATCGGCCGCAGGCGGGGCGGCGGCCCATGGGAGTTCGACGAAGGGCCGTACTTCAATTCGCAGGCCGTGTACTCGGTGGCGATCGACACGCGGGGCGAGGTCCCGCGGCTCCTCGCGGGCGGTGACAGTGCGCACTTCGGCCCGTCCGTCTTCCACTCCGACGACCTGGGCCGTACGTGGACCGAGCCGTCGCGCCCCGCCGTCAAGTTCCCCAAAGACACGGGGGCCTCGCTGGAGCGCGTGTGGCAGTTGCACCCGGCAGCCGCGGAGCCGGACGTGGTGTACGCGGGCACCGAGCCCGCTGCGCTCTACCGCTCGGAGGACCGGGGCGAGACGTTCGACCTGGTGCGTCCGTTGTGGGAGCACCCGACGCGGTCGAAGTGGGTGCCCGGCGGCGGCGGTGAGGGGCTGCACACGGTGGTCACCGATCCGCGTGACGCGAGCGCGGTGACGGTCGCGGTGTCCACGGCCGGGGTGTTCCGCACACGGGACGGCGGACAGAGCTGGGACCCCGCCAACTCCGGAGTCTCGGCGGTCTTCCTGCCGGATCCGAACCCCGAGTTCGGCCAGTGCGTCCACAAGGTCACGCAGGACGCGGCCGACCCGGACCGCCTCTACCTCCAGAACCACTGGGGCGTGTACCGCAGCGACGACGGCGGGACGCTGTGGAGCGACATCGGGGCGGGCCTCCCCTCGACGTTCGGCTTCGCCGCCGCCGCGCATCCGCACCGCGGGGACACGGCGTACGTCTTCCCGATCAGCGCCGACTCGGACCGTGTGCCCGCGGAGCGACACTGCCGCGTGTTCCGTACGCAGGACGCGGGCAGGAGCTGGGAGCCGCTGACGGCGGGGCTCCCGCAGGGCGATCACTACGGGACGGTGCTGCGCGACGCGATGTGCACGGACGACTGCGACCCGGCGGGCGTGTACTTCGGCAATCGCAACGGCGAGGTGTACGCGTCGGCCGACGACGGGGACAGCTGGCGGCAGTTGGCCTCCCATCTGCCGGACGTGCTGTGCGTGCGAGCGGCCGTGGTCGGTTGATCGGCCCGGCGGTCACGGCAGTAGGGTGACGCCCGTGGCACCACGACCCTTGCACGAAATCGTAGAAGCCGGCTGGGCGAAGGCCCTGGAACCCGTCGCGGGACAGATCACCGCCATGGGTGAGTTCCTGCGCGCGGAGATCGCCGCGGGACGCACCTACCTCCCGGCCGGGGCGAACGTGCTGCGCGCGTTCCAGCAGCCGTTCGACGAGGTGCGGGTCCTGATCGTCGGCCAGGACCCCTATCCGACGCCGGGACATGCCGTCGGGCTCTCGTTCTCGGTCGCGCCCGAGGTGCGGCCGCTGCCCGGCAGCCTCATCAACATCTATCGCGAGCTGAACACGGACCTGGGTCTGTCACAGCCGTCGAACGGTGACCTGACGCCCTGGACGCGGCAGGGCGTGCTCCTGCTCAACAGGGCGCTCACCACGGCCCCGCGCCGCCCCGCCGCACATCGCGGCAAGGGCTGGGAAGAGGTGACGGAGCAGGCGATCAGGGCGCTGGCCGCGCGCGGCCGTCCGCTCGTGTCCGTCCTGTGGGGCCGCGACGCCCGCAATCTGCGCCCTCTCCTCGGTGACCTGCCGTCCGTGGAGTCCGCACACCCCTCCCCCATGTCGGCCGACCGCGGTTTCTTCGGCTCGCGCCCGTTCAGCCGGGCCAACGACCTGCTGGTGCGGCAGGGCGGGCAGCCGGTGGACTGGCGGCTGCCGTGACACGCGAGCCCGCCGCTGCCGGGCCGGGTGACGGCGGGGACTATCCCGCGGGCACCGATTGGGTCCTCGGCGTCGACTCCGGTGGTTCCGGTCTGCGCGTGGCGCTCGCCTCGGCCGCGGACCTGACCCGTCCCGAGACGACGGTGTCCCGCGAGCCCGTGCGGACCGGCGCGGCGGGCATCGACGCCGGGCATCTGCTCGCACAGATGCTTCCGATGGCCCGGGAGCTGCTCGCCCGCGTCGGCGACCGCGGCCCGGGCGTCCCGCGGCTGAGGGCGGTCGCCGTCGGCGCGGCCGGCATGGCCACCCTCGGCGACGGCCTGCGCGCCGGGCTCCCGGACGCGCTCGCGGCCGAACTGGGCGTGCGGCGGCTCGCGTTGGCCGCGGACGGGGTCACCGCGTACGCGGGCGCGCTCGGCCAGCGGCCCGGCGCGGTCGTCGCCGCGGGCACCGGCATGATCGCGCTCGGCACGGACCTCGGCAGCTGGCGCAGGGCCGACGGCTGGGGGCATCTCCTGGGCGACTGCGGGGGCGGCGCGTGGATCGGCCGTGCGGGCCTGGACGCGGCGATGCGGGCGTACGACGGGCGCCGCGGGGGCTCTGCCGCGCTGCTCGCCCTCGCCGAGGAGCGGTTCGGCCCGGCGGCCGGGCTGCCCGCCCGGATCTATCCGCGTACGGACCGTCCCGCCGTCCTCGCGTCTTTCGCACCTGATGTGGCCCGCGCCGCAGTCGACGACTCCGTGGCCGCCGGAGTCCTGCGCGAGGCGGCCGGCCATATCGCCGAGGCGGCGGCCGCTGTGTGCCCGGCGGGCGAAGGCAGTGAAGTGGCGCTCACCGGCGGTCTGTTCAAGATGGGTGAGCCGCTGCTCGCCCCGCTCCGGGCCGAGCTCGCGGACCAACTCCCGTACGCCGAAGCCGTGTCGGCGACCGGCGACCCCCTGTACGGTGCGCTGGTGATCTCCGCCGCGCTCGCGCTCGACGGCCTGCTCCTGCCGTGCGACGGCAGGCTCCTCCACGTCCCCCCGGAGGGTGCCGACCGCTGAGGGCCGCCCCCTGCGCCCCCTCTGACCTGGACAGTTGAGCCATTCGTCGCCGAAAGGATAAATCCGGACGGATACCGCTCAGCTGCCCCCTCCCCGAACAAGGGAGACCCGCGAGCCAGTAGCATGCGGCGGCATGAGCTCCCCCACTGGGCCTGCATCCGGCCTGCCTGTACGAATGCCGCGACCCCGTCAGCCCGGTCGGCACCGCCGCCCGGAACCCGTGGCCGCCCCCGAGGGCGCACCCGCGCTCGTCCTCGCGGTGCCTGGCACGCCCAGCAGTGCCTCGCGCAGCCTCGCCGAAGAGGTCGTGAGCATCGCCCGCTCCGAGCTGCCGGGCCTCGACGCCCGCATCGGTTACCTCGACGGTGACGACTCGGAGGCCGCCGAGGCTTCCCCGTTCGCCGAGTTCCCCTCCCTTCGTGCCGTGCTCGCGCGCGCCGCGAAGGAGCGCACTGCCCGTTTCGAGCAGGCCCGTGCCGCGGGCGCCGACGTCGCGGAGCCCGACGGACCGGTCGCCGTGGTCGTGCCCCTGCTCGCGGGCCCGGACAGCGCGCTCACGCGCCGCATCCGGCAGGCCGTCATCGACAGCCGTACGGCCGCCGAGCTGACGGATGTCCTCGGCCCGCACCCGCTGCTCGCCGAGGGCCTGCACGTGCGTCTGTCGGAGGCGGGCCTGGCCCGTGCCGACCGCGCCCGGCTGTTCACGGTGGCGACCGCCGCCGACGGGATCATCCTCGCCTCGGTCGGCGGCGACGAGGCCGTCCAGGCGGCCGGGATCACCGGCATGCTCCTGGCCGCGCGCCTCGCGGTGCCGGTCATGGCCGCCGCGCTCGACGAGGAGGGCGCCATCGCGGCGACCGCCGAGCAGCTGCGCGGCTCCGGCTCGCAGCAGCTGGCGCTCGCCCCGTACCTGATCGGCCCGGAGATAGACGCGAGCCTTCTTGAGGCAGCGGCGAACGAGGCCGGCTGCGCCTCCGCCGAGTCGCTGGGCGCCTACCCGGCGATCGGCAAGCTGGCCCTGTCGAAGTACGCGACGGCGCTGGGCATCGCCCCGCAGCAGCCGCAGGGCGCGCCGGCCCTCTAAGGGATCCGGACCGCACGCAGGCACCGGCGACGGGCCCGAACCCCGATGGGGTCGGGCCCGTCGCCGTACCCGCTCGGGACCGGTCCCAGAACCCGCTCAGGACCGGTCTCAGCCGAAGATCACGCAGGACGCGGCGGGCGCCTCGATGGAGCCGCTGCGGCGCGGGAGGCCGGTCTCGCGGTCCACCGCGAACCAGGTCACGTCGCCGGACCGCTCGTTCGCCACGTACAGGAAGCCGCCCGACGGGTGCAGCGCCAGGTCGCGGGGCCAGTCCCCGCCGCAGGACACCGTGGCGCGCAGCGTCGGCCGGTCGCCGGTGGCTTCGAGGGTGAGGACGGAGATGACGTTCGCGCCGCGCGTGGCGGTCCACAGGAAGCGCCCGTCGGGCGCCACGACGACCTCGGACGGAAACGCGTCGCCGTGCGGCGCGTCCGGCAGCACGGAGGTCTCGCCGAGCGGCTGCAGAGCGCCGTCGACGGCGTCCCACTGGCAGACGGTGACGGTCGGTGTCAGCTCGTTCAGGATGTACGCGCGGTCGCCGCGTGGGTGGAACGCCAGGTGCCGCGGTCCCGAGCCGGGCCGCAGCGCGACCTCGCGGTGGACGTCCAGGCGCCCGTCCTTCATCGAGCACACCCGTACGGAGTCGGTGCCGAGGTCCACACTGACGGCCCAACGGCCGCTGGGGTCCGGCACCACCTGGTGGGCATGCGGGCCCTGCTGGCGCTTGGGGTGCGTGCCCGAACCCTCGTGGCGCAGCACGTCGGCGGACTCTCCGTCGAGAGTGCCGTCCGGCCGCAGCTGTACCGAAGTGACACTGCCCGAGCCGTAGTTGGCGGTGAGCAGATGGCCGTCGTACAGGGCGAGATGGGTGGGGCCCGAGCCGCGGACGAGCACGCCGCGCCCGGCGAGTTCCGGCTTTCCGTCCTTGGTACGGAACGCGGCGACGGCTCCCTCGGCGGTCTCGCTCACCGCGTAGAGGATGTCGCCCGCGGGAGAGAGCGCGAGGTAGGACGGGTCGGGGAGCGTGTCGACGGCGCTGAGCACGGTGAGTGAGCCGCTGTCCGCATGGACGGACGTGGTGAGGATCCCGGATCCTCCCGCGGCGGTGAAGGATCCGATGTACGCCCGTCCGCCCTGCCTGTCGCCCACGCGAATCCCCTTGCGCCGCACACACGGTGAGCCCTGTGCTCGCCGTTCGTGCGGCCGACGGTAGCAGCGGGTCCAGGGCCTTTCGTTTGGATCAGGCCGGATCAGGGAGCGCGGTCCGGTGCGGCAGATGCGCGGGCCGGACCCCGCGAGCCCCGAATGATCCGAACGAATGGCCCTAGACCGGGAACTCGCCGGACGCCCTGGCGAGCGCCTCGGGATGCTGCACGTACGCCGGCGTGCGCTCCGTCGTGTCGTACGTGCGGTGGAAGACCGGGGTCGCCGAGCCGGAGATCGGCGGCACGATCCAGGACCAGTCGGCGCCGACGGTACGGCCCTTGCGCTCCTCGCGGTCGAGGTGCGTGAGGAAGCGCCGCGACTCGGTGTGATGGTCCGTGACGGTGACGCCGGCGCGGTCGAAGGAGTACAGGACGGCGCGGTTCAGCTCGACGAGTGCACGGTCCTTCCACAGGGACCGGTCGCTGGTGGTGTCGAGGCCGAGGCGCTCGGCGATGCGCGGCAGGAGGTCGTAGCGGTCGGTGTCGGCGAGGTTGCGGGCGCCTATCTCGGTGCCCATGTACCAGCCGTTGAAGGGGGCGGCCTGGTAGCAGATCCCGCCGATCTCCAGGCACATCGTGGACAGGGCGGGCACGGCGTGCCAGCGCAGCCGCAGCCCGGCCCACCAGTCGAATTCCTCGTGCTCGATGGGCACTTCGAGGACCGCGTCGGGCGGCAGGTCGAAACAGCGCGGCTTGTCGTCGGTGCCCTGGACGATCAGGGGCAGTACGTCGAAGGGGGTGCCGTCCCCGCCGCGCCAGCCGAGGCGCCGGGCGAGCGCGGTGAGGCCCTCGTTGCGCGGGTCGCCGACGACGCGGCCGTCGCGCTGGACGTATCCCGCGTACCGGATGAGCTGTTCGTTCCAGATGCGGGGTCCTGGGCGGTCGGGCGCGTCGGGTGCGAAGACGGTGATCAGAGGACGGATGCGGCCGCCTTGGGATGCCTCGCGCAGATGGTCGGTGCAGGCGGCTGCGATGTCCTCGGCCGCGGTGAGGTGGCGGAAGTCGCGGACGTGCAGGGAGTTCCAGTAGAGGCGGCCGATGCAGCGGTTGGCGTTCCGCCAGGCGACGCGGGCCCCGAAGATGAGCTCGCGCTCGGTGTGGCGATACGTTCCTGTGTCCGCGACCTGGCCGTACACCTCCGCGAGGCGAGCGGACGGGTCGCCGAGCCGCTCCTCGGCGTGGTGGGCGCGAATGAAGCCGGAGGCGGCGGGCCAGAGTTCCGGGGTGCGGGGGGCTGGGTCACGGGGGCCGGGGATGTGGTGGTGGCCGATGCCGGCTGAGGCGAGGGCGTCGGCGTTGGCGTGATACGCGGCGCCCCCTGCCGGACAGCGGTCGTGCCGCTCCTGGAAGCCGCCGTCCCCGGCCGCGGCTCCGTCCCTGGACTCGCCTCGGTCAAGCCAACCCGCGGCTCCATCCCTTGCCTCGGCTCGGTCCAGCCAGCCGGCGGGTCCGTCGGTTCTCTGCGGTGTGTCGGGCATGGCGCACTCCCAGGGGTCCCCGGCCACGGACCCTCCCGCGGGGCCGCGTACTCCGTGCGTCCACATGATGCCGCTTTGTCACCCGTCCGGGGGGGCGATCCGCTATCCACGTGACAGGCGAACGCGCCCCGGAACATGCCGGGGCGTCCGCCTCGCGGGCCGTTGGCGCAGGTGGGAGAGGTGAAGCAGCGCCGCGCCCGTACGCGCGATCGGGCACCGGTTTTTCGAGAGGGGGCGAGCAAGGCAATGCGGGGGCGCGAAATTTGCAGCGCGCCCCCCGCGGCGGGCGGACAGCGCCGCCTCGCCGGCTCAGGCGCCGACCGCGACCCGGTCGGATCCGCGCAGCGGGACGGCGAGTTCGAGCAGGGCCCGCTCCAGCGCGTGGAGGTGCGTCAGCACCGGTTCGCCCTCGACCGCCTGCGGCAGCGCCCCGGCTTCGGCGTGGCGGCGCTGTCCGCCCGCCGGCATGTCGGTGAGCGCCTCGACGGCGGTCTCCACGCGCCAGCAGGCCGCGGCGAGCCGGGCGTCGTGCGAGGCCTCCGGGTCGGCGGCGACGGAGGCGAGCCCGCGCACCTCGCGCGCGCAGTCGTCGAGCAGGGCGAGTACGTGCCGGGCCCGGCCCATCCGCGCCCGCATCGGGCTGAACGGGTGCACCAGGGGAGCCAGCGAGAGCCGCACCCGGCCGAGGATCGACTCCAGCTCGGCCACGCGCCGGGTCGGGTCGGCCGTCGGTGAGCCCGCCAGCCGGGCGGCGGCCTCGGCGGTGCAGGCGTGCACGCAGCGCAGGGCGCGCTCGACCCACGCGTCGGTGACGGAGTGTGTGGTCACCGGCAGCACGAGCAGCACCGCGAGCACCGCACCGAGCGCCCCGACGGCGGTCTCACCGACCCGCAGGGCCAGCAGCGCCGGGTCGAGCACGCCGAGCAGCCCGTAGAGCATGCTCGCCATGACGGTCACGGCGAGCATCATCCACGTGTACGAGACGGCGGCGGTGTAGAAGATCCCGAACACGCTGAGCGCGACGATCACGGCCGCCGCGACGGGCTGGTCGTGCAGCGGCACGGCCACCGCGAAGCCGAGCACGATGCCCAGCACCGTCCCCAGGAACCGGCGGAATCCACGGACCGTCGTCTCGCCGCGGGACGTGGTGTTCACGAACACCCACCACGTGGCGCCCACGGCCCAGTACCAGCGCTGGTCGGACAGCACCTGGCCGAGGGCGAGCGCGAAGCCGGCGCCCACGGTCGCCTGCACGGCCTGCCGCGTCGTGATGCGCGCGAGCCCGCTCCCGCCGGTGGGCGCCGCCACCGCCGCGGGCACCGGCAGCCCGCGCTCGTAGCACCACAGCCCGAACCGCACGACGGACGCGGCGGCGAGCGAGAGGAGTACGGCGGCGTACAGCTCGGGGAGCTGGGCCGGCACGGTGTGCAGGAACTGCGCGGCGAAGAAGGTCATGAACGCGAAGACGCCGAGGGAGTGTCCGCGCGGCCCCCACCGCCGCGCGTACACCCCGGCGCCGACCACGGCGAGGAACGCCAGGTCACGAGCCACGGGTACGTCGTGGAGCGCGGCCGCGAGCCCGAGCACCGGGAGGCCTACGGCCGGAAGCAGCGCGGTCGTCACGGCCTGTCCGCGCACCGTCGCGTCGGTCACGGTGAACAGGGCGAGCAGCGCGGCCAGGCCACCCGTGATGGCCGCGACGAGCGAGTGTCCGGCGAGCCCGCACAGGGCCACCGCGAGGCTGATGCCGAGGACGCCACGAGCCGCGAAGCGCAGCCGCAGCCGCCCCGGATCCGGAGCCATGAACACCCTCTTCAGCACAGCCGCCCACCCTTTCCGCGTCACCGCGAAACTCCGCATGAAAAAGGCGCCGCGGAGATCCCGCAGCGCCATCGACGGGCACATCACAGCATCTCAAGGGCCTATGGATCAACAGCGGGAGAAAGTCTTGGGCCAATGGCCCAGTCAAACGCTCCGCGCGTGGGCCGCGAGGGGACCAACGGACCACGCCGATCATGAAGTGCCGATCATGAAGATCCGGCAACGGGATGCCCCTCACCTCACCGCTGGCCCCCGCGGTGCTGCACAGACGTCGCCGCGTACTTACTGTCGGCTAGTGGGGCACCACACTGCGTGCTCGGGAGCTGGATCGAACGTCCGACCCGGAGGAGTCTGCATGCCTGAGCTGTTCATCGGTGGCAGGTGGATCGCTGCCGTCGACGGGCGGGTGCGAGAGATCCGCTGCCCGGCCGACGGCACGCTGGTCGCCACGGTCGACGAGGCGGGTCCGCAGGACGCGGCGGCGGCGGTCGCCGCGGCCCGTGAAGCCTTCGACCACGGACCGTGGCCCGCCACACCGGCCGCCGAGCGCGGCGCGCTGCTGCTGCGCGTGGCCGCCCTCATCGAGCGTGACAAGGACGCACTCGCCCGCGCCGAATCCCTGGACACCGGGAAACGGCTCGTGGAGAGCGAGTACGACATGGACGACATCGCCAACTGCTTCCGCTACTTCGGCAACCTGGTGGCCGCCGGCGGCACCGACCGGATCGTCGACACCGGCAGCCCCGGCGTGGACAGCCGCGTGGTGCACGTGCCGGTCGGCGTGTGCGGACTGATCACTCCCTGGAACTATCCGCTGCTGCAGACCGCCTGGAAGGTCGCCCCCGCGCTCGGCGCGGGCAACACCTTCGTCCTCAAGCCCAGCGAGCTCACCCCCCACACCGCGATCATCCTGATGCGGCTGCTGGCCGAGGCCGGACTGCCCGACGGGGTCGCCAATCTCGTCCTCGGCACCGGTCCGGACGCGGGGGCACCGCTCACCGAGGACCCTCGGGTCGACATGGTGTCGTTCACCGGTGGTCTCGTCACGGGCCGGCGCATCATGGCCGCGGCCGCGCCCACCGTGAAGAAGGTGGCTCTGGAGCTCGGCGGCAAGAACCCCAACATCGTGTTCGGCGACGCCGACTACGAGACGGCTCTCGACTACGCCCTGATGGCCGTGTTCCTGCACTCCGGTCAGGTCTGTTCGGCCGGGGCGAGGCTGCTGGTCCAGGACGAGCTGCACGACAGGTTCGTCGAGGACCTGGTGGCGCGGGCCCGGGCGATCCCGATGGGCGGCCCGTTCGACGAGGATGCCCGCACGGGCCCGCTGATCTCCGCCGCCCACCGCGACAAGGTCGAGGCATACGTGGCCGCGGGTGTCGCGGAGGGGGCGGTGCTGCGCTGCGGTGGCGTCCGGCCCGAGGACCCGGCGCTGCGGGACGGTTACTACTACCCGCCGACCGTCCTCACCGAGTGCACCCCGCGCATGTCGGTGGTGCGCGACGAATCCTTCGGTCCGGTCCTGACCGTCGAGCGGTTCCGCGACGAGGCCGAGGCGGTCGCCCTCGCGAATGACACCGTCTACGGCCTGACCGGAGCGGTCTGGACGCAGAACGCCGAGCGAGCCGAGCGGGTCGCGTCCCAGCTGGACGCCGGGACCGTATGGATCAACGACTTCCACCCGTACGTGCCGCAGGCCGAGTGGGGCGGTATGAAGCAGTCCGGCGTCGGCCGGGAGCTGGGGCCGACCGGCCTCGCGGAGTACCAGGAGGCCAAGCACATCTGGCGTAACACCGCGCCACGGCCGCAGCGGTGGTTCGAGTGAGCCCTGGGCACGCCACCGGTGCGGGAGAGGAGAGCGGCGATGCCGGACATTCCACCTGACGGGCCTGGTCACGACGCGAGTGGAGACGACCAGGACGCCGCGCTCACGGAGCTGGGCTACAAGCCCGAACTCAAGCGCACCCTCGGCAATTTCCACACCTTCGCCGCCGGAATCAGTTACATCTCGATCCTCACAGGCACCTTCCAGCTGTTCTACTTCGGCGTCAGCTTCGGCGGGCCGGCCTACTGGTGGTCGTGGCCGATGGTCTTCGTCGGGCAGCTGATGGTGGCGCTGAGCTTCTGCGAACTCGCGGCGCGCTTCCCCGTCGCGGGGTCGGTCTACAACTGGGCCAAGCACACGGGCGGTCCGCACATCGGCTGGCTGGCGGGCTGGATGATGACGATCGCGACCATGGTGTCGCTGGCCGCCGTGGCTCTCGCGTATCAGCTGACGCTGCCTCAGATCTCGAGCTTCTTCCAGGTGATCGGCGACGGGACGGGACCGTACGACGCGGCCGCCAACGCCGTGCTCCTGGGCACGATCCTCATCCTCTTCACCACCCTGATCAACGCCTTCGGCGTCAAACTGATGGCGACCATCAACTCCGCCGGGGTGTTCATCGAGCTGATCGCCGCGGTCGTGCTGGTGGGCCTGCTGGCAGCGCACATCACCCGCGGTCCGAGCGCGATCGTCGACACCGACGGCTACGGACAGGGCCAGCCGCTCGGCTACCTCGGCGCGTTCCTGACCGCGTCGCTCGCCTCGGCGTACGTGATGTACGGCTTCGACACCGCCTCCTCGCTCGGCGAGGAGTCCAAAGATCCGGCCCGCAACGCTCCGCGCGCCATCCTGCGCGCACTCACCGCCTCCTTCGTCCTGGGCGGCCTGATCCTGCTCTTCGCGCTGCTCGCCACCCCTGATCTGCAGGCCAAAGAGCTGTCGGTGGACGGCCTGCAGTACGTGGTGAAGGCCACGCTCGGCGAGACGGTCGGCCTGGCCGTGCTGTGGTGCGTCGTCATCGCCATCACCGTGTGCGCCTTGTCCGTACAGACCGCGGGCCTGCGCATGGCGTTCGCGATGGCCCGCGACAACAACCTGCCGGCCGGCTCCAGACTGGCCAGGATCAGCCCGCGGTTCAAGACACCCGTGGTCGCCACGTGCCTGATCGGGATCGTGGCGATCGCCATCCTCGTCGTCAACATCAAGCAACCGCAGATCTTCTCGGTTGTCACCAGCATCGCCATCATCATGATCTACATCGCGTATCTGCTGGTCACGGCGCCCATGCTGGTACAGCGGCTGCGCGGCGAGTGGACTCCCGCGCCCGGCTACTTCTCACTGGGCCGCCTCGGCCTGCCGGTCAACATCCTGGCGGTGCTCTGGGGCGCCGCGATGTCGGTCAACCTGCTGTGGCCGCGCGCCGCCGTCTACAACGCCACCGGACCCCAGCACTGGTACCTGCGATGGGGCGGCGTCCTGTTCGTCGGCATCGTCGCGGCCGCGGGCTTCGCCTACTACTGGTTCGTGCAGCGCAAGAAGACCGGCGTGATCGCCGAACACGCCGTCGGAGGACCGCCGGAGCCCGCACCGGCCCACGGCGGATCCTGAGTCGAGAAGGAGCAGCAGAGGTGGATGAGTTCGATTACGTCGTGGTCGGCGGTGGTACGGCCGGGGCGGTCGTGGCCGCGCGACTGAGCGAGGACCCGGCCGTCACCGTCTGCGTGCTGGAAGCCGGCCCCTCCGACGTCGGCGACGACAGCATCCTGCGGCTCGAGCGGTGGATGGCCCTGCTGGAGTCCGGTTACGACTGGGACTACCCGGTGGAGCCCCAGGAGAACGGCAACAGCTTCCTGCGGCACGCCCGCGCCAAGGTCCTCGGCGGCTGCTCGTCGCACAACTCGTGCATCGCGTTCTGGGCACCGGCCGAGGATCTCGACGAGTGGGAGTCGCTCGGCTGTACGGGGTGGAGCGCCGCGGACTGCTACCCGCTCTACCGGCGCCTGGAGACCAACGACGCGCCCGGGGACCACCATGGCCGCTCCGGCCCCGTCACCATCCGCACGATCCCGCCCGACGATCCCTGCGGCAGGGCCCTGTTGGCGGCCTGCGCCGACGCGGGCATTCCCACCACTCCGTTCAACACCGGCTCCACGGTGGTGCGCGGCGCGCACTGGTTCCAGATCAACGCCCGCGAGGACGGCACCCGTTCGTCCGCGTCCGTGTCGTATCTCCATCCGATTCTCGGCAGCCGGCCGAATCTGGAGATCCGTACCGGGCGCCAGGCCAAGCGGCTGCTGTTCGACGACAGCAATCGCTGCACCGGTGTCGAATACCTGGAGCCCGACACCACCCACAGCGGCTCGGTCGCGGCGCGGCGTGAAGTCATCGTGAGCTGCGGGGCCATCGACTCGCCGAAGCTGCTGATGCTGTCGGGCATCGGACCGGCCGGGGATCTGCAAGATTGCGGCGTCGGCGTGCGGGTGGACTCCCCCGGGGTCGGCTCGCGTCTCCAGGACCATCCCGAGGGTGTGATCATGTGGGAGGCGAAGCAGCCCATGGTCACGAGGTCCACCCAGTGGTGGGAGATCGGCATCTTCACCGGAACCGAACCCGGCCTGGACCGGCCCGACTTGATGTTCCACTACGGCTCGGTGCCCTTCGACATGAACACGTACCGGCGCGGCTACCCGACGACGGACAACGCGTTCTGTCTCACGCCGAACGTCACCCGGGCCCGGTCCATGGGCACGGTGCGACTGCGTACCCGCGACTTCCGTGACAAGCCCAGGGTCGACCCGCGGTACTTCACGGATGAGCACGACATCCGCGTGATGATCCACGGGCTCCGGCTCGCACGGGAGATCGCGGCGCAGGCGCCGATGGCCGCGTGGGCGGGTGCCGAACTCGCCCCGGGCCCGGCGGCCCAGTCCGACGACGAGTTGTTCTCGTACATCAAGGAGACCCACAACACGGTGTATCACCCGGCGGGAACGGTCCGGATGGGGCCGGTGTCCGACGCGGACTCTCCGCTCGACCCGCAACTGCGGGTCAAGGGGGTCAGCGGGCTGCGGGTGGCCGACGCGTCGGTCATGCCGTTCCTGCCCGCCGTCAATCCGTGCATCACGACGATGATGATCGGCGAGAAGTGCGCCGACATGATCAAGGCTGATTGATCCGGGGAGGGTGTTGCCGGTGCGGCATCGACGCGGCGGACCACCCGCCTGCGCGGCCGTCGCGCACGGTTTCGCGGTGACGGAATACAAGATCGTCCACAAGGGTTGCGGCAGACGTCGGACATCGATCCACCTGGCAGCGGGAGACAGCTCATGAGCTTCAGCGACAGCAGCAGCACGCAGGCATCCGCGATCGGCAGGTACGGCCTGTGGAACACCGGGCTGCGCGACCCGGACCCCGCTCGGGTGGCCGAACTCGCCGAAACAGCCGCGGAGTTGGAGCAGCTCGGCTACGGCGCGCTCTGGCTCGGCGGCAGCAGTGGCATCGAACACGCCGCCCCGCTGATCGAGGCCACCTCGAAGATCACCGTCGCGACCGGCATCCTCAGCATCTGGCAGTACGAGGCGCGGGAGACCGCCGACCTCTGGACCGCCCTGGAGGCCGCCCACCCCGGCCGGTTCCTGCTCGGCCTCGGCGTCAGCCACGCGAAGCTCGCCGCGCAGTACAAGCGGCCGTACGGCGCCATGGCCGACTACCTCGACGCACTCGACGCCGCGGGGATTCCGGCCGACCGCCGTGTGCTGGCCGCGCTCGGCCCGCGCATGCTGGAGCTCTCCCGGGACCGTGCCGCCGGCGCGCACCCGTATCTGGTCACCCCGGAGCACACCGCGCAGGCCCGTGAGACGCTCGGCCAGGGGCCGCTGCTCGCGCCGGAGTTCACCGTGGTCCTGGAGGCCGACCCGGACCGCGCCCGGGCGACCGCCCGCGAGACGCTCGCGCTCTATCTGCAGCTGCCCAACTACACCAACAGCTGGCTGCGTCTCGGCTTCACCGAGGACGACTTCGCGAACGGCGGCAGCGACCGGCTCGTCGACGCCCTCTTCGGCTGGGGCGACGAGCAGCGGGTGCGCGAGCGGATCGACTCCTTCCTGGACGCGGGCGCGGACCACGTCGCCATCCAGGTGCTGACCCCGGGCGAGGACCGGGGCGGCCTGCCCCGGGAGAAGTGGCGGCGGCTGGCGACGGTACTGGAACTCTGAGGCCAGGGGCACAGGGCTCGGGGCGTGAAATCCGCGCGTGAACTCCTGTGCCTCCCAGGTCTTCCCCTGTCGCACGCCCGATGCGCAGCGCACCCTCATACGGTTCGGACATGACCGGCGGCAGTGATCCGCGCGGCCACAACCACCGTGAGAGATGAGTGAGTTGGGATGCGAGACATCGTTCTGGGCATGTCGGTTTCCCTCGACGGCTACATCGAGGGACCGGGCCGCGACATCAGCTGGCACCGGGTCGACGAGGAGCTGCACCGGTACTTCAACGCGGAGCTCGCCGGGATGAGCGCCTTCATCGACGGGCGGGTCACCCATGAGCTGATGGTGTCGGTCTGGCCGACCGTCGACGACGACCCGGACTGCGGCGAGACGATGGCCGAGTTCGCCGGCATCTGGCGGAACATGCCCAAGATCGTGTTCTCCAGGACGCTGGAGAACACCGCGGAGAACACCGACTGGAACACGACGATCGTGCGGGACGTCGTCGTGGAGGACATCCTGGCGCTCAAGGCGCAGCCCGGCGGGGACATGTCACTGGGCGGGGCCGGTCTCGCTGCGACGTTCATGGAACTCGACCTGGTCGACGAGTTCCGCGTATACGTCCATCCGGTGCTGATCGGGGGCGGGAAGCCGCTCTTCCCGGCGGCGGGCCGAGCGGTCGCGCTCCGGCTCGTGGAGACCCGGACGTTCGGGAACGGGGTCGTCATGCTGCGCTACCGGCGCGCGTCGGAGGCAGCCTCGTAGCCACCCGTACCGCGGATACGGGACCGCCCCGGTCGGCTGGTGCCGACCGGGGCGGAACGCGTCAGACCGGGAGTGCTCAGGCGAGCGACGCGATGGCCTGGTTGAACGTGGCCGACGGGCGCATGACCGCCGCGGCCTTGGCGGCGTCGGGCTGGTAGTAGCCGCCGATGTCGGCCGGGTTGCCCTGGACGGCGATCAGCTCGTCGACGATCGTCTGCTCCTGCTCGCCGAGGGTCTTGGCGAGCGGCGCGAACGCCTCGGCGAGCTGGGCGTCGTCGGTCTGCTTGGCCAGCTCCTGGGCCCAGTACAGGGCGAGGTAGAAGTGGCTGCCGCGGTTGTCGATGCCGCCCAGCTTGCGGCTCGGCGACTTGTCCTCGTTGAGGAAGGTGCCGGTCGCGCGGTCGAGGGTGTCGCCCAGGACCTTGGCGCGGGCGTTGCCCGTGGTGGTCGCGAGGTGCTCGAAGGAGACGGCGAGGGCGAGGAACTCACCGAGGCTGTCCCAGCGCAGGTAGTTCTCCCTGACGAGCTGCTGGACGTGCTTCGGGGCGGAGCCGCCGGCGCCCGTCTCGAACAGACCGCCGCCGTTCATCAGCGGGACGACGGAGAGCATCTTCGCGCTCGTGCCCAGCTCGAGGATCGGGAAGAGGTCCGTCAGGTAGTCGCGCAGCACGTTGCCGGTGACGGAGATGGTGTCCTCGCCGCGGCGGATGCGCTCCAGGGAGAACGCGGTCGCCTCGACCGGGGACATGATCTCGATCTGCAGACCGTCCGTGTCGTGGTCGGCCAGATACGTCTTGACCTTCTCGATGAGCGTCGCGTCGTGCGCGCGGCCCTCGTCGAGCCAGAACACGGCCGGGTTTCCGGTCGCGCGGGCGCGGGTGACGGCGAGCTTGACCCAGTCCTGGATCGGCAGGTCCTTGGTCTGGCAGGCGCGGAAGATGTCGCCCTCGGCGACCTCCTGCTCCAGGACCACGTTGCCCGCGGTGTCCACGAGGCGGACGGTGCCCGCGGCCGGGATCTCGAAGGTCTTGTCGTGGCTGCCGTACTCCTCGGCCTTCTGCGCCATGAGGCCGACGTTCGGCACCGAGCCCATGGTGGACGGGTCGAAGGCGCCGTTGGCGCGGCAGTCGTCGAGGACGACCTGGTAGACGCCGGAGTAGCTGCTGTCGGGCAGCACCGCGAGGGTGTCGGCCTCCTCGCCGTCCGGGCCCCACATGTGGCCGGAGGTGCGGATCATGGCCGGCATGGACGCGTCGACGATGACGTCGGACGGTACGTGCAGGTTGGTGATGCCCTTGTCGGAGTCGACCATGGCGAGGGCGGGACCCTCGGCGATCTCGGCCTCGAAGGACGCCTTGATCTCGGCGCCCAGGTGGGGCACGGAGTCCAGGCCCTTGAGGATGGTGCCGAGGCCGTCGTTCGGGGACAGGCCGGCGGCGACGAGCGCCTCGCCGTACTTCGCGAACGTCTTCGGGAAGAAGGCGCGCACGACGTGGCCGAAGATGATCGGGTCGGAGACCTTCATCATCGTGGCCTTGAGGTGCACGGAGAACAGGACGCCCTCGGCCTTGGCCTTGGCGATCTGCGCCGTGAGGAACTCGCGCAGCGCGGCGACGCGCAGGACGGAGGCGTCGACGACCTCGCCCGCGAGGACCGGGACGGACTCGCGCAGGACGGTGGTGGTGCCGTCGGCGGCCGCCAGCTCGATGCGCAGGGTGCCGGGCTCGGCGATGACCGCGGACTTCTCGGTGGAGCGGAAGTCGTTGACGCCCATGGTGGCGACGTTGGTCTTCGAATCCGGCGTCCACTTGCCCATGCGGTGGGGGTGGGCCTTGGCGTAGTTCTTGACCGACGCGGGGGCGCGGCGGTCGGAGTTGCCCTCGCGCAGGACCGGGTTGACGGCGCTGCCCTTGACCTTGTCGTAACGGGCGCGGACGTCCTTGTCCTCGTCGGTCTGCGGGTCGTCCGGGTAGTCCGGCAGCGCGTAGCCCTGGCCCTGCAGCTCGGCGATGGCCGCCTTCAGCTGCGGGATGGAGGCCGAGATGTTCGGCAGCTTGATGATGTTCGCGCCGGGCGTCTTCGCCAGCTCGCCGAGCTCGGCGAGCGCGTCGTCGATGCGCTGGCTCTCCGCGAGGCGCTCCGGGAAGCTGGCGATGATCCGCCCGGCCAGCGAGATGTCGCGGCTCTCCACACTGACGCCGGCGGTCGAGGCGTAGGCCTCGACCACGGGCAGGAACGAATACGTCGCGAGGGCCGGGGCCTCGTCGGTGTGCGTATAGATGATGGTCGAGTCAGTCACCGGGTGCTCCGCTCCACAGTCTGCGTCTCTCGTCTGCAACATTGCTCGACATCAAGATATCTCGTGACCGACCCCCACTCGACAGGACCCCGCACCGGATACGGCACCGGATCCAGGCCCCCTCCCCCGGCACACGCCGCCGGCCCACCCAATCCCGGATCCTCTGGACCATTGGTACAGTCATCCGGCGATCACCGCCCCGCGAAGGAGGCCGCAGCCCATGGCCGTGGACGAGTTGGACACCCGCATCCTGCGTCTCCTCCTGGAGCAGCCGCGCACGAGCGTGCGTGAGTACGCCCGCATCCTCGGCGTGGCCCGCGGCACGCTCCAGGCGCGCCTCGACCGGCTGGAGCGCGACGGGGTGATCACCGGCACCGGCCCGGCCCTCTCCCTCACCGCGCTCGGCCACCCGGTCCTCGCGTTCGTCCACATCGAGGTCACGCAGGGCCATCTCGAAGAGGTGGGCGACGCGCTCGCAGGCGTCCCGGAGATCATCGAGGCCTTCTCGATCACCGGCGGCGGAGACCTCCTGACGCGGGTGGCGGCCCGCGACAACGGTCATCTGGAGGACATCGTCCAGCAGCTCAACCGGCTGCCCGGAGTGGTCCGCACCCGTACCGAGGTCGCGCTGCGCGAGCGCGTGCCGCACCGGGTCCTGCCGCTCGTCTCGGCGATCGGCCGGGCCGCCGCCGAGCGCCGGTGACCACGGCCTTGGCATCCTGGAGCGCATGAGCACCCTGGGCAGCACCGCCGTCGTCTTCGATCTCGACGGAACCCTCGTGGACAGCGAGCCGAACTATTTCGAGGCGACCCGGCGCACCCTCGCCGAGCACGGCGCCCCGGACTTCACCTGGCGGGAACACGAGTCGTACGTCGGTATCAGCACCCAGGAGACCATCGAGGGCCTGCGGCGCACGTACGGCATCCAGGCCCCGGCCGAGGTACTGCTCACGGAGATGAGCACCCGCTATCTGACTCTCGCCCGGGCCGCCACGGCGGTCTATCCGCAGATGCGGAAGTTCGTGGAGCGGCTGTACGAGGCGGGGGTGCCGATGGCCGTCGCGTCCGGATCGCCGCCCGAGGCCATCGACGCGGTCCTGTCCGGCACCGGCCTCGACGCACAGCTGAGGGTCTTCGTCTCGGCGGACCAGGTCGCCCACGGCAAGCCGGCGCCCGACGTGTTCCTGGAGGCGGCGCGCAGGCTCGGCGTGATGCCCGCGCACTGCACGGTGGTGGAGGACGCGATTCCGGGGGCCGCGGCCGCGCATGCCGCGGGGATGCGGTGCATCGCGATCCCGTTTGTGCCCGCGCAGGCCGACGATCCCGCGTTCGCCACGGCGGGGCTGCTGTTCCGGGGCGGGCAGCGGGAGTTCACGGCCGAGGCCGCGTACGACTGGCTGGCGAGGACGGCTGCTGCGGGCATGTGAACGCCAGGGTTCCCTGGGCAACAGCTGACGTCTCCGGACGGATCGGCTCCGGACAGATCGGCTCCGGACAGATCGGCTCTGGACGGATCGTCCAGCTATTTATAAACTGTCAGCATGTCCGAACCCGGTCACACCCATCTCATGGAGCAGCTCCAGGAGGTCGCCAAGGGGCTCGCGGCCACGTTCGCGCCGTTCTGCGAGGTCGTCGTGCACGACCTCGACGACCCGGACCACGCGATCGTCGCCATCGAGAACAACCTGTCGGGCCGTTCCGTGGGCGATCCCGCCACCGAACTCGGGCTCGCGCGTCTGGCCGACGACGCGTACCCGCAGATCGTGGCGAACTACCCGAACCGGTTCGCGGACGGCCGCCGGGTCAAGAGCACGTCGATCGGTATCAAGGACGAGCGGGGCCACTACGCCGGCGCGCTCTGCCTGAACATCGACATGACCGTCTTCGACGGTATCGGGACCGTGCTCGACCACTTCGGCCGCTCCGACGGTGCCGCCGCCCCCGCCGAGTCGCTCGACCCGGCGAACGGCGACGCCATCCGCGCCCGTATCGACGCGTTCGCCGCCGACCGCGCGACCACGCCGCGCGCCCTGCGGACGGCTCAACGCCGGGAGCTGGTACGGGAGTTGAAGGCCCAGGGCTTCATGGAAGTACGCCGGTCGGCCGGCATCGTCGCCGACCACCTGGGTGTGTCGAGGGCGACGGTGTACGCGGATGCCAAATGAGGCGGACGCCAAATGAGAGGGAGTCACCCATGACCGACCTGCCGACCTACGACGACGTGGTGCGCGCGCACGAGCGCGTCGCGCCGCACGCCCACCGCACCCCCGTGCTCACCTCGCGCCTCACCGACTCCGAACTCGGCTTCTCGCTCCATTTCAAGTGCGAGAACTACCAGCGCATGGGCGCCTTCAAGTTCCGCGGCGCGTTCAACGCGCTGTCCAGGTTCTCCCCTGAGCAGCGCCGCGCCGGCGTCGTCGCCTACTCGTCCGGCAACCACGCCCAGGCCGTGGCGCTGTCCGCCGCCATCCTGGACATGCCCGCGACCATCGTCATGCCGCACGACGCGCCCGCGGCCAAGCTGGCCGCCACCAAGGGGTACGGCGCGGAGCTCGTGATGTACGACCGCTACACCGAGAACGTCGAGGAGATCGGGCACCGGGTCGCCGCCGAGCGTGGCCTGACGCTGATTCCCCCGTACGACCACCCGGATGTGCTGGCGGGTCAGGGCACCGCGGCCAAGGAGCTGTTCGAGGAGGTCGGCGAACTCGACGCGCTGTTCGTGCCGTTGGGCGGCGGCGGGCTGCTCTCCGGGTCGATCCTCGCCGCCCGCGCCCTGTCCCCTGGCTGCGCCGTCTACGGCGTCGAACCCGAGGCGGGCGACGACGGCAGGCAGTCCCTGCGAGCGGGCCGCATCATCGACATCGACACCCCGCAGACGATCGCGGACGGCGCGCAGACACGGCACCTCGGCAAGCACACCTTCGCCGTCATCAAGGACGGCGTCGACGACATCCTCACCGCCACGGACGACCAGCTCGTCGAGTGCATGCGGATCTTCCACACCCGGATGAAGACCGTCGTCGAGCCGACGGGCTGCCTCGGTTTCGCCGCCGCCCGCGCCCTGGCCGGGCAGCTGAGCGGCCGCCGCGTCGGTGTGATCGTCAGCGGCGGCAACGTCGACGTCGAACGCTTCACGGAGCTGCTCCGGCCCTGATATGAGGCGCCACTCAGCAGGTCTGCTTCCTGAACAGCGCCGCGCCCTCAACAGCGCGTCGCCCTCAGTAGCGCTGCGCCTTGGCGATCTTCGCCGTCAGCTTCATCTCCGGGGGCTTGCGGCTGATGGCGAGCGGCTGGGCCCGCTTGCCGGGGTCGAGGTTCTCCGCGCCGACGTACCGGGTCTCGACGACCTTGCCGTCGGCGTCCTTGAAGTCGACCTGCACGGCGTACGACGCCTTCTTGTCGGTGCGGTTGGTGATGTTGACGACGACGGCGAACACGCCGCCCGTCTGGGACCGCGGCTTCCCGGTGAGGGCGACGTCGGCCGTGGCATTGCCCTGGCCCTTGACCTTCAGGAGTTCACTGGCGGCCGCGGCGTTGGCCCGCTCCACCTCGGCCGACACGGACGCCTCGAACTCCGAGGCCCTGGCCGACGCGGAGCTCGCGGCCGCCGAGGCCTCCGCCTTCGCCGAGGCGACGGCCGACTCGGCGGCCGACGCCATCGCGGAGGGCGGGGTGCCCGAGAAAGAAGCCGTATTGGGGGGTGTAGGGCGCGGGCTGACGCTCGACGAGCTGTCGTTGCCGCTGTCCGTGCTGCATGACACGAGGGCCGCGGCGCTTGTGGTGGCGGCGAGCACCGCGAGGACGGCCGTCATGGACCGTCGCCGGCGCGGCGCCGGCCTCTTCGCGGGGGAACCGGCATTCATTCAGACGTCTCCTTGCATCTTGTTGCATCTTTGCGAAAGCTCTGACTCAGTAGCGCAGGATGGCGACGATTCCCGTCCCGTCCGGGAGAGTTCCGTCAGGGAGGGTCCCGTCAGGGACGAAACGCACCTCGGCGCCCGTCTCCAGGGCCCGTTCGACCAACTCGTCGACGATGTCGTCGTGGGCGTCCAGGTCACCGGGCTCGGCCGGGACCAGGTGGTCGCCGTCCAGCCGGACAGTGGTGCGGAAGTGCTCCTCCACGACGAGTACGCGGACCCGCCCGGCGGCGACGTGCTCCCCCACCTCGTCCACGCCCGCGGCGAACTCCCGCCAGCCCCGCGCGCGCTCGACGTCCGCCATGGTGGCGGCCACGCGTTGCTGCTCCTGTGCGGTGACGGCGGGCAGGACGGCCTCGCGCACAGCCTCGGCGCCGGCGCTCGCGAGCCCGCCGTGGGCCACGGGGACGGCGTGCTCGGTGGCGGTTCCGACCTCGTTCAGCAGGGTGACGGCCGCCTGCTCACCGGCGACGTACAGCGGCGCGGTAGGAGCGAGGGCCTCGTCGAGCGCTGTGTCGACCGCCCGCAGAAACTGGCGGGTCCGCTCGTCGCGGTAGGTGCTCGGCAGGTCCCCTACGCGCTCCTTGCGCTCGGCGTCGGGGTCGTCCAGGCTCCGGGTCAGCGGGAACCCGGCGATGCGCTGCTCCACCAGACGCCGCGCGTCACCCCTCCACAGCGCGGCACGGTCCGCCGAGACGGCGAGGACCCAGTAGGGCTGTTCGGCGGTGTACGCGGCCACGAGATTGCGGGTCAGGAAGGTGTCCGCGAGGACGACCCGTTCGGGGACGGTGCGCGGCAGCGACCATACGTGGTGCTCGCCCGGGGAGGCGAAGATCGCCAGACCGTCCTCGGCGTGGTCGAGGTCGATCTCCGCGAGCGCCAGATCCAGCTGCTCGACGACGTCCTGGCGGCGCTCCGGGCTCACCGCGGGATCGGCGTCCAGCTCCTTGGCGGCGTCGGCCAGCAGATTGCGCAGCCGGATGGGGTCCTGCGCGTTGTCCGGCTTGCGCCGGTGCGTGGGCACGAGCACGGACACCGCCGGATACTGCCGGGGCCGTCGCAGAGAGGCGAGCACGGCCGGGGTCAGTTCGGACTGCATGGGAGCGCCTTCCGGAGGCGTGAGGGTTTCACAAGGCTTCCTCGATGCACGATATGCCCGAATTCCCGGTCCGGCGCGCGGCGCTGCTCCCCAACCACCCTTCGAGGGGCGTCCAGGGCCTTTTGCGAATATTGTCGTCGCCTGTCGGATCCGACGCCCACGGCCGGAGGAAGACATGACGAGGGCAAAAGACACATCGTGACCAGCAACGACATCACTCCCCTGCCGCCGCTCGGCGTCCACTCCGAGGTCGGCACGCTGCGCAAGGTCCTGGTGTGCGCGCCCGGCCTCGCCCACCGCAGGCTCACCCCGACGAACTCGGACGACCTCCTCTTCGACGACGTGATGTGGGTGGAGAACGCCCAGCGCGACCACGCCGACTTCGTCGGCAAGCTGCGCGGGCGCGGCGTCGACGTCGTCGAACTGCACGAACTCCTCACCGAGACGATGACGATCCCCGAGGCGAAGGCCTGGCTGCTCGACCGCAAGATCGTCGCGAACGAGGTCGGGCTCGGCCTCATGGACGACACCCGGGCCTTCCTCGACGAGCTCAGCCCGCACCGTCTCACCGAGTACCTGATCGGCGGCCTGGCCACCACCGACCTGCCGGACGAGTTCCGCTCCGACTACGTCGCCCTCGTCCGCGAGTCGACGGGCGTACGCGAGTACCTGATGCCACCCCTGCCCAACACCCTCTACACCCGCGACACGACGTGCTGGCTGTACGAAGGCGTCACTCTCAACCCGCTGTACTGGCCCGCACGCCGCGACGAGACGCTGCTGATGAAGGCGATCTACACGTTCCACCCCGCCTTCATGGGCTCCACCGTGTGGTGGGGGGACCCGGAACGGGACTGGGGCCAGGCCACGTTCGAGGGCGGCGACATCATGCCCGTGGGCAACGGCATCGTCCTGATGGGCATGAGCGAGCGCACCTCACGCCAGGCGATCACCCAGGTGGCAGCCGCGCTGTTCGAGAACGGCGCGGCGGAACAGGTCATCGTCGCCGGCCTGCCGAAGCTGCGGTCCGCCATGCATCTGGACACCGTCTTCACCTTCGCGGACCGCGACATCGTCACGCTCTACCCGGCCATCATGGACGCAGTCCACACCTTCACGCTGCGCCCCGGCGGCGATCCGTGCGGCCTCCACATCACCGACGAGGGCTCGCGCCCGTTCGTCGACGTCGTGGCGAAGGCTCTCGGCCTCGGCGCACTGCGTGCGATCGAGACCGGCGGCGACGTCTACGCCTCCGAGCGCCAGCAGTGGGACAGCGGCAACAACGCCGTGGCGATCGAGCCCGGCGTCGTCATCACGTACGACCGCAACACCCAGACGAACACCCTGCTGCGCAAGGCGGGCGTCGAGGTCATCACCATCGTCGGCGCGGAGCTCGGCCGCGGCAGAGGAGGCGGGCACTGCATGACATGCCCGCTGATCCGGGACCCGGTCGACTTCTGACCGGCGCCGAGTCCGCCCGGCTCAGCTGTCGTACGCGTAGAAGCCCCGGCCGGACTTCCGGCCGAGGGCGCCCGCGGCGACCATGCGGCGCAGCAGCGGCGGGGGCGCGTACAGCGGCTCCTTGAACTCGTCGTACATCGACTCCGCGATGGACTGGGCGGTGTCGAGGCCGATGAGGTCGAGGAGGCGCAGCGGGCCCATGGGGTGGGCGCAGCCGAGCACCATGCCGTTGTCGATGTCCTCGGCGGACGCGGCGCCCGACTCCAGCATCCTGACCGCGGCGACGAGGTAAGGGATCAGCAGGGCGTTGACGACGAAACCCGCCCGGTCCTGGGCGTGGACGACGGTCTTGCCGAGCCGCCGCTCGGCGAAGTCCGTCACCGCGTCGGTGACGGACTGCGCGGTGAGCTGGGTCGGTATGACCTCGACGAGGCGCTGTACGGGTACGGGGTTGAAGAAGTGGACGCCGACGACCTGCTCGGGGCGCGAGGTGACCGCGGCGAGGTCGATGATCGGGATGGAGGAGGTGTTGGAGGCGATGACCGCGTCCCCGCCCCCGAGCACCCGGTCGAGCTCCTTGAACACAGCGGTCTTCACGTCAGGCTGCTCGGCGACGGCCTCGACGACCAGGTCGCGGTCGGCGAAGTCCTCGAGGTCGGTGGTGAACTCCAGCCTGGCGAGGGCGGCTTCACGCTCGTCCGCGCTCAGCTTCCCGCTGCGCAGGCCGCGGTCGAGGGACGCGGTGATACGGGACCGGCCCGCCGCGAGCGCCTCTTCACCGCGCTCGGCGACCAGGACGTCCAGACCGGCGCGGGCGCAGACCTCCGCGATGCCCGATCCCATCAGGCCGCAGCCCACCACGCCCACTCCGGCGAACTCACGCATCGAAGAACGTCCTCTCTCACGGCGGCTCACGCTTGCCGGGCCGCCAGTTGTCGAAATACGGCAGGGTCACTGCCAGTCGGTGCGTCCGCCCGTGTCGCACAGCTCGAAGACCACTTCCCCGGCGTCGGGGTCGCTGCCGGCCACGGGTCGCACCCGGGCCCCGATCCACACCAGGTTCGGGGCGGCGCCGACGACGCGGCACCGGAACACGAATCCTTCGGGGAAGCGGACGAGGGACTCGTTGCGCGCCGTCCCCGTGTACCGGTTCACGACACTGGACTGCACGACGACGCCGAGCCCTTCGCTGTGTTCGGGCTGGAGATCGCTCGACGCGCACACCGGGCACAGGAGCCGCCTGAAGGAGGCGGTGCCGCACCATCGGCAGCGCTGGATCGTCAGGCCGGCGCCCTCGCGCCGGGTCGGCGGGGTATGGGACACCTCGTGCCCGGTAGGCGCGGTGTGGATTGCTGTCTCGGACACGGCTCGGCCCCCTGCGCTCGGCTCTGATGCGCGGCGCCATCGCGTCGGCGCCTCCGCACCGTATGGCACTCAGTGTCGGACTGTAAAGGTACTGAGTGCCAAATCTGGCCGGATCCGCCCCGGGTCGGAGTCCTCAGCCCTGCCCGAGGGCCGACTCGATCTGCTGGACGACCTGCCACATCGGGGCGCCCTTCGGGGCGACCATCACGACCACCTCGTCCTCCGTGGCGGCCCGGGTCACCCCCTCGTCCGCGCCGCTCCACACACCGCGCACCATCGCGAGAGCGTGGTCCACGGCCGCGTACGGGTCCCCTTCACCACCCGAACGGAGCCAGGAGCGGAGCCCGTTGTTATGGGCTGCGACGACGGACGCGGCGATCACCTCGGCCCGCAGGCCGCCGTCCCGCTCCCCCTCGAAACGCGCCCGCAGATAGCCCGCGAGCGTGCGCTCGTAGCGCCGCACCACCGAAAGTTCGTACGTCCGCAGGCCCGGCACCTCACGCGTGAGGCGGTAACGCTGCACGGAGAACTCGGGGTTGGCCGCGTACATGCGCAGCACGAGACGCGCCGCGTCGGAGACGGTGGCCACCGGGTCACTGCCGTCGGCCTCTTCGAGGAACGCGGTCATGTCGGCGAGGCAGCGCTCGTGATCCGGGAAGACCGCGTCCTCCTTGGACGGGAAGTACCGGAAGAACGACCTGCGCCCGACGCCCGCCCGGGCGACGATGTCGTCGACCGTGGTCCGCTCGAAACCCCGGTCGAGGAAGAGCTGGAACGCCGCCTCGGCGAGCACCTCGCGCATCGGCGCTTTCTTGGCCGGTCTGGTCGCCTCAGTCATGCCGGGAACGTAACACCGAAGCGGCTCCTCTGGCACCACGTACCTTGCCAGAGGGTACTGAGTGCCATAGTGTCGCTTTCAGGAACCACACAGG
>NZ_JBIVFF010000023.1:0-86637 GCF_044748025.1 Streptomyces sp. NPDC090032 | reverse complement strand
ACATTCCGAACCCGGAAGCTAAGCCTCACAGCGCCGATGGTACTGCAGGGGGGACCCTGTGGGAGAGTAGGACGCCGCCGAACTAATTTTGAAGAGCTGGTCCCTGAACTTCGGTTCAGGGACCAGCTCTTTTTTGTTTTGCGTCACTTGTCGTTCACGTTGCGCAGCCAACATCCCGTGTCATGGGGACAGTTGCAATGCTGAGAGCTGCCGGCATCGGAGCCGGTGACGAGGTCATCGTGCCCGCCTACGGAAACGTCGAGGTCGCGCAGGCCGTCGAACTGGCTGGTGCCAGACCCGTGTTCGCGGACATCGACCCGGACACATACTGCCTCGCCCCCGCCTCGGTCGAGGCCGGAGTCAGCGCACACACCGCGGCCATCATCGCCGTACACCGCTTCGGGCAGCCGGCCGATGTCGCGCGCCTTCGGGAAATCGGTGGGCGGCGTGGGCTGCTCGTCCTGGAGCAGGGCGAGTCGGAGCAGCCGCTCGACGGGCTCGCCCAGCGGCGGGCGCACGCCGGCTATCTGAACGCGCGGCTCAGCGGCGTGCGGACACCCGCCGGGAGCGATCGGCACACCTACCAGCAGTACGTCGTCCGAGTGCCCGGCAACGGGCGCCCCGACCGGGACGCCTTCGCACACGCCATACGAGCCAGGGGAATTGACTGCCGCGTGCCGGTGAAGACGCCCGTGCACCGGCTGCCGCAGTTCCGGCGCGACGTCGGGCTGCCGGAGACCGAGCGGGCCGCCGACGAGACGCTGGCGCTGCCCGTCAGTGCCACGCTGTCGCGGCGCGAGCTGCACAGGGTCGCCTCCGCGTGCAATGCGCTCGGTGGGCTGCTGCAGCCTGCTTTCTGACGCGCAGGCGGGGCGGTTCGAGCCGAGCTGAAGTTCGGGTATGCTTAATTCCGTTGCTGCGGGGGAAACCCCGGGAAAGCAACAGGCCCCTATAGCTCAGTCGGTAGAGCGTCTCCATGGTAAGGAGAAGGTCAGCGGTTCGATTCCGCTTGGGGGCTCAGACATAAAGGCCTCCGCCCTTTCGGGCGGAGGCCTTTTGCGTTGTGACCCTCAGTCCTTCTGGAGTTCCGGGACGCGCATCGTCAGGATGGCCATGTCATCCGAAGGGGCGTCAGACGCGAAACGCTCCACCGCGCGCATGATGCGCGCCGCCACCGCGCCGGCCGTCAGGCCCGTACAGGTCGTCAGGACGTCCGCCAGGCCGTCGTCGCCCAGCATGCGAGTGCCTTCACGGCGCTCGGTGATCCCGTCCGTGACACAGAGGAGGACGTCACCCGGGTCGAGCGTCGTCGTCTGCTCGTAGAGCTCCAGATCCTCCATGACGCCGAGGAGCGGCTGCGGCTCCGCGTACGGCTCGACCGTGCCGTCCTGGCGTAGGCGCAAGGGGAGCGGGTGGCCGGCGCACACCATCTTCAGGACCGCCGAGCCGTCCTCCTGCGGCCACAACTCGCCGTAGAGGAGCGTGAGGAAGCGGCTGCGGGCGCCCTCGTCGAGGATGGCGGCGTTCAGGCGCTCCAGGACCGCGGGGCCGCCGAAGCCCTCGCGGGCCAGGAGGCGCAGGGCGTGGCGGGCCAGGCCGGTCACTGCCGCGGCCTCCGGGCCCGTACCGCAGACGTCGCCGATGGCGAAGCCGTAGGCGCCGTCGCGGATGGGGAACAGGTCGTAGAAGTCGCCGCCCACCTCGTTGCCTTCGCCGGCCGCGCGGTAGATGACCTCTACCTCCACGCCCGGGATGTGGGGGAGCTCCGGAGGGAGCAGGCTTCGCTGCAGGGACTGGCTGATGGCCATGCGCTCCGAGTAGAGGCGCGCGTTGTCCAGGGCGAGCGCGGCGCGGCGGCTCAAGTCCTCGGCCAGTTCCAGGATTTCCTGGCGGAAGTGTTCGTCGGACGGCTTGCCGAGGGTGAGCATGCCGATGACGCGGTTGCGGGCGACCAGGGGGAGGACGACCGTCTCGCCGCCGACCGCGGCAGCCGTCGCGAGGGTCGTGCCGATGCCCGAGCTGACGCTCGACGGTGCGCCGAGGCCGAGGCTGCGCATGGACGTCCGTAGAGCCGCCTGGTGGGCCGCCTCTGCGGGCGCCGCCCAGACGCGGGCTCCGGGGGTGGGGACCGGGTCCGGCGGGGCGATCTTGGAGAGGAGCGCCTTGAGGCCGTCGATGCGCTCCTCGTCCTCGTGCAGAACGTACGAGAGGTAGGGCTCCGAGGACTGGTCGGCGATCGTGTAGACGGCGCACCAGGTGGCGAGCGTCGGGACCGTCATCTGGGCCATGAGGGCCAGGGTCTGGTCGCGGTCGAGGGTGCCGGCGAGGAGGTCGGAGGCCTCGACGAGGAAGCTGAGGGAGCCGCGGCGGAGCTTCTCGAGCTCGCCGAGGCGGGCCGACTCGACGGCAAGGGCGATGCGGTCGGCGGCGAACTGGAGGCGCAGGGCCTCCTCGTTCGAGTAGCGGTCCGGTGCCTCGGCCGCGACGCCGAGGGAGCCGGTGAGACGGCCCTCGACCTTGAGCGGGACCGTGACGACCGAGCGCATGCCCGTGCCGTTGAGAAGCGGGACGGCGCCGGGGATGACCGTGAGGTCCTCGTGAACGGCCGGCATGCGGGCGGAGCCGTAGCGGCCGGGGCCGACCTCCACGGGGACGCGGGCGAAGCGCTGGCGGGCCGAGGGCAGGCCCGTGGAGGCGCGGACCTCCAGCTCGGTCTCGTCGTCGGTCGCGAGGAGCAGGAAGGCGGAGTCGCCGTCGAGCATGTCGCGGGCGCGTTCGACCGTGCGCTGGAGCAGGCCGTCGAGGTCGTCGGGGGCGGGTGAGCCGATGAAGACCTGGAACGGGTCGGACGCGTTGCCCTCGGACAGCGTGCCGGTCTCCGAGGTGGTCTGGCCGCGCAGCGGGGTCTGGAGGACTGCGCGCTCGTGGTCGCGTACCAGGAGGCAGACCGTGGAGGGTTCGCCGCCCGCGTCGCGGACGCGGAGATGTGAGGCGTAGACGGGCGTCACGCGGCCGTTGGCGCCGCGGATGCCGTAACTGCCCTCCCAGCGTGAGAACTGCAGCGCGTCGGCGATTCCCGTGCTCGTGCCGGGGGTGTGCGGCCAGGCCGCGAAGTCGGTGAGGGGTTTACCGATGACCTGTTCGGCGACGTATCCGAAGAGGTGCTCCGCGTCTTCGCTCCAGGCGGCGACGGCTCCCGTGCGGTCGATCTGGACGACGGCGACCCGTACTCTGCCGTCGGCGAGCGGAAGAAGGTCGGTGGGGAGGGCGGGGCCCGCGGTGCGGGTTCCCACCGAACGCTGGGGAAGGGCGAGTTGGAACCAGACGAGTTTGTGCGTCGGCGTGTAGTCGACGCCCCAGCGGGTGGCGAGGGCCGCGCAGAGCTGGAGGCCGCGGCCTCCCTCGCGGTCGGGGCTGCCCATGTTGATCGCGGACTGCTGGAGCGGGATCTCGCGCTCCGGATAGCGGTCGGCGACCTCGATGCGTACGCCGTCGTCGGTGCGCAGGCACAGGACCTCCGCGGAGGTGCCGGCGTGCACGACGGCGTTCGTCACGAGCTCGCTGGTCAGGACGACCGCGTCGTCGATGATGTCGGGGAAGCCCCACCCCTGGAGGGTGTCGCGCACAAAGGCGCGGGCGGTCGCGACGGACCGCCCGACGGGTTCGAAGGTGGCAGCCGCGCGGGCGGTGATCACAGAACTCCCTGTATCAGTCGTACAAGTCTCGACGCCCAGGTCTCCCGAACTCATGGCGCGGCCGCCCCCTCCGATGCCCGTCGTCCTCGTGCCCACCGCCCTGGCCGGGCGGACCGGGGTGGGTGGACAGCCGCATGCAAGGTTACTTACCTTCGCCGTCCATGCGGATGCCGGTCACCAGTGTTTCCGCCCGGGAGGGTGTGCGGACGGTGTGCGAAGCTGCCGAACTGTTATGGCCTGGTTCCGCCATGGTGAAACACTGGGCAGGATTCCGAAGAGAACCCGAGCAATCCGAGCTATCCGAGCAGTACGGCCGACCCTTGCGGGAGGGACACAGTGGAGTCTGGCGCAGCGTCGCGAGGCACGAATACGCGCGCGAAGGGCGGACAGTCCCTGGCGAAACAGCGTAAACCGCGCAATGGGACCACGGCGGTGGATACCGCCGCCCTGAACAGACTGCTCGCCGGGCTTGTGGCGATGCGGGACGGTAATTTCCGCAAGCGCCTCACGGTGTCGGGCGACGGCCTCATGACCGAGATCGCGGCGGTCTTCAACGAGGTCGCGGACCGGAATCTGCACCTCACCGGCGAGTTGTCGCGGGTGAGGCGGATGGTCGGGCGGGAGGGAAAGCTCACCGAGCGGCTGGAGACGGGCGCCTGTGAGGGCTCGTGGGCCGCGGCGATCAACGCCTCGAATGCCCTGGTCGACGACCTCGTGCGCCCGGTCTCCGAGGTCGGACGGGTGCTCACGGCGGTCGCCGAGGGTGATCTGTCGCCGCGCATGGAGCTGCGCTCGCAGGTGCCGGACGGCAACGGTCATCCGCTGCGGGGCGAGTTTCTCAAGGTCGGGCGCACGGTCAACAACCTGGTGGACCAGCTGTCGACGTTCACCGACGAGGTCACGCGGGTGGCCAGTGAGGTGGGCACGGAGGGCAAGCTCGGCGGTCAGGCCCGGGTGCGCGGTATGTCCGGTTCGTGGAAGGATCTCACGGATTCGGTCAACACGATGGCGTACCGGTTGACGGCTCAGGTGCGTGACATTGCTCTCGTGACGACCGCGGTGGCGAAGGGCGATCTGTCCCGGAAGGTCACGGTTCATGTCGCGGGCGAGATGCTCGAACTGAAGAACACCGTCAACACGATGGTGGACCAGCTCTCCTCCTTCTCCTCCGAGGTGACCCGGGTGGCCCGCGAGGTGGGCACGGAGGGCGAGCTCGGCGGCCAGGCGCAGGTGCCTGGTGTGGCGGGTGTGTGGAAGGACCTCACCGATTCCGTAAATCTTATGGCCGGCAACCTGACGGCCCAGGTGCGTGGGATCGCGCAGGTCACGACGGCGGTCGCCAACGGTGATCTGTCGCAGAAGGTGACGGTGTCGGCACGTGGCGAGGTCGCCCAGCTCGCCGAGACGATCAACCAGATGACCGAGACGCTGCGCACGTTCGCCGACGAGGTCACGCGTGTGGCCAACGAGGTCGGTGCGGAAGGGCAGCTCGGCGGCCAGGCGAATGTGCCGGGCGCGGCGGGTACGTGGAAGGACCTCACCGATTCGGTGAACACGGTCTTCCGGAACCTGACCACTCAGGTGCGTGACATCGCGACCGTCACGACGGCGGTGGCGAACGGTGATCTCTCGCAGAAGGTGACCGTCGACGTCGCCGGCGAGATGCTCGAACTGAAGAACACTGTCAACACGATGGTGGACCAGCTGTCCGCGTTCGGCTCCGAAGTCACGCGCGTGGCGCGGGAGATCGGTGTCGAGGGTGAGCTGGGCGGCCAGGCGCACGTCCAGGGCGCGGCCGGTACGTGGAAGGACCTGACGGACTCCGTCAACACGGCGTTCCGCAACCTGACGGGCCAGGTCCGCAACATCGCGCAGGTGACGACGGCGGTGGCCAACGGCGACCTGTCGCAGAAGGTCACCGTCGACGTGTCCGGCGAGATGCTCCAGCTGAAGAACACCGTGAACACGATGGTGGACCAGCTGTCCTCGTTCGCCGACCAGGTGACGCGCATGGCGCGTGACGTGGGTACCGAGGGCCGCCTCGGCGGTCAGGCGCGCGTGGACGGCGTGTCCGGCACCTGGAAGGAACTCACCGACTCCGTCAACTTCATGGCGGGGAACCTGACTTCGCAGGTGCGCCAGATCGCGCAGGTGACCACGGCGGTGGCGCGGGGTGACCTGTCGCAGAAGATCGACGTGGACGCGCGCGGCGAGATCCTCGAGCTGAAGAACACCATCAACACGATGGTCGACCAGCTCTCCGCGTTCGCCGACCAGGTGACGCGGGTGGCCCGCGAGGTGGGTACGGAGGGCCGGCTCGGCGGTCAGGCGCAGGTGCCCGGCGTCGCCGGTGTGTGGCGCGATCTGACCGACTCCGTGAACGGCATGGCCGGCAACCTCACCGCCCAGGTGCGCAACATCGCGCAGGTCGCCACGGCGGTGGCGCGCGGTGACCTGTCGCAGAAGATCGACGTGGACGCGCGCGGCGAGATCCTGGAGCTCAAGAACACCCTCAACACGATGGTGGACCAGCTCTCGAACTTCGCCGAGCAGGTCACGCGGGTCTCCCGCGAGGTGGGTACGGAGGGCATCCTCGGCGGGCAGGCCGAGGTCCAGGGTGTCTCCGGCACCTGGAAGGACCTCACGCAGTCCGTGAACGGCATGGCCAACAACCTGACCCTTCAGGTGCGCAACATCGCCGAGGTCACCACGGCCGTCGCCCGCGGCGACCTGTCCAAGAAGATCACCGTCGACGCGAAGGGCGAGATCCTCGAACTCGTCACGACCGTCAACACGATGGTGGACCAGCTGTCGTCGTTCGCCGAGCAGGTGACCCGCGTGGCCCGCGAGGTGGGCACGGAGGGCCAGCTGGGCGGCCAGGCGCGTGTGCGGGGCGTCACGGGCATCTGGAAGGACCTCAGCGACAACGTCAACCTGATGGCCAACAACCTGACCAGCCAGGTGCGCAACATCTCGCAGGTCGCGGCGGCCGTCGCCAACGGAGACCTCACCAAGAAGGTCACGGTCGAGGCGCGCGGTGAGGTCGCGCAGCTCGCGGACACGGTCAACACCATGGTGACGACGCTGAGTTCGTTCGCCGACCAGGTGACCCGGGTGGCCCGCGAGGTGGGCACCGACGGCATCCTCGGCGGGCAGGCCCGCGTCCCGGGAGTCTCCGGTACGTGGAAGGACCTCACCGAGTCCGTGAACGGCATGGCGTCGAACCTGACCGGACAGGTCCGCAACATCGCGATGGTCACGACCGCCATCGCCAAGGGCGACCTGACCAAGAAGATCGACATCGACGCCCGCGGCGAGATCCTCGAACTCAAGACGACCATCAACACGATGGTGGACCAGCTGTCCTCGTTCGCCGAGCAGGTGACCCGGGTCGCCCGCGAGGTGGGTACGGAAGGCCAGCTGGGCGGCCAGGCGCGCGTGCGCGACGTCGACGGCACCTGGCGCGACCTGACCGAGTCCGTGAACGAGATGGCCGGGAACCTGACCCGTCAGGTGCGCGCCATCGCGGCCGTCGCCACGGCGGTGACCCGCGGCGACCTGAACCTCAAGATCGACGTAGACGCGGCGGGCGAGATCCAGGCGCTGCAGGACAACATCAACAAGATGATCTCCAACCTCCGCGACACCACGGTCGCCAACGAGGAGCAGGACTGGCTGAAGGGCAACCTGGCCCGTATCTCCGGCCTGATGCAGGGCCGCCGCGACCTCGAGGACGTCGCCTCGCTGATCATGAGCGAGCTGACGCCGGTCGTCTCCGCCCAGCACGGCGCGTTCTTCCTGGCGCTGCCGACGGACGAGGCCGAGGCCGGTGGCGCGCCCGAGGACGCGTACGAGCTGCGCATGCTCGGCAGTTACGGCTACTCGATGGGGTCCATGCCGACGTCCTTCCGGCCCGGAGAGACGCTCATCGGGACCGCGGCCCAGGAGAAGCGCGCGATCCTCGTGGAGAACGTGCCGCAGGGCTATCTGAAGATCGCCTCCGGGCTCGGGGAGGCGCCGCCCGCACACGTCATCGTGCTGCCGGTGCTCTTCGAGGGGACGGTCCTCGGGGTGATCGAGCTGGCGACGTTCCAGCCGTTCACGCAGATCCAGAAGGACTTCCTGAACCAGATCGCCGAGATGATCGCGACGAGCGTGAACACCATCTCCGTCAACACCAAGACGGAGGTGCTGCTCAAGCAGTCGCAGGAGCTCACGGAGCAACTGCGTGAGCGGTCGGCCGAGTTGGAGAACCGGCAGAAGGCGCTTCAGGAGTCCAACGCGGAGCTGGAGGAGAAGGCCGAGCTGCTCGCCCAGCAGAACCGCGACATCGAGGTCAAGAACACCGAGATCGAAGAGGCCAGGCAGGTCCTGGAGGAGCGTGCCGAGCAGCTCGCGGTCTCCATGCGGTACAAGTCCGAGTTCCTGGCGAACATGTCGCACGAGCTGCGTACGCCACTCAACTCCCTGCTGATTCTGGCCAAGTTGCTCGCCGACAACGCGGACTCGAACCTGACCCCGAAGCAGGTCGAGTTCGCCGAGACGATCCATGGCGCCGGTTCCGACCTGCTCCAGCTGATCAACGACATCCTCGACCTGTCGAAGGTCGAGGCGGGCAAGATGGACGTGTCGCCGACCCGCATCGCACTGGTGCAACTCGTCGACTACGTGGAGGCCACTTTCCGCCCGCTGACCGCGGAGAAGGGCCTCGACTTCTCCGTACGGGTCTCGCCCGAACTGCCCGCGACGCTCCACACGGACGAACAGCGCCTGCTCCAGGTGCTGCGCAACCTGCTGTCCAACGCGGTCAAGTTCACCGACTCCGGAGCCGTCGAACTGGTCATCAGGCCGGCGAGCGCGGACGTGCCCAACGCCATCCGTGAGCAGCTCCTGGAGGCGGGCTCCCTGCGGGAGGCGGACGGCGACCTCATCGCCTTCTCCGTGACCGACACCGGCATCGGCATCGCGTCCAGCAAGATGCGGGTGATCTTCGAGGCGTTCAAGCAGGCCGACGGGACGACGAGTCGCAAGTACGGCGGTACGGGCCTCGGCCTGTCCATCAGCCGTGAGATCGCGCGGCTCCTCGGCGGTGAGATCCACGCGCAGAGCGAGCCGGGGCGTGGCTCCACGTTCACGCTGTACATGCCGCTGCACGCGAGCGAACTGCCGCCGCAGGGCTACCCGCAGCTCGCGCCCTCCATCGAGCCGGGGATGTATGCCGTGCCGCTGGAGGGTGCCAGGCCGACCGAGGCGTCGATGCCGCCGGAGGTCAGGTCGTACCAGGACACCCAGCACGGTCCCGCCGCGCTCTTCAGGCGGCGCCGCAAGCAGGTGGCCGCGCCCGAACAGCGGCCGGCGCTGCCGGGACAGCCCGGGCAGCAGGCGCCGGTGGCGCCCGCGCAGGGCCGCGCTCAGGAGCAGTGGGCGGGGACCGGGCAGGAAGGGGCGCCGCAGGAGCGCCGCGCGTTCCTCTTCGGTGGCGAGAAGGTGCTCATCGTCGACGACGACATCCGTAACGTCTTCGCGCTCACCAGCGTCCTGGAGCAGCACGGTCTGGCCGTGCTGTACGCGGAGAACGGCCGGGAGGGGATCGAGGTCCTCGAACAGCACGACGATGTGACGGTCGTTCTGATGGACATCATGATGCCGGAGATGGACGGTTACGCGACGACGACGGCGATCCGCAGGATGCCGCAGTTCGCCGGGCTGCCGATCATCGCGCTGACGGCGAAGGCGATGAAGGGCGACAGGGAGAAGGCCATCGAGTCCGGGGCCTCCGACTACGTCACGAAGCCGGTCGATCCGGATCATCTGCTGACGGTGATGGAGCAGTGGATGCGCGGGGAGTGACCGGGGCGGTGTGCGTTACTGAGCAGTTGTTGACCGAGTATGGCCGAAGCCGTGTAGAAGCGTGGTATCCGGGGAACCTTTTGGTCTCCCACTGCGTTTGTGCTACGTGCACAGTGACATCGCGGTGACAGGGTGTGGCGACGGGCGGGGTGCGGCTACCATGACCGGCACAAGGACGGGCGACGCAAGGGAGTCGCCCTCTGGGGCGGCTTCCGGAGCCGTGCCAAGTCCTGCGGACAGGGGCGGCCCCATGCCGGGGCGAGGAGGGCGGGCCATGGTGCAGAAGGCCAAGATCCTCCTGGTCGATGACCGGCCGGAGAATCTGCTGGCGCTGGAGGCCATCCTCTCCGCGCTCGATCAGACACTGGTGCGGGCATCGTCCGGGGAGGAAGCACTCAAAGCGCTGCTCACGGACGATTTCGCGGTCATTCTGCTGGATGTTCAGATGCCGGGAATGGATGGTTTCGAAACGGCGGCGCACATCAAACGCCGTGAGCGGACACGCGACATCCCGATCATCTTCCTCACGGCCATCAACCACGGCCCGCACCACACGTTCCGTGGGTACGCGGCCGGTGCGGTGGACTACATCTCGAAGCCGTTCGACCCGTGGGTCCTGCGCGCGAAGGTCTCCGTCTTCGTCGAGCTGTACATGAAGAACTGCCAACTGCGGGAGCAGGCAGCACTGCTGCGGCTCCAGCTGGAGGGCGGCGGGAAGTCCGACGTCGGCGACGCGAAGGAGCCGGCCGGGCTGCTGGCCGAACTCTCCGCGCGGCTCGCGGCCGTTGAGGAGCAGGCCGAGGCGCTCTCGAAGCAGCTCGACGACGAGTCGGCGGACGCGGCCGCGGTCGCCACGGCCGCTCATCTCGAGCGCAAACTCACCGGACTGCGCCGCGCTCTTGACGCCCTGGAGCCCGGCACGGGAAGTGGTGCACCGTCACTTCCGTCGCAGACCTGAGCGGCAGCCCGCTATTTGAGGAAGCGTCACCTCCGGGCACACCGATCCGCGACACGGACGGGTGAAGCAGTAGGCACACGTGTCCGCAGTGGCCTCCACCGGTAACCTCACACCCATGGCCTCACGTCCCGCAGCCAAGAAGACGCCCGCGAAGAAGGCGGCCGCGCCGACCAAGGCTCCGGCGAAGAAGGCCCCTGCCAAGAAGGCGCCCGCGAGGAAGCCCGCGGCGAAGAAGGCGCCCCCGAGGAAAGCCGCGGCGAAGAAGCCCGCACCGATGCCCGCGCCCAGCCCCACCGGGGGCGTGTACCGGCTCTCGCGTGCGCTCTGGCTGGGCGTCGCGCACAGCGTGGGCGCGATGTTCCGCGGCGTAGGGCGCGGCGCCAAAGGGCTCGACCCGGCGCACCGCAAGGACGGCCTCGCACTCCTGCTCCTCGGCCTGGCGCTGATCGTCGCGGCGGGCACCTGGTCGAATCTGCGCGGACCCGTCGGCGACCTCGTCGAAATGCTCGTCACCGGCGCGTTCGGCCGCCTCGACCTGCTCGTACCGCTGCTGCTCGGCGGTATCGCCGTACGCCTCATCCGGCACCCCGAGAAGCCCGAGGCCAACGGGCGCATCGTGATCGGCCTGTCCGCGCTCGTCATCGGCGTACTCGGCCAGGTCCACATCGCCTGCGGCTCGCCCGCCCGCACCGACGGCATGCAGGCCATAAGGGACGCCGGAGGGCTCATCGGCTGGGGCGCCTCCACGCCGCTGAGCTTCACCATGGGCGAAGTGCTCGCGGTACCGCTCCTCGTACTGCTCACGGTCTTCGGGCTGCTCGTGGTCACCGCGACGCCGGTGAACGCGATTCCGCAGCGACTGCGGCTGCTCGGCGTGAAGCTCGGCGTCGTCCATCCGGACCCCGAGGACGACGTACTCGGCGCCGGCGATGTGCCGGACGACGACGAGCGTTACGACGAGCAGTGGCGCGAGTCCCTGTCCGCGCGCTCCCGGCGGCGCCCGGCGGACCCGGAGACGTACGACCCCGACCAGGCGGAGCGGGAGGCGCTCTCCAAGCGGCGCAGGCCCCGGCGCACCCCTGTGCAGCCTGTCGTGACGCGGCCCATGGACGCGGTCGACGTGGCCGCGGCGGCCGCTGCCGCGCTCGACGGGGCCGTGCTGCACGGCATGCCGCCGTCGCCGCTGGTGGCCGATCTGACCCAGGGGGTCGCCACGGAGCGGGAGAGCGCTCCGGAGCGCACGGCGCCGGTGCCGACCGCACGGGCCAAGACGCCGGCGAAGGAGACCGTGGAGGCGGCTCCGGAGCCCGCGGCGGCGCCCGCCAAGGCCGGCGTGCCCGACCTGACGAAGTCCGCCCCCGACGCCCCGCGCGACCTCCCGCCGCGCGCCGAGCAGCTCCAGCTCTCCGGCGACATCACCTACTCGCTGCCGTCGCTCGACCTGCTGGAGCGCGGCGGCCCCGGCAAGTCGCGCAGCGCGGCCAACGACGCCGTCGTCGACTCGCTGTCGAACGTCTTCTCCGAGTTCAAGGTCGACGCCAACGTCACCGGCTTCACGCGCGGCCCGACGGTCACCCGCTACGAGATCGAGCTCGGCCCCGCCGTGAAGGTCGAGAAGATCACGGCGCTGGCCAAGAACATCGCCTACGCCGTCGCGTCCCCGGACGTCCGGATCATCTCGCCCATCCCCGGCAAGTCCGCGGTCGGTATCGAGATCCCGAACACCGACCGCGAGATGGTCAACGTGGGCGACGTCCTGCGCCTCGCCGACGCGGCCGAGGACGACCATCCGATGCTCGTCGCGCTCGGCAAGGACGTCGAGGGCGGCTACGTCATGGCCAACATGGCGAAGATGCCGCACATCCTCGTCGCCGGCGCCACCGGCTCCGGAAAGTCGTCCTGCATCAACTGCCTGATCACCTCGATCATGTGCCGTGCGACCCCCGAGGACGTGCGCATGGTCCTGGTGGACCCCAAGCGCGTCGAGCTGACCGCGTACGAGGGCATCCCGCACCTGATCACGCCGATCATCACCAACCCCAAGCGGGCCGCCGAGGCGCTCCAGTGGGTCGTGCGCGAGATGGACCTGCGCTATGACGACCTCGCGGCCTTCGGGTACCGGCACATCGACGACTTCAACCAGGCGATCCGCGACGGCAAGCTCAAGACGCCGGAGGGCAGCGAGCGCGAGCTGAAGACGTACCCGTACCTGCTGGTCATCGTCGACGAGCTGGCGGACCTGATGATGGTCGCGCCGCGGGACGTCGAGGACTCGATCGTGCGCATCACGCAGCTCGCGCGCGCGGCCGGCATCCACCTGGTGCTCGCCACCCAGCGCCCGTCGGTCGACGTCGTCACCGGCCTCATCAAGGCAAACGTTCCCTCCCGGCTCGCCTTCGCCACCTCCTCGCTCGCCGACAGCCGCGTCATCCTCGACCAGCCCGGCGCCGAGAAGCTGATCGGCAAGGGCGACGGGCTCTTCCTGCCGATGGGTGCGAACAAGCCCACCCGTATGCAGGGCGCGTTCGTCACCGAGGACGAGATCCACGCGGTCGTCCAGCACTGCAAGGACCAGATGGCGCCCGTCTTCAGGGAAGACGTCACCGTCGGGACCAAGCAGAAAAAGGAGATCGACGAGGACATCGGCGACGACCTCGACCTGTTGTGCCAGGCCGCTGAGCTGGTCGTTTCCACGCAGTTCGGGTCCACGTCGATGCTCCAGCGCAAGCTGCGCGTCGGCTTCGCGAAGGCCGGGCGGCTCATGGACCTCATGGAGTCGCGGAACATCGTGGGGCCGAGCGAGGGATCGAAGGCACGTGACGTTCTTGTGAAGCCTGACGAACTGGATGGAGTGCTCGCCGTGATCCGCGGGGAGGCTCAACCCTGAGGCGCGCGCCGCCGGGACAGCGCGCGCATCCCACTCGACGAACGGACGGCTCACACTCGCGATCGACGCTCACTCGTAAGGGAGCGTGAGGCAACCGTTTCCCCTCCGCGTACGTCAAGTTGAGGGAGGGGACAGGTAGGTGTCCCAGCATCGGAGTGACCGGCCGTTGTGTCCGGCCATACCGATGGCGTACAAAGTCTGACCGCCCGGTTGCCCCACCCTTTCGTACCCCCCCTAGACTGAACCTCCAGCAGGTGGTTACACGCTCGAAAGGCGCCCCCGTGTCCATCGGCAACTCCCCTGAAGACGACCGTCCTTCGGATGACCTTCACGCGACGCCCCCTCCGGCCGTCGAGCAGGCGCCCACGCCCGCGGACGACCGTCCCTCGATCGGGCGCGTCCTACGGCAGGCGCGCGTCGACGCCGGGATGACCATCGACGAAGTCAGCACGTCCACCCGGGTGCGCATCCCGATCGTGCACGCGATCGAGGAGGACGACTTCTCGCGGTGCGGCGGCGACGTCTACGCCCGCGGCCACATCCGGACCATCGCGCGCGCCGTGGGCGTCGATCCCGCGCCGCTGCTCGCCCAGTTCGCCGACGAGCGCGGCGGGCGGCCCGCGCCGACTCCGGCCGCTCCGCTGTTCGAGGCCGAGCGGATCAGGTCCGAGCCGCGCCGGCCGAACTGGACGGCGGCCATGGTCGCCGCCATCGTCGCGGTGATCGGCTTCGTCGGGTTCACCGCGTTCGGCGGCAGCGACGACGGCGACAAGCAGCAGGCCGCCGAGGGTGCGACACCGGTCACCGGCAAGGCGAAGCCCACGCAGACCCCCAAGCCCACCAAGCCCACCGACCCCAAGCCCGACCCGTCCGGCAGCGCGATCGCGGCCGCGCCCCGTGACAAGGTCACCGTCAAGATCAACGCGGCGGACGGGCGCAGCTGGATCTCCGCGAAGGACCACAACGGACGGATCATGTTCGACGGCCTGCTGGAACAGGGTGAGTCGAAGACCTTCCAGGACAACCAGAAGGTCGACCTCGTCCTCGGTGACGCGGGCGCCATCCAGCTGTACGTGAACGGCAAGCAGGTGGACAACGAGTTCGAGCCCGGACAGGTCGAGCGCCTCACCTACACCAAGGGTGATCCCGAGGTCGGATGAGCGGGAGGTTGCCCGGTGGTGATCTCCGGGTAACCCTCGCGGGCAGTGCTGTCGGTGGGACGAAGTAGTCTTGAGCCCATGCCCGAACGCCGTACCGTCGCCCTTGTCACTCTTGGCTGCGCCCGTAACGAGGTGGACTCGGAGGAGCTCGCAGGCCGCTTGGAGGCGGACGGCTGGGAGCTCGTCGAGGACGCCGAGGCCGCAGACGTCGCTGTCGTCAACACCTGTGGCTTCGTCGAAGCCGCCAAGAAGGACTCCGTCGACGCCCTTCTCGAAGCCAATGACCTCAAGGGCCATGGCAGAACCCAGGCCGTCGTGGCCGTCGGCTGCATGGCCGAGCGGTACGGCAAGGACCTGGCGGAAGCCCTCCCCGAGGCCGACGGCGTGCTCGGCTTCGACGACTACGCCGACATCTCCGACCGGCTCCAGACCATCCTCAACGGTGGCATCCACGCCTCCCACACCCCGCGCGACCGGCGCAAGCTGCTGCCGATCAGCCCGGCCGAGCGCCAGGACGCCGGCGCCGAGGTGGCGCTTCCCGGACACGCCCCCGTGGACCTGCCCGACGGTCTCGCGCCCGCTTCCGGCCCCCGCGCCCCGCTGCGCCGCCGTCTCGGGACGAACCCCGTCGCCTCGGTGAAGCTGGCATCCGGCTGCGACCGCCGCTGCACGTTCTGCGCCATCCCGTCCTTCCGCGGCTCCTTCATCTCGCGCCGGCCCAGCGACGTCCTCGGTGAGACGCGCTGGCTCGCCGAGCAGGGCGTCAAGGAGGTCATGCTCGTCTCCGAGAACAACACCTCGTACGGCAAGGACCTCGGCGACATCCGACTCCTGGAGACGCTGCTGCCCGAGCTGGCCGCCGTCGACGGGATCGAGCGGGTGCGCGTCAGCTATCTGCAGCCCGCCGAGATGCGTCCCGGTCTCATCGACGTCCTCACGGGCACCGACAAGGTCGTCCCGTACTTCGATCTCTCGTTCCAGCACTCGGCGCCCGCCGTGCTGCGCTCCATGCGGCGCTTCGGGGACACCGACCGCTTCCTCGAGCTGCTGTCCACGATCCGCGACAAGGCACCGCAGGCCGGTGTCCGGTCGAACTTCATCGTGGGCTTCCCCGGTGAGAGCGAGGCCGACCTGGCCGAGCTGGAGCGTTTCCTCACCGGCGCCCGCCTCGACGCGATCGGCGTCTTCGGCTACTCCGACGAGGAGGGCACGGAGGCGGCGTCGTACGAGCACAAGCTCGACGAGGACGTCGTCGCCGAGCGCCTCGCGCGTGTGTCGCGGCTCGCCGAGGAGCTGGTCTCGCAGCGCGCGGAAGAGCGTGTGGGCGAGGCGGTCCACGTCCTCGTCGAGTCCATCGACGACGAGGACGGGGTCGTCGGGCGCGCCGCGCACCAGGCACCCGAGACGGACGGACAGGTCCTGCTCACGAGCAGCGCGGGCCTGAGCGTGGGTCGTATCGTCGAGGCAAAGGTGGTCGGTACCCAGGGCGTGGATCTGGTCGCCGAGCCGCTCGAGTGTTCTGAGGAGGCGGGCAGATGACCGGAGTCCCGGCGTCCGCAACGGGCGGTTCCGGTAGGCCGGCGCCCGGCGGCAAGCTGGGCGCTGCGGCCGTCAACCAGGCCAGCCTGTGGAACATCGCGAACATCCTGACCATGCTCCGGCTCGTCCTCGTGCCGGGCTTCGTGGCGCTCCTGCTCGCCGACGGCGGCTACGACCCCGTCTGGCGCGCCTGGGCCTGGGCGGCCTTCGCCGTCGCCATGATCACCGATGTCTTCGACGGGCATCTGGCGCGCACGTACAACCTGGTCACGGACTTCGGGAAGATCGCCGACCCCATCGCCGACAAGGCGATCATGGGGGCGGCGCTCATCTGTCTCTCCAGCCTCGGCGACCTGCCCTGGTGGGTGACGGGAGTGATCCTCGGGCGTGAGCTCGGGATCACCCTGCTGCGCTTCTGGGTCATCCGGTACGGGGTGATCCCGGCCAGCCGCGGCGGCAAGATGAAGACCCTCGCGCAGGGCACGGCGGTCGGGATGTACGTCCTGGCGCTGACCGGGCCGCTGGCCACCTTCCGGTTCTGGGTGATGGCGGTGGCGGTCGCCCTGACCGTGCTCACCGGCCTCGACTACGTGAAGCAGGCCGTGGTGCTGCGCCGGCAGGGCATGGCGGCCGAGCGTGCCGCCCGCGCCGAACGTGAGGCGGCGGCGGAGCAGTGACGTCCGGAGCGGTCGGCGGTGGCGGGGCTGACGGCCTCGCCACCGCCGCCGTGGTGCTCCGGCTGCTCTCCGTGCGCGGCGAGACCCTCGCGGTCGCCGAGTCGCTCACCGGTGGCCTCGTGGCGGCCGGTATCACCTCCGTGCCGGGCGCCTCGCGCGTCTTCCGCGGATCCGTGACCTCGTACGCGACCGACCTGAAACGGGACGTCCTCGGCGTCGACGGCACTCTCCTGGCCGAGCGTGGGGCGGTGGATCCCGAGGTCGCCCTGCAGATGGCGACCGGGGTGCGCAGGGTCCTGGGCGCGGACTGGGGGATCGCGACCACAGGCGTCGCCGGGCCCGACGAGCAGGACGGGCAGCCGGTGGGGACGGTCTTCGTGGCCGTCGCCGGGCCGGGGGACTCCACGGCCTTCGAGACGGGTTCCGCAGAGGCTGACGCGGGAGCCGGCGCCGGGGTCGAGCGCTGGGGGGCTCAGGCCGGCAGTTTCGCTCGTAGCCGGAAAGTGGCCGCGTTGCGGTTGAACGGCGACCGTTCGGAAATCCGTATGGAGAGTGTACGGAGTGTGCTTGAGCTGCTCCTTGAGCAGCTCTTGAGCGAACGCGCAGAGAATGAGCGGGCACAGGATACGGAACAGAACGGGGGGTTTTGATGTTTACAGCCCTGAGTGAACACGACATCGCTCCCCGCACGGCCGCGGCGCAAGGCGGTACGGTGGGGCGTGAAGGATGCGGCTACGCGGTCCGAGGAGGGAGCCACCGATGATTCTGCTCCGTCGCCTGCTGGGTGACGTGCTGCGTCGGCAGCGCCAGCGCCAGGGCCGTACTCTGCGCGAAGTCTCCTCGTCCGCCCGAGTCTCGCTCGGCTATCTCTCCGAGGTGGAGCGGGGGCAGAAGGAGGCATCCTCCGAGCTGCTGTCCGCTATTTGCGACGCGCTTGACGTACGGATGTCCGAGCTCATGCGCGAGGTGAGCGACGAGCTCGCTCTCGCCGAGCTGGCCGAGTCGGCAGCGGCTACTGATCCGGTGCCCGCACCGGTTCGCCCGCGGCTCAATTCTGTCTCCGTGGCCGGTGTCCCACCGGAACGGGTGACCATCAAGGCACCTGCGGAAGCGGTGGACGTCGTCGCTGCGTGATCTCACGCGGCGTGACGCCTCGTGCAGGTGTCACTCATAAGTGTGTGAAAGCCCCGGCCGGGAGATCGGCCGGGGCTTCTGCATGCCGAGCGGGGGCGGAGCCAGGTGCGCCGGGAGGGCTCGACATGCCCGCATCAGGGCATTCGTGCCATGGTGAAGGGGATTTTTTTCTACGGGTGCGGAGTGCCTTCGGTGTGCGGGAACGCCTCCGGAGCGCCCTGCCGCCGGGTGGCGCCGGCATTCGGGTTCGATCCGATTCGGCATCGGGCAGGAGGTGGCGGCCGTGGCGTGGCGCACCGTGCGCGGAATACCGGCCGGGGTGTGGCGGAACGCGCGCTGGATACCGGGCGTGGCCTTCGGGGCGCTGTGGTGGTGGGTTCTGGTGCGTCTGGCCTTCTCGCCGGACGCCGGAGCGTTCGAGGGGGCGGTGGCGGCCGGTGGATGGGGGCTGAGCCTGCTGCCGGTGCACTGTGTGCCCAAGTCGCGGGCTGCCGGGGCCGCGGGACCCGTGCGGCCGGGTGGGGCGTTTGCGGGGGCGACGAAGCGGTGGGTGAGGGCTGGGGGCGGGCGGCTCACCAGGGCATGGCGACGCCGCCGTTCGGGCGGAGGATCTGACCCGTCGTGAACGAGGACGCATCCGACGCGAGGTGCAGGACGGCGTGTGCGATGTCGTTCGCCTCGCCTACGCGGCCCAGCGGGGACATCCGGACCATCAGAGCCTCGGTGTGCGACTGCTCCGACGCGTCGTGCCGGCCGGTCATGGGCGTACGGATCCAGCCGGGCGCGACCGCGTTGACGCGGATGCCGTGCGGGCCGACCTCGGTCGCAAGCGTCTTGGTCAGCTGGACGACGGCGGCCTTCGAGACGCCGTAGCAGAGCAACCCGGGGCCGCCGGTGTCCACGGCCCCCGACGCCATCGTGACGATGCTGCCGCGCGTGCCCGTCGCGATCATGGCGCGGGCGGCCTCCTGGCAGGCGTACAGCACACCTTTGAAATTGATGCCGAGGACGCGGTCGAGGTCCTCGTCGCGGGTCTCCAGGACGGGGCTGCTGTGCATGATCCCGGCGATCGCGGCCATGACATCGAGGCGGCCACTCGCGTCGACGGCCGCCGCCACCGCCTCGGCGAGCTGGGGGCGGTCCGCGACGTCGACGGGGTGCGTGCGGGCTGTGCCGCCCCTGGCCTTGATCAGCGTCGCCGTCTCGTGCAGGCCCTGAACGTCGCGGTCGGCGCAGTGCACAGTGGCTCCGGCATCGGCCAACAGCAGGGCGGAAGCGCGTCCGATGCCGCTCGCGGCGCCGGTGACGAATGCGGTGCGTCCGGTGAGGTCGTACGCGGTGACGGGCATGAGGGGACCGTACGAGCATTTCTGACGGGTCGTCAATTAGCTTGTACGGGCTATCTGGTGTGGGTTCGCAGAGGGCTGCGCTATCTCGCGTACGGGCGTGGGGCCGGGCCGTGCTGGCAGGAGGGGCACCAGTAGGTGGGGCGTTCGCGGGTGCCGTCGCCCTGGTCGGCCGAGCGGATCGGGGTGCGGCAGCGCAGGCACGGGCGGGGTGCCCGGCCGTAGACGTAGAGCCGCTGGCCGGGGCGGCCGCTGCCGGTGGTGACGCGCGCAGGACGGTCGCGATTGGCTTCGAGGAGCCTCTTGGCGAGCTCGGGGAGACGAGCGGCGATGTCGGCCGGGAGGCCGCCGACGGGCAGCCAGGGGGTGACCTGGAGGAGGAAGCACAGCTCGGACTTGTAGACGTTGCCGATGCCCGCGAGATTGCGCTGGTCGAGGAGGGCCTCGCCCAGGGGGCGGGCCGGGTCGCGGAGGAGGTTGCGCAGGGCCGTGGCCGCGTCCCAGTCCGGGCCGAGCAGGTCGGGGCCGAGGTGGCCGACCACCTTGTTCTCGTCGGTCGTGCGCAGGAGTTCGAGGACGGGGAGGCGGTAGCCCACGGCGGTGCGGTTGGCGTTGCCGAGGACCGCGCGGATCTGGTGGCCCGGGCCGCCGGTCCAGCGCTCTCCGGGTGCGTACACCTTCCAGGAGCCGTCCATGCGGAGGTGCGAGTGCAGGGTGAGACCGCCCTCGACGCGGGTGAGGAGGTGCTTGCCGCGCGGGGTGACGTCGAGGACCGTGCGACCGGTCAGGTCGGCCGTGGCGAAGCGGGGTACGCGCAGGTCGGAGCGGATGAGCACCTGGCCCGCGAGGGCGGTGTGCAGACGCCGCGCGGTCTGCAGGACGGTGTCTCCTTCGGGCATGGGTCAAGGGTGGCACGGGTCGTAGCGGGGGGAGGGTCGGCGTGGGCGCCATGGGGGAGGGGTGGGCCGGTGATGTCGTGGGGGTCGGGTTCGGGTGAGGGCGGTCCGTAGGGCGTCGGGACTACGCGCGCAGGCGGAGGCCTCGCGGGGTCGCGTGGAAACCGGCTGTTTCCAGGAGGGATGAGAACGGGGAGGTCAGAGCGGCAGAGCCGTTGATCCGCTCCACGGTGATCGTGCCGAGGGAACCCGCCCTGGCGGCGTCGGCCAGCGCCTCCGCCGCGGCGGGCAGCCGGGAGTCCTCGGCCAGCTCGGCCGCGGTGAACGCGCCGGCGTCGCCCTCGGAGGCCGGCCAGGCCAGCAGGGTCTTGCCGCCGCGCTCCATGTACAGGGTCAGCTCGCCGTCGACGAGTACGACCAGGGAGCCCGCCTTGCGGCCCGGCTTGTGTCCGGCGCCGGTGGGGGAGTCGGGCCAGGGCAGAGCCGCTCCGTAAGCGTTCGCCGGGTCGGCGGCGGCGAGGACGATGGCTCGGGACGCGGCTCTGCGCCGGGGGGCGCGGCCGGAGCCGGGGCCGGGGCCGGGGCGGACGGGTGTGGGCCAGGCGTTGTGTTCCGCGAAGTCCGGCGGGAAGTCCGGGACCGTGTCCGGCGGGAAGTCCGGGATGGCGTGTGGTCCGGTGGCGTGGGACCACGACGGGTCCCAGGCGGCCGACGGGTCGGTCGTGGGGTTCGCCGGCGTGCTGGGCGGGCCTGCGTAGGGGTCGGGCGGGGCGTCGCCGCGGTCGCGGGCGTTCGCGGCGGCGCGCAGGCGGTCCACCGCGCCGTCCATCGCGAACTGCGCGGCGCCGAGGCCCTCGACGACGTACCCCCGCCGGGCCTGGCCGCTCTCCTCGAAGGCGGACAGGATGCGGTACACCGCGGAGAAGCCGCCCTCCACGCCTTCCGCGGCGACGGCGCCCCGGGTCACCACGCCGTGCCGGTCGAGGAGGGTGCGGGCCAGGGCGTGGGCGCGCACCGTCGGGTCCGGGTCGACAGTGGGCAGCAGCGACCAGCGGCCCGCGACGGTCGGCGGGCCCGAACGGGAGGCGGTCCGCGCGGCGGAGGTGAGGCCTCCGTAGCGCCCGCGCGGGATCGCCCGACGGGCGCGATGCGCCGTGGATCCCGCGGTGCGACCCGACCCGAGGAGCGAGCGCATCGGAGCCAGCGTGTCGTTCGTGAGCCTCCCGGACCAGGCCAGATCCCAGAGCGCGTCCGCCAGTTTGGGATCGGTGGCGTCGGGGTGCGTCGTCGCGCGGACCTGGTCGGCGATCTGGCGGAAGAACAGGCCGTAGCCGCCGGTGAGGGTGTCCAGGACGGACTGGTGGAGAGCGGTGAGCTCCAGGGGGTGCGGCGCGGGGAGCAGCAGGGGGGCCGTGTCGGCCAGGTACAGGGAGACCCAGCCGTCCTTGCCGGGCAGGGAACCCGCGCCCGCCCACACGACCTCGCCCGACGCCGTGAGTTCGTCGAGCATCGCGGGCGCGTAGCCCGAGACCCGGGACGGCAGGACGAGCTTTTCCAGGGCGGACGCCGGTACGGACGCGCCCTGCAACTGCTCGACCGCGCGCACCAGACCGTCGACACCGCGCAGCCCGTGCCCTCCCATGTGCTGCCACTGGGGCAGGAACTGGGCGAGGGCGGCGGGCGGAACCGGCTCCAGCTCGTGCCGCAGCGCCGCGAGCGAACGCCTGCGCAGTCGGCGGAGCACCGCCGCGTCGCACCACTCCTGGCCGATGCCGGCCGGATGGAACTCGCCCTGCACCACCCGCCCGTTCGCCGCCAGGCGCTGGAGTGCGCCGTCCGTGACCGCCGCGCCGAGACCGAAGCGGGTGGCGGCCGCGGCCGAGGTGAACGGGCCGTGCGTGCGCGCGTACCGGGCGAGAAGATCGCCCAGGGGATCCTTGACGGGCTCCATGAAAGCCTCGGGGACGCCGACGGGCAGCGCGGTGCCGAGCGCGTCCCGCAGCCGGCCCGCGTCCTCGATGGCCGCCCAGTGGTCGGCGCCCGCGATACGGACCCGGATGGCGCGGCGGGCGGACCCCAGCTCCGCGGCCCACTCCCGCTCGGCGCCCCGCTGCGCCAACTCGGCTTCCGTGAGCGGCCCGAGGACGCGCAACAGGTCCGCGACGCCCTCGACGTCCTTGATGCGGCGGTCGTCGGTGCGCCACTGGAGCTCCTGCTCCAGCTCGGCGAGCACGTCCGCGTCGAGGAGCTCGCGCAGCTCGGCCTGGCCGAGCAGTTCGGCGAGCAGCCGTGAGTCCAGCGACAGGGCCGCGGCGCGCCGCTCGGCGAGCGGGGAGTCACCCTCGTACAGGAACTGCGCGACGTAGCCGAACAGGAGTGAGCGGGCGAACGGGGAGGCCTCCGGGGTGGTGACCTCGACGAGGCGGACCTTGCGGGACTCGATGTCACCCATCAGCTCGGCGAGGCCGGGCACGTCGAAGACGTCCTGGAGGCACTCCCGTACGGCTTCGAGGACGATTGGGAACGAGCCGAACTCGCTGGCCACCTGGAGGAGTTGGGAGGCGCGCTGGCGCTGCTGCCACAGAGGGGTGCGCTTGCCAGGGTTGCGGCGGGGCAGCAGAAGGGCGCGCGCCGCGCACTCGCGGAAGCGGGCGGCGAACAGCGCCGATCCGCCGACCTGGTCGGTGACGATCTGGCTGACGTCCCCCTTGTCGAAGGCGACGTCGGCGGCCCCGAGGGGCGCCTGGTCGGCGTCGTACTCCGAACCGGCCTTGGAGGGCTCCTGGTCCAGGAGGTCGAGGCTCATGAGGTCGGCGTCGGGAAGGCGCAGCACGATGCCGTCGTCGGCGTGCATGACCTGCGCGTCCATGCCGTACTTCTCGCTGAGCCTGGCACCGAGAGCGAGCGCCCAGGGAGCGTGCACCTGCGCGCCGAAGGGGGAGTGCACGACGACCCGCCAGTCGCCCAGCTCGTCACGGAACCGCTCGACCACGATGGTCCGGTCGTCCGGGATGTGGCCGCAGGCCTCGCGCTGCTCGGACAGATAGGCCAGCACATTGTCCGCCGCCCACGCGTCGAGGCCCGCCGCGAGCAGCCGGAGCCGGGCGTCTTCCGGGGAGAGGGAGCCGACCTCGCGCAGGAACGCGCCCACCGCGCGCCCCAGTTCGAGCGGGCGGCCGAGCTGGTCGCCCTTCCAGAACGGGAGCCTGCCCGGGACGCCGGGCGCGGGGGAGACCAGCACGCGGTCGCGCGTGATGTCCTCGATGCGCCAGGAACTCGTACCGAGTGTGAACACGTCGCCGACCCGGGACTCGTAGACCATCTCCTCGTCGAGCTCGCCCACCCGGCCGCCGCCCTTCTTGGGGTCGGATCCGGCGAGGAACACCCCGAAGAGGCCGCGGTCCGGAATCGTGCCCCCGGAGGTGACGGCCAGGCGCTGGGCACCGGGGCGTCCGGTGACCGTGCCGGCGATGCGGTCCCACACCACGCGTGGACGCAGCTCGGCGAACGCGTCGGACGGGTAGCGGCCCGCGAGCATGTCGAGGACGCCCGTGAACGCGGACTCCGGAAGCGATGCGAAGGGCGCCGCACGGCGGACGAGCGCGAGCAGGTCGTCCACCTGCCAGGTGTCGAGCGCCGTGATCGCGACCAGCTGCTGGGCCAGCACGTCCAGGGGGTTGGCGGGGACGCGCAGGGATTCGATGGAGCCCGTGCGCATGCGCTCGGTGACGACCGCCGCCTGGACGAGGTCGCCCCGGTACTTCGGGAAGACCACGCCGGTGGAGACCGCGCCCACCTGGTGTCCCGCGCGCCCCACGCGCTGGAGGCCGGAAGCCACGGAGGGCGGGGACTCCACCTGGACGACGAGGTCCACCGCGCCCATGTCGATGCCCAGCTCGAGGCTGGACGTGGCGACCACGGCGGGCAGGCGGCCCGCCTTGAGGTCCTCCTCGACGAGGGCGCGCTGCTCCTTGGAGACCGAACCGTGGTGGGCGCGGGCGATGACCGCCGGCGCTCCGTTCGCCGCGCCCGAGCCGCCCATCAGCTCGGCCGGTGAGTGGTCCTCGGGGAGGGCCTCGCCTGTCGCCCGCTCGTACGCGATCTCGTTCAGCCTGTTGCACAGGCGCTCGGCCAGGCGGCGGGAGTTGGCGAAGACGATCGTCGAGCGGTGCGACTGGACCAGGTCGGCGATGCGCTCCTCGACGTGCGGCCAGATGGACGGACGCTCCGCGGCCTGGTCCGAGTCGGCGACGGGCGAGCCGCCGAGCTCGCCCAGGTCCTCCACGGGGACGACCACCGAGAGGTCGAACTCCTTGCCCGAGCGGGGCTGGACGATCTCCACCTTGCGCTGCGGCGACAGGTAGCGCGCCACTTCGTCGACGGGACGGACCGTCGCCGACAGGCCGATCCGGCGGGCAGGCCGGGGCAGCAGCTCGTCGAGCCGCTCCAGGGACAGCGCGAGATGGGCGCCGCGCTTGGTGCCCGCGACAGCGTGCACCTCGTCAAGAATCACCGTCTCGATGCCCGTGAGCGCGTCACGCGCGGCGGACGTGAGCATCAGGAACAGCGACTCGGGCGTCGTGATCAGAATGTCCGGGGGCCGGGTCGACAGGGCGCGGCGCTCGGCCGGGGGCGTGTCCCCGGAGCGGATGCCGACCTTCACCTCGGGCTCGGGCAGCCCGAGGCGCACCGACTCCTGCCGGATACCGGTGAGCGGGCTGCGCAGATTGCGCTCCACGTCGACCGCGAGGGCCTTGAGGGGCGAGACGTACAGGACGCGGCAGCGCTTCTTCGGGTCGGCCGGCGGTGGCGTCGACGCCAGCTGGTCCAGGGCGGCCAGGAACGCGGCCAGGGTCTTTCCGGAACCCGTCGGCGCGACGACCAGCACGTCCGAGCCCTCGCCGATGGCCTGCCACGCCCCGGCCTGCGCGGACGTGGGCGCGGAGAACGCCCCCGTGAACCAACTGCGGGTCGCGGGGGAGAAGCCGTCGAGCGGGCTGCGTGCGGACCTGACCATGCACCCATCGTGCACCTCCCCACTGACAACGGCCCGGACCTGCGCAAACGCTCCGCGTCAGGACCCGGGCGGCGGGCGGCGCGGCCCGGTCGTGGCGCAGAATGGGACCCATGGCGGGGTCGGGAACGAAGGAATGGGCCAGGCACTGGCGCTACGAGCAGCTGCCGGGCCTCGACCTGCTGCGGGCGCGCTACGTCCGGCACACTTTCCCCCGCCACAGCCACGACGGGTACGTCCTCGCCGCGGTCACCAGCGGCGTCGAGGACGTCGGGCTGCCGACCGGCACGGTGCACGCGGGTCCCGGCAGCGTCGTCATGATCAATCCCGAGGTGGCGCACACCGCCCGGGCCGGGGGACCCGAGGGCTGGGCGTACCACACGCTCTATCCGTCGGCCGAGGTCGTGGCCGAGATCGCCGGCGAGACCCTGTCGGTCCGCGGTACCGCCGCGTTCGCCGAGCCGATCGTCGGCGACCCGCACGCGGCCCGCCTCATCAGTGAGGTGCACCGCGCGGCCGAGGAGGGCAACGCGCTCGCCGCCGACAGCCTGCTGCGCATCGTGGTCGCCCGGCTGCTGCGCGATCACGGGCAGCCCATGACCGCGCGCCCCATGCCGTCCGCCGGCACCACGATCGCGGCACGCGCGCGTGCCGTACTCGTCGAGCGGATGGCCGAGCCGCCGTCCCTGGAAGCCCTCGCCGCCGAACTCGGCACCAGTCCGTTCGCCCTGCTGCGCGCCTTCAGGGACGCGTACGGCATGCCGCCGCACACCTGGCTCACCAACGCGCGCGTGCGGGCTGCCCGCCGCCTCCTGGACGGCGGCACCGTACCCGCCGACGCGGCCGTGGCGGTCGGCTTCACGGACCAGCCGCACCTGAACCGCCACTTCACGCGGATCGTGGGCGTACCGCCCGGCGCCTACCAGCGGGAGCGCAAGAACGTACAAGACCTGGCCGTCGGCTCCCTCGTACCGTCGGAGGCGTGGCAGAACAGACAACATCCGCAGCGATACGCGCAGGATCAGAGCGCGCCGGATCAGCGTGCGCCGGGTCGGAACGGGAGCCGGGCGAGCCTGGGCATGTGGGGAGCCCTGGGGACGGAAGGTCCGAGACCGGCAGGCCTGGGGGCGGAGGGCCTGAGAAGGCCGATTCCGCCGTCGTCCGGGACGCACTCGGCGTCGGTGTCGCCGTCGGACTCTCCGGGTTCGCCTTCGGCGTGACCTCGGCCGGCAGCGGTCTCAGCGTGCTCCAGACCTGCGCGCTCAGCCTGCTCGTCTTCACCGGGGCCTCGCAGTTCGCCCTCGTCGGCGCCATCGCGGCCGGCGGCAACCCGCTCACCGCCGCGGCCGGTGCCTTCTTCCTCGGCGTGCGCAACTCCTTCTACGGGCTGCGCCTGTCCCAGCTGCTCGCCCTCCCGCGCGTGGTGCGCCCCTTCGCCGCGCACTGGGTCATCGACGAGACCGCCGCCGTCTCGCTCGCCCAGCCCACGCGCCGCAGCGCCCGCATCGGCTTCACCGTCACGGGACTCACCCTGTACGTGCTGTGGAACCTCACGACCCTGCTCGGGGCGCTCGGCGCGGAGGCCATCGGGGACACCGACGCCTGGGGGCTCGACGCGGCCGGACCCGCGGTCTTCCTGGCGCTGCTCGCGCCGATGCTGCGGACCTCCACGGATCGGACGGTGGCCGGCATCGCCGTCATCCTCGGACTCGGGCTGCTGCCCGTCCTGCCGGCCGGTGTCCCCGTCCTTGTGGCCGCGCTCGCCGCGCCGGCCGTGCTCTACGTAGAGGGGCGCCGGGCGGCACGGAGAGCGACCGGAGAGAACCCGCAAGCGAACCCACAAGCGAACCCACAAGAGAACTCGCAGAAGGCCGTCGGCCGACAAGGAGAGGGCCGATGAACATCTGGATCGCGGTCGCCGTGACCGCAGTCGGCTGTTACGCCGTCAAGCTCATCGGCCTCCTGGTGCCCGCCGGTGTCCTGGAACGTCCAGTGGTCCGGCGGCTGGCGGCGCTGCTTCCCGTGGCCCTGCTGGCCGCGCTCACGGCTCAGCAGACCTTCGCCGAAGGCACCACGCCCCTTCTCGACGCGAAGGCGGCCGGGCTGGCCGCGGCGGCGGTCGCGCTGATACTGCGCGCGCCGTTCCTCGTCGTCGTCGCGGCCGCCGTCGTGGTCACGGCCGGGCTGCGTGCCCTCACCGGATGAGCCCCACGCACGCGTGAACCCCTTGTGCGGCGGCCGGCCCCATTCAGTGAGCCACCGGCACCTGCGGCGTCGACCCCGCCGCGGGCTCCGGAAGGCCGAGTCGCCGGGCCGTTGTCTCCGGGCGGCAGAAGAGCGCGGCCAGCACCCCCGCCGTCACCAGCAGTCCGGCGGTGAGAAGCCAGCCCTCTTCGTAGCCTGCTGACACCGTCCTCGCGCGGTCCACCATGCCGCCGAGCACGAGGGGCGACAGGATGCCGCCCAGCGCGTAGACGAAGGTCAAGGCGCCCAGGACGACGCCGCGTTGGGTCGGCGGAGCGATCCGGGCGCAGGCCGTGGACGCCACCGTCAGCATCACCATGGCGAGCGCCATGGGGCCGAGCATCATGGGCACCTTGACCGCCAGGGTGTCCGTCGTGCCGTACAAGGCGGTGGCGCAGCCCGCGACGGTGACGAGGAGACCCGCGCCTGCCCCCGGGGGCAGGCGCCGGTGTGTGTCCTTCTGGGCGGAGCGCTGGGCGATCAGGCCGTGCCCGAGGAGGACCGCCCCGTTGGCGAGGGCGCCCAGGCCGACCATGGCGCCCGCCTGGTGCAGGTCCCAGCCGACGACGCTCTCCAGGTAGTCCGGTGCCCACGTCAGCATGGTGCTCATCGACCAGTAGGCGGCGAACGAGCCGAACGCGGCGGTGAGGAACGTGCCGGACAGCAGGATGGCGCGCAACGGCACTGTGTCGGGCATGGAGGTCTGCCCGGCGGCCTCGTGGGGCTTCCGCGCGTCCGGTGTCTGCTCGGCGGCCTCGGACGGGTTCCTGGCGTCCGGTGCCCGCTCAGCTGCCTCGTGCGGCTTCCTGGTGACCGCCGGTGCCAGCGGCCCGTCCGCGCCCCACAGCCGCCAGCAGACGGCCCAGAGAAGACCCGCCAGACCGACGGCACCGAACGACCAGCGCCAGCCCCAGTGTGTGATCACCCATGTGAGCACGGGCGCGGCGACGGCCACTCCGGCCGCCGCGCCGACCAGCAGGACCGCGGTCGGCAGGGACCGCTCCCGCTGCGGGAACCAGCCGTGGACGTGGTGCATGGCGACCGGGGCGGCCGGCCCCTCCGCCGCGCCGAGGAGCACGCGCGTGGCCAGTAGCGTGCCGAACCCCGCAGCCCCCCACAGCATCGGCAGCTGCGCGACCGACCACAGCAGCGCGAGCACCAGGAGGAGGGTCGTCGTCCGCACGCGCCGCGTCAGGGCCGAGACCCCGAGCGCGGCCAGCGAGAACAGCGCGAAGAACGCCGACTGCGCCGTGCCGAACTCCTGCCGCGTGATGCCGAAGTCCGCCCGGATCTCCGGGCCCGCGAGCCCGAGCACGGCCTTGTCCGCGAAGTTCACGAGCATGAAGGCGAGCAGCAGCCACGTGGTGCGCCACGCCCGGCTCATCAGCAGCAGCCGTCTTCGTCGTCGACCACGCCGACGCTGATCGCCCCTTCGGCCCGCCTGCGTCCCTCGGGGGAGCGCGTCAACTCCGTCTGCACATCCGTGCCGGCGGCCACGGCGGCCGACTCCGCGGCGGCCCAGTGGAAGACACCGCGGGCCATGGTCGACGTCTCCTGGAGGGCGCGCCGTGCGAACACGTCGGCACGCACGCGTGCCACCTCCTGGTCGGCGGGCGCCGCGAGGGCCGCCGTCTCCGCCAGATGCGAGGCGAGACGCAGTTCCCCGGCGGCGAGCAGCTCGGAGGCGCGCAGCGCCAGCGCGGCGGCCCCGCCCGCCGCTCGCGCGAACTCGGCCGCGACGTCCGCCTCCGGGGCGGGCTTGAGATGCGCGGGGTTCTGGTCGTACCAGCCGCCCCACAGGCGCCACAGGTTGCGCACGACGAACTCCGGTTCGTCGTAGGCCGGGTGGAGGTACGGCTTCGCCAGCAGGTCCTCGGGGGCCTTCACCCCGTGGATGACCGCGTCGAGGCGGTGGCCCGCGTTCATCAGCGCCCTGGTCTGCTCGCACAGCGACTCCAGGAGGCGCGCGGTGTCGTCGAGAGCCTGGTGCACGCGGTCGGAGCCGACCACGGGCACGCCGTGTCCAGGGAGGAGGAGTTCGGCGCCGAGTTCCTGCATGGCGCGCAGGGCGCGCGCCCAGTCCTCCGGATAGCGCTGCACCTTCTGGGGGTTGCCCGCGTTCGGCGTGTTCCAGATGAACAGGTCGCCCGTGCACAGCGTCCTGAGTTCGGGGATCCATACGTAGGTGTGGTCGTCGGTCTCCCCGCGCGCATGCACGAGCTCGAACGTCAGCTCCCCGCGCCGCACGGTGAGACGGTCCCGGTAGACGACGTCCGGATACCGGTATGTGGTGGGCCACTCCAGGGAGGGCACTCCGAACTGCCTGCGATTGATCCAGGAGTTGTAGCCCGCCGTCCTCACGTAGCGGTCGAACCGCGCAGGGACGGCCTCGTGAGCGATCACCTCAGGGCGCGGTTCGCCGCTCTTGTCGGCCTCCTGGTCGAAGGGGGCCATTCCGAAGACGTGGTCCACATGACCGTGCGTGTACACCACGGAGCGCACCGGTCCCGCGCCGAACCCGGCGACCGCCTCGTGCAGTTGGCTTGCCGTACGGAAGTCACCCGAGTCGACGAGGACCACGCCGTCGCCCGTGTCGAAGGCCGCCACGTTCGCGAACGCGGGGAAGAAGCCCACACGGTCACGCAGGCGCACCAGCTCACTGCTGGAGTACGTGCCCGCCAGATGCGGCAGCAGCGTCTCGGTGCCCTGCCAGACCCGGTCGATGTAGTCGGCGTACGGGACGAACCCGGCGTCCTCGGTGTGCTCGGTGTGGTCCCGGTCTTTGTGTTCGGTCATGTCCACGGCTCCTCGTGTGCAGTGCGGTCGTTCGCCCCCGGCCACGAGTTTCGGCCCCCGATGTGAGATCGAACACCGCCTCACGTCACATGTCCCACCCGTGGGTAATGTGACGCGTCACAAACGCCGTGCCCGGTCCACGTCCATGGGGGAATGGAGTAACAGTGGCCCTGTCGCCCGAAGCCCGCTCCCTGGCCGCGCGCTGCGAACCGAGAGTCAACGAACTCGCCCGCCGCATGGCTCGCGAGTCGTTCGAGGAACTGCCCGGATACGCCGAACTCCCCGACGACGTGAAGGACTTGGAAGTCGCCGCGACCGCGCGGCACGGCGTACGGCTCTTCCTGCGCAGTGTCAGCGAGCCGGACCTGGTCCAGCCCGGCAGCCACCGGCTGTTCCGCGAGCGCGCCGCCCAGCGGGCCGAGGAGGGCATGCCGCTGCACCTCCTCCTGCGCACCTACGCACACGGCCTCTACGTCCTGTGGCAGGCCTTGCGCGACGCTGCGGGCCCCGGTGAGGAAGGCGCGCTGGCCGAGCTGGTGGACGTTCTGCTGCAGTCGCACCAGGGGATCGTGGGAGCCGTGGCCGAGACGTATCTCGACGAACGGTCCGCCCTGGAGGCCGAGCAGCGAGCCCAAGTGCGCTCCTTGGTGCGTGGGCTGCTCGACGGGATGGTCCCGCCCGGACACGTCCTCCTGGACCAGCTCCGCCTCGAAGGGCCCGCGCTCGTCCTGGCTCTGGGCCTCGATGCGGATCCCGCCGAGGGACGGGTCGCCGTGCGGCGCAGGCTGCGTCGCGTGCAGACCGTCCTGGACCACACCTTCGGGGTGGAAGTGCTCGCCCTCCTGGAGGCCGACGGCGGGCGGGTCATCGTGCCCAGGGACTGCCGGGCTCCGGACGATCTGGCCGGTCGCCTCGCCAAGGCCGGCGGGTTCGAGGTCCGGGTGGCCGCCGTGCAGGCGGCCGGACCCGAGGAGGTGACCGCAGCGGCCCGCACCGCCACCGAGATCCTGCGCATCACGCGCGCGTGCGGCATTCCGGCCGGGCTGCACCGCCTGGACGACGTGCTCCTGGAGTACCACCTGTCCCGTCCCAGCGAGACGAGCCACCGGATAGCGGCCCTCCTGGACCCGGTGGCCGACCGGCCGGAACTCCTGGACACCCTGCGGACACATCTCGCCCACCAACAGGACCGCAGGGCGACAGCCACCGCGCTCGGCCTGCACCCCAACACGGTCGACAACCGGCTCGCCCGCATCGGCGAACAGACGGGCATCGACCTGTCGGCTCCGCGTGGGACGGCCCTCGCCATCGCCGCGCTGCTGCTCAGAGACGCGGCCGACGCCTCCTGAGGCGCCGCCCGCGAAAGCGTCAGGCGATGGGCCGCCCGTACGCCCGCAGCGTGCGCAGCGCCTCGACCGTCACCATCGGGCGCGCCTCCAGCGCGACCACCGGAGCCCACTGGCGCCAGTGGATGGGCCACCCGCCGTCGTCCTGCTGCTCGCCCGCGAGGAAGTCCAGCGAGCGCCCCATCTCCTCATCCGTGAACCACGCGCGCGCCAGCGACTCCGGAGTCTTCGCGTAGTCGTGCGGAAGGTGGTGCTCACCCGGTGCGTACCCGGGCGCTACGGGATAAGCCTCCGGCCGCCCGGGATCGAGCAGCGCAAGCCGCTGTTCGCGCACGAGACGGCCGAGCCGGTCGGCGGCTGCCTGCGCGCGCGGGCGGTCGGGTGCGCCGTCCAGGAAGGCGACGGCCGCCTCGATCTCGTAGGGATGGGACTTCTTCAGGGACTCGACCGCGGCCCAGCAGAAGTCGGTCGCCCGGAACAGCCACGCATGCCACACCTGGTTACGGTGCAGCAGGCCGACCACGGGACCCGTGGCGAGCAGCTCGCTCGGCGGATCGTCCACCACGGGCATGAAGGGCGCGCACGGGTAGCCGCGCTGGCTGGGACGGATCGCCGGGAGAGCTCCCTCGGCGGTCGAGACGGACGTCAGATAGCGGCACACACGCTCCACGCGCTGGCCGCTGCAACGGCCGATCGAGTCGAGGACGCGCAGTGCGTGCCCGGTGTGCAGCGGCTGGCTCACCGGGCCGCGGAGATCGGGTTCGAGGGCGTGGCCGTAGCCCTCGTCCTCGTTGCGGTAGGCGGCGAGGGCGGTCTCGACGGCGTCTGCGCCCGCCCGGCCCGCGCCGAGGAAGTGGTAGGCGAAGCGGCGCTGTTCCAGCACGCGCGCGGTCAGCCAGATGAAGTGCTCGGCACGGGAGAGCGGGGAGGGCGCCGAGGTGGTCTGAGGGAGTGGGGATGCTCCGTTTTCGGCCATGCACCGACCGTAGGACGGAAAGCGTTCTCGGTGAGCCTTCCGTGCCGGGCTGCACTCTCAGGGGCGGGATACTGGTGTCATGCGGTTGACGGTCTTCTGGCAGCGGATGGCGGATCACTTCGGTCCTGGCTACGCCGACACATTCGCGCGCGATCATGTGATGACGGAACTCGGTGGGCGCACCGTGCACGAGGCGCTCGATGCCGGCTGGGAGGCCAAGGACGTGTGGCGTGTGGTGTGCGCCACGGTGAATGTTCCGTCGGAGAACCGCTGACCTGCTCGGACGAGCGGGGGCGGTGACCGGCTGTCAGTGGAGTGGGCGAGACTGGCTCCGTGGCACCCAGAGACGAGACCTTGCAGGCGGCGGACGACGCCTCCCCGCCCGGCCCGACACCCCCCGGGGGCGGGGCCGCGAGCGCGCGTGTGCGGATGCCGGGCTGGCTGCCGCGGGCCATGGTGCTCGCCCTGGCCCTCATCGCCTGTTTCCAGCTGGGCAGTTGGGCGTTCCACCAGCTCACCGGGCTGTTGATCAACGTATTGATCGCGTTCTTCCTGGCGCTCGCCGTGGAGCCGGCGGTCAGCTGGATGGCCGGGCGCGGCATGCGCCGGGGCTTGGCCACCGGGATCGTCTTCCTGGGCGTCACGATCGTCGCCCTGGGTTTCATGTTTCTGCTCGGCTCGATGCTCGCGGGCCAGATCGTCAGCATGGTCGAGGACTTTCCCGCCTACCTCGACTCGGTGATCAACTGGATCAACCGGACGTTCCACACGGACCTGAGCAGGGTCGCGGTCCAGGACAGCCTGCTGCACTCCGACTGGCTCCAGAAGTACGTGCAGAACAGCGCGAGCGGTGTCCTCGACGTGTCGGGGCAGGTCCTAGGGGGCCTGTTCCGGCTGCTGACCATACTGCTGTTCTCGTTCTACTTCGCGGCTGACGGCCCCCGGCTCCGGCGCGCGCTGTGCTCGGTGCTGCCGCCCGCCAGGCAGGCCGAGGTGCTGCGCGCCTGGGAGATCGCGGTCGACAAGACCGGCGGCTATCTCTACTCGCGCGGCCTGATGGCACTGATCTCCGGGATCGCGCACTACATCCTGCTCGAGGCCCTGGGCGTGCCCTACGCGCCCGTGCTCGCCGTCTGGGTCGGTCTCGTGTCCCAGTTCATCCCGACCATCGGCACGTATCTGGCGGGCGCCCTGCCGATGCTGATCGCCTTCACGGTCGACCCCTGGTACGCGCTGTGGGTGCTGATCTTCGTAGTCGTCTACCAGCAGTTCGAGAACTATCTGCTCCAGCCCAAGCTGACCGCGAAGACCGTGGACATCCACCCGGCGGTCGCCTTCGGCTCCGTCATCGCGGGCACGGCGCTCCTCGGCGCGGTCGGCGCGCTGATCGCGATCCCCGCGGTGGCGACGCTGCAGGCCTTCCTCGGGGCGTACGTGAAGCGCTACGCCGTCACGGACGACCCGCGGGTGCACGGTCATCGGAGCAGATCCGGTTCGTCCCTCTTCGCGCGCGTGCGGGCCGCCCTGCGCAAGCCGGACGATCCGAGGGGTGAAGCGGCGCCCGGGCCGGAACCCGATAGGGACGCGGACGATCCCCGCGACGGCTCTGAGTAGGTGTCCTAGGTGGGCCTGAGGTCTCAGTAGGCGATCGCCGCCCAGATCCCGGCGGCGACGACAGCGGCCGTGTAGCAGGCGACCGCACCGCGCATCACGCCGTTCTTGGCCCTCTCGCTCCATGCCGTACGGGACATCAGCCAGGCCAGCGCGGGCAGGACGAGCACGGCGTGCAGGCTGACGCCGTGCAGCGGCTTGAGCGGTGCCGTCGAGTGGTAGGCCGCCTCCTGGTGGCCGGTCTTCGTGAGGATCACCCCGCGCGCGATCATCGCGGCGCCGGACGCCAGCGCGACCAGCAGAATCGCGAACCCGGACCGCAGCGCGAGCGGCATCCCCGTGGGCCCCGACGGCCGGCGCCGGAACGAGGCGACCGCGAACGCGGAGAGCAGTACGACCAGGATCCCGCCGCCCACCGCGAGGGACATGGACACGGCGGTGTTGAAGCCGGACTCCATGTCGAGGTGCGACGGAACCCGCCGCCACGCCTGGAGGGTGATGCCGCCGACCTCCAGGACGCAGTCGGCGGCGAACACGACGAGCAGGACGTGCCTGGTGCGGGCGCCGATCCGCAGGTACGACGTCACCCAGGTGAGCGCGATCAGCGTCAGGCCGAAGGAGACGCCGAACGTGACCGGCTTGCGCCACGAGACAGGGCCGTCCCACGGCCCTCCGTCGACCGCGAAGACCAGCAGGTGGGCGAGGCCGGAGAGGGTGAGGGCGGCGCCGGTGGCGTGGCAGAGGCGCTCGGCGGGGCGGGCGGCTCGCCACACGTCGCGCACCGCGCCGGTCAGGGCTGGGCGCCGGCCCGGCAGGGGAGAGGCTGCGGTGGGTGAAGACATCAGACACGCACCTCCTTGGGGCGGTCGAACCACGGCACGGACACGGCACCGGCCACGACCATGCCGGTGGGGGCGAGGAGTTCGGCCGGAGCGGAGACGGCGAGGAGGCAGTCGCCGGAGGAGAGGTGGCCGCCGGCGTCGGGGGTGACGACGGCGCCGAGCTGACGAACAGCCCGACGGCCAGGGCGAGTCGGCGGTCCAGGGGTTCGGCCGCCGGGCGAGCAGGGCGGCGGCCGCCACCGGGATGACGTTGCCGGGCGGTACTGCGGGGTGGTGGGCGCCGGCCGCGATCCGGCCGACGATCGGCAGCGCGGGCAGCGCCCAGGGAGGCGAGCGTGACGACGAAGGCGGGGCCGCCGGACCGAATGGCGCTCTCGCGGGCTCTTCAAGAGCTGGTCCTGCAAGATCCCCGGGCGGTGGTTCGGCGCGTTCTCCATGGCCCAAGCCTCGCGAACGGGGGCCGAGCCGTCGTCCCCCGGCCGAAGACACCGCTCGTACGCCAGGGGGAGTAGCTGCCGGGAGCGGCCGGGGACCCGCGGGTCTGCCGGTGAGGGGCCGGTGAAGGGCCGGGCTTCAGGAGGGCTGCCTGTGGAGGACGGGCCCTGGCGGCGACATCCATGATCTCGGCGGCGTCGGACTCGCGACCGTACGCGCTGCGCCGGCACTTCCGCCTGCGGCAGGCCGGCGGACGGTGAGGCCGGGGTGGCCGGAGCAGGTGGGCGCGAGGCCTTCCCGGAGTCGCTCGCATCCTGCCCGCGCCCGGCCAGGGAAGGGCCAGAGAGGAGGAGGAGCCCGGCGGACAGGACCGGGGGCGGGGTCCCGCAGCGTATGGGCGAAGGCATCCACGAGTCTCCAGGCCTCGGGGAGCCCCGGAGTAGCCTCGGGAGCCCCAGAGTCCACGAGCCCCGCATCACAGGGCGCGTGGTGCGCGTGGTCCGCTTGACACCAAAATCGAACATCCATTCTTATGGAGTGTCTGGCGGCTCTTTCCCCAGTGTTTCCGGGGAATCCGGTGAGAGCGGCAGGGCTGTGAGCCTCGAGTTATCCACAGGCGGACGGGCGTCGAGGCCGATTGTCAGTGGCAGGCGTTAGCGTCTTTGACGTGAAGCGATCGACTCAAGCAAATCGGGTGGAACCCATGGCAGGAACTGACCGCGAGAAGGCGCTCGAAGCCGCACTCGCACAGATTGAACGGCAATTCGGCAAGGGCGCAGTGATGCGCATGGGCGAGCGGCCGAATGAGCCCATCGAGGTCATCCCCACCGGGTCGACCGCGCTCGACGTGGCCCTCGGCGTCGGCGGCCTGCCGCGCGGCCGCGTGGTGGAGGTGTACGGGCCGGAGTCCTCAGGTAAGACGACCCTGACGCTGCACGCCGTGGCCAACGCGCAGCGGGCCGGCGGCGCCGTGGCGTTCGTCGACGCCGAGCACGCCCTCGACCCGGAGTACGCGAAGAAGCTCGGCGTCGACATCGACAACCTCATCCTGTCCCAGCCGGACAACGGTGAGCAGGCACTCGAGATCGTCGACATGCTGGTCCGCTCGGGCGCGCTCGACCTGATCGTCATCGACTCCGTGGCCGCCCTGGTGCCGCGCGCGGAGATCGAGGGCGAGATGGGCGACTCGCACGTGGGTCTGCAGGCCCGCCTGATGAGCCAGGCGCTCCGGAAGATCACCAGCGCGCTCAACCAGTCGAAGACCACCGCGATCTTCATCAACCAGCTGCGCGAGAAGATCGGCGTGATGTTCGGCTCCCCGGAGACGACGACCGGTGGCCGTGCGCTGAAGTTCTACGCCTCGGTGCGACTCGACATCCGCCGTATCGAGACGCTGAAGGACGGCACCGACGCGGTCGGTAACCGCACGCGCGTCAAGGTCGTCAAGAACAAGGTCGCGCCGCCGTTCAAGCAGGCCGAGTTCGACATCCTCTACGGCCAGGGCATCAGCCGTGAGGGCGGCCTGATCGACATGGGCGTGGAGAACGGCTTCGTGCGCAAGGCGGGCGCCTGGTACACGTACGAGGGCGACCAGCTCGGCCAGGGCAAGGAGAACGCGCGCAACTTCCTGAAGGACAACCCCGACCTGGCCAACGAGATCGAGAAGAAGATCAAGGAGAAGCTGGGCGTGGGTGTGAAGCCGGAGGCGCCCACGACCGAGCCCGGCGCTGACGCGGCGGGTGCCACCCCCGCCGAGGACGCGGCCAAGACGGTGCCCGCGCCCGCGAGCAAGGCCGCCAAGTCCAAGGCCGCGGCGGCCAAGAGCTAGTCCGTGACGCGACGAACCGACTGGGCCGATCACGCCTACCCCACCTCCCCGACGGACCTGGGCGACGGGGGCCTGGGTGACCTGGACGGGCACGGGGCGCCGCGTGACGGCGACGTACTGAGTGACGGCGACGGTCCACGGGGCGGTGGCGCCACCCGTGGCGGCGGGCGCAGCCGTGGCCGCCGGCGGCGCGGCGGCTTCGGTGAAGCCGCCGGCGGGCAACAGGACAGCGGCTCCCCGTCCTCGTCGAGGGCCGAGAAGGGGGAGCCGCCTGCGGACCCGGCCGAGCGGGCGCGTGGCATCTGCCTGCGCCTGCTCACCGGACAGCCGCGCACACGCAAGCAGCTCGCCGACGCGCTGGCGAAGCGGGACATCCCCGATGAGGTGGCGGAGGAAGTGCTGTCCCGCTTCGAGGAGGTCGGCCTGATCAACGACGGCGCCTTCGCGGACGCCTGGGTGGAGTCGCGTCACCACGGCCGGGGGCTGGCCCGGCGGGCGCTCGCCCGGGAGCTGCGGACCAAGGGGGTGGACTCGGCGGTGATCGACGAGGCCGTCGGGCAGCTCGACTCCGAGCAGGAGGAGGAGACCGCTCGCGAGCTCGTGGCCCGCAAGCTCCGCTCCACACGCGGCCTCGACCGCGACAAGCGCCTGCGCCGCCTCGCGGGCATGCTCGCCCGCAAGGGATACCCGGAGGGCATGGCGCTCAAGGTGGTCCGCCAGGCCCTGGAGGAAGAGGGCGAGGAGACCGAGGACCTCGGGTTGGGTGACTTCTGAGCTCCGGCTCGTGAGGGATTTCTGATCCCCACCTTGTGCGGGGCTTGTGAGGTCCGCCTGGTGAGGGATTTCCGAGATCCGCCTCGGGAGGCTTCTGCGCTCCTCCTGGCGGAGGGTGTCCAAGCTCCGCCTGGTGAGGGGGAGGGCGGCGTCGGTACGGGGGTCCGACGCCGAACTCGCCCTCACCCAGGTGGGGTTAACCCCCGGGTCATGACGCCTGGTCACCGCAGTGCACAGGGATATGTGCACAGGCGAGTGTGTACGCATGACACCGGAACGCGGTTCCGCCGCTCCCGCCGGCGGCCAGGAGCTGAGCGATCTCAGCACTCTGAAGGCGCTGGCTCAGCCCCGTCGCCAGCAGATCCTCCAGCACCTCACCCTTCACGGCCCCGCGACCTCCGCGACGCTGGCCCGCGCCCTCGGGCTCAACACCGGCGCCACCAGCTACCACCTGCGTGAGCTGGCCCGCTACGGATTCGTTGAGGAGAGCTCGAGCGGGGACGAGAGCGGGCGTGTGGGCGGGCGGCGCGAGCGCTGGTGGCGAGCCGTCCCGGGCGACCGCCGCTTTCCGCCCCGCAGCCGCCAGAACGCCGAAACCCGGCTCGTCATGGACGAGTTGAACCACCTCTCGTACTCCGCCGACCTCGAACTCTTCGAGCGGCTCCAGCGGGAGGGGCAGGACCTGGGGGAGTGGGCCGACGCCTTCCCCTGCTCGCGCGGCACGATCCGGCTCACGCTGCCCGAACTCCGCGCGTTCTTCGAGGAGTTCATCGCCCTCCTCAACCGCTACAAGCGCCCCGACAGTGAGACTCCGGACGGCGCACGCACCGTCCTGACCCGCCTGCTCGCCTTCCCCGCGCCGGACCGCGCCGACGACGCCCGCGCTGACAGCACCCGCGCCGACGCCGCCCCGGCACATGAGGATCCGGCCACTGACGGAAATCCGGCTCCGGCCGCCAAGGGCAATCCGGCTCCGGCCGAGGCGATCCAGGCCACCGACAACAGCAAAGAGACGGACACGCCATGATGCTGCGCTACGCACTGCACACCGTCCGGGACCGCAAAGGAGGGTTCTTCGGTGCCTTCCTCGCCCTCATGTGCGCGGCAGCCCTCATCACGGCCTGCGGCACCCTTCTGGAGACCGGCCTGCGCGGCACCATCCGCACCGAGCGGTACGCGGCCGCCCCCGTCGTCGTCTCCGCCGACCAGAACGTCCACAAGACCACGGTCAAGCACAAGAAGGGCAAGACCAAGGTCAAACACAAGGCCAAACCGGTCGCTGAGCGGGCCTGGTTGCCACAGGACACGGCGCGACGGCTCCGCGACCTCCCCGGCGTCGAGCGCGTCGTCCCCGAACTCACCTTCCTGGCGCAGCCCTTGGCGCCAGGAGCCGCCGCCCCCGACAGGCCCGCTTACGGGCACGCCTGGGACTCCGCAGCGCTGACCCCCTACGCCCTGACAGCCGGCACCGCACCCACCAAGCCCCAGGACCTCGTCGTGGACCGGCACCTGGCCGATCGGGCCCACCTCTCGCCCGGAGACAGCCTCACCGTCCAGTCCACCCAGGCGCCGCGCACCTACCGTGTCACCGGAATCGCCGCGCCCACCGGTCGAGCGTCGGTGACCCACCAGACCTCGCTGTTCTTCACCGCCTCGGAGGCCCGCCACCTCGCCGGCCACCCCGGCCAGGTCACCGCCCTCGCCGTCATCCCCGCGCCCGGCCAGGAGCCGGCAGCGCTCGCGCGTGCCGTCGCCAAGGCCCTCGACGGCACGACCGCGCAGGTCAGCACCGGCGACGCCCGCGGTCCCGTCGAGTTCCTCGACGCCGCGGGGGCCCGTATCAAGCTCGTGAGCATGGGTGGCGCGATGGGCGGCACCTCCCTCCTCGTCGCCGTCCTCGTCGTGGTCGGCACCTTCGCGCTGTCCGTCCAGCAACGCCACCGCGAACTCGCCCTGCTGCGCGCCATCGCCGCCACGCCCCGGCAGATCCGCAAACTCCTCGGGCGTGAGGCGCTGATCGTCGGTGCCGCCGCGGGCGTCCTCGGCTCCCTCGCCGGGCTTCCGCTCGGAGGGTGGCTGTATCACCGCTTCGTCGACCTCGGAGCGGTGCCGCCGACTCTCGAACGGACCGTGAGCGTCTTCCCGCTGTTCGCAGCCGTCGGTGCCACGCTGCTCGGAGCCTGGGCCGCCGCCCGGATCTCAGCCCGCCGTATCGCCCGTATCCGCCCCGCCGAGGCGCTCGCCGAGGCCAGGGTCGAGCGGGCGCGGCCCGCCTGGGGCCGGATCGCGGCCGGGATCGCGCTTCTCGCGGGCGGCGCCTTCCTCGTCGTCCTCCTCAGCGCGCTGCGCACCGAACCCGCTGCAACTCCCGTGACCTTCCTGGCCGTTGTCGTCCTCGCCTCCTCGGTCGCGTTGCTCGGCCCGCTCCTGGTGAAGGGCGCGGCGGCCCTCCTCGCCGGACCGCTGCGCCTCGCCGGGCTCGGCGGCAAGCTGGCCACCGCCAACCTCCGTGGCAACGCCGCCCGGATGGCCGCCGCCGTCACCCCGCTCGCCCTGCTCATCGGCATGACCTGCACCGTCCTGTTCACCCAGCCGACCCTGGGCAACGCGGCACGCGCCCAGGCGCGCGAAGGAATCCGGGCCGACTGGATCGTCGCGGCACAGGGCCCTGGCGTTCCCGCCGAGGCCGCGCGCAAGCTCCGTACGGCCAAGGGCACCGTCGCGACCGAGGTCGTCCGCACCACCGTGCGCGTGGGACTCGACAAGTACCCGGCTCAGGGAGTCACCCGCGCAGGCCTCACGCGTACATGGGACCCGGACGTCACCGCGGGATCGCTGAAGGACTTCCGGCAGGACGGTGTCGCCGTCAGCGAACTCGCTGCCGATCAGCTTCACTTGAAGCCCGGCAGCAGGCTGAAGCTGACGCTCGGGGACGGCACACCGGCCACCCTCACCGTGGCGGCCGTCTACGCGAAGGGTCTCGGCTTCGGCGATCTGACCCTGGCCCATGACCTGGTGGCCCGGCACGTCGACAATCCCCTCGCCTCCTCCGTACTCGTCAGAACCAGCCGCACAAAGGGACAACTCGCAAGCACCGTCCGGGAGTTCCCGGGGCTGCGCGTCCTTGCCCCCGAGGCGGCCGACGGCCTCCAGGCCGAACGCCAGCAGGACAACGCCGAGGTCAACCTGCTCGCCATGGGCCTGATCCTCGCGTTCACCGCGATCGCCGTCGTCAACACCCTCGCGATGTCGGTCTCCGAACGCATCCGGGAGTTCGCGATGCTCCGTCTCGCCGGCGCCACCCGCCGCCAGGTCCTGCGGATGCTGCGCACCGAGGCCCTCGCCGTCCTGTTCCTCGGCACGACCCTGGGCAGCGGTATCGCGCTGGCCGTCCTGACGGCCTTCAGTGTCGGCATGACCGGCCGCGCCGCCCCCGCCGTCGCCCCCCTCGTCTACGTGGCCGTGGTCGCCGCAGCCGGACTCCTCGCACTCACCGCGACCGCGCTGCCCGGCCGCGCCGCTCTGAAGCCCCGTCCGGTGGAGGTGGCAACAGCCAAGGAGTAAGGGACAGTACGCAGTGGTGGGCGCCCCTTACATCAGGGGCGCCCACCACCACGTACACGGACAGCTCCACGCGTCCGTCAGTCGGACACCGGAAGGCCTGCCGCCTTCCACGCCTGGAAGCCGCCCACCAGATCCGTGGCCCGGTGCAGCCCCAACTGCCGCAGGGAGACGGCGGCGAGGCTGGACGCGTACCCCTCGTTGCAGACGACCACAACGCGCAGATCGTGGCTCGTGGCCTCGGCCGCGCGGTGGCTGCCCTGCGGATCGAGCCGCCACTCCAGTTCGTTGCGCTCCACCACGAGCGCCCCGGGGATCAGGCCGTCCCGCTCACGCAGCGCCGCGTACCGGATGTCGACCAGGAGCGCGTCGCCCGCCGTGGCGGACGCGTAGGCCTCAGCGGCCTCGACCCGGTCCAGATCGAGGCGCACCCGGTCGAGCAACTCGTCTATACCCTCGGGCCGTTCACTCCGCGAACCGCTCAAGCCACCCGTGCCACCCACGGCACCCGCGCCGCTCACGCCGCCACTCACCCCAGTAGTCACGTCACCCACCCTGCCCCCTCCGCTCACTGCCAGTCCCCCGGCCGCTCCACCGACTCGAGCCGCAGCACCGCGCCCGTGCGGCTGTAGCGGCGGATCTGCGGGAGCGGCGGGTAGTAGGCGTGGACGGAGACCGCGTGCTCGCTCGTGGACTCGTTGAGGACCTCGTGCACATGGTGCTGTCCGAAGGCCCTGCCCTTGCCCGCGGTCAACGTCCGCTCGCGGTCGACGTCTTCGGACAGCTCCAGCGTCTTCCAGCCGTCGGTGGGCAGCCGGGCCGTGAGTGAGTTCTCCTTGAGTTCGCCCGACGCCGTGAGGAAGGCGCCGACGGATTCGGCGTGGTCGTGCCAGCCGGTGCCTGTGCCGGGCGGCCAGCCGATGAGCCAGGCCTCGCTGCCGCCGGGCCCTTCGAGCCGCACCCACGTGCGGCCCTCGGGATCCAGCGGGAGCGAGGCGATGAGGTCGTGGTCCTCGGCGGTACGGCGTACGAAGTCGAGGAGGTCACGCTGCGTGGGCGCAGCGGTCACCAGGGAAGGGGAGGGTGAGGCAGACACGGGTACCGTCCTGAAGGTTCGCGGAAAGCGCGCGACAAGGCCCCGAAGAACCGGTGAACCCGGGAAAGGGGGGCGCGCAGAGGGAAGAGGCGAATTCAGCAGGACGGGCGACACACGCAGCCCGCATAGCGGACGAGGTCCATATGGACCCTCCGCCACAGGCGCACATCGGTGTCGGTCACGCTCCGGAGTACACCATGGCGGAGAGGGTCGGTCAACTCGTTCCGGCGGCACTTCCGGCTGTTCGAGCAATTCCGTCAGCATCCCGAGGTCGTGCCCGAGGAGCCTCCGGGACCGCCGCACTCTGCTTGCAGTGACTTGTGCGGCATTAATGTGCCGGAACGGTCAACGCCACCAACAGGTATGGACAGGTTCTCCATCATGGGGAGAACCTGTCCATTTGAAAAGGGTATTACTTGGCGCTGTCGAAGGCTCTTACCTAGCCTTGTAGTAAGCCTGGGCCTGGGTCTTCTTCGGCCAGAGGTAATCGCCCTCGTCGGGAATGCCGATCGACGCGGTTCCAGCGTTCAGTGCCCTGTAGGTGTAACCCTTGTGAACCTTCAGTGAGGCCTTCGGGCTCTTGCAGGTCTTCTTGTTGTGGCAGCTGCCCAACTGACCCTTCGAGATGTCTTTGAACTCCCCGTTCTTGTATGCGCTGATCGCGGCCTCGGGACGCTGAATGCTGCGCTTCTTGCTGCAGACCTGCGTCCCGTAGGCGTACACCTTGCCGTGGCTGCGCCAGATCTTCACGTAGTTCTTGCAGGCGTGGTACGACTTTCCGTGCCCCGTGGTGGCCGCCTGGGCCCCGCCGCTGGACACGAATACACAGGCAAGGGCGACGGAGCCTATTCCCAGGCCTCGCAGAATCTTCTTCACTGTTCCTCCCGTTTTCTGGTGCAGTCTCACCCAGGCGACCGTTTGGTCAGATCGGTCGGCAAGATCTGGGGACACCCCCACACCGTAGATCAACTGTAGTGTTGGTGCGAGGAGTTGGGGAAGATTTGAGCTTCGAAAAGCGGTCGGTCGCAATCGTCGTCCATAAGTACCGTCTATTACCTCCGAATCCCAAATGGGGCACACGCAGATACCTCGTCACGAATCATGCGGCGTCGCTATCCAAATGGTCAGTCAACTCGTTCCGGCGGCGCTCCCGGCCTTCGCGCCGCTCTCCACGGGCCCTCCGAGCGCGGCTTGCGCGGCCGCGTACAGCTGAGCGGGATGCACCCCGCTCAGGGCCGTGACCAGGTGTCCGTCCGGACGCACAAGGAGAACGGAGTGGGCCGGGGCGCCGGGGTAACTCTCCGCGACCAGGAGTTCCGCCTCGTGCGGCAGCGCCGCGACGGCGGCCGCGAGCCGTGGCATGACCCCGGCCGAGACCCAGTGCCGTCGCTCCCACACACCCGTGCCGGGCGCGATCAGGACGACGAGCAGGTGCCCGAGGCCGAGCCGGTCCCGCAGCCGCACGAAGGACCCGTCGGGCGCCGTGACCCGCACGTCCTGGACGGGCGCGCCCGGAGCCGTGCCGACGCCGGTCTCGGACTCGGCGGGCTCCGGCGCGAGCGGCGAGTCGGCGTACGTGCCCGGGGCGCCCAGCGCGCCGTGCCCCAGGTGACCGTCCGTGAGCAGCACGTCATGGCCGCGTGCGGATCCCGCGACGTACGAGCGCAGGCCTTTGCCGCCGCGCAGTATCGGCAGCGCTTGGTCGGCGGCGCGCAGCCGGCCCGCGACGACCGCGCGGCGCTCGGTCTGATAGCTGTCGAGGAGAGCCTCGTGCGGGCCCTCGTGCCAGGCGAGGGCCAGTTTCCAGGCGAGGTTGTCCGCGTCCCTCAGGCCCTCGTCGAGGCCCTGGGTGCCGAGCGCGCCGAGCAGGTGCGCCGCGTCGCCGGCGAGGAAGACCCGGCCGACCCGCCACCGCCGGGCCAGGCGGTGGTGAACCGTGTGCACCCCTGTGTCGAGCAGCTCGTACGGTGGGGTCGAGCCGGCGCACCAGCCGGCCAGCGTCTCCCGGATGCGGGTCACCAGGATGTCGGGCGTGACCAGCTCGCTGCGGGGCGGCAGCAGCCAGTCCAGGCGCCAGACGCCGTCGGCGAGGGGGCGGCCGACGACCTCCCCGCCCGACGGGCCGGACGTCCGCCAGGGAAGGCTCCGATGGAGCAACGCCTCGCCGGGCCACGGAAGTTCCGTGCGCAGCGCGGCGACGGCGTGTCGCTCGACGGACGTGCGGCCGGGGAAGCGGATGTCGAGCAGCTTGCGGACCGTGGAGCGCGGGCCGTCGCAGCCCACCAGGAAGCTGCCGCGCCACCAGGTGCCCTTGGGGCCGCGGGTGTGCGCGGTCAGTGCGCCGCGCTCCTGCTCGATCGAGTCGAGGCGGCTGTTCACGGCGATCTTGATGAGCCGCTCGCCGTCGGCGGCCTCCCGCAGGGCGCCCGTCAGTTCGTGCTGGGCCAGATGCAGCGGGGACGGCATCTGCTCACCGAAGGTGAGCTCCCGCATCACCTGTTTGCGCCGCAGTGAACGCCAGCCGGTCCAGCGCGTACCCGTCTTGTCGAAGGACGTTCCGGCGAGGCGTTCCACGAGGGCGGCGGTGTCCTCGCGGAGGATCACGGTCCTGGCGGGGCGCTGTTCGTCCTTGCCGGGGCCCTCGTCGAGCACTACGGAGGGCACTCCGTGGCGGGCGAGAGCGAGGGAGAGCGTGAGCCCGACGGGCCCGGCGCCGACGACGATCACCGGGTCCACGGCGCGGCTCCTCCTGCCCCGGGGAGTGCGGTGGGAGGCGTACAGGAAAGGGCAGTTGGAGCGGGGTGCACGATCACAGAACGTATGCAACCCATTGCGGGTGCTTGCGTCAAGTGACGGAGGCAGTGGCGATCATGCCACTGCCTCCGTTTGCTCACATCTCGTCAGTTCTTCTGCAGAGCAGCTCAGTCGGTCGAGTCCGCGACGGAGGGCTCGGTCGCGGACGCCACCGCGATGCCGGTCCTCGCGCGTCGGCCGCGCCGCTCGATCCAGGTGGCGAGCCCGGCCAGGGCCAGGCACAGTGCCACGTAGATCGCACCCACGACGATGACCACCGCAGTGATCGGGTAGTCGCCGTTGACGAGGATGGTGTTGGCCATCCTGCGGGCCGCGAACAGCAGCTCGTCATACGTGATGATGTAGCCGAGCGAGGTGTCCTTGAGGGTCACCACCAGCTGGCTGATCATCGCCGGCAGCATGGAGCGCACGGCCTGCGGCAGCAGCAGCATCGTCATGACCTGCGACTTGCGCAGCCCCAGCGCGTAAGCGGCTTCCACCTGTCCGCGCGGCACGGCGTTGACGCCCGCCCGGATCACCTCGGCCTGCACACAGCCGTTGTAGACGGTCAGGCCGATGACGAGCGCCCAGAAGGCGGTGTTGTCGCCGACGACACCGAGGCTGTTCTTGTAGGTCAGGAACAGGAACCACAGGGCGTAGATCGTGATCAGCAGCGGGATCGCGCGGAACAGTTCGATGAAGCCCGTGGCGGCCCAGCGGACGGTCTTGTGCTCGGACAGGCGCGCGACGGCCAGGAGCAGGCCGAGCACCAGGGAGAGCACGCCGGCGACGGCGAACACCTTCAGCGTGGTGAGCACGCCGTCACGGATGCTGGTCCGCACACCGGCGTTGTTGAAGATGTTCCAGACCTCGGGCTCCAGCTGCCCCTTGACGTTCATCCGGTAGAGGGTGAACGCGATCAGGCCGAGCACGGCCAGGGAGCCGACGACCGTGTAGATGCGGTTGCGCACCCGGGCCTTGGGGCCCGGTGTGTCGTACAGGACGCTCGAACTCATCGTGCGACCCCCATGCGCCGCTCGAGCAGCCGGAAGAGACCGCTGATGGTGAAGGTGATGACCAGGTAGCCGAGAGCCACCCAGAGGAAGATCCAGGCGATGGCGAAGCCCTGGTCGCTGAGCAGCTTCTGCACGCCGAACAGCTCGGTGACGCTGAACGCGCCCGCGATCGCGGAGTTCTTCGTCAGCGCGATGAAGATCGAGCTGAGCGGCGGCAGGACGGTCCGGGTGGCCTGCGGAAGGATGATCAGGCGCAGCGTCTGGAAGAAGCTCATCCCGATGGACCGGGCGGCCTCGGCCTGGCCCAGCGGCACCGTGCTGATGCCGGACCGGACGGCCTCGCACACGAACGCCGAGGTGTAGAAGCTCAGCGCCATGAGGGCCTTGGCCCACGGGCTGAGGCCCGGCATGAAGATGACCGGAACGACGAACCACGCCACAAGGAAGAGCAGGGTCAGCGGGGTGTTCCTGAAGAGCGTGACCCAGGCGGTGCCGAAGAAGCGCAGCGGGGGCACGGGTGAGACACGGAACCCGGCGATGATGACACCCAGGACCATCGCGAGGAGCCCGCTGGCCAGGGTCAGCAGGACGGTGCCTATGAACCCCTCGCGGAATTCCGCGAGATGGTCGAGCAATACGTTCACGGGGATGTCCTCGTGGGCGGCGGCGGACAGGCAGCGCGGGCCGTGCCACGGGCGCACTGTGCGGTTGCGCCCGTGGTGGGCCGTTCACTGCCGGGGGGTCGTACGGTGCGGGCCGTGGCCCGCACCGTCAGCGCGTCAGTAGCGCTCGAGCGCCGGCGGCGCGGTGTACGCGGACTTGGACAGGCCGAGCGTCGCGTCGTACGCCTTCTTGTAGTCGCCGTTCTTCTCGTGGGCCTCGATGGCGTTCGAGACGGCCTCGCGCAGCGCCTTGTCGTCCTTGTTCATGCCGACGCCGTAGGGCTCCTCGGTGAAGGGCTTGCCGACGACCTTCAGCTTGCCCGGGCGCTGGGCGGCGTAGCCCTTGAGGATCGCGTCGTCCGTGGTGACGGCGTCGACCTCGTTGTTGAGCAGCTGCTGCACGCACTCGGAGTACTTGGACAGCTCGACGGTCTTGGCGCCGTACTTGGGCTTCTTGATCTCCTGGAGCGGGGTCGAGCCCTTGATGGAGCAGACCGTCTTGCCCTTGACGGACTCCGGACCCGTGATGCCCTTCTCGTCACCGCGGACGAGGAGGTCGGCGCCGGCCATGAAATACGGACCGGCGAAACCGACCTGCTTCTTGCGCTCGTCGTTGATCGTGTAGGTGCCTACGTAGAGGTCGACCTCGCCCTTGGAGATGGTCGTCTCACGGACGTTCGAGTCGATCGTCTTGAACTCGATCTGCGACGGCTTGAAGCCGAGGTCGGCGGCGACCATCTTGGCGATCTCGATGTCGAAGCCCGAGCGCTTGCCGTCGGTGTCCTGGAAGCCCAGGTACGGCTGGTCGTTCTTGGCGCCGATGACGAGCTTGCCGGCCTTCTGCGCCCGCTTCAGCGTCGCGGAGTCCAGCTTCACGCCCGAGGCGACCGTGTACGTGGGCAGCTTCGGCTGGTCCTTGCCGCCGGCGGCGCCGGCGGGCTTGTCACCGGCGTTGCCGGAGTCGCCGCCACACGCGGTGGCGGTGAGGGCGAGCACGGCCACGGTGGCCGCCGCGGCAGCGGACTTGCGGAGCTTCATGGTGAACATCCTTCGTGTCAGCAGATTTCGGCCGTGAAAGGTCAGACGCCCGTGCGTCAGCGTCAGTGGTGCAGGATCTTCGACAGGAAGTCCTTGGCCCGGTCGCTGCGCGGGTTGCTGAAGAACTGGTCGGGGGTGGCCTCTTCGACGATCCGTCCGTCCGCCATGAAGACCACGCGGTTGGCCGCCGAGCGCGCGAAGCCCATCTCGTGCGTGACGACGATCATCGTCATGCCGTCGCGGGCGAGCTGCTGCATGACCTCGAGGACCTCGTTGATCATCTCCGGGTCGAGGGCCGACGTCGGCTCGTCGAAGAGCATGACCTTGGGGTCCATCGCCAACGCCCGTGCGATCGCGACGCGTTGCTGCTGCCCGCCGGAGAGCTGCGCGGGGTACTTGTCCGCCTGCGTGCCGACGCCCACCCGGTCGAGCAGGGCGCGCGCCTTGTCCTCGGCCACCTTCTTGTCCGCCTTGCGGACCTTGATCTGCCCCAGCATCACGTTCTCGAGCACGCTCTTGTGCGCGAAGAGGTTGAAGGACTGGAAGACCATGCCCACGTCCGCGCGGAGGCGGGCGAGCTCCTTGCCCTCCTGGGGCAGCGGCTTCCCGTCGATCGTGATGGAACCCGTGTCGACGGTCTCCAGGCGGTTGATCGTGCGGCACAGCGTCGACTTGCCGGAGCCCGAGGGTCCGATGACGACGACGACCTCACCACGCGCGATGGTCAGGTCGATGTCCTGGAGCACGTGCAGCGCGCCGAAGTGCTTGTTGACTTGGTTCAGTACGACCAGCTCGTCGGCCGCGGGAATGGCGTCCTTGGTCACCGATACATCGGTCATCGGGGTCTTGCTCCATCCTCCTCGGTTGGGAGGACAGTAGTAATGCCGTACGACCAGCGTCATTACATCTGAGGGGAACTTGAGCATAACGATCCGGCTTCAACCGGACACGATGCGTGAAGAGGGTGGCCCCGCGCGTACCGGCTGGATAACGGAAGGTGCCTGTAACCGGAACGCTCTTGACGGCGTCCTTATCCATCGGAGTGGATGCCCTGGTGTGCCGCGCACGCGTGCACGGATAGCGCCCGCCGGCGTGCTGGGGCCGAACGACCGATGAACCGAAGGGGGCCGTGATGAGACTGCTTCTCGTCGAGGACGACAACCATGTCGCCGCCGCTCTGTCGGCGGTCCTCGCCCGGCACGGCTTCACGGTGGCCCACGCCCGCAGCGGTGAGGAAGCGCTCCGGGCGCTCGTTCCCGAGGCGGACGCCTTCGGGGTCGTACTCCTCGATCTCGGGCTGCCCGACCAGGACGGCTACGAGGTGTGCGGCAAGATCCGCAAGCGCACGTCGACACCCGTGATCATGGTGACCGCGCGCGCGGACGTACGCTCCCGCATCCACGGCCTCAACCTCGGCGCCGACGACTACGTGGTGAAGCCGTACGACACCGGGGAGCTGCTCGCCCGGATCCACGCGGTCAGTCGGCGCAGCGTGCCGGACGAGGCGTCCGCACCGGCCGAGGACGGTCTGCGGCTCGGGCCCGTGCGTATCGAACTGCCCACCCGCCAGGTCAGCGTGGACGGTTCGGTTGTCCAACTGACCCGCAAGGAGTTCGACCTCCTGGCGCTTCTCGCGCAGCGCCCCGGAGTGGTGTTCCGCCGGGAACAGATCATCAGCGAGGTCTGGCGCACCAGTTGGGAGGGGACGGGCCGCACCCTGGAGGTGCACGTCGCCTCCCTGCGTTCCAAGTTGCGCATGCCCGCCCTCATCGAGACCGTGCGCGGCGTCGGGTACCGGCTCGTCGCGCCGGCCGCCTAGAGGCCGCGGGTGCGCGCTCGACTCCTCCCGCTGCTCATCGTCCTCATGGCGGGCGTGCTGCTCGCGCTCGGTTTCCCGCTCGCCGCGAGCGTGGCCGCCGCCCAGCAGCAGAAGGTCGTCGTCGACCGCATCGACGACACGGCACGCTTTGCCGCACTGGCCCAGTTCGTCACCAAGCGCTCGACGGGCTCCCGCGTGCGCGTCACGGACGAGCGCCAGCAGACCCTCCAGAACGAACTCACGCGCTACTACGAGGTGTACGGGATCCGCGCGGGCGTCTTCTACCGCAACAGCGACCCCATGGGGCGCGCCCCGGACGACTGGCAGCTGCCCCGCGACGGGGACGTGCGCAAGGCCTTCGACGAGGCCCTGTTCTCGCGCGGCAGCCACGACCCGCAGCAGGTGTGGCCCTGGAGGCACGGCCGGCTCGTCGTCGCGTCACCGGTCATCAGCGACGGTGACGTCGTCGCGGTCGTCGTCACCGACTCGCCCACCGGCAAGATGCGCTCCAAGACGCTTCAGGGGTGGCTGCTCATCGCGGCGGGCGAGGCGGCGGCGATGCTCCTGGCCGTCGGCGCGGCCCTGCGCCTGACGGGCTGGGTCCTGCGGCCCGTGCGCGTCCTCGATGCGACCACGCACGACATCGCCACCGGACGCCTGAAGTCCCGCGTCGCCTCGGCCGGCGGACCGCCGGAACTCCGGCGCCTGGCCCGGTCGTTCAACGAGATGGCCGACAACGTCGAGGACGTCCTGGAGCAGCAGCGCGCCTTCGTCGCCGACGCCTCGCACCAACTGCGTAATCCACTCGCCGCCCTGCTCCTGCGCATCGAGCTCCTGGCCTTCGAACTGCCCGAGGGGAACGAGGAGATCGCCTCCGTGCGCACGGAGGGCAAGCGGCTCGCCTCGGTCCTCGACGACCTGCTGGACCTGGCTCTGGCCGAACACACCGAGGCGGACCTGCGGCTCACGGACATCGGCGAGCTGGTGAGGGAACGCGTGGGCGCCTGGCGGCCGGTCGCCGACGACAAGGGCGTACGGCTGGCCGAGGACTGCCCCGCGGTCACCGGCTGGGCGGACCCCGTGACGCTGTCGAGCGCCCTGGACGCGGTGATCGACAACGCCCTGAAGTTCACCCCCTCCGGCGAGGAGGTGAAGGTCCGCGTCGCCCGTAACGGAGAGTCCACCGAGATCGTCGTCGCGGACCGGGGGCCGGGCCTTCGCGAGGACGAACTCGCGCGCGTCGGCGACCGGTTCTGGCGCAGCGCGGGCCACCAGAACGTCAAGGGCTCGGGCCTCGGCCTGTCCATCTCTCGCGCGCTGCTCGCGGCGGGCGGCGGCTCCCTCACGTTCGCCCCTCACGAGCCGCACGGGCTGTGCGTGACGGTCGCGGTGCCCCGGACCCACCGGGAAGGCTGACGCGGCGCGTCAGGGGGCCTCAAGGCTTCACCGGGCCTGAGGCTTGACGGGGCCCATGGCTTGTCCGGCCCCATGGCTTCACCGGACCTAGGGCTTCACCGAGCGGTAGTAGCGGCGGGCGCCCTCGTGCAGGGCCAGCGGATCCGTGTAGAGCGCCGTCCGCAGGTCCACGAGCTGCGCCGCGTGCACCTGCGCGCCGATGTGGTCGCGGCTGTCTATCACCGTGCGCGTCAGCGCCTCCGTGAGGCGGGGGTCCGTCCGGTCCGTGGTGACCAGCAGATTCGCCACGGCCAGCGTGGGGACGGAGACACCCTGCTGTGCGTCCGGATAGGCGTCCGGGGGCATCACGGCGGCCCGGTAGTAGCGGGACGCGCCGCCCTGCTTGTGGAGCGCGTCGACGAGGTCGCCGAGCTCGACGAGACGGATGGGGTAGTTCTCCGACAGCGTGCGCACATGGTTCGTCGGCAGGCCGCCCGACCAGAAGAACGCGTCGATGTCGCCGTCCTTGAGCGCCTGGGGCATGCCGTCTATCCCCGTGGAGACCGGCTTCATGTCCTTCTCCAGGTCGAGCCCGGCGGCCTTGGACACGCGCTCCGCGATGAGCCGCACCCCGGAGCCCCTGCCGCCCACGGCGACCTTGCGGCCGCGCAGATCCTGGACCGACCTGATCGACGACGAGCGGGGCACGACCAGCTGCACGTAGTCGTCGTACAGGCGGGCGCAGCCGCGCAGCCGGTCCCCTCCGGCGCCGCCCTGCAGCTTGTACTTCTCCACGGCGTCGGCGGCCGCGACCGTGAAATCGGCCTTCCCCGTGGCGACCCGTTCGACGTTCTCCTGGGAGCCCTCGCTGTTCGTCAGGCGCACATCGAGGCGGGGCAGGTCGTGGCCGAGCGCCGTCTTGAGGAGCTTGCCGTAGCGCTCGTACACCCCGGTCCGCTGGCCCGTACTGAAGGTCACGCTGCCCCCCGGCGTCCCGTCGTCCAGCGGCAGCAGCCACCACAGGAGCAGCCCGAGGACCACGAGGGCGGCGGCCGAGCCCTCCAGGGCGCGGCGCCTGCTGACACGGGGGAGGGCCTTGGACATGCGGGCGATCCTGCCATTGCACCCGTCGTGCTGGCCAGGGGCGCCGGCCGGTCACCGCGAGTGCCTCTCCAGCGCCGCTGCAGCCGCGCCCGGCAGGCTGCTGCCGACGACGGGCGGCCGGAAGGGCCGCCGCGAAGGGAGTTCGCCATGTCTCAGTCCGTCGGGACCCTCCGTCAGCAGGTCACGGGTGACCTGTATGCCGAGGTGCAGACGTTCTACGCCCAGCAGATGCGACGGGTCGACGCCCTGGACATCGAGGGTTTCGCCGACACCTTCACCGACGACGGGGAGGTCGTCCACGCGGGCGGTCAGCGCCAGAGCGGCCGGGTGGAGATGATCGCCGGGATGCGCGCCAACCTGCCGCGCTACAAGGACATCGCCGTACGGCATTGGTTCGGCCACCTCCTCATAGAGGCCGACCCGCAGGATGAGAACACTGTGCGGGTCTCGTACTACACGCTGGTCACCCAGACCGACCGCGAGGGGAAGGTGTCCTTCCAGCCGACGTTCACCGTCGACGACGTGCTCGTACGCCGCGACGGCCGGCTGCTGACGCGCTCCCGTGTCATCCACCGCGACAGCCCTGCCGCTCCCGCGGCTTCCTGACCGGCCTGTACGCGGAGATCGGGCGCATGGCTGAGGGGCCCCTGTGGAGGGGCCCCTCAGCCATGCGGCGGCCGGTGATGCGTCCTGCGCGGCCGCTCAGTCGATGCTCCGGCAGATGTGCGGTTCGCTCCCGTCGTCGTCGAGGTCCCCGGCCAGCAGCAGAGGTATCCGGCACGGCACCCCGTGGAGCTCCAGGTGCGTGGGTGGGGTCACGTGCGTCTCGCGGTCCAGCAGAATCGTCTCCATCGACGACTCCTTTCAGTACGGCGGTTTCGTCGGTTCGGGGTTTCGGCCTCCGGGGTGTGAGCTTCCGGGCTGTGAGCCTTCGGGCTGTGGGGTCAGGCGTGGCAGGAGGGCAGGGCGCCGTGGTAGGCGACCATCTCCTTGAAGGACGCGGCGACATCGATACGGGCGCCCGGTTCCAGGCCCTCGAGTTCGGCGTACGCGCGATGCAGGTTTCCGACGAGGCGCTCGGAGTCCAGGAGCCCGGCGAACGCGCCGAGGTCCGCGTCCCGCGCCGCCTGGAGCGGTCCCACGCCGCGCCGCAGGCCGTCCCGTGCGAGGTCCTGGAGAAAGCGGACGTATGCCTCCGTCGCGTCGAGGAGCTCGGGGCCGCCGACGGGACCGTGCCCGGGGACGACCACGGAGGCACCGAGCGCGCGCATGCGCTCCAGGGCCCGCAGCGAGCCGGTGACCGAGCCCATCAGGAGGTACGGGGTCACCCCCGACCACACCACGTCGCCGGTGAACAGCACGCCGCGCTCCGGCACCCACGCGATCACGTCGTTCGCGGTGTGGGCGGGGCCCACGTGGAGCAGCTCGGTACGCAGACCGCCGTCCGCGTGCAGGGTCAGTTCGTCCCGGAAGGTGAGCGTGGGCAGGGTCAGCGGGGTCTCGCCCCACTCGACGTCCGGCCACAGATGGCGCAGGCCGAGGCCCGCCTCCTGTGTGTCGGACCGCGTGCCCGCGTGCGCCACGACGGCCGCACGCGGCGTGAACTGCCCGTTGCCGAAGGTGTGGTCGCCGTGGAAGTGGGTGTTCACGACGTAGTCCGGGCCGCCCGGCACGACGCGCTCCACCTCCTCCCGCAGCCGACGCGTGCGGGATTCGGTCGCCGCCGTGTCGACCAGGACCGCCTGGCCGCCGCCGGCGACGAGACCGGCGTTGTTCAGGCACCAGCCGCCCTCCGGCTGGACGAAGGCGTACACCCCGTCGGCGACCTGGTGCAGGGTGCCCGGCGCCGCCACCGAGGCCGCCGTTGTCGCCGTCACGCGGCCGCCCCCCGCTGCTCGCCGGACGACATGCGGCCGAACTTGCCCTGGTGGAACAGGAGCGGGTCCGGGGACGCGGAGCCGCCGGACAGGGCGACGACCCGGCCGATCAGCAGCGTGTGGTCGCCGGCCGTGTACTGCGCGTCCAGCACGCACTCGACGTACGTCTCCGCGGTGGGCACCACGGCGTTGCCGGTGACGCCCTCCTCGGCACCGAGGCGCAGCATCGCGGCGCTGCCCTCCGGCCGGTCGGGCCGGCAGAACTCCAGCGCCAGATCCAGCTGCGCCGCGCCGAGCACGTTCACGGCGAAGCTGCCCGAGCTCGCGATCCGCGGGCGCATCCGGCCGGAGGCCTTGACGGACACGAGGATCAGCAGCGGGTCGAGCGAGACCGAGGTCAGGGTGTTGAGCGTCATCACGACGGTCTCGTCGCCGCTTCCCTGGGTGAGCAGGGTGACGCCCGTCGGGAACCGGGCCATGGCGGCCCGGAACGCGGGCGCGTCGGGTTCGGCCAGCAGCGCGCCGGCGGTCACAGCAGTCACGTCAGACACTCCTTTTCTGCTCGTCTTTGTGATCGTTCTTCTGATCGTTCTTCCGCTCGTCGATCAGGGCCGGTCATCAGTAGTTGCCGAGCCCACCGCAGACGTTCATCGCCTGGGCGGTGATGGATCCGGCCGGGTCCGACGCGAGGTAGCCGACGAGCCCGGCGACCTCTTCGGGAGTGGAGTAACGGCCGAGCGGGATCTTCGCGTTGAACTTCTCCTGGATCTCCTGCTCGCTGACCCCGTAGTGGCCCGCGTAGCCCTGCCGCACGCGCTGGGCCATGGGCGTCTCGACGTATCCGGGGCAGACGGCGTTCACGGTGATACCGGTCGCGGCGAGTTCCTTGCCGACGGCCTTGGTGAAGCCGATCACGCCGTGCTTGGAGGCGGAGTAGGGCGCGGCGAGCTCGACGCCCTGCTTGCCGCCGGTGGAGGCGATGTTGATGATCCGTCCCCAGGACCCTTCGCGCATCAGGCCCGTGCTGAGTACCTCCCGGGTGACACGGAAGGTGCCGTTCAGGTTGGTCTCGATCACGTCGTCCCAGAGCGAGTCGGCCAGCTCCGCGGTCACGCCGCCACCGCCGCGGCCCGCGTTGTTGACGAGGATGTCGATGCGGCCGTACTCGGCCACGGCGGCCCGCACAGCCTCCTGGATCTGCGTCAGGGACGTCACGTCGCACACCGTGCCGGCCACCTCGTGGCCCAGCTCGCGCTCTTCCTTGACCATGGCGGCGACGTTCTCCGCGTCACGCGCCACACCGAACACCGCGACGCCCTGCCGGGCCAGCAGCTGGGTCACGGCCAGGCCGATGCCGCTGGTCGCCCCGGTGACGAAGGCAACTCGTCGTCCCGTGTCTGTCATCGTGCTCTCCCCATCGCTCATGCCGGTATCGCTCATGTCGGTTCGCTCGTGTCGATCCGGTCCACGTCGGCTCGACGGTGGGCCCGTCGCCTTGCGGGTTTCTCGCACCGGGGTGGAGCCGGGCTGGAGTACGGCTGTTCGAGCCGCACTCGACACGGGGCCTAGCGGGGCCCGTCAGCTTGGGCGCAACAGATGCCGTGGCCGGGCGGATACCTGGCCGGAGCGAGGAGGCCCCGTGCCCGAGCAGACGCAGACCCTGCCCGACGTCAGGAAGTCGGTGACCGTGGCGGCGACGCCCGGCGAGTGCTTCAAGGTCTTCACCGAGCGCCCGGCGGACTGGTGGCCGCCGAGCCACGTCCTGGTGCGCAAGGAGCGGGCCGGCCTCGCCTTCGAAGGCGAGGTGGGCGGGCGCTACTACGAGTGGGACGTGGAGGGCACCGAGATCGCCTGGGGCCGCGTGCTGGAGTGGGAGCCGGGCCGCCGCGTCGTCATGACCTGGCGGATCGACCCCAACTGGCAGTCCCTCCCCACCGACGAGGGCGCCAGCCAGATCGAGGTCGACTTCGAGGCCGTCGACGCGGGACACACCCGCGTCTCCCTTGCCCACGTCAAGCTGGACCAGCACGGTCCGGGCGCCGAGCGGATCTTCAAGGCGCTCGACGGGCCGAGCCCCGGTGAGACGCTCGAACTCTTCGCCCGCGCCGTCGCGAACGGGTCCGGATCGTGAGCGTCGACGTCGGCGTGATCGCCGCTCCCGACGCCGCCCCGGCCGCTCCCGCCGCCGGGCTCGTCCCCGCCGCCGACCGGCTCCGCCTGCTCGCGGCCCGCCACGCGGCCGACGCGGACGCGGGCCGCAGCCTGTCCCGCGAGGTCACCGAGGCGATACGGGAGGCCGGGTTCGCCCGGCATTTCGTGGCCGCGCGATTCGGCGGCACGGAAGGCTCGTTCGAAGACCTGACGCGGGCCGTCATCTCCGTCGGCGAGGGCTGCGCCGCCTCCGCGTGGTGTGCCTCGCTCGCCGCGTACTCGGCGCGCTTCGCCTCGCACCTGCCCGAGCAGGGTCACCAGGAGCTGTGGGGCGCGGGGCCCGACACGTTCGTGGCGACCGGTCTGATGCCCGCCGGGCGGGCCAGGCCGGCCGACGGCGGCTGGCGGGTCACCGGCGAGTGGGCCTACGTCAGCGCCGTCGACTTCGCCGACTGGGTGATGGTCTGCGCGGCGGTCGCGGGCGGTGAGGGCCCGCCGCAGCTGCGCTTCTTCACGCTGCCACGCGGCGCGTACACGGTGCGCGAGACCTGGGACAGCGTGGGGATGCGGGCCACCGGCAGCCACACCGTCGTGGTCGACGACGTGTTCGTACCGGCGCATCTGACCCTCGACCGCGCCGACATGCTCTCCGGCCGCAACGGCACCTCCGGCCTGCCCGCCCACAACGTGCCCTTCCAGGCGGTGGGCGGACTCACCTTCATCGCCCCCGTCGTCGGCGCCGCCACCGGCGCGCTCGCCGCCTGTACGGGATCGATCACCGGGCGCCGGCGCAACCACACCGCCGAGCTCACCGTCGTACGCGCCTCCGGCAGGATCGACGCCGCACGTCACCTCGTCGAGGAGAGCGCTCAGGTCCTGGACCGGCGGCAGTTCACCCCCGAGCGCATGGCGCGCAACGAGCGGAACGCCCCGTTCGCCGCCGAGATGCTCCGCGAGGCCGTGACCCTGCTGGTCGGCGCCGCCGGCACCGGCGGCCTCGGTGAGGGGCACGAACTCCAGCGCTTCTGGCGGGACATCACGTCGGCGACGAGCCACGTGGCGCTCCAGTACGACACCGCCGCCCGCAAGAACTACTCCGAGGTGCTGCTCGGCCCGGAGAGCTGATCGCTCGCGCACGGCGAAGGGGGCGTCCGCACCACGGACGCCCCCTTCGCCGTACTCGCAGGAGCAGGAAGTAAGAAAGCAGGAAGCAGGAGAGGGCGGTCAGGCGGGGACGGACACGGCCGGTGTGCCGGCCGGCACGGCAGGCGTACGGGGGAGCTTCTTGAGGTCGAAGCCCGGCTCCCGGGCCGTCTCGGGTGTCAGACGCGTGCCGGTGGTCAGCAGCCGGCGGGCGATGCCGTGGTCCGCCGGACGGTTCATGGACTCGGCACCGATCAGCCGCCCGGAGCGGAAACAGAGGACGGAGAACCGCCCGCCGTCCGGGTCGCCGACGGTCACCGTCTCGTCGTGGGCGGCCGTCAGACCGGCCATCTGGAGCCGCATCGCGTACTGCTCCGACCAGAACCAGGGCACGGCGGTGTACGCGTACGGCTCGCCACAGATCGCGGCGGCCACGCAGCGCGCCTGGTCGGTGGCGTTCTGGACGGACTCGAGCCGGATGTGCCGACCGGCGTGCGGGCTGGGGAAGCGGGCGCAGTCACCGACCGCGTAGATGTCCGGGTCCTCGGTCCGCAGCCGCTCGTCCACGACGATGCCGTCGCCGACGACCAGGTCCGCGCTGAGCGCGAGGCGGGTGTTGGGCAGGACACCGACACCGACCACGACGAGATCGGCGGCGATCCGCTCACCGTCCCCCAGCTCCATGACCTGGACCCGGCCCTCCGCGTCGCCGCAGAACGCGGACACCTCGCGGCCGAGCAGCACCCGCACCCCCTGGGCGCGGTGCTCGGCCACGACCCGGGCCGACATCTGCGGCGTCAGCGCGCGGGCCAGCGCCCTCGGCTGGGCCTCGACCACGGTCACGTCGTGGCCGAGGCCACGCGCGGTGGCCGCCACCTCCAGACCGATGAACCCGGCGCCGACCACGACGACGCTGCGCGGCGGGCCGCTGAGCCGCAGCCGCAGGTCCTCCGCGTCGGCCAGGCCGCGCAGGGTGAGGACCCCGGTGAGCGAGGTGCCGGGCACGGGCAGCGTGCGCGGGCGGCAGCCGGTCGCCAGGACCAGCGCGCCGTACGGCAGGCGCAGCCCGGACTCCAGCAAGGCCGTGCGCCGCTCCCGGTCGACCGAGGCGACCCGGTCGCCCGACAGCAGCTCGATGTCCTGCGCGGCGTAGAACGACGGCGGGCGCAGCGCGATGTCCGCGGCCGGGACCGTGCCGGCCAGATAGCCCTTCGACAGGGGCGGGCGGTCGCAGGGGCCGGACGGCTCGTCCCCGACGAGCGTGATCCGGCCCTTGTAGCCACGGCCGCGCAGGGCCGCCGCTGTTTCGAGGCCGGCCTGGCCCGCGCCGGCGATCACCACCGAGTGCGAGGCCATCAGCTCTGCGCCTCGGGCAGGTGGACCACCAGGCCGTCCAGGTCCTCGGAGACCGGCAGCTGGCAGCTGAGCCTGCTGAACTCGGTGCGCTCGCACGCCGTTCCGTACAGCACGTCGTCCTCGACGGGGTCCATCCCGGGCAGCGGCACGGAACTCTCCGCGTCGACGAACACATGGCAGGTGCCGCACTGCGCGGAGCCGCCGCACTGGGCCTCGATGCCGTCGACGTTGTTGAGCTTCGCCGCGCGCATGACCGTGTTGGGCGCCTCGACGTCGAGGATGGTGACGGTGCCGTTCGGATGCTTGTAGGTGATCTTGGCCATGGTGAGCTCTCCTAGGGGAATATCGGCCATCCGTGCGGAGGTACCGCAACGGACTGTGGCGAGAGGCCCTGCAATCGCGGTGGAGGAACTCTCGACCGCCCGCGCGGGCTCGACCGGATCGCTACCGCCGGTCGACCGGTCCGGCGCAGCGTGCCTGGCATGACTGTGACCGAAGGGACCCGGGAGACGGCCGCCGAGCCCGGCAGGGGGAGCGCGGGCCACCGGCTCTCCCTCGTGCTGGCCGCCTGCTGCCTGGGCCAGTTCATGAACGTCCTGGACGCCTCGGTGGTGAACGTGGCCCTGCCCGTCATCTCCGCCGACCTGCACTTCACCCAGCACAACCTGCAACTCGTGAACAACGCCTACACGGTGGTCGTCTGCGGCTTCCTGCTGCTCGGCGGGCGGCTCGCCGACCTGTTCGGCCAGCGCCGGATCTTCGCGTGCGGGGTCGCCCTGTTCACGCTGGCCAGCCTCGTCGGGGGAGCCGCGGACGCCCCGCTCACCCTGGTCCTCGCCCGCGCCTTCCAGGGGCTCGGCGCCGCGGTCATGGCGCCCGCCACCCTCACCGTGCTCGGCACGACGTTCACCGAACCGGCCGCCCGCGCAAGGGCGTTCGGCTGGTGGAGCGCAGTCTCCGGAGCCGCGGGCGCGATCGGTGTGCTGGCCGGCGGAGTGATCATCGAGTGGTTCTCCTGGCGCTGGATCTTCCTGGTGAACGTCCCGATCGGCCTCGTGCTGTTCGCCACCGTCCGCTGGGTGGTCCCCGAGACCCGCCCCCGCCGGACGGGCACGAAGGGCAGCGGCCTCGACCTGCCCGGCGCGGTGACCGTCACCCTCGGCCTGATGTCCACCGTCTACGGTGTCTCCCAGTACGCCGCACACGGCTGGGGGTCGCCACGGGTCCTTGGCCCGCTGCTGGCCGGGGCACTCCTGATCGCCGCGTTCCTGGTGATCCAGGCGAGGTTCGCCCGGCACCCCCTGGTGCCGCTCGGCATCTTCCGGAACCGGTCGGTCGCCGCCGCCAACCTGGTGGCCTTCTTCGGCATCGCCGCCCTCTTCAGCACCTTCTACTTCTTCACGCTGGTCCTCCAACAGGTCCTCGGCTACAGCCCGTTGCACACCGGGCTCAGCTACCTCCCGCTCTCCGTCGGCATGGCCCTGGGCGGCTGGGGGATCGCGCCCCTCGTGCCGAGGATCGGCCCGCGCCCGATCCTGCTCGGCGGACTCGCCCTCGCCGCGGGTGCCCTGTTCTGGCTGTCGTCCGTGGACGCGGGCGCCGACTACCTCGGCGACGTGCTCGGGCCCTGTGTCCTCCTCGGATCGGGAATGGGCGCGGTGCTCAACGCCACGACGAACGCCGCCACCGCCGGGCTCGCCCCCGACCAGGCCGGCCTGGCGTCCGGGCTCCTCAACACCACCCGCCAACTCGGCAGCGCCGTCGGCCTGGTGACCCTGGCCGCGCTGGCCGCGGCCCGCATCGACGCCCGGACCGGGGCCGGCGCTGGCGCCGTCGACGCCAGGGCCGCCGGCTACGGTCTGGCCCTCACCGGCGCCGCGCTGTTCGCCGTCGCGGGGTTCGTCGCCGCGCTCTTCGTCCCGGTCCGCAAGCGGTAGAGGGGGCAATGCGCCTGGGCCGCCGACCGCTTTCGCGGTCGGCGGCCCAGGCGCTTTTTTGCCGGACTCACCACTTCACGGGCAGCTCCCACAGCCCGTAGATCACGGCCCCTTCCTTGCGGGGTATCTCCAGGAAGGGCTTGGCGAGTTCGAGGGTGGGGATGCGCTGGAACAGCTTGCTCCACACGATCTCCAGCTCCAGGCGGGCGAGGTCCGCGCCGATGCAGTGGTGCACGCCGTGCCCGAAACCGAGGTGCTTGCGGCTGCCGCGGGTGATGTCGAGCTTCTCCGGCTCGGGGAAGACCTCCGGGTCACGGTTGGCCGCGAGGCCGAGGCAGAGGATGCCGTCGCCCTTGCGGATGACCTGGCCGCCGATCTCGATGTCCTCCAGGGCGACCCGGGGCACCGCCGTGTCACCGATCGTGGCGTACCGCACCAGCTCCTCGACGGCCGGCTTGACCAACGAGGGGTCGGAGAGCAGGAGTTGCAGCTGGTCGGGGTTCTCCAGGAGGCAGGCGGTACCGAGCGAGATCTGGCTGGCGGTCGTCTCGTGGCCGCCGTTCATCAGCAGCCGCACCATGTTGAACAGATCGCGGTCGGTGTACTCCTCGCCGGACGCCTCGTAGTCGGCCATCGCGCGGCTCAGCAGATCCTCGCCGGGCTCGCGCTTCTTCAGCTGGATGAGGTCGTTGACGTACTCGTTCACCTCGACGATGGCCGCCTGCCGCTCCTCCGTGGAGCTGTGGCCGCCGAGCAGCGCCGTGCCGTGCTTGATGAAGAACTCGTGCCGGTCCTGCGGGATCCCGAGGAGTTCGCAGATGACCGTCATGGGCACCGACAGCGAGAACGCGTGGTGGAAGTCCACGACCGGCGTCATCGCGAGGAGCTTGTCGAGGTGGTCGTCGACGATCTCCTCGATGCGCGGCCGCAGCCGCCGCACCTGCCGGCTGGTGAACGTCAGAGCGGCCTTGCGCCGGGTGTCACTGTGCTCCTTGCCGTCGTATCCGATGAACGACGTCTCGGTGCGGTACTCCGGCGGAGCGATGAAGTAGAAGGGGAAGTTGTCGTGCTTGCGGGACGCGCTGACCCGCGGGTCGGTGAGCAGGCGGCGGATGGTCTCGTAACCGGCGACCGTCCATATCCGCAGGCCGGATCCCCTGAGCGTGACCTGGGAGACGTCCTTCTCGACGATCTCCCCGTACTCCTTCGGGGGCGTGAACGGGCACTGCCGCGCATAGGGAAAGGGTTTGGTCTCCGCCTCTGCGGCGCCCCGCTCCGTGGCACTGGTGGTCACAGTGAATCCTTCCTCCTGGGGGAGTTTCCTCATGAAGAACCGGACAGACAGCAGTTCTTGGAGCACGCTGCCAGCGCGCGCTCGGGCACAGGTGGAGTCGGCGCCGCCCGTGCTCCAGCCGGGCGCGAGAGGCGTTCGGGCGCGCCTCCCTAGCCTCACGGCATGGGCATAGCGACAAGTGAGGGGCCGTCCCGCGGGACCGGCCCGCTGAGCGGGCTGCGGGTGGTCGAACTGGCGGCGATCGGGCCGGTGCCCTTCGCCTGCATGATCCTTGCCGATCTCGGCGCCGAGGTGATCCGGGTCGACCGGGCCGACGGACGGCGCTCCTTCGAAGCATGGCACCAGGAACTCGACCGGGGCCGGCACCATATCGCCCTGGACCTGAAGAGCCCGGACGACGTCGAGGAGCTCCTGAGTCTTCTGGAGAGCTCCGACGTCCTGGTCGAGGGCTTCAGGCCGGGCGTGGCGGAGCGGCTCGGCATCGGGCCCGAGGTGTGCCTGGAGCGCAACCCGGCGCTGGTGTACGCCCGGATGACGGGATGGGGCCAGGACGGGCCGCTCGCCGCGGCCCCCGGACACGACATCAACTACCTCGCCCTGACCGGCGCCCTGTACGCGATCGGCGAGTCCGGCGGCCCGCCCGTCGTCCCGGTGAACTTCCTGGGGGACTTCGCAGGCGGCTCCATGTTCCTGCTCGCCGGTGTCCTCGCGGCCCTGTACGAACGCGGGTCGACCGGCGCAGGACGGGTTGTCGACGCGGCGATCGTGGACGGCGTCGGTGCCATGCTCGGCATGCTCGTCGGCATGCGGTCGGCGGGCCAGTGGCGGCATGAGCGCGGCACGAACCTGCTCGACGGCGGCGCCCCGTTCTACACCTGCTACGCGTGCGCCGACGGCGGATACGTAGCGGTCGGCGCCCTGGAGGAGCGCTTCTACGCGGCGCTGCTCCACGGCCTCGGACTCGACGCGGAGGCGCTGCCCGACCGCGACGACCCGCGCAACTGGCCGGCTCTGCGAAGGGAGTTCGCGAGCCGCTTCGTCGGCGGGAGCCGCGACCACTGGGAGCGGCGCTTCGAGGGAACCGAGGCGTGTGTGACGCCGGTCCTGAGCGCCGCCGAGGCCGCCTCGCATCCGCACCACCAGGCGCGCGGCAGCGGCCCCGCCGCGGCGGCCCCGCGCTTCGGCCGCACTCCGGCGGACCTCCGCTGACGATCGTCGGCCCACGGTCCATCACCGCTCCAGCCGTTCTCCGGTCCGCCGCCGGACGGTGGGGTCACCATCCGGAGGCCGGTATCAACCGGCGCATACAGGACAAGGGAGGGGCGATGGCCGAGCAGAGCTTCCAGCTCTACGACACGACCCTGCGCGACGGCGCCCAGCAGGAAGGCATGGTGCTGACGGTCGAGGAAAAGCTCGCCGTCGCACGTGAGCTCGACGGACTCGGGGTCGGCTTCATCGAGGGCGGCTGGCCCGGGGCCGTACCGAGGGACACCGAGTTCTTCCGCCGGGCCCGCACCGAACTCGACCTGAAGCACGCCGTGCTGGCCGCGTTCGGAGCCACCCGCAGGGCCGGCGTCCCGGCATCCGTCGACCCGCAGGTACGAGCCCTGCTCGCGGCCGAGACCCCCGTGGTGACCCTCGTCGCCAAGAGCCACACGGGCCATGTGCGCGACGCGCTGCGCACCACCCTCGCCGAGAACCTCTCCATGATCGGCGGCACGGTGCGCCACCTGGTGCACGCGGGGCGGCGGGTCTTCGTCGACGCGGAGCACTACTTCGACGGCTATCAGCTCAACCGCGAGTACGCCCTCGCCGTCGTACGCACCGCGGCCGAGGCCGGCGCGGAGACCGTCGTCCTGTGCGACACCAACGGCGGCTCCCTGCCCGACGAGGTGGCGGCCGTCGTCGCCGAGACCCGCGCCCTGACCGGCGTACAGCTCGGCATCCACTGCCACAACGACACCGGATGCGCCGTCGCCAACACCATGGCCGCCGTCGACGCCGGCGCCGTCCAGGCCCAGGGCACTGCCCACGGCTACGGCGAACGGTGCGGCAACGCCGACCTGTTCACCGTCATCGCCAACCTCGTGCTCAAGCGCGGCCGCGAGGTCGTCCCGCTCGAGCGGCTGGCGGGCCTGGCCGCGACCGGCCGGGCCATCGCCGAACTGACCGAACTGCCCGGCAGCGGAGCCGCGCCCTACATCGGCGAATCGGCCTTCACGCACAAGGCCGGACTGCACGCCTCGGCCCTGCGGGTAGACCCCGACCTCTACCAGCACACCCGCCCGGCGCTGGTCGGCAACGCGATGCGCACGCTCGTCTCCGACATGGGCGGCCGCTCCTCCATCGAGCTCAAGGCGCGCGAGCTGGGGTACGACGTCGAGGCGGGGTCCGACGAAGTGGCCCGCGCCGCGACCCGCGTCAAGGAACTGGAGAACTCCGGCTACAGCTTCGAGTCCGCCGACGCCTCGTTCGAACTGCTGCTGCGCGAGGAGCTGACGGGCGCCCCGCGGCCCCAGCCGTTCGAGGTCGAGTCGTGGTCCGTGAGTGTCCACGGCGTCCATGGCCGCCACGGCGACCCCAGTGCCCCCGGTGCCCCCGGCGCGCAGGACGACGAGGTCCGCACCGAGGCCACCGTGCGCCTGTCCGTCCAGGGCCGGGCCATCACCGCGACCGGACACGGCAACGGTCCGGTCAACGCTCTGGACACCGCGCTGCACGCCGCCCTCGACCCCTGCTTCCCGGCCCTGTCCCGGCTGGAGCTGGTCGACTACCGGGTCCGCGTGCTCAGCGGCGAGACCGGCAGCAGCGCCGACGCCCGCGTCCTCATCTCCTACCAGGCCGGCAGCCGCCGCTGGGGCACCGTCGGCGTCGGCGCGAACACGACCGCGGCCAGCTGGCACGCGCTGCTCGACGCCGTCCACTACGTCCTGCTCGACGACCCGCCGGGCCGGGCCCCGGACGCGCCCGCCCACCGCGTCATGGCCTCGGTCGAACCGACCCGCCCCTGACCTTCCTTGGAGAGACTGTGCGTCTGGAAGACGTCTACATACGGGGGACCTCCACACGGCTTCCCACCCGCATCACGATCGCCGACGCCGTCGCCTCCGGGGCCTGCCCGCCCCGGACGGCCGCGGCCACCGGCATGGAGTCGGTGGCCCACTCGCCCGACGAGTCGGCTGCCGAGATGGCCGCGGCCGCCGCACACACCGCTCTGAGCCGGGCCGGCACGCAGGGCGGCGACGTGGACCTCCTGCTGCACGCGGACACCTACCACCAGGGCCAGGACCTCTGGCCGGTCGCCTCGTACATCCAGCGCGAGGCACTCGGCAACACCTGCCAGGCCGTCGAGATACGGCAGATGTCCAACGGCGGGCTCGCCGCCCTCGACCTGGCGAGCGCCTACCTCACCGCAGGCCACGGCCACAGCGACGCCCTCATCACCACCGCCGACCGCTTCTGCGCCCCGGGCATCGACCGCTGGAACACCGACCCCGGAACGCCCTACGCGGACGGCGCCACCTCGCTGGTGCTCTCCCGGCGCGGCGGCTATGCCCGCCTCGTCTCGCTCGCGCTGCACGCGGACCCCGACCTGGAGCCGCTGCACCGCGGCGACGACCCCTTCACCAAGGCACCGTTCGGCCACCGCATCCCCGTCGACTTCGAGGCGGCCAAGCGTGCCTTCGTCGGCCGCGCCGGAATGTCGTACGCGATCTCCCGGGCCCACAGCGGCCAGCAGACGGTGATCAAGCAGGCGTTGGCCGACGCCGGCTCCGAACTCGCCGAAGCCGACTGGGTGGTACTGCCGCACTTCGGCAAACGGCGCCTGACGTCCATCTACTACAAGCCGTTCGGCATCGACCCCGCCCGCACCACCTGGGACTACAGCCGCACGGTCGGGCACCTCGGCGCGGGCGACCAGTTCGCCGGCCTCGACCATCTGACCGTCTCCGGGCGCGCGGCGCCCGGCGACCGGGTCGTCCTGATCAGTGTCGGCGCCGGATACAGCTGGGGCTGCGCCGTGCTCGACATCCTCGAACGACCCGACTGGGCCCGGTAGTTGACGACGGGTCCACCGGTTCTCCAGTTCCGCTCGATCACCCCATGCCAACCTTGTGATCCGCCTGCAAGCGGACAGTCCGAAGGGAATTTGCCGTGGCGCCGACCACCACCACGTCCGAGACCGCAGCGCTCCATGTCACGGAGCACTCCATCACCGTGGCCGCGTCTCCCGCCGCCGTGTACGCGCTGGTGGCCGATGTCGCCGAGTGGCCGCAGGTGTTCGGCCCCACCGTGCACGTAGAGGTGCTCGAGGAGGCCCCCGTCGGAGGCGGTGAACAGCTCCTGCGCATCTGGGCCGTCGCCGGCGACAAGGTGCGCACCTGGACCTCACGCCGGGTCCTCGACCCGGCGGCCCGCACCATCACCTTCCGCCAGGTGGTCACGGCCGCCCCCGTCGCCGAGATGGGCGGCGAGTGGCGCGTCCAGGAGCTGGAGGACGGCACCACCCGGGTCACGCTGCTGCACGACTACCGTGCCGTGGACGGCGACCCGGCCGCCGAGGAACTCATCGAGCGGGCCGTCGACGGCAACAGCCGCGCCGAGCTCCTCGCCCTCAAGAACACCGCCGAGCTGGCCGACGCGCGTGAGGAACTCCACTTCACGTTCAGCGACTCCGAGACCGTCTTCGGCGCGGCCGGCGACGTCTTCGCCTTCCTGGACCGCGCCGACCTGTGGCCCCAGCGGCTGCCGCACGTGGCCCGCCTCGACCTCACCGAGGACGAGGCCGGCATCCAGCACATGGACATGGACACCGCGAGCCCGGACGGATCGACGCACAACACCACCTCGGTCCGCGTCTGCTTCGAGGACCGCAAGGTCATCGTCTACAAGCAGCTGCGGGTGCCGGTCGCGATGAGCGGCCACACCGGACGCTGGGTGATCGAACCGCTGGGTGACGGCAGTGTCCGGGCCACGTCGTGGCACACCGTGACCCTGGACCCGGGGGGTGTACGCACCGCGCTGGGCCCCGACGCCACGCTTGCCGAGGCCCGCGCCATGGTGCGCAAGGCGCTCGGGACCAACAGCTCCACCACTTTGCGTCATGCCAAGCAGTTCGCGGAGGAAGCGCGTGCACAGTCGTAGTCAGGACACACCCCTCACGGTGGTCAACCGGTTCGAGGTCAAGGGCGACCCCGCGTGGTTCGAGCACGAGTTCCGGGATCACTCCCAGTACCTGCGCAGGCGTGAGGGCTTCGACTTCCTGGTGACCGTCCAGCTCGTCGAACGCCCTGACGTGTACGTCCACCTCGGGCACTGGCGGACGATGCGGGGCTTCCTCGACACCGTCCACGACGACACCTTCCAGACCCACGTCAAGAAGCTCGGCCCGCTCGTCAACACCGAGGTGGACCAGGCCGTGAGCGTGGAGCGGGTGCTCAAGGAGGACGCCGTCGTGGGAGCGGAGAACGTCATCCTGACCCGGGCCACGACCTTGGGCGCCACGTCGTCCTCGTTCGAGCGGCTGTTCGCCGAGACCAATGAGCACTTCGAGCGGCTCGGCGGCTTCGGCGGCGGCGATCTGCTGCGCTCGACGCTGCGCCCCGACAACTACACGGCCATCCAGTGGTGGCGGGACACCGCGGACTGCGAGCGGGCCCTGGCCGACAGCGGTCACCGTGCGCTGGCCGAGCAGCTGCGCCGCACCGCGGACGTCGAGGTGACACGGGGCCGGCACGTCGCGTACGAACGCGTCGTCGTCTGACACCAGCGGCACTCCACCCGCACCGGAGCCGGGGGCCATCAGGTCCTCGGCTCCGGTGCGTCCGGGGCGCGAGCACGCTTCTAGCGGGTGCGCGCACAGTGTCCTCATGGTGAACCAGATGCGTATCACTGTGGTCCGCGGCCTGCCCGACGAGGCCGAGCTGGCGGCCGTGACCGCCGTGCTGCTCGCCCTCGTGCGGCGCGCGGGTGAGCCCGACGACGAGACCAAGGCCGCTTACGCGGGCTGGACCGTCAAGGGCGGCGGACACGTCCCCCGTGCCATCGGGGACACGCCGTGAACGCGGGTTCGCCGTACATCCACCGGCCAGGCGCAGGCCCCATCCAGGGGCACACCGCCGCCTCGCCGACAGCAGAGCCGGCCGTCGGCCGTCCCCGGGGACGGCGCCACGGCACGGGAGGGGGAGGCGTGAGCGGTCACCAGACCTTTACGGAGCACATCCAGGCCCAGGCGGCGAAGACGCCGGACCGGGAGGCGTTGATCCTCCTCACCGAGCACGAGGGCACCTTGCGGCCCGAGGCGATCACCTACGGCCAACTGGACAGCCGGGCACGCCACTTGGCGGCCGTGCTCGGCCGGCACGTCGGCCCGGGGGACCGGGTGCTCATCGCACACCGCTCCCGCGCGCTGTTCGTCACGAGCTTCCTCGCCTGCCTGTACTCGGGAGCGATCGCCGTCCCCGTCGCCCCGACCGGCGGGCACGGCCATCACGACGACCGCTTCGCCGGCATCCTGAAGGAAGCCGCCGCGGCGTGCGTGCTCACGTCCACCACAGAAGCGGCCGACGTCTCCCAGCTGCTCGCCCGCACCGGACACGGCGACGTCGTCTGTCTGCCGGCCGACGGCCCCGCCGCGGCGGCCGCCGCCGGGCCCTGGGAGCCCTTCGCGCCGGACCCCGACACGGTCGCCTACCTCCAGTACACCTCCGGCTCGACCCGCGACCCGCGCGGCGTGATCGTCACCCACCGCAGCCTGCTCGCCAACCAGCGGGCCATCCAGGAGGCACTCGGCACCCGCCCCGGCACGCGGCTCGGCGGCTGGCTGCCGCTGCACCACGACATGGGCCTCGTCGGCCAGTTGCTGCACGCGCTGTGGCTCGGCGGCACCGCCGTCCTGCTGACCCCGACCGCGTTCGTCAAGCGTCCGGCGAACTGGCTGGAGACCGTCTCGCGGTACGGCCTGACCGTCAGCGCCGCCCCCGACTTCGCGTACGAGATGTGCGTGCGCCGCGTCAACGACTCGCAGCTCGCGGGCCTCGACCTGTCCGGCTGGGAGACCGCGGTCAACGGCGGCGAGCCCATAGACGCCGCGACGCTTGACGCGTTCGCCGAGCGGTTCGCCCCCGCCGGGCTCCGCCCCGGGGCCCTTGCGCCCTGCTACGGCCTGGCCGAGGCGACCCTCATCGTCTCGGGCGCGCGAACGGCCCCGGCCGGGCGCGCCGTCGACGCCGCGGCCCTTGAGAAGGGCCGGCTGACCGACCCCGTCGGCCCGGCCCGCACCGTCACGCACTGCGGCCCGCCCGCCTCCGTCGACGTGACGATCGTGGACCCGGAGACCTGCGCCGAGGTGCCGGACGGCCGGATCGGTGAGATCTGGGTCCGTGGCGAGAGCGTCGGACCCGGCTACTGGGCCCGCCCGGCCGAGACCGCCGCGGCGTTCAACTGCCGGATCCGCGGCGGCGGCAGTGGCTACCTGCGTACCGGCGACCTCGGTGCCCTCCAGGACGGCCTGCTCCATGTCACCGGCCGGCTCAAGGACATGATCGTCATAGCCGGACGCAATCTCTACCCGCAGGACCTGGAGCGCACGTCGCAGCAGGTCAGCGGCCTCTTCGGCGCGGCCACCGCCTTCGCGCTGCCCGGCGTCAGGGAACAGATCGTCATCGTCCAGGAACTGCGCTCCGGCAGCCGCTACGACATCGACCTCGCCGGGCTCGCGGCCGCCGTCCAGCAGCGGATCAGCGAGGAGTACGAGGTACGGACCGCCGGTGTCGTGCTCGTCAGGCCGGGCACGGTCCGCCGGACCACGAGCGGCAAGGTGGAACGGGCGGCCATGCGACGGCTCTTCCTGCGCGGCGAACTCACCCCGCTGCACCAGCGGATGGAACCCGAGGTCGAGCAGCTCATGGCGGCAGGGAGCCGGCGATGACGACGGCAGAGGACCGGATCGATGCCCTGGAGCTGGCGTTCGGCTCTCTCGACGATCCCGGCAACCCGCTCGGCGCGGCCGCCCTGCTCGCCGCCGACGCGGCCGGCGCGGTGCTGCCCGAGGCCGAGAAGGTCCTCGACGACTTCGGCCTCAACGCCGAGTTCGTGCCCGCGGACGTCGGGGGCAGGCTGGAGCGGATGGACCTGCTCGGCCGGCTCCTGCGCCCGGTGTTCCGCCGGGACGCCTCCCTCGGTTTCGGCTACGGACTCAACTGCTTCTTCGCCGCCACCCCGGTGTGGACGGCGGGCGACGACACGCAGCGCCGCCTCGCCGCCCGGCTGCTCCTGAGCGGCAGACGGCTCGCCGTGGCCCGGCACGAGGTCGCCCACGGGAACGACTTCGTCCGCGACGAGTTCACCGCCACGATCGTCCCCGACGGTCTGGTCATCGACGGCAGCAAGTCCGCCATCGCCAACGCCTCACGCGCCACCGGCCTGGTCGTCTTCGCCCGCACCGAGGGAGCCGCCAGAGGGCGCAGCCACACCGTCCTGCTGCTCGACCGCGACGAACTGCCCGCCGGCTCCGTGGAGAACCTGGCCCGCCGCACGACGACCGGCATGCGCAGCGCGGAGTTCGGCGGACTGCGGATCACCGACTGCCTCGTGCCCACCGGCGCCGTCCTCGGGGAGGTCGGCGCCGGCTACGAGCTTTCGCTGCGTTCCTCCCTGCTCATCCGCGGTCTCATCCCGTCCATCGTCCTCGCGGGCGCCGACACCGCGCTGCGCACCGTCGCGCGGTTCGCCGGCCGCAGCCGGGCGGACGGCCGCTCGTCCCTGGACGTGCGGCATGTCCGGGACGTGCTCACGGGCGGCTTCCTCGACCTGCTGATCATCGACTGCCTCGCCCTGGTCGCGACCCGGGCGCTGCATCTGCTGCCCCGGCAGATGAGCGCCTACGCGGCGGCCGCCGCCTACCTCGCCCCGAAGCTCGTGGCCGAGAGCATGGACGAGATGTCATCGGTGCTCGGGGAGGAGACGTTCGCCGAGGACGGCGCGTACGCGATGTTCCAGAAGCAGCGGCGCGACCTGCCCGTCACCTCGCTGGGCCACGCGGGCAGCGCCGGACGGCAGGTCAGCATCCTGCCTCAACTCCCGTACTTCGCACGGCACGCCTGGTTCGCCGACCCCGAGCCGCCGCCGGACCTGTTCCGGCCGGACCGGGAGCTGCCGCCGCTGGACCTGTCCCAGCCCGTGCTGCTCGGTGACGGCGACCCGCTCGCCGCGACCCTGGTCGCCTGCACCGACCTCCTCGAAGCGGCGGAGCCGCGGCACGACGGCGACGGCCTGGGCGGCCCGGCCCTGCGCTTTCTCGCCCGGGTCCTCACCGGTGAACTCGCCGAGCTGAAGAAGGCGTTCGAGAACGTCGCGGAGGGCGACCGCGAGGCCCTGTCCAGCCCGCAGAGCTTCGGCCTCGCCGACCGGTACACCCTGGTCCTCGCGGCGGCGGCCTGCCTCGGCGTGTGGCGCGAACAACGCTCCGCGCCCGCCGGCCGGGCGGACGCGTTCCTCGCCGCCCCCGCCTGGGTCACGGCCGTCCTCTACCGGCTGGTCGCACGGCTCGGGCTGCCGCTGCCCGACCGGCCCGTCGCCGCGCAGCGGCTGGTGCTCGAAGAGGTCGTCGCACGGCTGCACGACCGCCGCAGCTACGACCTCTACGCCTCGCCGCTCGCCTGACCTCGCCCCCCACCCCCCCCGCCCGACAGGGAGCACATCCATGCAGGAGCAATTCCCCGGCGCCCAGGAAGACTTCGCTGTCGCGCACCGCGAATGGCTGACCGAGAGGGTCGCCCACTACCTCGGTCACCCGGTGGAGGACACCGTGCCGCTGACCGAGGAAGGCCTCGACTCGGTGGCGGCCCTCAGTCTCTACGGAGACATCGAGGAGGAGTTCGGCTCGCTGATCGAACCGGAGGACATCTGGGCGTTCCCCACCGTGCGTCAGCTCGGATACGTGCTGGCGATGCGCGACGCCGGCCGGGGCGCCGGCCAGGTCAGGGCCGCGTTCGTCTTCACGGGCCAGGGCTCCCAGCACCCGGGGATGACCTCCGGTCTCTATCTGAACTCCACCGGGTACCGCACCTTCCTGGACGAGGCCGACGCGGCGATACGCCCGTGGACCAAGGAGTCCATGGTGGAGCTGATCCTTTCCGACGACCCGCGCATCCACCGCACCGCGCTCACCCAGCCCGCCCTGTTCGCCGTCGAGTACGCCCTGGCCCGGACGCTGGAGGAGGCGGGGGTGCGCCCGGCGGCCGTCCTGGGGCACGGAGTGGGGGAGTTCGCCGCCGCCACGATCGCCGGCGCGCTGACGCTGGCCGACGCCGCGAAGCTGGTGTCCATGCGCGGCGCCTTCATGCAGTACCTGCCGCCGGGCGGCGGCATGATGGCGGTCTGCATCACCCCGTACGAGGCCGCCGAACTGGTCTCGGCGGAACCGGACGTGGGCATCAGCGCCATCAACGCCGCCAAGGCGATCGTGCTCTCCGGCGACCGGACCGCGCTGCACCGCATCGAGGCCCGCCTCGCCGAGCGCGGCATCCGCTGCCGCCACCTGGCCGTCTCGCACGCCTTCCACTCGCCGCTGATGGCGCCCGTGGTCCCCAAGTTCGAGGCCGTCCTGCGCAAGATGCCCGGCGGCACCGCCCAGGTGCCGTTCTACTCGACGGTGTACGGCCGCCTCACCAACGAGCCGCTCTACGCACCGTACTGGGCCGAACAGATCACCGCCCCCGTCCGGTTCGCCGACGCCGCGCGGAGCCTGCTCGCCCAGCAGGCGCCCACCCACGTCGTGGAGATCGGCCCGCAGGCCGTCCTCACGCCCTATCTGCGGCGGATGGGCGGCGGCCTGCGCGGTCCCGCCTGCATCCCGGTGTGCCAGGGGCCGGCGAGCGACGCCGTCGACCTGGCCGGTGTGATCTCCGCCCTCGACGCCGGACCGCTGGCCGCGGCCCTGCCCGGAGCCTGAGGTGGGCGAACGGGTGGGACGCCCGTTGCCCGCGCCAGGACCCGGCGCGCCCTGGGACGACATCCACGGTGAGCTGCGGCGCACCGGAAGCGTCGTCCTCTACGCGTCGATGCCCGACTGGCTGCCGGCCGAGGGGACGGAGGGGGAGCTGCGCCGCCTCCTCGGCCGCGACTGGCGGCGCTACGAGAGCCTGGCCAAGCCACCCCGCACCCGCGAGCGGTTCGCGGCCTCCAGGCTGCTGCTGCGCTACTCGGCGGCGGCGGTCCTGCGCACCACCCCCGACCTGGTGGACCTCGCCTACCAGCCGGGAGGGCGCCCGTACGTCCGCGGCTGCGACCAGATCGACGTCAGCCTGAGCCACACCGAGGAGATGATGGTCGTCGGGATCACCCGGCGCGGCCGTATCGGCGTGGACGTGGAACGGGCGGACCGGCGGCTCGCGTACACCGGCTCGGAGAGCCAGGCGTGCACGCCCTACGAGAAGGCGCGCCTCGACGAGGGCGACGACGGGGTGCGCAACGACACCATGGTGCAGCTGTGGACGCTCAAGGAGGCGTACAGCAAGGCGCTGGGGCAGGGACTGCGGTTCCGCTTCACCGAGTTCGGCTTCTCGCTCGACGACGGGGAACCCCGGCTGACCAGACCGGACGGCACCCGGGTGCCGGGCGGCGAGTGGCAGTTCGGCACGTACCCCGCCGGGGCGGGGTACGTGCTGAGCGTCGCCGTCTGTGACGCGGGCTTCGGTGAACTCGTGGACCTGTCGGTCGGGACGACCCTGGACGACGGCATGTTCGACGCGCTGCTCGGCGCGCCCGGTCGGGCGTGTCCGTCACGGCAGCCAGCCGGCCTCCTCGGCGATCCGGATGGCGTCGATGCGGTTGCGCGCGCCCAGTTTGCCGACGATGGCCGTGAGGTAGTTGCGGACCGTGCCCTTGGACAGATAGAGGCAGCCGGCGATCTCGGCGGCGTCGGCGCCCCGGGCGGCGAGGCGTAGGACCTCCAGCTCGCGCGGGGACAGCGGGTTCTCCGGCGAGTCCCAGGCGGACAGCGCGAGCTGCGGGTCCACTACCCGGCGCCCCGTCGCCACCGACCGTACGGCCAGGGCGAGTTGGCTCGGCGGCGAGTCCTTGAGGAGGAAGCCGGACACCTGCGCCGACAGGGCGCGGCGCAGCGTGCCGGGGCGCCCGAGCGAGGTGAGGATCAATGTGCGGCAGCTGGGCAGCCGTTCATGGAGCTCGGCCGCCGCCGTGAGCCCGTCGATGCCGGGCAGATCGATGTCGATCACGGCGACGTCGGGCTTGGACTCGAGTGCGGCCGCGACGATCGTGTCGCCACGGTCGACGGTGGATACGACGTGCAGATCCGGCTCCAGCTGGAGCAGCGCGACGAGCGCGCCCTGGATCATGTGGACGTCCTCGGCGAGGAGGATCCTGACGGACAACATCTTTACCCCCGATGAGATGTGTCAGGCTACGGCGGTTCTCTCCGGCCGCGTCGGCTCGAACACCAGCAGTTCGTTCTCGTCGTGGCCGGTGGGCCTGAGCGGTGCCCAGACCTCCAGGTGGAATCGGCCGTCCTCCCGCAGGCCCGCGGAGAGCCCGCCGCCGATGGCGGCGAACCGGCAGCGCAGGTTGTCCAGACCCGATCCGCCCGAGCGGGCGCCGCCGAGGTCGCTCTGTTCGTGCGGATTGTCGTTGGTCAGGCCGAGACGGACCGTTTCTTCTTCAACCTCCGCCTTGATGGTGCACACACGCACCTGACTGTGCCGGAGGATGTTGGTGACCCCTTCCCGCAGTGCCGTGGCGAGCACGGTGTCGACCACCGGATGCAGCCGCCCGCACTCCACCTCGACCTCCGCGCGGATGTCGGCGGCGGAGAGCACCGTTCCCGTCGACTCCGCCTCCTCGATGAGAGACATGTTGCGGTAACCGCTGGACACCAGCCGTACGTCGGCCAGGGCCTGCCGCGCCACCTGGAGCACCGAGAGGGTCTCCTGGCGGGCCTTGTCCGGGCGGGTGGTGATCAGCCGCTGGATCAGCTCCCCCTTCAGCGTGATCGCGGAGAGGCTGTACCCGAGCAGGTCGTGCAGGTCCCGGGCGAACCGCAGGCGTTCTTGCGCGACGGCCATCCGGGCCAGTTCCTCGCGCTTCTCGTGCACCTCGCTGATCAGGTCGGTGAGCCGGGTCAGGCCGTAGATGACGAGGCCGGTGAGGGTGCTGGCGATGGTGAAGTAGAGCACCAGGTCGACCGGGGCCCCGGCCAGCACGTTGTACACCGGGATGAACGCGATCAGCAGTCCGTAGCTCGGCCAGGCGAACCGGGCCGGCAGGGTCAGCAGCAGCGAGGCGGCCAACGGCCCTTCCATGCTGCCCCAGTTGATGCTGAACCAGGCGAGCGGTGCGAACGTGAGCACCGCCTGGAGGATCAGGACGAGCGCCTTGCGCCGGGTGGGCCACCGGCGGGCCTGCGTCGAGGAGACCGCCAACTGCGTGCCGAACAGCGCCAGTACGAGCGCGATGCACAGGACCAGTTCACCCGTCGTGGGCCGCGTCCGCACCACGTTCAGTACAGTCATGGTGGCGTAACAGACCAGGGCCACGACGATGATCGCGTGAGCCAGCCGCGGGGCGGGCGCCTGGGACCGTGGTGAATACGGTACGACGTCCGTCGTCGGCATTGCCGCCTCCTCGCGAAGGGATCGGTAGTGGCCGCATGCTATGTCGTTTCGCTGGCTCTGAGCCAGCGAAACGAACCGACGGTCAAAGTCAGACGAAGAGGGGAATTGGGTTCAGTTCGCCGTACGGAAGAGGGCGCGAGCGGAGTCCGAGCTCCACCGGTGTGTCGAAGAGGCGGCCCGGGGCGAAGCGTGCCCAGAAGTGCCGCATTCCCGGAATGATCACCTTCACAACGGGAAGTCCCACGTCGGGGCGTGTTTGGTCAAGGATCAACAAATCCATGCCACGGCCACGTACGAGGGTTTCGGCCAACGCGATGTCGTCCAGCAGGTCGTTGTGGACCGAAAAGGAATAGGACTCCGGGGTCCGCGGAGCTTCGGCTGGATCCGCGCGAACGTATGGCTGATTTTCCACCGTCGCCCCCTGCCACCAGGCAGATAGATCAGGGTCTGCTGACAGGAATTCAGCCGAGTCCCCCTCCGGGGGCAGTAGTTGGGCCATTTCCGTGACCGCCCGCCGCAGGGCCAGGCGGGGATCGAAATGAGCCCCGAAACCGAACGAGATTCCCTGGAACGGCCCGTCGGTGCGCCGGGAGATGGCCACCATGACCGGAATATCGAAATCCGCGGTGAGGTCAAGGACCCAGACGTCCCGGTGGAGCCGTTCGTACGTCTGCCGGGTGCGCGCCAGCCACGGCTCGTCGAACGCGTCGAGGTCCACCGCGGGCCGGCGGGTGCGGTTGTACCACCACAGGGCCACCGCGTCCCGCTCCACCAGTTCCAGGAAGCCCTGGACGACGGCGTCCTCCGGGCTGCTGCCCGCCGCGTTGCCGTTGGAGTCGGCCCACGGCGTGGCCGTCACCCCCTCCGGACCCGGCCCGAAGTACAGCATCGACGTCGGCAGCAGCCGCTGCGTGCCCGAGGTGAGCGACCACACCGGCGTCCACTCGGCCGGAGCCTGCGGGTCGAACGGCGGTGGGATCTGCTGGAAGCGCGCGTGCCGCGCGTTCCACCGGTGCCGCTCCTCGAACTGCCGGTCCGCGAACAGCTGGCAGAGGTTCGGGTGCAGGGCGGCCTCACCCAGACCGGCCAGGGTGTCGCGCACCGTGGGCTCGTCGCCCTGCCGCGTGCCGCAGTAGCGTTCCAGCGCCTCGCACAGCGCGCCGACCTCGGCCTCCTGCGGCGTGGTTCCCTTGCCGCCGCTCTGGCCGCGCAGCCCGCCGCGCAGCCCGGCCAGGGAACGGCTGTCGCCGAGTGCCAGGTTGCGCCCGGCGACGTACCGGTTGAGTCCGTCCGGCGAGCCGGGGGCCGGCCGGAGTTCGGACACGACGCCGGTGACCCGGTCGGCCAGATGGCGGTAGCGGGACAGCACCGTCTCCGCGCTCTGCGACCGGTGATTGCCGCCCACCGTGCGGCACTTGGGGCTGGAGCGCGGTGTGAAGGGCCTGTTCACCTGCTGTGCGACGAGCTCCGGATCCCCGCACGCGGGGCACTGCGGGCGGCGGGTCACCGGATGCCGGCTGGTCGCGAGGGTGCGGGTGTCCAGTGCGCAGACGGAGCGCTGGCCCTCGTACCGCATGCCGGCCACCCACTTGGTCGCCTCCAGCACCGCGGTGTGCAGGCCCAGGGCGCGCACGGTCGCGAACGAGGCCTCGGGGACGGGCACCATTCCCAGGAGGCCCAGGGCCTGGCGGACCGGGGCTGTCGACGACCGGTGGCCGCGCAGGCGGTGCGCCAGACACTCCCAGCACGCGTCCTGCCCGCCCGCGAACACCGGCCCCACCCAGGTCTCCGCGCCGCTGGGCTTGGCCAGCAGCCACGCGCGGCCCGAGGTCCGGTGCCGGGCATCGATCTCGGCGAGGCGGGGGTCCAGGTAGTCGTCGCACAGGACGAGCGACAGTTCGGCCGAGTCCGCCTCGTCGGGGCCGGCCATCCGCAGGCCCGCGACCAGACACTCGGCCCGCGCCGCCGCGGGATCCCCCCTGCCCAGGTGCACGAGCGCCACCCGCGTCTGCCGGAACGAGGCGGCGGCACGGGGCCCGTGCAGTCCTGCGGTCTCCCAGTACGCCTCGGTCGAGGCGTCGGTGGCCGGGTCGTGATAGCCGACCAGGTCGGCGCGGGCGAGTTCGGCGATCATGCGGGCCGCGGTTTCCGGGGCCACGGTCGCCGCCGCGTCACGCAGGACGGCCGCCAGGGTGCGGGTCCCGTCCAGCAGGGCCGCGAGCTGCTGAACCTCACGGCCCTGCAAGGCCGTTGTGCCCCGCTCCGACAGCAGGTAGACGGCGTCCCCTTCGATCGCCTCCACCCGCAGGTGTCTCTTGAACCCCACCGGCAGTTCGGTGGTTCTCCCCCCGGATATGTTCATGCACGCGCCGTCCCGGCCTCTTCGCCGGGCAGGGGCGCCATACCGGTGGCGCAGCCGTAGAGCATGACGGTGCCCGGCCGGTCCAGATGGTCGATGACCAGGCCGCGGTCCGCGCCCCCGTTCTTGTACACCTCCCCGAAGAGGTCCGCGAAGGTGTCGCCGTACACCGGCTCGACCGCGGGGAGACCGAACTCGATGAGCACGGAGACGGGGTCGCTCGTGTAGCGCTGGGCCAGGTCGGGCTCGAGGCCGGCCCGGGCGGTCAGGAGTGCGAACTGGTGATCCGAGGTCAGCTGAGCGTGCGTGGCGGTGTTCATGGTGATCCCCCTGCTGAGTCGATCCTGCGAGACGTTGTTCGCTTGCCGAATGCCAGGATTCTGCGGCCCGCCGCGTCACACGGCACAGTGCCGCTGTCACCAAGGAGGCATGACATTTTCATGCCCGGCCGCGTGACCACCTCACTGGGACTCGAACGCCACGGGTGCGAGGCTCGACGCAGACTCCGCAACCCGTGCAGGGCCGCCTACGGACCTGCCGAACCAGCGCACGAAGGGGAGGGCGCCAACATGGAGATCAATGTCCTGGGACCATTGACGGCCCGTGAGAACGGAGTGTCCGTCGTACCGACCGCCGCCAAACCGCGCCAGATCCTTTCCCTGCTCGCCCTCCAGTCCGACCGCGTCGTGACCGTGGCGACGCTCATGGAGGAGATCTGGGGCGAGGACATCCCGCGCAGCGCGGCCACCACCTTGCAGACGTACATCCTCCAGCTGCGCCGCAAGATCGCCGCGGCACTCGACGGCGACCCGTCCCGCCACGCCAAGGACGTCCTGGTCACGCAGCACGGCGGCTACCTTCTCCAGGTGCAGCCGGGCCAGGTCGACGCGCACGAGTTCACCCGCATCACCGCGTCGGGCCGGGCCGCGCACGAGGCGGGGGACTACCTCGCGGCCTCGCGACTCCTCGGCCAGGCACTGAAGATGTGGCGGGGTTCCGCCCTCGTCGACGTACGCGTCGGCACCGTGCTGGAGCTCGAGGTGCTCCGCGTGGAGGAGGACCGGATGGCCGCTCTGGAGAGGCGGATCGACGCCGATCTGCTGCTCGGCCGGCACACCGAGATCGTGCCGGAACTGCGGGTCCTGGTCGCCCGGCACCCGATGCACGAGAACTTCTGCGCCCAGCTGATGACCGCCCTGCACCGGGCGGGCAGCGCCTGGCGGGCACTCGAGGCGTACCAGCGGCTGCGTGTGACCCTCGTCGACGAGCTGGGACTCGAGCCCTCGGCCCGCCTGCAGCAGCTGCATCACGCGGTGCTGTCCGCCGACCCGGCCCTGGACGTCCAGGTACCCGCGTCCGGCTGACCGGCTGGCGGTCCTGGCGGTCCTCTCCAGTACGTCTCTAGCCGGCGTTCCTACGTTCGGCCGATGACGATCCTCGACGACCTCACCGTCACTCAGGCAGCCCCCGACCTGCGCCGCGCCACCGCAGAACTGCGGCGGCTCAAGGAGGAGGTGAGCCGCGGGCCCGACCCGGCGGCCACCCGGCGCCAGTACGAGAAGAACAAACTCACCGCGCACGAGCGCCTTGAACTCCTCTTCGACGAGGGCACGTTCACCGAGATAGAGCCGCTGCGCAGGCACCGCGCCTCCGGGTTCGGCCTGGAGGACCGCAAGCCGCACGGCGACGGTGTCGTGATCGGCTGGGGCCTGGTCCACGGCCGGACGGTCTTCGCCTACGCCCACGACTTCCGCGTCTTCGCCGGAGCGCTCGGCGAGGCGCATGCCGAGAAGGTCCACAAGGTGATGGACCTCGCGGCGGACGCGGGCGCACCGCTCGTCAGCCTCAACGACGGGGCGGGAGCCCGTATCCAGGAGGGCGTGACCGCGCTCGCGGGCTACGGCGGCATCTTCCGCCGCAACGTCGCGTCCTCGGGCGTCATCCCGCAGATCAGCGTGATGCTGGGCCCCTGCGCCGGCGGAGCGGCCTACTCGCCGGCCCTGACCGACTACGTCTTCATGGTCCGCGAATCGGCGCAGATGTTCATCACCGGACCCGACGTGGTGCAGGCGGTGACCGGCGAGAAGATCACCCACAACGGTCTCGGCGGGGCCGACGTGCACGCCACGACCTCGGGCGTCTGCCACTTCGCCTACGACGACGAGGCCGACTGCCTGGAGGACGTGCGCTTCCTCATCGCGCTCCTGCCGTCCCACAACCGTGAGATGCCACCCGCGGTGCCCTGCGACGACCCCGCCGACCGGCGCACCGACCGCCTCGTCGACCTCGTGCCGGCCGATCCGGGCCGCAGCTACGACATCCGCGCGGTGATCGAGGAGATCGTCGACGACGGCGAGACCTTCGAGGTCCACGAGGCGTGGGCGCCCAATGTCGTGTGCACACTGGCCCGCCTCGACGGCCGTACGGTCGGCATCGTCGCCAACCAGCCCGCGGCCCTCGCCGGCGTGCTGGACATCCACGCCAGCGAGAAGGCCGCGCGGTTCGTCTCCACGTGCGACTCCTTCAACATCCCGCTCGTCACCCTGGTCGACGTGCCCGGCTTCCTGCCCGGCGTCGACCAGGAGCACAACGGCATCATCCGGCACGGCGCCAAGCTGCTGCACGCGTACTGCAACGCGACCGTGCCCCGGATCTCCCTCGTCCTGCGCAAGGCGTACGGCGGCGCGTACATCGTCATGGACTCCCGCTCCATCGGTGCCGACCTCGCCTTCGCCTGGCCCACCAACGAGATCGCCGTGATGGGCGCCGAGGGCGCAGCCAACGTCATCTTCCGGCGGCAGATCGCCGCCGCCGACGACCCCGCCGCGATGCGCGAGCAGATGGTCAAGGAGTACAAGGCCGAGCTGATGCACCCGTACTACGCGGCCGAACGCGGCCTCGTGGACGACGTCATCGACCCGGGCGACACCCGCCGCATCCTCATCCGCTCACTCGCGATGCTGCGCGCGAAACGCGCCGAAGTGCCTGCGCGTAAGCACGGAAATGTCCCGACATAGACGGGCGGTTCGGGAGGTCCACGCGCACACGAGTCCGGTTCTAGGGCGCGGACGTTCCATAGCTTCACCGGTCAGGGCAGCACGTTACGAGCGAGCCGCCGACCGGGACAGGCCGGCCGAGGGGGTTCCCACCCCGAACCCCCTCCGGCCGCCGCAACCGACTCACGATCAGCACGGACGAAGGGATCGACAGTGACCCCCAGAGTGCCAACCGGCTGGTGCGCAGCGACGCACCCGGCCCCGTCGAAGGCCAGGTAGACCATGCGACGAGTCGCCATCACCGGCCTGGGCGTCGTGGCCCCGGGCGGGGTCGGTGTCAAGGAGTACTGGGAGCTGCTCACCGCGGGCCGCACGGCCACCCGCCGGATCTCCTTCTACGATCCCTCACCGTTCCGCTCGCAGGTCGCCGCCGAGGTCGACTTCGACCCCTTCGCGGCAGGGCTCTCCCAGCAGGAGACCCGCCGGCTCGACCGGGCCGCGCAGTTCGCGGTCGTCTCCACCCGTGAGGCCCTCGCCGACAGCGGCCTGGAGATCTCCGCCCTCGACCCCGGCCGCGTCGGCACGGCGGTCGGCAGCGCGGTCGGCTGCACCACGAGCCTGGAGCGCGAGTACGCCGTCGTCAGCGACGGCGGCCGCAAGTGGAACGTCGACCACGAGTACGCCGTACCCGAGCTGTACCGGCACTTCGTGCCCAGCTCCCTCGCCGCCGAGGTCGGCAGGGCAGCCGGGGCGGAGGGACCGGCCGCGGTCGTGTCCACCGGATGCACCTCCGGCCTGGACTCGCTCGGCCACGCCGTGGAACTCATCCGCGAGGGCACGGCCGACGTCATGATCGCCGGTGCCACGGAGGCGCCCATCTCGCCGATCACCTCGGCCTGCTTCGACGCCATCCTCGCCACCACACCCCGCAACGACACCCCGGAGAGCGCCTGCCGGCCCTTCGACAAGACCCGCAGCGGCCTCGTCCTCGGCGAGGGCGCCGCGATCCTGGTCCTGGAGGAACTGGAGAGCGCGAAGCGGCGCGGCGCCCACATCTACGCCGAGATCTCCGGGTTCGCCTCCCGCTGCAACGCGTACCACATGACCGGCCTCAAGCCGGACGGCCTCGAAATGGCGGAGGCCATCGACGCCGCCCTGGCCGAGTCCCAACTGGCCCCGGACACCGTCGACTACGTCAACGCCCACGGCTCCGGCACCAAGATGAACGACCGTCACGAGACCGGCGCCTTCAAGCGCAGCCTCGGCGAGCACGCCTACCGCACCCCCGTGAGCTCCATCAAATCGATGATCGGCCACTCGCTCGGAGCCATCGGCTCCCTGGAGATCGCCGCCTGCGCCCTCGCGATGAAACACGGCGTCCTGCCGCCCACCGCGAACCTCCACGAGCCGGACCCCGAGCTCGACCTCGACTACATCCCGCTCGTCGCCCGCGAGCAGCAGACCGACGTGGTGCTCAGCGTGGGCAGCGGGTTCGGCGGATTCCAGAGCGCCATGGTGCTGGCCCGCCCGGACAGGAGGACCGTATGACCGCCGTCGTGACCGGCCTGGGCATCACCGCCCCCAACGGCCTCGGCACCGAGGAGTTCTGGAAGGCCACCCTGGCCGGCGAGTCGGGCCTCGGCCCCGTCACCCGGTTCGACGCCACCCAGTACCCGTCCCGTATCGCCGGCGAGGTGTCCGGATACGTCGCCGAGGACCACATCCCCAGCCGGCTGATGCCGCAGACCGACCACATGACGCGCCTCGCGCTGACCGCGGCGGACTGGGCACTGAAGGACGCGGGGATCGACACCGACGAACTCCCCGAGTACGGCATCGGCGTGGTCACGGCCGCGTCCGGCGGAGCCGTCGAGTTCGGCCAGCGCGAACTCCAGAACCTGTGGAGCAAGGGCAAGGAGTACGTCAGCGCCTACCAGTCCTTCGCCTGGTTCTACGCGGTCAACACCGGACAGATCTCCATCCGGCACAAGCTGCGCGGCCCCAGCGGCGTCCTGCTCACCGAGCAGGCCGGCGGCATCGACGCCATCGGGCACGCCCGCCGCCACATCCGCAAGGGCTTCCCCGCCGTCATCGCGGGCGGCGTCGACGCGGCCATCTGCCCCTGGGGCTGGGTGCCACAGATCGCCTCCGGCCTGATGAGCACCGTCGACGACCCCACCCGGGCCTACCTCCCGTTCGCCTCCGAGGCCGGCGGATACGTCCCGGGCGAGGGCGGCGCCATCCTGCTCGTCGAAGAGGCCGGCTCGGCCGGCGCGCGCGGCGCCGGGCACGTCTACGGCGAGATCGCCGGATACGCGGCGACCCTCGACCCGGCCCCCGGCACCGGCCGCCCGCCCGGACTGCGCAGGGCCGTCGAGAACGCCCTCGCCGACGCCGGGATCACCCCCAAGGACATCGACGTCGTCTTCGCGGACGCCGCCGGTGTACCGGACCTGGACCGGGCCGAAGCCCAGGCCCTGACCGAGCTGTTCGGGCCGGCCGGCGTTCCCGTCACCGCCCCCAAGACCATGACCGGCCGCCTCCTCGCCGGGGGCGCCGCCCTCGACGCGGCGACCGCGCTGCTCGCCCTGCGCGACGGCGTCATCCCGCCCACCGTCCATGTGGCAGCTCCGGCCCCGGAGCACACCATCGACCTGGTCACCGAAGCACGCGAGGCCGATCTGCGCACCGCGCTCGTCCTCGCCCGCGGCCACGGCGGCTTCAACGCCGCGCTCGTGGTGCGCCGCACCACCTGAACCGTGCCGCGGAAAGCACCACCACCGCGGCACACCGCACCACCACGGACCCGCCCGCATTCCCAGTCGCCACACCCCGCAGCATCAGTGCGCCCAACCGAGAGGACGGCACCAACCATGACCATCTCCACCGCCACCGTGACCCTGGCCGACCTGACCCGCATGCTCCGCGAGAGCGCGGGTGAGGAAGAGGGCGTCGACCTCGACGGCGATGTCATCGACACGCCGTTCATCGAGCTCGGCTACGACTCCCTCGCCCTGCTCCAGGTCATCGGCGAGATACAGCGCGAGTACGGCATCAGCATCCCCGACGACGCCGTCGTCGACGCGGAGACCCCGGGCGCGCTCCTCGCCCTCATCAACTCCGGCCGGACGCCCGCCGCCTGAGCCGGACACGCTGCGGCCGCCCTGCCGACGTTCCCCCGGCGGGCAGGGCGGCCGCTCAGCGCCCCATCCCTTGACTTCCATGCGGCCGAGCCACGGTCCACGAGGAGGGAACCATGTCACTCACGTCCCACAGCGCGGTGGTCCGCCGGCTGATCGTCAGCCCCGGCCCGGCCCGGCAGGAGCAGGCGCCGCTCGTGGCGTCGGCCGCCGCCGTCTCGGCCGTACTGCGCGCCTTCGGCCGTTCCCCCGAGGACCTGCCGGCCCGCACCGTCGTCCTCATCGGATCCAGCGCCGTCGACCCCGGCCTCGGGGCCGAACACGAGGGATTCACCGTCCGGACCGCGGCCACCGCCGGCCTGGCCCTGCGCCGCGCCCACCACGAACTCCACGAGGGCACCGCCGACCTCGTCCTCGTCGCGGGCTTCGGCGAACCCGACGCCCACACCATCACCGTGTACGCCCTGAAGCGCGCCGCGGAAGCGGTGGCCGAAGGGGACGCCGTCCTCGGCGTACTCGATGTGGCGGCCCCGCACGGCCAGCAGGACGCACCGCCCCTGCGGCCCGTGTGGCAGAACCCGCGCGGTACCGACCCCGACCGCCACCGTCTGATCCTCTGGTCGGGCCGCACCGCGGACGACGAGGTCCGGGTACGTGCCGAACTCCTGCCGATGCTCGGCGGAGTCCACCGTGAGGTGTACCCCGCGCTGCCGACCGCCGTGCCCTGCGGCACCCCGCCCGGCCCCATACGCGGCGCGGCCGTCGCCGTGTCCACGCTCGCCGCCCGCGCCGTCCACCAGGCCCGCGCCGTCGACGTGTCCCGCAGCCGTCCCGTCGTCCTGCTCTTCCCCGGCCAGGGCTCGCAGCACGCCGGCATGGCGGCGGGCCTCTACCGCCGCGAACCCGTCTTCACCGCGGCCGTCGACGCGGCCCTGTCCCACATGGGCGAGGAGGGCTCCCGCGTACGCGACGACTGGCTGGACCCGCAGAACGCCGCCATCGGCATCGACGACGTACGCCGCGCCCAGCCGCTGCTGTTCGCGATCGACTACGCGCTGGGCCGCATGATCCTCAGCTGGGGTGTACGCCCCACGGCGTTCCTCGGCCACAGCGCGGGCGAACTCGTGGCAGCCACCTTCGCCGGCGTGGTCTCCCTGCGCGACGCCGTCACCATGGTCCAGGCCCGGGTCAGGGAGGCCGTGAAGATCCCGGCCGGCGGCATGCTCGCCGTCGCCGCGAGCGAGGAGCGGCTGCGCCCCTACCTGACGGACGGCGTGGGCATCGCGGCCGTCAACGCCAACCAGCAGGTCATGCTGGCCGGTTCGCGAGGGCCCCTGAACGATGTCGCCGACCGCCTGCGCGCCGACGGACTCACGGTGGTCACGGTCCCCGCCACCAGCCCCTTCCACTCCCCGGCGATGGCACCCGCCTCCGACGCGATCGAGATCGACTACCGCGACGTCCCGCTGCGCGAGCCGAAGCTGCCCCTCTACTCCGGTTACACCGGCACCCTGATGAGCCCCGAGGCCGCGCGCAGCCCGCGCTTCTGGGCCGACCAGATCACCGACACCGTCCACTTCCGCGACGCCCTGGACGAGCTCCTCGCGGCCGACGACGTCCTCCTCATCGAGGCAGGCCCCCGCCAGACCCTCACCGCTTTCGCCCGCAGGCACCGCTCGGTCCGCCTCGGCGCCGGCGCGGTCTCCCCGCTCCTCCCGGCCCGCCCGGGCACCCAGGAGGCCGACCGGCAGTCCGTGCTCAACGCGGCCGCCCGCCTGTGGACCGAGGGCCATGACCTGGACCTGAACGCGGTCGCCCGGCTGTGGACGTGGAGCGACGAGGACGCACCCGCGGCGAGCGACACCAAGGTGTCGCGCATACCCGCGGAGTCCCTGGTCGCATGAGAATCGTCACGAAGGTCCTGCGCGAGATCTACCACTCGCTGACCGTCGCGGGATGGATCTGGATGGGGATGTCCGCGCTGGGCCCACCGCCGTCCCTGCCGGCGCCGAGCCTGGACGAGCCGCCCCAGGGACACCCCGAGCGGCTCCGCCCGGACATCGCGCTGACCACGACCGAACTCGCCCTGCAGAGGCAGCTCATGGCGCCGATCGGGGAGCAGCTGTGAAGGAGAAGCTCCGCTTGGACCGGGTCGTCATCCGGTTTGCGGGTGACTCGGGTGACGGGATGCAGCTGACGGGTGACCGGTTCACCTCGGAGACGGCGTCGTTCGGGAACGATCTGTCGACGCTGCCGAACTT
>NZ_JBIVFF010000022.1:0-108069 GCF_044748025.1 Streptomyces sp. NPDC090032 | reverse complement strand
GTTCAGGCAGTGAGCAGACGGTTGAAGAACGACCGATAGTGGCGCAGAGCCACGCGCAGGTCTTCGGTGTCCGCCCGCTCACCCCGGCTCCACTGCTCTTCGAGTTCCTGTTTGCGATCGGCGAACGTCGACGCCAGGGTCTGCATGACGTCCGCGACCAACGCGTCAGCGGAATGCACGGCGTCACGCGGATCGTCCACGAACTTGCTCTGGATCTCTCCCCAGCGTGAGCGGAAGACCTCCTCGTCCTCCGTGCTGAGGAGCTCGGTGGCTTCCTCCTTGGCCGGCGCGTCCGTTTCCGTCTTCTCGTCCGCGGTCTCGGAGTGTTCGGCCGACGCGACGGGGCTGCTCTCGCCGGGGAAGGCAGGAGCCTCGCTCCGCCCTTCTACGGCTTCGTCCTGTGGTCGATCGGTACGGTCCGGGGTCTGGGCGAGGTCCTCCGTCGACAGCCCGCTCGATCGGTCAAAATTGCCGTCGCTCTGCATGTTTCCTCCGTCCCTGGCCGCGTGGATGGCCCCATCCAACGAGGGTGAGGTCGTTCAGGCGCGGGCGTGTCGGGCTTGGCCGCCGCCGTTGGAGAGCAACTCGTCGAACAGAGCGCGGTAGTGCACCATGGCGCCCCGTAGCTGCTCGGTGGTCGCCTTGTGCTCAGTGCTTTGCGCTTCCATTTCGTGGGCTGCCCGGTAGTGCTCCAACGTGCGCCCGTGTTCGACCGAGAGATCCTTGAGCTGTTGGTCGAAGTCCTCGGTGGGATAGCCCCGCTCGCGCATCAGAGAAGTCACCAGATGGTCCGCATCGTGCACCGCGTCTTCAGGCCGGTCCACGAACTCTTGCTGGACATTGCTCCAGTCCCGGCTGTAACGCTCCCGGGCGCCACTGTCCAAGGGCTTGATGTCCAGCGAGTCGTGGTGCTTCTCGCGTGCCCTGAGCTCGCTTTCACCAGCCCTGCGACTGTCCGCGTCCTCGATCGTTCGCTCGTACTCCGGACCGAAACGCTCGCGCAGACGGCGACGGCGCGCAAGCAGAGAGCCCGCCACTGCGAGCAGTGCAACCACCACCACGACGGCGATGATGATCGCCAGAAGTGTCCCATTCAACATGAGGCTGAACCTCCCTCAATGCGCCAACCGTGCCTATTTTAGCGTTTTCTCCCAATGTGAGCGATACATGCCGGTGGTGCGGCATGCGACTGGCAGCAGACAGTGCCACACCCGGAGCACGGCCGTGACCGACGCCGTGCTCCACGGGCGGGTCGGGTGGTGCACGTGGCGCTCGGCGGGCTGCTCGTTCCCCTCGATGCCGGCAATGTCGGGTGAGACCCCACAAGCGGGGGCCGGCCAGGCGCATCCAGGGCAGCCGTGGCCATGGCCGCCCTCGCCGTCAGCCGCCGCGAGCAACTCCCCTTCGGCGAGCTCCACGCCGAACAGGCCGACACCGTTCCCGGCAAGCGCGGGTACGTCGGTGGCACTACAGACCCGGCCGGCCTCACCCATCGGCGCCCGCGAATACGACCCCAGTCTGGCCGACGCCGTCGGCGAACACGCCCGCTGGGCCGGCCACGCCGCTTCCAAGAACCCGCGACGCAGCTGAGGTTGGAACGGGATGGTTTCCACGGACGCGAGTGGGCCGGACCCGACCGGGGGCGGGTTGATAGGCGCGCGTATGAACCCCGTCTTGAGGCTCAGCCTGGTTTTGCCCCTCCGGGTAGCCCGGGTCGCTCAAGGAGCTCGGCCTGCTCCTGGCGGACGATCGAGGTCTGCCAGGCTATGTCCGGGCAGCGCGGACGAGCCGGTTGTACTCCAGATCGGACTGCCTCATGGCCTCGACGAAGAGGTCGATGCCGCCAAGCTGATCTCTGAGGGCGACGTACACCGCGGCGTACGCTGCCATCTGCTCGGGACTGACGCCCTGGGGCGACCAGGAGATCAGGACAATGGCCGCTCTGCGACTGCCGTCCCGGTCGGCGAAGCAGAGCTCATAGGCCACGAGCCGTGGATCGGACGGCAGGGTTTTGAGGAGCTCGTCGTGGGTCAAGTTCCCCTCGTAGTCCAGGATGAGGGTGTCCAGGTCGTCGTTGAGCCTGTACAGGACGGTGGTGATGTGCCGGTTGCTCTGAAGTTCGTTGAAGGCGTCGATGCAGCGGTCTTCCACTGAGATAGCACTGGTCACGACGACACCTTCCGATCACGGGCTGGACGTTCGGAGAGCTCAACGAACGCTTGACCGCGAGGTTGTGGATTGAGGCCGTTCGGCAGCACCTATGAGACCGTGTCCGCCCGCAACCGCAGACTCCCCACGATCAGGGATCTCAGACCTCCCGATGGAGGTTGCCCGCTCACCTCGCCTGGACGTCCACGTCCGCAGTGCGGACCGGGCCTCAGGCGGCGGGCGAGGCCAAAGGTTCACGCAGGGCGCTGCGCCCGTGCCGCCACGCGTCCAACAGCTCTGTCGACAGGTGCTCTTCGAGGAAACCGGTGGCCCGCACGCCGAAGGCGACGTCCGCGTCCAGGCCGGGTTCGGCTTCGAGGAGGCCACCGACCACCTCACGTCGAACGACCTGCTCGTGCACGGCGTCCGCCTCGACGTGCTCGTCGTAGAACCGCTGGGCTGCCGCTCCGGCTTCCATGCGCCGCAACGCCTGGGCGAGTCGGCGTGAGCTCGGCGAGGACGTGGTCTCGACGGTGGCGAAGTGGCCCACCAGGGCACCCCGCAGGCTGCGGTGCAGGCCGAAGAGCGACATGAGGTTGACGGTGGCGAGGGCGGCCGCGGGCGCCGCGTCGAGGTAGTGGCCGTACGCGGTCTCCAGGCCGAGATCCGCCATCAGTTCGGCGTACAGCCGGGCATGGATGTCCTCCGCGCGTCCGGCACCGAACTCGTCGTACTCGACCGCGACCATGGCGGCCTTCGCCCTGCCGTGCAGCCGGGGAATGACCCAGGCGTGCGGGTCCGCCTCTTTGAGGTGGTAGAGCGAACGCACCACGGCGTACTCCCTGAACTGCCACAGCTCACCGTCGCGTTGCAGGTGGTTGCTGACGCTTGCGTCGTCGTGCCCGACGGGCTCGACGAGCAGCTCGGCCAGCGTCCGCTCGGCGTCTGCCCGCACGGACACGTCGGCCCGCAGGGCACCCAGGAAGCGATGCTCCAGAGCACACCGCAGGGCCAGCAGCTGCGGATCCCACTCCCACTCGGCCGCCACGCCCCGGAACCCTTGATAGTGCAGTTCGTAGAGCACGTACAGCGCGAGTTGGAGGTCGTCGCCGTACGGGTCGGCGTCGTCGTGTGCAATGACGTCGAGGCCGCGGTCCTGCAGAGCACTGATCACCCGGGCAGACAACGGGCCCCGGGGAGCGGGCAGTTCAGACTCCAGCGAACGGGACTCCGCAAGGACAGTCACGGCGTGGCCTCCCCATGGTCCGAACGGTCCGCCGCCGTGTTCTGTGCCTCCGCGGGCGCGACGCGTCGGCGATGGCTGGTGTCGCACCAGGGGAAGGTGCGGCTGCGCCGGCAGGTGCAGATCGCGACCTGGAAACGCCGTGACACGTGCACCACACCTTCGTCGTCGACGACCTCAACCGGCCCTTCCACCAGGAGGGGCCCCTCGGGCGCGATATTGATCCGGCGCGGGCGCTCAGGGTTGTTCGGCACGAATGACCACCAGTCCTTCTGTCGCCGTCCCCTCGTCGAGGAGCCCCTGCGCACACAGCCAGACTCGATACTCCTGCAGGACGGGGCCGAACGGCACCTGTGCCCTGTCGATCACAGCGGCTGACATACCAAGGCCGGTAAGCCGGTCGATGCTCTCAGCTGAACCGCACATCTCGGAGTGCACCATCAGCAACCGACCTCCGGGTCGCAGGGCTTGGTGCGCCGCGTCACAGACCCGGTTCACCAGACTGCGACCGTCCACACCCCCGTCCCAGGCCCGGGCAACGCCGCGTACCGGCCGCTGCCCAGCGGGCGCGGGCACATACGGGGGGTTGCTGACGACCAAATTGAAAGCATTGGCTTTACACCCCATGCTCAGATCAGCGCGCCGGACCGTAATAGAAGCGTGGTTGAGAAGGGCGTTCAGGCGTGCCGTCCACACGGCGCGCCAAGAGATGTCGACGGCAGTGACCCGGGCTCCCATCCGAGCGGCGATCACCGCCAGTGCGCCCGATCCGGTACCCAGGTCCAGCACGTCGGTCTGCCCGCTGATGGGCTCGCTCTGCAGGGCCCGCGTCAGCAGATCAGTGTCGTACTGGGGCGCATACACCCCGTGCGGCGTGAGTAACCTGGGCCCTTTGGCCGTAAACGTCGGCCTAGCACCTAGCCGTGTCGTCATGGGCGTCTCATCACGGGGGGCTGCTTGGACAGGGACGTGTTCATCTCTCATCCTGGGCCAGCTCGCCACTGCTGACCACTTGACCAACATGTGCAGCAGAGTGCCTCCGTCAGCGCACAACAACCCCGCGAGCGTCGCTCACCTGCGGAGACGCCAGACCCGTGCAGAGCAGGGAGACATGGCGCTATCGCTGAGGAGTACCGCGTTTTTCATCAATTACTGATGTCTATGCAGACATTCATGCTCGCGGACCGCATGAAATCCCCGTTCCACTGCCGAGCGTCCTCCGCGGCCCTGGTGTGACGCTCAGGGAGAGCGGACGACAGCGGCCGTCGGGCTCAGAAGGAGACTGTCGTCGAAGCCGGGGCTCTCGGCGGTCCGGGGTCCGCCCCACAAGCCGGTGGACGGCATCCGACAGGACGTCGTCGTCGATACGGCGGTCGAACGTCCGCAGCGCGCTGCGCAGTTCCTCATCCCCGCACGCGCCCGCCATGACTTCAGTGCCACGCTCGCCGCGGAAGAGGCGGCCGGGGTGACGCGCGGCCGGCGTCGCGACAACCCCGAGGCGGGTATCCGACCACGTCACGACCATGGTCACGTCGCATCGCATGCATGTACCTTGCATACATTTGAAAGGAGCTGACAGGCGCATGACGCAAACCACCCCTTCCACCGCCGGCTCTCCCTCACCGGTGTCCCGCCGCCTCGAGGTCCTGCGGCCCGGCCCCTGGCACCGACGGCTCACGGCGATCGTCGGCATCGGCGCCTTCTTCGACCTCTACGAGGTGTTCCTCGGCGGCGTACTCGCCGCCGCGCTCACCGAGCCCTGGCATCTGAGCCAGACCCAGAAGTCGTGGATCATCGCCGCCGGATTCCTGGGGATGTTCGTCGGCGCCAACGTCATGTCACTCCTCGCAGACCGTTTCGGCCGACGCCGGATGTTCCTGGTCAACCTCGCCATGTACTCCGCGTTCTCCCTGCTGTGCGCCGCCGCGCCCGACGTGAACTGGCTCATCGCGGCTCGGTTCCTCGCCGGACTCGGGCTCGGCGCCGAACTCGTGCTCGTCGACACGTACCTCTCCGAGCTGCTGCCGACGGCCGTGCGCGGACGCTACATCGCCTGGGCCTACACCGTCGGCTTCCTCGGTGTGCCACTGGCGGCGCTCCTCGGCGCACGCCTGGTGGCCGAGCACGAGATCGCCGGGGTCTCCGGCTGGCGCTGGCTGCTGGTGGCGGGCGCGTTCGGCGCCTTCTGCATCCAATGGATGCGGCGCACTCTCCCCGAGTCCCCGCGATGGCTGGAGGCCAAGGGACGGCGCGCGGAAGCCGAGTCCGTCGTCGTGCACATCGAGACAGTCAATGAACCGGGGACTGCCGGTACGCGCCCCTCGCCACGACGGGCCGAAGCCGAGACCGAAGCGGTCCCCACCGTGCGGGTTCCACTGCGCCGGATGTTCCAGCCGCCCTACCGCCGCCGCACCGTCATGTGGTGGATCTTCCAGGTCCTGCAGACCGTCGGCTACTACGGTTTCGGCTCTCTGGCCCCCGTCGTCCTCGCAGCCAAGGGCCACTCGACGACCGCCTCGCTCGGTTACGCGGCGCTCAGCTTCTGCGGCTACCCGCTGGGTTCCGCGCTGTCGATCCCGCTCATCGAGCGGTTCGAGCGCCGCACCCTCATCATCGTCGCCGCCCTCGGCCAGGCCTTCTTCGGCGTCCTGTTCGGGTTCGCCGACGCGGCCTGGCTGATCGTGGGAAGCGGCTTCCTGCTGACACTCTGCAGCAACGTCTTCTCCAACGCGTTCCACGTCTACCAGGCCGAAATCTTCCCCACGAACCTGCGCAGCAGCGCCATCGGCATCGCCTACTCACTGTCGCGGCTGGTCTCCGTGATCCTGCCGTTCATCGCACTGAGTGTCCTCGACGACCTCGGCGCGACCGCGGTGTTCGCCGGCTCCGCCGCACTCATGGTGCTGCTGTGCCTCAACGTGGGGCTCTTCGGCCCCAAGACGAAGGGGCTGGCACTGGACGCCATCTGAACGACCATCCGCCCCACCCTCCGGATCCAGGCCAGGCGGCGTCTCGGCGAGGCCGTCGCCCGGCTCCGCCTGCCACACGTCGGGCGGCGTCCAAGAGGAGCGGGATCTTAAGGGGGTTGCAACACCCCCGCAGAACCAGCACGCCCTGTCGAAGCCACGCAGGCAAGGACCTGGACCCCGCCCCACACCCAACCGGCCACGGAAAACGATGGATTGACGGAACGACACCGGAAGGGCAAAGATCGACAGGTACTGATTTGACAACGTTGTCATACGAGAGGACTGCGATGAGAGCGCTGAGACGCGTGTTCACCGTCTTGTTGATCGTCACCACTATGGCCACGGCCTCCGCCACCGCCGGCGTCGCGAACGCCAGGGAGCAGGGACCGAAGTTCGCCGATGACCCCACGGCGCTGGTCGACACATCGATCGGCAACAACGGTGACGGGACCACCTTCCCGGGCGCGGCCGCGCCGTTCGGCATGGTGCAGTTGAGTCCTGACACGCAGCTGAACAAGTACGCCTCGTACGACTACGCGCAGGACACCATCCTCGGCTTCAGCCACACACACCTGTCGGGCGTCGGCTGCCAGACGATGGGCAACATCCGGTTCATGCCGACCACCGGTGCGGTCACCTCGTCCGACCCGGCGCAGTACGGTGCGAAGTTCAGTCATGACAACGAGACCCGCGCGCCCGGCTACTACGGCGTGAAGTTCGACAACGGCATCAAGGCCGAGCTCTCCGCCACGCAGCGGACCGGTCAGCACCGCTACACCTACCCCGGCGGATCAGGCTCCGAGAACGTCCTCATCGAGGCCGGCGAGAGCAACGGCAGCACCTACGCCGGCGACGTGAAGGTGGTCGGCAACGACACCGTGGAAGGCTGGGTCCAGGGCGGCAACTTCTGCGGCGAGACCGGCAAGGAGCGCTACCGGGTCTACTTCAGCGCCAAGTTCGACCGGACGTTCTCGAAGTACGGCACCTGGACCGACGGCACCCTCACGCCGAACCAGCGCGAAGCATCGCGCGGCACCAAGCGCGCCGGTGCCTGGCTGACGTTCGACGCGGCCAAGGGCGACCAGGTCGGTACGTCGGTGGGCCTGTCCTACACCTCGATCGACGGCGCGCGCCTCAACCGCGGGGCCGAGCAGCCCAAGTCGTTCGACAAGGCCCGCGCCGGCGCGCACGACGCCTGGCGCGACGAGCTGAACCGGATGCGCGTGGCCGGCGGCAGCACCGCCGACCAGCGCACGTACTACAGCGCGCTCTACCACTCGCTGCTGCACCCGTCGATCGGTTCCGACGTCGACAACCGCTACCGCGGCTTCGACGACAAGGTGCACCGAGCGGATTCCACGTACTACCAAATGTTCTCGCTCTGGGACACCTACCGCTCGCAGAACCAGCTGGTGGCCCTGCTCAACCCGGACAGGGCCGCGGACATGGCCAAGTCCGTGCTGCACATCTACCAGGACGGCGGTTGGCTGCCGCGCTGGGGGCTCGGCGGCGGCGAGACCAACGTGATGAGCGGCGATCCCATCACCCCGTGGATCGTCGACATCTACCAGCGTGGGCTGCTCGACAAGCACACCTCGCACCAGCTCTTCGACGCCCTGTGGAAGAACGCCAACCAGGTCCCCGTCGACCAGTCGATCTTCCGTGGCCGTGACGGCAATCCGTCGTATGTCAAGAACGGCTGGGTCGGGTACCAGAACCTGCCCGGCTACCTGTACGGCGACAGCCGCCAGTCGGGCTCGGCCACGCTCGAGTACGCACTCGGCGACTGTGCGCTGTCCACGATGGCCGGCGACCTGGGCTACAAGAACAAGGCCGCGACGCTCGCGTCGCGTTGCGACAACTTCGCCAAGCTGTGGGACCCGAGCGTCACGTCGCAGGGTTTCTCAGGGTTCCCCGTCGCCAAGAACGAGGACGGCACCGTCGCCGGTGATCCCGACCCCACCCAGGCCGGTGCGTTCCACGAAGGCACCGCATGGCAGTACCAGTGGCTCGCCCAGCAGGACCCGCAGACCCTCTTCGGTCTCATGGGCGGCCAGGCGGCTGCGGAGCAGCGGCTGGACAAGTTCTTCGACATGCCGACCGTCCTCACCGACCCGGCGAAGGCCGCTTCGGAGTCGTGGGTGAGCGGCGCGTACGACTACCACAACAACTTCGCCTTCAACCCCAACAACGAGCCCGACTTCCACACTCCGTGGATGTACTCGTGGACCGGCGCCCCGTGGAAGACGTCCGCGGTGCTGCGTGCGATGCGAACGCTCTTCACCGACGACGCGTACGGCATGCCCGGCAACGACGACCTCGGCGCCACGTCGTCGTTGCTCGTCTTCGCCATGGCCGGCGTGTTTGAGGCGCAGCCCGGCTCCGCCAACTACATCGTCACTGCGCCCATGTTCGAAAAGGTCGAGATCCGGCCCGAACACGGAAACAAGATCAACATCGAGGCGCCGGGCGCCGACGCTTCGAAGCTCCAGTACGTGTCTTCCGTGAACACGGGCAAGGGCACATTGCACCAGAGCTGGCTCTCCCACAAGGATCTGCTCCGCTCCGGCACGATCAAGATCGACCTTTCCCACAAGCCCACGACCTGGGGCGTCAGCACCGCCCCGCCCGCCATCGACCAGAACTGACGTTGTCGGCTGCGGCCCCTCCACACAGGGGCCGCACTGCGGCTGCCCGCTGTGCAATCCGTTCTGTACGACCGACGAACGCGCGGTTCTCGAACTCGCCCTCCATGCACCACCCAGGCGCGTCCGCGCGGGCGCTGCGAGGCATGATCGAATCGCTTGACGAGCTCTACCCGGCCCGGATCCGGCCATGTGCACCAGCGCCTCCCGCAGCAGGCTCTGCCATTCTGTGCGGCCCGGGGGCGGCGCGGCGGTGTACCCTCGCGCCGGCCCGGTCGGTTCGCCCCCGACAGGTGCCACCCGCCCCGGTACGGCCGGTCGTGCCCTCGACGCCGCACCAGCCCCCGGAGCAGGTCGCGTTCCTCGCTGACGGACGTCCGTGACGCAGCCCTGTTACTGCTTCTGCTCCATGCGGATGGCACGCCGTAGCTCGTCGGCCGCTGTGTGGCTCGCACCCTCGCGCTACTCCAGCATGGCCGCCGCGATGGCATCCAGCTTGCGCTGAACTGCGTGCGCGTCACGGCGGCGTTCCTCACGGACGGGAGTCGTCGAGGGAGATCGCCTGCGCGGGCAGTGAGTGCAGCAAACTGGTTCAGAGAGCGACATCAACCTGAAAGGCCTCGGCGCGATGTCATAGGCACACGACGACCAGGGCAATATCGTCCTGGGCACCGCCAGCCACATCAAGGTGGGCCAGCAGGGCGTCGGCGAGGCGGTCTGGGCTCAGGCGGGCATGACGGGTGAGGCCGTTGGTGAGCCGGTGCAGGCCTGCATCGATGTCCTCGTCGCGGCGTTCGACGAGCCCGTCCGTGTACAGGACGAGGACGTCACCGGGGGTGTAGCGCAGGGTGGCCTGGGGACGGGGGACGTGTTCGGGACGGGCGCCCAGCGGGGGGTCGGTGGCCTGGTCCAGCAGGTCGCTGGTGCCGTCGGAGTGAACCAGGACGGGCGGAAGGTGACCGGCGCTGCTGTAGGCGATCCGCTGATGGTGGGTGTCGATCACGGCCTGGACGGCGGTGGTGACCAACGCGCCCTCGACCGATCGGGCGTACAGGCCGAGCACCTCCAGTGACTTGGCCGGCTCGCGGAGGGCACGGACGGCGGCGCTCAGCGCGCTGCGGAGCATGCCCATGACCGCGGCGGCCTCCAGGCCGTGGCCGACGACGTCGCCGACCGCGACACCGAACGAGCCGTCGGGCAGATCCACGACGTCGTACCAGTCGCCACACACGTTCAGCGACCCGACCGCGGGCAGGTAGCGCACCGCGATATTCCGGTGCCGGTCCAGGTCGGGCGAATGCAGCATGGCCTCCTGCAAGGCGACGGCGACCTGGCGTTCCCGGGCGTGCGCCTGGCGCAGTTCCTCGTTGAGCACCTGCAGCTCCCGCGCCCGCGTGTACAGCTCGGCCTCCATCGCCATCCGCTTACCCCCCGGTCCGCGCGTCGGGTGGGCCGAGCGGGAGCGGACGAACTCGGTCACATCCTCCACGCGGTGGATGATCCACGTCACCTGCCCGTCCGGCCCCAGCACGGGAGTGTTGATCGGCGACCACCACCGCTCCTCGAATACTCCGGGCCGGTACGGAACGGGGATGTCATACTTCTGCAGCGCCATCGTGTCCGGCTGCTTCGACTGCAGCGCCCGGTCCAGCGAGGCACTCAGATTCCGCACCCCGTCCGCGGTAGGGTCCGCCGGGTTGTCTGGGAAGGCATCGAACAGGTACTGGCCGACCAGGTCCTGCCTGCTCCGACCGGTGGCCCGCAGGTACGCGTCGTTGACGTCGATAATCACCAGGTCCGGGCGCAGCACCAAATATGGACTCGGCGTGGCCGAGAACAACGCCTGGTAGTCAATGCTCTGCTCCACGGGCTTCACACCCGGCCTTTCCGCTGTCCAAGGGGACTCCCGCCAATGCGGTCCCGGGGAAAACCCGGGCCTCCGGACAGGCGCCCAAGCCTCAGCGGGACACTTCGTCGTCCGCCGAGCGGGAAGTCACGGATCGGCACTCCGGACGAGGCCACGCGCACGTCGGGCCTGTGCACCCCGGGGGGCGGCTGACTCTTCGCAGTCCCTCTTCGCATTGTCGCAGTGCTGAGCGAGCCGCACCTTGTACGGGCCCTAGGCTGTGTCGGGCCCGCTGCCCGCATGGGCGCCACGCGGCACTTGCCCCTCGTAGGGAACACGCATCGGACCAGGCTGATCCCTGACGGGCAGCCTCAGGGCGCGCGATGATCGCCCTCCGGGCGGCGAGGGAGAGGGTCTGGCGCAGGAAGGCGGGGTGCCCCCGTGTCGCACGGACCCTGGCGGCCGAGCAGGCTGGGGAAGCCCACCGGCTGCTGGAGGCGGGCGGCCCTCAGAGGGCCCGGTCGTGCTCACTCTCTGCGCCCTGATAATCCTGCGCGCCTTCGGCTGCGGTCGGCAGATCAGCTCTGCCTTTGCTTCACCTCGCGGCGGATCCGACCGCCAAGTCAGTTCCTGCCGGAGCGCCGCTGGTACACGCCCATCAGAGGGTGGGATCGTCGAATTGGTCGAGGAGCGCTTCGGTGAGTGCGTCGCCCGTTGCGGCAGCGGCGCCGTCGTGCAGCGATTGTTCGGCCCAGATGACCTTGCCGCCCGGCGTGTACCGCGTGCCCCACCGTTGGGCGAACTGCGCCACCAAGAACAGCCCACGGCCGCCCTCATCCGTGGTCGCTGCTCTGCGCACATGTGGCGAGGTGCTGGACCCGTCCGACACCTCGCAGATCAGGCTGCGGTAGTGCAGCAGCCGCACGCTGATGGGCGGCGAGCCGTACCGGATGGCGTTGGTGATCAGCTCGCTGAGGATGAGTTCCGTGGTGAACCCGATGTCATTCAGTCCCCATGCCTGCAGTTGCGCCCCGCACTCCGCACGGACCGGGGCCACCGCCGCCGGATCGGGCGGCACCTGCCAGTGCGCCGCCTGGGACGGCTTGAGCAATCGGGTGCGCGCCACCAGCAGTGCGATGTCATCGGACGGGTGCGCCGACGGCATCGCGTCGATCGCCGCCTGACACGTCTCCTCCGGAGTCCGCCCCGCGCCCTCCAGCGCCTGGTGCAGCAGGACGAGTCCGGTGTCGATGTCCTGGTCACGGTTCACGATCAGTCCGTCGGTGTACAGGACAAGTCGTGAGCCCTCGGGCAGGCGCAGCTCGGTGGTTTCGAAGGAGTGGCTGCCCAGGCCGAGAGGTGGCGAAGCGGGCACGTCCGGAGAGGTGACGGTCCCGTCCGGATGTACCACCGCCGGGCCCGGGTGCCCTGCACGCGCCGTCGTGCAGACTCCCGTGACCGGGTCGTAGATCGCGTACAGGCAGGTCGCCCCGGTGACTGCTTCGCTTTGCCGGCCCTGCGGGCCGTCGCCGGCGCTCTCGTCGCTGTCGATGCGGGTGACCAGTTCGTCGAGGTGCCCGAGCAGTTCGTCCGGCGGCAGGTCCAGGGCGGAGAAGTTCTGCACCGCGGTGCGCAGCCGCCCCATCGTCGCCGCCGCATGCAGTCCGTGGCCGACCACGTCACCGACCACCAGTGCCACCCGGGCGCCCGGCAGCGGGATGACGTCGAACCAGTCCCCGCCCACCCCGGCTTCGGCCGGCAGATACCGCCAGGCCACCTCCAGCGCATCCTGTTCCGGTACCCCCTGCGGTAGCAGACTCCGCTGCAGTGTCACCGCCATCGCGTGCTCCCGGGTGAAGCGGCGGGCGTTGTCGATGGCCACCGCCGCCCTCGCCACCAGCTCCTCCACGAAGGAGAGGTCTTCTTCCTTGAACGGGGGCGAATCCCCCTTGCGCCAGAAGTTCGTCGTTCCCAGCACCACACCGCGTGCCTGGAGCGGCACGGTCACCAGCGAATGCACCCCGCACTCCAGGGCCCTACTGGCGCCGTCGGGGTCCTGTTCCCGCCACCCCCAGGCCTGTCGCAGGTCGTCCTCCAGCACTGCCCGCCCTGTCTCCAGGGCCCGCGTCTGCGGGGCCGACCGCGAGTAGGTGATCAGCTCTCCGACCGGGTAGATCTCCTCCCGTTCCTGGTACCCCTCGCTGATCACCGTTCGGCGCATACCCGCCGTCCTGGTCGGCTCCTCGCCGCGCTCCACCGACTCCAGAAGATCGACGGTGACGATGTCGGCGAACCGCGGCGTCGCCACATCCGCCAATGCCTGTGCGGTGTGCACCACGTCCAGCGTGGTGCCGATCCTCTTGCCCGCCTCGTACAGGAGCGTCAGCCGCTCCCGCGCCACCGCCGCCCGTCCGGTGACCACCGCCAGCTCTGTGGTGTCGCGCAACGTCACCACCCAGCCCGCTTGGCCGCCGTGCGGGGCGGTGGGGCGCATGTTGACCGCCAGCAGTCGGTCCCCTGCGAGATGCACCTCATCTGTGGCCGGCTCGCCCGACGCCAGCAGCTGTGCCATGTCCGTGTCCAGCTCCAGCTCCTCCAGCTGCCGCTGCTCCGCGTCCGGGGGTAGCTCCAGCAGCCGCCGCGCCTCGTCATTGGCCAGCATCAGCCGTCCGTCGGCACCGATGATCAGTACCCCTTCCCGGACCGCATGCAGCACCGCGTCATGGTGTTCGTACATGCGCGTCATCTCCGCGGGCTCCAGACCGTGTGTCTGCCGACTCAACCGCCTGGCCACCAGTGCCATCCCGGAGGTGGACAGGGCCAGCGCGGCCGCCCCGGCGCCGAAGATGATCGGCAGTTCCCGCTGGAACATGCTAGTCACGTTTTGGACCTTGATCCCGGCGGCCACCAGGCCGACGACCGAGCCGCGGACATCGGTCACCGGGACCACCGCCTGGATGACCGGCCCCCTGCCCGCGTGGAGGGGCAGCCCGCGGGCCCGCTCGATAGTGGTGCGGCCTTCCAGCGCCGGTTTGATGGTGCCGATGAACTTCTTCCCGATCTCTTTCGGGTCGGGGTGTGTATATCGGATTCCCTTGGTGTCCATAACAACAATAAAGGTCACCGCAGCCCGCTTCCGGGCTGCTTCGGCACGCGGCTGCAGCACGGCCGTCGGATCTTTGCTGTTCAAGGCCTGGACCGTGCCCGGGGCGTTCGCGAACGTCTCTGCTGCGGTCAGAGACTGGCGCTCGGCCTCCCGCGTACGGTCATTCCCCGCCTGGAGCACCAGGGCCGTCACCGCGGCCGCAACCAGCAGCACCACGATCACGACCTGCATAACGAACACCTGCCCGGCTGCGCTGCGCAGATTCAGCGGAGAGCGCAGCCCCGAGCCCTCGAACTCACGCTGACCAGACGCGGGGTCGGCGGAGAGATGGTGTGACTCATGGCGTTTTGGGCTCAAAAACCCATTCATATTCACTTTCTAGCACTGTTTTCCGCCCCGCCGTAGGGCTCCCTGGTTCGATCGCGACACGGGGCCGGTCGGTGGCTTCAGCGCCCGGGCGCCGGTGCGCCGCAATCTCCTTGCTCACTTGCTTCCCGCGGCGCTCCCACTCGTCGGCGTCCGCGCCGCAGGCCCGTACAGGCCAGGAGCACCGGCATGGGGGCAGGCGTTCGCCGGCGGCGAGGCCGGCGGGCGACCGGCGGGCCTGCGTGCGCTGTAGTCCCACCTCCCCGCGATGAACGTGGGTGCCACCCGAGGAGGGTGCCGGGCGTGACCGGGAAGACGTCGCGCCGGCGACGTCGAGGTATCAGAACGGAGAGGACCGCGAACCAGAGTTGATCGGCTGGCTCGTAGCGGACCGGGCCGACCGGCTGCCGGCGCAGCACCGCATTCCCATACCGCAACACAAGCAGCTCCGCGTCTCTCGCCCGTTGCTGCGAAGCAGCGCCGACAGCAGGGAGAGCAACTCCCGAGTCACCTTGTACGGAAGGGACAGGATCACCCGCACATGCTCAAAGCCAACGGATCGTCACTGCTCCGACGACGATGACTTTTCGAGCGGCACAGCGTCTTCCGGGTCGCGAACTCCCTGCCGCAGTCCTTTGCCCCGATGATCGCGCCGCTCTTCCTGACCATCGGCTCCGGCCACCAGAACTCCCCGGCGGCCTTCCTCGCAGGCCGTGTTCGCTCCGCTGGGGAACGGCAGCGACGGTCCCGATCCCGTCAGTGCGCTGAGGAACAGTCAGGCAAGCAAGAGCCACCGATCGGCAGCCCACTCCAGCCAACTCGCCCAGCCGGGAGGCGGGCCCTCGACCCCATGTCACGGTGCCGACGAAGGCCTCGAGACGATGGCGGGCGTGGTAGCGGATGTGCGCCTCCACCGAGCGGCGGGGCTGTTCGCGTACATCGTCCGTGCCTCACCGGCCGGTGCTGGCTGTACTGCCGCCGCGAAGGCATCCGTGAGACGTGGATCGGCCCCGCATGCACTCCCGACGGCGAACGGCCGATGTACACCTGCGCCGTCTGCATTGCAGAGCTCGACTACAAGGTGCGCGACGAGCAACGCCGTATCGACCTCGGCGAGACGCCGACCCAGCCGGACAGCCCCCCACGCCTGAACCCGCCCCCGCACGACGACCGAACCCAACGAGAATTTCGGCGTCAGCGAGTGAGTCTTGCCCGGGTTCCTAGCCCTTTGCGGCTGGCAAGTCCTTGCCATGGCGTCGACTTGCCGCGATCAGGCCTTCACGTCGGGCGTTACCGGCCGATAGACCCATGCCATGTCCTCCCCCTCTCAGTCTTCCGCCTTCCGGCGCAGACGCTGGCAGTTGATCTCGACTGCCACCGTGGTGCCGCTTCTGGCGTCGGGGCTCGCAGTTCTGCAAGCGCCCGCACAAGCCGCTCCGAGCAAGCCCACCGTTCCCGCCAGGCCCTCGGCGACCCACAAGGTCACCCTGGTCACCGGCGACATCGTCACGGTCACCACGATGGCCGACGGCAAGCAGACCGCCGACGTCGACCGGCCGGACAGCGCCGTCGGCGGCGTAAAGATCCAGGAGATCAAAGGTGACCTGTTCGTCATCCCGGACGAGGCGATGCCGCTGCTGGGCACGGACAAGCTGGACCGCCGGCTGTTCAACGTCACCGACCTGATCGAGATGGGCTACGACGACGCGAAGTCGGCCGCGGTGCCGCTGATCGCGACGTACGCCCAATCGAAGTCCCGCTCGGCCGTCGAGCCGACGGCCCCCCGCGGCAGCAAGCTGACCCGCAAGCTCAAGGGCATCCGCGGCGCCGTGCTCAGCACCGAGAAGCGGCAGGCCCGCACCTTCTGGAAAGCCGTCGCGCCGCAAGGCAGCGCCAAGTTGGGCGCGGGTGTGGCAAAGCTGTGGCTCGACGGTCGCGTGAAGGTCAACCTCAAGGACAGCGTGCCGCTGATCGGCGCGCCCGAGGCCTGGGCGGCCGGGTACACCGGCAAGGGCGTCAAGGTCGCGGTGCTAGACACCGGCATCGACGTCAACCACCCCGACTTCGCCGGCGTGATCGACGACACGGCCAGCTTCGTACCGGGTGAGGCCATCGCCGACATCAACGGGCACGGCACGCATGTGGCCAGCACGATCGTCGGCTCCGGCGCCGCCTCCGGAGGCGACAACAAGGGCGTCGCCCCCGGTGCCGACCTGTTCGTCGGCAAGGTGCTCGGCGGTGCGGAGGGCTACGGCCAGGACTCCTGGGTCATGGCCGGCATGCAGTGGGCCGCCGAATCCGGTGCGGACGTCGTCAACATGAGCCTCGGCGACACCTACCCGACGGACGGCAGCGACCCGATGTCGCAGACGGTCGACGCGCTCTCCGAGCAGTACGGCACTCTGTTCGTCATCGCCGCCGGTAACGCGGGCCCGGAGAGCATCTCCGCCCCGGGCGCGGCCGCCTCGGCGCTGACCGTGGCCGCCACGGACAAGCAGGACCGGCTCGCGTCCTTCTCGAGCACCGGCCCGCTGGCCGGCTCCGGCGGCATGAAGCCGGACATCGCGGCGCCCGGCGTGGACATCACCGCGGCCCGCTCGCAGGAGATGACCGACGGTGGTGAGGGCCTTTACCGCACCCTCAGCGGCACCTCGATGGCCACCCCGCACGTGGTCGGCGCGGCGGCGATCCTGGCCCAGCGGCACCCGGACTGGACCGGCGCGCAGCTCAAGGAACACCTGATGAGCACCGCGAAGGCGCTGGACGAGGGGTACTCGCCGTACGAGGTCGGCACCGGACGTGTCGATGTGGCCGCCGCCGTGCGCACCACGGTCCGCGGTACCGGATCGCTCTTCTTCGGCAACTACACGTGGCCGCACGAGCCGAGCGACGTCGCCGTCAAGAAGGACCTGACGTTCACCAACTCAGGTTCGGCCGACGTCACGCTGAATCTGGCGCTGAGCGACGGCGGCGGCCCGTTCGCGCTGGGAGCGACCAAGGTGACCGTCCCGGCGGGCGGCACAGCCACCGTCCCGGCGACCGGTGACCCGCAAGCCGTCTCGGCCGGCCGGCACGTCGGCTACGTGATAGGCACCGATGCGGCCACCGGGAAGCCGGTGACCCGCACCTCCGTCGCACTGCTCAAGGAGGAGGAGCGCTACGACCTGAACATCAAGCTGGTCGGCCGGGACGGCAAGCCCGCCGCCGGCTGGGTCACCGTCAACCTGGCCGGCGACTTCTGGCCGTGGAACGTCTACGTCGACGGCTCGACCACCATGCGCATGGCCCCCGGCCTGTACACCGCCGCGGGGTACCTCGACGTGGCCGGCGAGAAGGCTGACCGCTCCGGTCTGGCCGTGCTGGTCGCCCCGGAGACCGTGCTCAGGAACGGCTCCGCGGACGTGGTGCTGGACGCGCGCAAGGCACGCCTGCTGCAGACCGAGGCGCCGCAGCGCACGGAGGACCGCCAGCGCAAGGTCGACTTCAACGTCCACTACAAGGGCCTCGACCCGTTCATGGACTACCGCAGCGCGTACGTGCTGCCGCCGACGTACGACGACGTCTACGTCGCGCCGACGAAGCCGATGAAGCAGGGCGAGTTCCTGCTGACCACCCGCTGGCGCAAGGGCGAGCCGCGGCTCAGCCTGAGCACGCCGGGCGGCCGGCTCCGCTTCGAGACACTGGTACAGGCGGGCAGCGCGCTGGGCACCGCCACCGACAAGCTGGACGCCGTCTACGCGGGCACCGGCGCGGCGGCCGAATACAAGAAGGTCAGAGCCAAGGGCAAGGCCGTCGTCATCAAGCGCAGCGACGAGGTGTCGCCGGAGGAGCGCACCGAGGCGGCTGCCGAGGCCGGTGCGAAGGCGCTGATCGTGGTCAACGACGGTGTCGGTGCCCTGATGGAGTACGTCGGCGAGTCGACCATCCCGGTCGCCACCGTGCACCGCGATGCGGGCAGGACCCTTGTCTCGATGGCCAAGGCCGGCTTCCTGAAGCTGACCGCGAAGCAGACCGAGTACACGCCGTTCGTCTACGACCTGACACGGGAATACCCCGGCCAAGTGCCGGACCGGGCCTTGGTCTACAAGCCGACCAAGGGTGACCTCGCCCGGATCGATGCCCGCTACTACTCGGCAACGGACGGCAGGGTGGCGGAAGGTTACCGGTCCGACTTCACCCTCAGCCCGTCGTTCAATCTCCCCGAGCGCGAGTGGCACCCGGGCACCCGCACCGAATGGGTGACCCCGGGCCAGGTCTGGAGGGAGTTCCATGCGCAGGGCGTCGACGGAGACCTGCCGTGGGTGATGGTCTCGGGCGACAACACGTACGGCAAGGGCAGCACCACCCGTCTGGACTGGTTCGCTCCGGCGACCCGGCCCGGCCAGGGCGAGTCCTTTGGCGTGTACAACTCCCGCTGGCAGAACTACATGACCTGGAACGTGCAGGCATGGGCCTCGGCCAGCGACAACATGCGGCTGGGCGGCTTCCTGGACTGGGGTGAGACGCCGACCCACCTACAGGTCTTCCAGGGCGACAAGCTGATCCACGACAACCCGAGCAGCACGGACATGCAGTGGGTCGAGGTGCCGGCGGGCAACCTGCCCTACCGCGCCGTCCTCGACGCGGAGCGGCCCAGTGACACCTTCCGGTTGTCGACGCGCACCCACACCGAGTGGACGTTCATGTCGGACACCGTCGACTCGGACTTCTTCGAGCCGTTCTCGGTGCTGAACCTGAACTACAAGCTGGAGTCGGACCTGCACGGCGACGTCAAGGCCGACGCGACCCAGCAGATCGCGCTCAAGCCGGTGTCGATGGACCTCGGCAACGTGCCGGGCACCGTCACCAAGGTGAAGCTGGACGTCTCGTACGACGACGGCGCCACGTGGCAGAAGGTGACCCTGTCCAAGGGCGCCCACGGCTACTGGACGGGTTCGTTCAGGACAGCGAAGAAGCCCGGCGGCTTCCTCTCGGTCCGCGCGAGCGCCGGGACGGACAGCGGCTTCAGCGTCAAGAACGAGATCATCCGGGCGTACGGTCTGCGATGAACCGCACGGTCGGGCCCCGGGGAGGCGACTCCCCGGGGCCTTTCCCGTCACACCTGCCCCCAGCAGGGACTATTCAGGGTCAGCCGCCATGTCGCATACTCCCCCTGCTGCGGCAAGCGGAAGAGAGTCGGTCGCCGATGCTGGATGTCCTGGGCCTCGAACCCGATGACGAGCGCGTCTACCGGGCGCTGCTCGGACGGCCCGACTCCACCGCGATGCTGCTGTCGGATCTGCTCGTCGTATCGCGGGCCGACGTCGACAAGGCCTTGTCCCGTCTGGTCGAGTGGGGACTGGTGATCGGGTCGGCGGATGAGCAGTTCACCGCCGCGCCGCCGGCCATGGCGCTCGGCGCCCTCATCAGCGAGCGCCGAGACGGATTGCGGATGGCTGAGCAGGCGCTGGTGACCTTCGCCGAGGAACACCGGGCGGCGATGACCGGGAGCAGCATCAACGATCTGATCGAGGTCGTCACGGGCGTCGACGCCATCCGACATCGCTTCCTCCAGGTGCAGCAGGCAGCGTGCACGCAGGTCCGCAGCTTCATCACCGCACCGTTCCTCGCTGTGCCGCCCGACGAGAACACGGCCGAACCCGTGGCCATCGGCCGCGGCGTGCACTTCCGGGCGGTACTGGACCGGGCCGTGCTGGCAGAGCCGGGCATCATCACCGATGCGATCGATTCACTGCGCAACGGCGTGCAACTGCGTGTCGCCGACCAGCTGCCGATGAAACTCGTGCTGGCCGACGCCGACCTCGGCCTTGTCCCGCTCGCGGACACACCGGCCGGAGAGCCCGGTGCCGTGCTGCTGCACCGCAGCGGCCTGCTGGATGCTCTGGACGCGCTGTTCGAGACGGTGTGGCGCACCGCCCACCCGCTCGAACTGTCAGGCTCCGGCGGAGAAGCCGAAACCACCGTCGAACTCGGTGCGGAAGGCCCGACCGACCTCGACCGGAGGATCCTCGCCCTACTGCTGGCAGGCCTGACCGACCCGACGGCCGCGGCACAACTCGGGCTGTCACCGCGGACGCTGCACCGGCGCCTACGCCGTCTCATGGACATAGCCGGTGTCCGGACCCGAATGCAGCTCGGCGGCTACGCCATTCGACACGGGTGGGTGGAGCCACACTGAGCAGGCGTGAGGCCGGCTCCGGGGCGGCTGGAAACGCAGCCGCCTCCTCCGGTATCGGCCAGGCCGGGACCAGCAGCCCACGCCCTGAGGATGCGGCGCACAGCAAGGCCAGCCCGTCGACGATCGCCTCCGGCGGCTGGCGGAGATTCTCGCTCTGCGCCACCAGCTCACCGTCCTTGAGCGGCGGCTCGGTCGGACCGGGTCAGACTCGCACCGGAGGACCGGGCGTTGTTTGCCGCGCTGCCAGTGCCGCTGCCCCGTCAGGTCCTATGCCGGTCACGGCTACTGGTACGACCTGACACCGTGCTGCGATGGCACCACGACCCTGACGAAGCGCCGCCATGCCCGTGTGTGCCGGCCGAAGAGACCGAGCCGACCGCCCACGGTCCACTCAATCCGCGCGCTGACTGTCCGCCTGGTCCGAGACAACTCGGCCTCGGACTACCGCAGGGTGCACGGCGAACACGTCACCCGCCGCGTCCGAATCCTCGGCACCACTGCCCACCCCACCGCAGCCTGGCCATGGACCTGGCGGACGCTGACGCCACCATCACCTGCCTGATCCGGGACCGGGACGCGAAGTACCCCACGGTGCTGTCCTCGTCCCGGGATCACGCTCCCTCGGTCACACCGGGACTTCTCAACCCGCCGTCGCGTAGCGGCTCGCAGGTCGGGGGAGGTTCAAGTGGCCGCGCAGGGTGGTGGATTCGTACTGCGTGCGGAATGCGCCGCGGTGTTGCAGTTCCGGGACCAGGCCGCGGGTGATCGCTGTGAGGTCGTGGGGCAGGGTGGCCGGGCGGAGGCGGAAGCCGTCGAGGCCGGCTGAGCGCCAGTCGAGGAGCAGGTCGGCGAGTTCGGCAGGGGTGCCGGTGAAGATCTCGGCGTCGGAGGCGAGTTCCGTGCCGGCCACCTCGTCGAGGCGGGCTTTGCGGCGGGCGGCGGCGCCGGGTTCGTCGTCCAGGAGGACGAGCAGGTCCGCGAAGGTCCGTAGCGGCCGTTCCGTCACGTCTCGGCCCGTGCGGCGCACCGCCTCGTCGACCTGGGTGAGGATCGCCGCGACGCCGGCCCTGTCGTGCGGGGTGACGTGGACGACGTCGGAGCTGAGCGCCGCGAACTCGTACGGAGTGGAGGCGTGCGCGAGGCTCGCCACCAACGGCTGGCCCTGAGGGGTGCGCGGGGTGATCGAGGGGCCCTTCACGCTGAAGTTCGCGCCCTGGAAGTCGATGTGGTGGACCTTGTCGCGGTCGATGAAGCGGCCGGTCGGGGCGTCCCGTATCTCCGCGTCGTCCTCCCAGCTGTCCCAGAGCCGTCGCGCCGCTTCCACCACCTCGGCGGCCTCCGTGAACAGTTCGCGCAGCCGCGCGGCGATCAGCTCCGAGTCGGTCACGTCCTCGTCGGTGAGCCGGGGGGTGGTGCGGCGGCCGAAGTGGGCGGCGTCGGCGGCGCGCGACGAGATCTGCGGGCGCCAGCCGGCACGGCCCTTGGCTGCGTGGTCGAGCGTGGCGATGCCGATGGCCAGGTGGAACGGCTCGGTGTGGGTGACGTTCGTGGTCGGGACGAGGCCGATGTGGGTCGTGAGCGGGGCGAGGTGGGCGGCGAGCAGCACCGCGTCCACGCTGCCCCTGACCTGGTCGGTACGGTCGTCGGGCCGGTGGAACGCGGCGGACTGGAGCCCCAGGGCGTCCTCGAAGGTGACGAAGTCGAGCAGGCCGCGTTCGGCCTCCGCAACGAGGTCGGCCCAGTACGCGGCGCTGAGCAGTTCGCCGGGCCGGGCACCTTCCTCGCGCCAGGCAGCCGGGTGCCAGCCGGCGCCGTCGAGCGCGACGGCGAGGTGCAGCGGGGCGCCGGGGGTGCCCGTCGGGTCGGTGGGGGTGGTCGTGCCCGTCATGCGGAGGTCTCCTTGTCGTCGCGCGGGGCCGGTCCGCCCCAGCCGGCCGGGCGGGGTGCGGCGGACAGGCCCAGGTGGTCGCGGAGCGTGCTGCCGGTGTAGTCGTCCCGGTGGACGCCCTTCTCCTGGAGCAGCGGCACCACCCGGTCCACGAAGTCGTCCAGGCCGCCGGGGGTGAGGTGGGGGACGAGGACGAAGCCGTCGGCGCCCTCGGTCTGGACGTAGTGGTCGATGGCGTCGGCGACCGTACGCGGGCTGCCGACGAAGGTCTGGCGGCCGCCGACCTCGATGACCAGGTCCCGGATCGACAGGTTCCGCTCCTCGGCGAGCTTGCGCCATTGCCGGGCCGTCTCTCCCCGGCCCTTGCGGAACACTGAGTGCCCCTTGAGGAGGTGGGCGTCGTCCTCCGGCTCGATGTCGGGGAGCGGTCCGTCCGGGTCGTACGCGGACAGGTCGCAGCCCCAGACGGCCTCCAGGTGGGCGATCGCGGTCTGCGGGCTCACCAGTTCACGGCTGATCTCCTCGGCGTAGGCGGCTGCCTCCTCGTCGGTGTCGGCGACGACCGCGTTGGCGGTGGGGAGGATCAGCAGATCGTCGGGGCCACGGCCGTACTTGGCGAGGCGGCGCTTCACGTCCCGGTAGAAGTCCCGTGCCGCGTCGATCTTGCTGTGTTTGCTGAAGATGACCTCAGCGTCGGACGCGGCGAACTCGCGGCCCGCGTCGGACTCCCCGGACTGGATGATCACGGGGTGCCCCTGCGGCCCGGGCGGGGTCGTGAACCGGCCGGATATGTCGAAGTGCCGGCCCCGGTGGTCGAAGCGGCCGGCCCCGGCGGTGGCGTACTCCCCCGTCGCCGCATCGGCTCGCAGGTCGTCCTCGGCCCAGCTGTCCCACAACTGCCGTGCCGTGCCGAGGAATTCGGCGGCCCGGGTGTAGCGGTCGGTCTCCGGGAGGAAGCCGCCCCGGCGGAAGTTCTCGCCGGTGAAGGCGTCGTAGCTGGTCACCACGTTCCACGCGGCCCGCCCGCCGCTGAGCCGGTCCAGGGTGGCGAACCTGCGCGCCACCTCGTACGGCTCGTTGAAGGTGGCGTTGACCGTGGCGGCGAGGCCGAGATGCGTGGTGACGGCGGCCAGGGCGCTGAGCACGGTCAGGTTCTCCGGGCGTCCCGCGATGTCCAGGTCGTAGACATGGCCTTTGTGCTCGCGCAGCCGCAGGCCTTCGGCCAGGAAGAAGAAGTCGAACTTGCCGCGTTCGACGGTCTGCGCGAGCCGGATGAAGGAGTCGATGGAGATCTGGCTCTCGGAGCGCGGGTCCGACCAGACGGTGACGTTGTGGATGCCGGGCAGCTGGGCTGCGAGGTGCACCTGTTTCCTGCGGGTGGCGGGCACGGCTCGGTCTCCTCCAGCGAGGTCGGACGGCGGGACGGGGTGGTCGCTCTGAGAGCGTGCACGGGCCGGTCGGCGTCTGCACAGCTCGACCGGCCCCGCTTCACGAGGTTTTCATGCCGTGGTGACACGCTCCGGCGCCTCTGCGGCGAGGGGCGCCGGGGCTGCGGCCGGGGTGGTGGACGGGGTCGGGGAGACGTACCGCACCTGGTTCTCGAAGGCCACGCCGTGGCTCTTCACGTCGATGGCGATGCGGTCGCCGTCGGCGATGCGGAACCCGTCGTGGAAGCTCGCCTCGTCCGCGCCCAGGAGGACGTAGTTGACCAGCCCGGGCCGTCGCACCGCCGGGAACGTGAACAGGTGGTCGGCCATGTCGTGCACCCGGTAGTAGAGGGCGTCGTCGCCGCAGTCGAAGAGTCCCTCCCAGGCGGTCGACCCGTCCCGGACGATGGTGACCCGCCCCGTCACCGTGCGGGGCGGCGGACCGAGGAACAGCCAAGGGGTCAGAGCGGTGTCGCACAGCTTGCAGTACGGGTTGTAGCCCGGGTCCTGCCGGTGCAGGCCGATGTCGCACAGGTCGTTGCCGAAGGTGTAGCCCGCGTAGTGCGGTGTCCCGTCGGTGTCGTTCACGTAGACCAGGGCGACCTCGGGCTCCTCGATGAGGGCGACCGGGTGCGCGGGCACGTTCAGCGCCTCGCCCGGCAGGCGCACCCAGTCGCCGAACCCCTTGAAGAACCACTTGGGCGGGGTGAACTCCCCGTCCTCAGGGGCTGTTTCGCCTCCCCACTTCTTCTTGTGGGTGCCCATGAAGCCGCTCAGCAGGGCGTTGCCCGTGGCCGCCGGCAGCAGCGGTGGCAGCAGCTGCACCTCCGGGTCCCCGGCAGTGACGGTGACGGTCTCCGCACCCTCGGTGAGGGTGGCCCGCAGGGCTTCCTCCGAACCGTCCGTGGCGATGAACGCGGCGGCCGTATCGCCGACCTCCACTCGGTACAGGGTCTGCTGGGCGCCGTCCTCGGGGCGGCCGAAGCCAACGTGGCGTGCGCCCTTGTACAAGACCTCGAAGAGGACGGGCAGATGAGGGTGGGACACGGGTGACTCCTCTTGCGTGTAGGTGAGTTGAGGTGGATCAGGGGTGAGGGAGGAGCGCCGGCGCCTGCGCGCCCGTGAGGTCGGCGAGCACCTCGCCGACCCGGTCGACCGACTCCCGTATCCAGGGCAGGTCGAGTGGTTCCGCGGCGTCCAGCGCGGCCGTGCGCCGCTCGTGGGTGTCGCCGTAGAAGTGGCTTGTCGCCGCCCGGATTCGCAGGGGGCTGGCGGGCTCCCCGAAGGCGCTCGCGGGCAGGACTCCGACCCCGTGACGCTCCGAGAGGAGGCCGGCCAGGGCGTCTCCGTCGCGCACACCGTGTGCCTGGGCGAGGTGCTCCCGCAGGGGCTCGAAGTCCGGGTACAGGTAGCAGGTCGCCGCGACGGGGGCCAACTCCGCTCCTGCGGCGGTGAAACGGGCGGCGACCGCGCGTACGACCTTCTCGTGCAGCCGTCTGCTCGCCGCGATGCGCTCGACGACCTCGGCCGGCTCCCCGAACGCGTACGCGGCCGCCGTCTGCACCGGGGCGGGCGGGCTCGACCAGATCTGGCTGGCGATCGCGACGAGCCGGGTGTGCAGGGCGCGCCCCGGTTCGCTGTCGGGCAGCCGGGCCACTCCCGTGCGCCAGCCGCCGAGCGCCAGGTTCTTGGTCAGGCCGGTGGTGACCACCGTCCGCTCCGGCGCGAACAGGGCCGGGGAGACGGCCGGCGCGGAGGTGTCGTACACCAGATCGCGGTAGATCTCGTCGGAGACGATGACGAGGTCCAGTTCGCGTGCCGCGTCGGCCAGCCGTCGTACGGTGTCGGCGGAGGCGACCGTGCCGGTCGGGTTGTCCGGCGTGGTCACGATCACGGCTCGCGGGTCCTGCCCGGCGGATCGGGCGTCGGCGACCGCCTCGCGCAGTCGGTCCGGGTCGGGCACACCGCCCTCGCCCGGCAGGATCGGGACGGGGATGGGCCGCGCCCCGGCCAGCCGGGCCTGCGCCGTGTAGCTGACCCAGCTCGGAACCGGGACGATCACGTCTCCGCCGATGGCGAGGAGCAGCGCGAACAGCAAGGACTTGCTGCCGGGGCCCGCGACGACGAGTCCCGGCTCGATGCCCAGGCCGCGCCGCTCCCAGTAGCCCGCAACGGCGTTACGCAGGGCGTGACTTCCGGCGACCGAGCCGTACGCGTTCTCGGCCGCGGCGGCGGCGAGCCGGTCCCTGAGCGCGGGCAGGACGGGCAGGCCGATCTCCCCGCTGGCCATCGACAGGACCCGTTCCCCGGCCCGGCGGCGTCGGGCCAGGGCCTCATCGGCGGCGAGGGTCGCCGACATGGGAACCGGTGCGGGGTGGGGCATGACAGCTCCAGCGATCGGGGGAAACGGCTGACGGGGGCGAAGTGCCGTTCAGAGCACGGGTGATGAGGATGACGAGGCAGACGCCGACGCTGACGCCGACGGCAGGGTGTACCGCTCGCGCAGCTCCGCCTTACGGACCTTGCCGGTCAGCGTCTTCGGGAGAGCGGGAACCAGCTCCAGCCGGTCCGGCAGGAAGCGGGGGTCGTGACCCGCCTGCGCGACCCGGTCCCGTACCTCCTGGAGTGTCGGGCCCCGGCCGTCTCGCGGGACGACGACGGCGACGATCACGTTCCCGGGCCCGGCTCCCGTGTGGTCGGCCGGCGGCTCCAGGCCGACCAGCGCGGCCTCGACGGCCTGGGGGTGGCTGCCGATCACCGCCTCCAGCTCCGTCATCGGCGCCACTTGCCCGTCCCGCAGGACCGCGTCGCGGGCCCGGCCGATGATGCGGATACCGCCCCTGCCGTCGTCGCGGGCGAGGTCCCCGGTGTCGAACCAGCCGTCCGCTCCGAGCTCGGCCGCGAACGCCTCCGGACGCCGGTGGTAGCCGAGTGCGAGGGACGCACCCCGCACCTTGAGCCGGCCCACGGAGCCCGGCGTGCCGGAGGCCTGCGCGCCTCCGAACTCCGCGGACGTCTCGATGCGGGTCTCCATGGCGTCGATGGCGCTGCCGTTGCTCCGCGCTGCCCAGCCCGCCGGGTCCTCGGGTCGGGTGGTGGTCACGGGACCGTTCTCGGACATGCCCCACAGGGAGTGGGCGCGGGCTCCGAGCGTCTCGTGGACCTCGTCGGCCAACTCCTGCAGGACCGGGGCCGAGCCGATCACCACGTGCCGCAGCGTGCTCGTGTCACGCCGCTCGGCCCGCTGGGACGCGGCGACGTCGGCGAGGGTGGCGGGCGGCCCGTACAGGAGGGCCGCCCCGTACCGCTCCACCAGATCGAGCAGTGCCTCGTTGCGGCGTACGTCCTGGAAGGCGACCGTGCCGCCCAGCATGACGCCCGCGAGGACGCCCTGCGCGAACCCCGAGTAGTGGACCAGAGGTGTGGACACCGCCGCGACCCAGTCGTCGCCCGCCCCGAACGCGTCGACGTAACCGCGTACGGCCGAGTGGACCGTGTTCGGGCTGTGCAGGACGCCCTTGGACAGGCCCGTGGTGCCGGAGGTGAACAGCACTACGAACGGGTCGTCTGCGCCGAGGGCCAAGCCGTCCAGGCGGGCGGCGGCGTCCTCACGCTCCTCCCGTTCCTCTGCCACGAAGTGCTCGTGGAAGGAGAGCGCGCCCTCGGGGACCGGGCCGTCGACCACCGAGACGTGTTCGAGGGAGGGCAGTTCACCCTGGAGCCGGGTGACGATCTCCGCCAGTGGTGTACCCGCCCATCGGGGAAGGGTGACGCACACCCGGGCCCCGGTGAGGCCGAGGCGGTGGCGCAGTTCTTCCTCCGTGCAGATGGGCGAGATGGGGATGATGACGGCGCCGACGCGGATGGAAGCGAAGATCAGCGGCACCATCTCCCATCGGTTGGGGAGCTGTACGGCCACGAAGTCGCCGGGTCGCACGCCGAGTTCGAGCAGGGCCAGGGCGAACCGGTCGGTCAGCCGGTTCAGTTCGGCGTAGTCCAGGGTGTCGGTGCGGGACTCCGCGACGCGCCGGCCCGCGACGGCCAGCCGGCGTGGACGCAGGGCGGCCTGGCGGTGGAGGTCGTCGAGGAAGGTCTCCTCGCGCCACCAGCCACGGCGGCGGTACTCGGCGGCGCGCTCCGCCGGGACGACCGCGGCCACAGGGGTGGACCGCTCCCCCGCCGTCGTCCCTGCACGCGCCGTGGCGGTCGTGCTCATCAGCGGTCCTTCCTGCGGGCGGCCAGCAACTCGGGCAGCGGGTTGCCGGCGCGGGCGGCGGCAATCTCCAGCAGGTCGCGGGTGTTCTGCCGTACCCGGTCACCGACCCAGTCGAAGACCCACGCCTTGCGCGCCTCGGCGGGCAGGTCGAAGGGGACGACCCGGGTGACGGCGAGGGCCGCTGAGGCGGCGCCCCCGATGTTGGCGATCACTCCGGGGACCAGCGCCGCCCCTGAGGCGGCCACCTTCTCCTTCGCGGCCGCGCTGGAGGCCAGGTTGGCGCCCTCCACCACCAGGCCGGCCCGCAGGCGGTGGGTGTTCTCGGCGGTGAGCGCGTACTTCTGCGCCGCGAGGATCAGGATGTCCGCGTCGACGTCCAGCCAGGCGTCGGGCTCGCCGGAGAGCTGGACGCCCTCCGGGAGACGGGTGCGGTCGATGCGGCCGAACTGGTCGGTGACGGCGACGAGTTCGGCGACCGGGAGCCGGTCGGCGCTGATCGTGCCTTGGACGTCCGCGATGCCGACCACGACGTGCCCACGGTCCTCGAGGAACCGCGCCACCGCCCGGCCCACCGCGCCGAAGCCCTGCACCACGACCCGGGCGGGCTCGGTACGGCCGCTCGCCTCCAGAGCGGTGATCGCGGCGACGCCGACCCCGTGGCCGGTGGCGTCGATCAGGGGCTCGTAGTACGTACGCCAGTCGATCGGCATGTCGGGGGCGCCGAGGCGGTAGCGGGGGTCGTAGTTCGCCTCGGCGAAGAAGACGGCGCGGTCGGCGGGGGTGACGCCCATGTCGATGCCGAGGTGGATGCCGCCGTGCAGGAGCGGCTTCACCGTGCGGCCGAAGGTGCGGAACGTCTCCTCGCGGTCGGTGCCGTCGGAGACGATTCCGGCCTTGGCCCCGCCGATGCGCAGTCCTGCCAGGGTGAACTTCTCGGTCATGTCGCGGGCCAGGCCGGCGACCTCCTCCTCGGTCACCCCCGTGGTCATGCGGGTGCCGCCCATGGCCAGGCCGTCGACGAGCGTGTCGACGACCACCCAGCCCTTGATGACGCCGCCGCTGCCGTTGAGGTGGACGGTGAGGGCGGGGTCCTGCGGCTCTTCCAGAGCACTCATGGCGAATTCCTTGCGTCTGGTGTGTGAGGGATCTCAGGAACTGAGAGGTGAGGGGAATCGGGCGGGGTGGGGGTCACCGGTAGAGCTGCGCGAAGCCGCGCAGGATCTCCAGGCCGTCCTTGCGGAACTCCAGATGGGCCTGGGAGCCGAAGACCCGGCCGTCGTCGGAGCGGAGGAACTCGACGGGCGCCTGCTCTGAGCGGCCGATGGTGCGATAGCCCGCCGGGGCTTCCTGGAGGTAGAGGGTGTGCCGGTGGAAGACGGTGACCGTCGGCTTCACGTAGATGAAGAGCGGTTCCTGCGTGTCGACCTGTGCCTCGTAACCGCCGACCCGCTGCGGTCCTTCCTCCAGGCGGCCGCCGGCCGCGACGGAGAGGATCTGCATACCGCCGCAGATGCCGAGGACCGGCACGTCCGTGGCGGCGACGAGGTCGATCAGTGGCTTGTAGTACTCGGTGTCGTACGCGCGTACCTTGGTGCCGCTCAGCACGATCGCCTGGTAGCGGCCGTCCACCCGAGCGGGTACGGACAAGGCGTCGGATGCGTCGGTGTCGGACCCCAACGCCTCGAACCGGGACCGGAGTTGCTTGAGGGACAGGGTTCCGTTGTTGACGACCAGTACACGGGGCCGCGTCATGCGCTCGCTCCTGATGTGTGGGTGGAGGGCCGCTCGTCGGTGATGACCGTGCCGACTCGGCCGTCCAGTAGCTCGGTGACGGCGGCGCTGCCGATGACGACCCGTTCCACTCCGTGGTCCAGGGCCTCCCCCGCGGCTCGCAGCTTCTTGCGCATGCCGCCCTTCGCTCCCTTGTCGCGGAAGGCGGCCGCGGCCGGGCCGCTGATGAGCCTCACCGGTTCGCCGTCGATCAGGAGGTGGCCGACGTCGGTGACGAGGACCAGGTCGGTGGCACCGGTGGCCCCGGCGATGGCGGCGGCGGCCCGGTCGGCGTCGGTGTTGACCTCCTGGCCGGCCGCGTTCCGTGCGAGCGGGGTGACGAGGTGGGCGTGGCCGGGCCTGAGGCTCTTCAGCGGGGTCACGTCGACACCGGTGATCGGGCCGACGAAGTTCTCCAGCTCGACGAGTTGCTTCTCCCGCCACCACCAGCGCTCGCCCTCGCCGGCGCTGACCAGACCGTCGCTGCCGAGCAGCCGTTCCGCGGTGATGCCGCGGTCCTCGAGCCGCCCCAGGACGTCCGCGGCCAGTTCGGCGCTGACGGCCTTGATGTCGTCGATGACCTCGGGCGTGGTCCAGCGGCTCTGGTTGCCGTAGCGGTCGCGCAGGATCGCCGACGGTTCGCTGTAGCGCGCGCTGAGACGCTTGAGCGGCTTGGACCAACCGTGCACGAGGACCAGGGGGCGGTCCCGGCCGAGGCGGGCCAGGTCGTCCCACCAGCTGCCGTCGAGGTCGTCCAGGCAGCTGCCGCCGAGCTTCACGACCGTAGGGGCAAGGTGCTGTGCGCTCATGCCGGCATCACCGGCTGCTGCGTCAGTCCTGTCTCCTCCGGCAGGCCGAACCGCAGGTTCACAGCCTGCACCGCCTGTCCGGCGGCGCCCTTGACGAGGTTGTCGAGCGCGGCGAGCACGACGATCCGGCTGCCTTCCTCGTCGTGCAGGACCGTCACGTCGGCGAAGTTGGACCCGAGGACGACCTGGGGGTCGGGCACCGGGATCAGCGTCTCGTCGTGCCGTCGCACGCGCACGAACGGGCGTCCCTTGTAGAAGCGCAGATACGCCCGCGACAGCTCGCGCTGGTCCACCTTGTCGTCGGTGAAGACGTACGAGGAGGTCAGCAGACCGCGCACATTGGAGACGCCGTACGCCGACATGGACAGGTTGCCGACGGCGCCGGGCTTGCTCCGCTCCAGGAAGTCGGCGACCTCGGCGGCGTGCCGGTGCCCGGTCGGCGAGTACGGGGCGATGGCCCCGGCCCGGAACGGGTGCAGGTCGGAGGTGCGCAGTTGGAGCCCGCCGCCGCTGGAGCCGCTCTTGCCGTCCACCACGACCGTCTTGAGGTCCAGGCCGAGGCCGAGCGTGAGCGGCGCCAGTCCCAGGGTGATCGCGGTGGCGTAGCAGCCGGGCAGCGAGATGAGCGCGGCGTCCTTCAACTGGTCGCCGACCAGCTCGGGTACGCCGTAGACGAAGCGGTCGGCCAGGTCGGTGCGTCGTGCGACCTTCGGGTACCAGCGGTCGTGCAGGTGCGGCGTACGGATGCGAAAGGCACCGCTGAGGTCGACGACGGCCGGGATCCGGTCGGCGTAGAGGGAGGCCAGCTCGGCCGAGACCGGCGCCGGGGTGGCCAGGAAGAGGACGTCGACCTTGTCCGCGACCTCCTCCGTGACGGGCTCGACGGTCAGTCCCTGGTGGATGCGCAGTCCGGGGTGGAGCTCGGAGGGGCGCCTGCCGATGCTGGAGGCGCCGCCGAGGAAGGTCAGTTCCAGGTCAGGGTGCTGGGTGATGAGTCGGATGAGTTCGCCGCCGGCGAGCCCGGAGGCACCGACGACTCCTGCACGGATCATGCGAGCAGCTCCTGCACGTAACGGCCGACGGCCGAGGGGATGTCCGCACCGGTGGCGGAGGCCACCGCCCGGAAGCCGGGCGCGTGGTTGACCTCGTTGACGACGTAGCCGTCGGGGGTGCTGAAGAGGTCGACCCCGTAGATGCCGGGTCCGAGGACGTCGACCACTCCGTCGATGATCTTGAGTACGTCGGGGTCGTGGGCGACCGCGCGGTTCTTGTTGCCGAGAGCGGCGTTGTTGCGCCAGTCGCTCCCGCCACTCTCGAACTCCGCGGCGCCGATCAGTTCCCGCCCGACGACGAAGCAGCGCACCGAACGGCCGCCCAGGTACGGCTCCACCACACTGGCCTGCTCGAAGGCGTGCGCCAGGTCCTCGATGTAGTCGTAGACCGAGTGGGCGGTGTCGGCATGGCGGATGAGCGTGACCCGCTTGCCCATGCCTCCGAAGACGGGCTTGAGGACGAGGGGCGGCGGCAGTTCGCCGAGCGCCTTGTCGAAGTCCTTGCGGGAGAGCACGAGCCGGTGGTCCGGCACCGGCACGCCCGCCGTGTGCAGCAGGGCGCGCAGGGCGGCCTTGTTCTCGCAGGCGTGGATGGCCCTGGCCGTGTTCAGGGTGGGGACGCCGGCCGCCTCGGCGAGGGTGGCTATCAGTCCGCCGCGGGTGTAGCTGCGGCTGCGGATCAGGAGGGTTTCGTAGCCCTTGACGGCCGGGGCGTCCGGGTGGCCGAGGGAGAGGGATTCGTCGTTGATCCAGTCCAGACGGAGTCCGAAGGCCGGGGCCGCCTCGATCAGCAGGCGTTCCTCCCAGGCGATCCGATCGGCGACGACCGCGACAGCGCGCTCACTGCCCATGTCACTGGCCCCAGTCGCGGAGCTGTACCTCGATCATCTCCAGCGTCAGACGACCGTCCTCGACGGCCTCGACGCGGAGAGTCAGGATGCACTCGGGGCAGGAGAGGGTCTCGCCCTTGGTGACCGGGGGCACGGTCAGGTCGGTCTCGCACTCGGGGCATACGCCGGTCAGGGTGGCGGTGGACATCGGTCAACTCCGTTTGGGTGGACGGGACATACGGGTGCGGTGTTCCTGCGTGCGGTGTTCCTGCGTGCGGGATGCTCGGACGTGCGGCGTGATCCTGCGTGCGGGCGGAGTTCAGGCGTGCGCGGGGCGGAAGTCGATCGCGGCCTTGCGGATCGCGTCCCGGTCGAGCGTCGGGCGCCCGTCGCGCTCCTGCCGCTGGGCCAGCCACGGGGTGAAGGCGTCGATGTCGACCTCCAGGCCCGAGTCGGTCAGCGCCCAGGCGACCAGAGCGGAGGTGAGGCGACTACGTACCCGCAACTCGCGCCTGTTGCCCACGAGTTCGGCGGGCAGCGTCTCGTACGCCTCGGGGTGGTTCAGCTGCCCGGGGAGTTCGTAGGCGAAGGCGTGCGGGGTGGTCGGCCCGGACTGGAAGGCGTCCCCCAGGCCGGCTCCGCCGAGGGCGATCCTCGACAGTTCGGTGAGATGGCTCAGATCGAAGCGGGTGTCGCCGTGGATCACGCGCAGCGAGGTGAGCAGCTCGGCCAGCGGGGCGTTGCCCCCACGCTCACCGATGCCGCCGACGGTGGCTGAGATCCACCGGGCGCCGGCCCGGACCGCGGCGAGGGAGTTGGCGACGGCCATGCCCAGCATGTTGTGGGAGTGGATCTCGATCTCGGATCCGTCGATCGCGACGATGTCCGCGATCACACCTTCCATCTGCCAGGGGGACAGATGGGCGACGGTCTCGGCGAGCCGGAACCGGTCGGCCCCCGCCGCGAACCCCGCCTCGACGTAGGGGACGAGGCGCTCCTTGGGGGTGCGGGCGCCGTCCTCGCCGCTGAACGTGACGTGGAAGCCGCGCTCCTTGGCCTGGGTGATCGCCGAACGCGCCAGGGTCTGGAGGAACTTGGGACTGGTCGAGTCGAGCTTCAGCCGTGCGTGCTCCTTGGAGGTGGGGATGGAGTACATGATGTGGCGTACGCCCAGGCGCTCGGCCTCATCGAGAGCCCGCGCGACCTGACGGCGGTCACGTACGACAAGGAGCGTCATGCTGCGCTCGGGGCCGACGGCCTCGTGGGTGGCGAGGACGAGATCGGCGTCCTTGGAGTCCGGCCCGGAGACCATGCCCACCTCGACGAGCTCGACGCCCGTACGCACCAGCAGGTCCGCGATGGCGGCGGCGTCATCGGGGCCGAACTCGACACCCGCCATGTGGGCGGAGTCCCGCAGCGTCGCGTCGGATATGCGGGGCGGCCTCTCCAGATTCTCGAGGCTCACTGCTTCTGCCATTTCCTTCACTCCTTGTTCCCGAAGGGTCTGCATTCGCGAAAGGGTCTGTGAATCGGAATTCGGGGGGACCGGCCTGATCGCCGATCAACATCCTTCGCCGCCGGGCCCGAAAGAGCAATATCGTCCGTGTCAGACCTGTGTGGTGAAGTGTCAAGGAATCTCAAGAAGGATAGGGACTCCTGGGCGGGTGTGGGCTGCCTGCCAAATATCGGTGAAGCGAGGGCCGTTCACGGCACTCGCGTCCTAGCGTGCGGTCATGGATCTCTTCTCGCTGCCCCGGCTGGGGGTCGTCGTTCCACCGGAAAACCCCACGGCGGAACCCGAGTTCAACCATCTGCTCGGCACCGCGATGAACGTGTACACCTCCAGGTTCCCGGTGACGCCGGGAGCCGGGCTCAGAGCCATGCTGGAGACGTACAACGAGGTTCTGCCCGCCCTGCTCGGCAGCTTCGGCGCACTGCGGCTGGACGCCACCGTGGTGGCGTGCAGCGCGTCGCACTACCTGCTGGACCCCGAGGGTGACCGGGACTTCTGCGACGAGCTGTCCCGACGCGCCGGCTCCCCCGTGCGATCGTCGACGCAGGCGATCCTCGCGGTCTGCGAGGCGCTCGGGGTGACCCGTCTGACGCTCGTCTCCCCCTACCGGCCATGGCTCACCGACACCTCGCGCGCCTTCTGGGAGCGAGCCGGTCTCACGGTCGACGGGGTGGTGCTCGTTCCTGCGGGTGCGGGTGCGGACGGCGGTGCGCACTACGACCCGTACGAGGTCACCACCAGGACGCTCCTGACGCACATACGGGAGGGGGAACTGCCCGCAGAAACCGCCCTGTTGTTCACGGGCACGGGCATGGGCACCCTCGCCGCGCTCGACGAGCTGGCCCGACACGACCCGGGGCGCACCCTGCTCTCCTCGAACCTCGCGTCGGCCTGGTGGGCGCGGCGAGCGGCGGGAATCACCGAAGAGGCACACCACCCGTTGCTGCGAAGGCTGGAGCGCACGTCGGTCCGCACGGCGTGACGGGAGGGCCCGGGAACGCGACCACGCGTCCCCGGGCCCCGGCTCGACCGGCTCTCACCCGGCGGACGTCTCGGCCATGCGCCATGCGTACCCCATGCGGTAGCCCACACCCCGGACCGTGATGATCCAGCCGCTGGAGCCGAGTTTCGCCCGGAGGCTGCTCACGTGCGTGTCGATCGTACGGCTGCTGTGGCCCCAGTTGCTTCCCCAGACCTGGGCCATGAGCTCCTTTCGCGTCACAACCGTTTCGGGGGTGGCGGCCAAGGTGTAGAGCAGCTCGAATTCCTTCGACGTGACCCCGACGAGCCGGTTGTGCAGACGCACTTCACGCAGGCGGGGATCGATATGCAGATGGCGAAGGGAGATGGCGTCGGGAAGTACCTGCCGGGGCTGGGAACGGCGCAGCACCGCCTCGATGCGGGCTCCGATCTCGCGGAATCCCCAGCTTTTCACCACGCAGTCGTCCGCGCCCGCGTTCAGGGCGAGAACACGGCCCAGTGCGTCGTCGGCATCGGTGACGGCTATGAGCGCGGTCTCACCGCTGTTCCGCAGTTCTCTGCACAATTCCAGTCCGTCGATGTCGGGCAACTCCAGGGAGAACAGCAGCAGATCGGCGTCACCGGACGCACGCAGGGCCCGCTCTCCGGTGCCGACGCTGCGAGCCGTGAATCCCTGGCGCCGGAGATCGCTCACCATGGTCGCGGCGTTCTCGGCGTTCTGCTCCACCACGAGTACTTGTCGCATGTGCCCACCCCTGTTCCTCGGCTTCACGTCAGTTCGAGGCTCCGGCGAGTGCGCCGGCGGGTGCGCGGGGCGGGTCGGGTGGTACGGCCTGTCCGCCGTGGGTGGCGGACAGGCGCTGGTAGACGTAGGCGGCCGAGGCCATGGTCATGTGATGGTGCCAGCCGGGGAAGGAGCGACCCTCGAAGTCGAGGGCGCCGAACCGCTGCGCGAGCGTGGTGACGGCGGAGAGAGCTGCGGAGTGGCTCCGGGCCAGACGGAAGTTCTCCTCCACCCGGCGGTCCGTGAGTGTCGTGAGCCAGTACCGGGCGGGGTGCCGGCCTTCCGGGTCGGGCCGTTCCAGGGTGCGGTACCGACGGGAGCCGGCCTCGTCGGCGCCTCCGGGCGCGGGCAGCCCCACCGTGTCCGCGTGGGTGTGGACCGGCACGGCCCTGACGGGACCGTCGGGGGTCTGCCGCAGGAGCACGTGCGTCTGGCGGCCGTGCCGCACCTCCATGAGCGCGCTCACCGTGGTCACTACGGAGGCGTGCCGTCCTGTGATCACCTGCTGGTCCGGGGAGACCTCGCACACGACGTCGGCCCGCAGCCGGGCGAGACCCGCGAGGACCCCGGCCACGTCGTCGCACCGGGTGAGGTCCAGCACCCACGGCAGGCGCGGGAGTTGCGGCTGATCGGCCATCTCGGTGGCGTACCGGACCACGTGATCGGCGGCGGTGCGTCCCACCTCGGCACCCGGGATGCGCGCACGGCGCCTGCGCTCGCGGTCCGAGTCCCACGCTCCCCCGAGCACGAGACTCCAGTCCACCGGGTAGGACTGGGTGCCCGAGGTGAGGAACAGGCCCAGTGCCCTCTGGCAGTTGACGGTGCGTCCGGTCGTTGCGTCGACACGTCGGTGCACGCCCGCCGAGTGCTCGCCCCGCTTGGGGATGACGAGTTCGGCGACGGTCCAGGCGTGCGGAGTCGTCCGCGTGGCTACCAGTCGGGCGAGCCGTCGGCGCACCGGAACCCAGTTCCACGGACTGGCGTTGACGAACTGGTGCAGGCCCCGCGCCGCAGCCGTAGGTATGGGGCTGGCCCGTGCGATGCGCCGCAGTGTCTTCTTGCCGGACACGTGGATCAGGGCCCACAGATACGCCTGGGCCCAACGCCGTTGCTCGGGGCGCTGGTTCACCCCGAAGACCTCGTCCATGAACCTCCGCATGCGTGCGCCGTCGCCCGGCGCCCCCGCGCGTATCTCACTCGACGACATCCGACGCCACGCCCCCTCGATACCGGATCACCGCCCACACCCGAGTGGATGCATGGCACATACGTACGAGGTGAAAGTACCGTTCCGGCCAGGGTTTACCCGGGTCCGCCGTCTACTTTGCGAGGTCGCGGGCTGACCTGCGTAAACGCCACCCGTGGGACTCCGCGCGAGTGACACGCGCGGGCCGGGAAACAGGCTCCACCAGGGGCGAAGCGGAGCGACGGACATGTCAGGTGAAATATTAACAAGTCATGAACTTGCCTCAAGTGCCGTGAGCAGACGCGGCTTTCGGCGACCGCGCCCCGCGACCGGCAGGGTGCGACGACCCGCCGGGCGCGGGCGACCACGGGGCGACTTCCGCCGCCGGAGTGCTGACGGCCTCCGACGGCCGGTCGTCGCGCCTCAGCGCCTCTGCGCGTCAGGCCGCCGGGTCCGTCACCGTCGCCTCCGCAGGAGCGACGGGCCGTCGGGCGGGGAAGCCCGCCTGACGGGCATACAGGACGACCGCGATCACCGGCAGCAGGAGCAGCAGGACCGTCCAGGGGAAGGACTCACTGCCGACCACGTCGAGCAGGATGCCTCCGACGATGCCTCCGCCCGCCATCGCCACGTTCCACAGCGTGACGAGCATGGCCTGGGCCGAGTCGGCCGACTCGCCGCCCGCGTCACCGACGGCGGTCTGGAGCAGCGTGGGCACTCCACCCCAGCCCAGACCCCACAGCACCGCGGCGACGAAGACGAGGGCGGTGGTGTCGGAGAGGACCGCCAGGAGCGCGGCGGCGAGGGCGACCAGCAGGGCGCCGCCGATGGTGAGTCCGCGGAGCCGTCGGTTGATCTGGGCGCCGACGATCCAGATGCTCGCGAGCGACGCGGCACCGAAGACGAGGAGCACCAGGCCGGTGCTGCCGCCCAGGCCCAGATTGTCGAGGTAGGTGGCAATGTACGCGTACAGGATGGTGTGGGCGAGGACGAAGACGAGGGTGACGAAGAGGACCGGAGTCACTCCCGGGATACGCAGGGTGGGCAGCATCCTGGGCCGCTCACCGCGCTCCTGTCCGGGGAAGTCCGGGACGGCCGCGGTGATCCATGCCAGAAGCAGCAGCGAGAGCGCCGTCATCGCGAGGAACGCCACGCGCCAGCCGAGCCAGTCGCCGAGGAACGTACCGGCGGGCACACCGAGGGCGAGCGCGACGGGGATGCCCGCCATCGCGACGGCCATCGCCTTGCCCTGGAGGTGGGCGGGGGCCATGCGCCGCGCGTAACCGGCGAGCAGGGCCCAGGCGAGACCGGCCGCGACGCCGGCGACGAACCGCGCCGCCATCGTCAGTTCGTAGACGGACGACACGGCGGTCACCGTGTTGGCGAGGGCGAAGCCTCCCACGGCGGTGAGCAGCAGCTTCTTGCGCCGCCAGCCCGCCGTGGCCGCGGTGAGCGGGAGCGCGGTCAGGGCGGTGCCGATCGCGTAGACGGTGACGGTCTGGCCGGTCGCGGACTCGCTCACATGGAGGTCCTGGCTCATCGCGGGCAGCAGACCGGCGGGGAGGGTCTCGGTCAGGCTGGTGATGAAGACGGCCGTGGCGAGGGCCAACAGGGCGAACAGCGGAAGCTTCCGCTGTTCCTCGCCTTCGTTCTTCGGGTCCGATGCCGCGGCGACGGGCGCCGTGTCGGGTGCGGTGCTCATGGGATGTGCTCCAGGTGTTCCGGGAGGGGGTGTGGGACGTCGAGGGGCATGGGGACGGTGATGGACGCAGTAGGGCGCACGTACGGGACGGCGGCCGCTTCACGGGAAGGTGAGGCCGCCGTCGACAGGCAGCCGCACCCCCGTGGAGAACGTCGCCTCAGTGGCCAGGAAGAGCGCGGCGCGGGCCACCTCCTCGGCGGCACCGAGACGGCCCAGCGGAGGAAGGGGGACGGCGCCGGCGCCCGGTGCCTCGATACAGCCCGGGGCCACGGCGTTGACGCGGATGCCCCGGGCGACGAGTTCGGTGGCGAGCGCCCGTACGACGTCGGGGCAGGGGGTCGGGGCGGTGAGCACGATCGCGCTGCCGACCCCGAGATGGGGCAGCAGGGGCCGCGCGGTGGCCACGACGTCGGAGAACAGGAGATCGAGGCCGCCTTCTGTGGCAGCCCCGGGCCCGGTTCCTGCCGGTGCGACGAGGGCTGCTTCGAGGGTGGACGGGGTGACGACGCGGGCGGCGGAGCCGAGTTCGGCGACCGCGTGGGCGCGCTCGGGTGCGGTGCGGACGGTCAGCAGGACAGTGGCCCCGCCCTCCACGAGACGCTTCGCGATGGCCAGGCCGATGCCGGTGACCTCGCCGACGACGAGAGCTTTCCTGCCCGCGTACCTGGTCATGAGTGCCTCCCTCCGGGGGTGCCCGTTCCTCGCCGGTGCGTGGTGCCTCCCCGACGACGACTCTGCGCCCAGGCGCTTCGGGGAACCTTCCGGAAACCTTCGGGCTGACCGCCGCGTGGCGGGCGGTGACGCCCGGGCGGTGCCGTCGAGAGCCTGCGGGCGCCGGTTCCCCGGACATGTACGGTGGTGACCATGCGGTTTGGGGTGCTCGGGCCACTGGTGGTGTGGGACGGCGAGGGCCGGGAGGTCAAGGTCCCCGAGGCCAAGGTCCGGGCGCTGCTGGCGGACCTTCTCGCGAACGACGAAGGGCCGGTGTCCGCCGACCGGCTCATCGAGGACCTGTGGGGCGACACGCCTCCGGGCAATCCCCGCGCCGCCCTTCAGGCCAAGATCTCCCAGCTGCGCCGGGTCGTCGGCCGCGACCGGGTGGTGCGGCAGCCGCCGGGCTACGCGCTGCGGCTCGACGGCGACGACGAGGTGGACGCCGTACGGTTCCGTGCTCTGGTGACCGGCGCCCGCCCCGTGCCGGACCCGCGCGCCCGGGCCGCCCTGCTCACCGAGGCGCTGAACCTGTGGCGGGGGCCGGCGTACGCGGACTTCGCGGACGACGGGTTCGTGCAGGGGGCTTCACAACGCCTCGCGGAGCAGCGGCTGTCCGTGCTGGAGGATCAGGCGGAGGCGCGTCTGGAGGCACAGGACCACGCGCTTCTCGCCGGGGAGCTCGCCGACCTCGTGGCACGTCACCCCCTTCGGGAGCGCCTGCGCGCCGTCCAGATGAGGGCGCTGTACGCGGCGGGGCGGCAGAGCGAGGCTCTCGCGTCGTACGACGACCTGAGGTGCCGGCTCGTGGAGGAGTTGGGGGTCGATCCGAGCCCCGAACTGGCCGGGCTGCACGGGGCGTTGCTCCGGCAGGACCCCGAGCTGAGTGCGGGGACGCCCCGGAGAAGGGCGCCGGGCCACGCATCCGGGGTGGGCGCCGGCGCGACGCGTAGCACGGCCGTGGCCTCCGGCACGGGCACCGTCGCCGCCCCGCGTACTCCCGGACCGGGCGCCCAGTCGAATCTTCCCGTCCCCCTCACCCCTCTCGTCGGCCGTCACCAGGCTCTCGCCCGGCTGTCCCAACTCCTGGCGGAGCTGCGGCTGGTGACCCTCACCGGGCCGGGCGGCGTCGGCAAGACCCGGCTGGCCGTGGCAGCGGCCAAGGCCGAGCACGAGAGCGCCGAGGCCGGTGAACCGGCCGACGGAGTATGGCTCGTGGAGTTCTCCGGCATCCGCACCGGCACGGCGGCGGACCTGGCCCAGGTGATCGCCGCCACCCTCGGCATCCGGGACGACACCCCTCACTCACTGCCGGGCACCGGTGCCTCGGCCGCTTCCCTGCCGCACCGGCTCGCCGCCGCCCTGCGCGACCGGCGCACCCTGCTCGTCCTGGACAACTGCGAGCACGTCGTCGACGCGGCCGCCGAACTCACCGAGCTGCTCCTGCGCACCGCTCCCGGCCTGCGCGTCCTGGCCACCGGGCAGCAGCCGCTGGGCCTTGCGGGCGAGGCGGTGTTCCTCGTCGAGACCCTGCCGCCCGCCGACGCCGTCCGCATGTTCATGGAACGCGCGGCCGCAGCGACCCCCGGATTCCCGCGCGACCCGCAAGCACCTGACGAGACCGAGCAGCAGGCCGTCGCCGAGATCTGCGGCCGCCTCGACGGCATCCCGCTCGCCCTGGAACTCGCCGCCACCCGCGTACGGGCCCTCGGAGTGAAGGGGCTGGCCGCCCGGCTCAACGACCGCTTCCGGGTGCTGACCTTCGGACAGCGCGGGGCGCCGGCCCGCCAGCAGACCCTGCGGGCGGTCATCGACTGGAGCTGGGAACTGCTCAGCGCGCCCGAACGCATCGTTCTGCGACGCCTCGGCGCGCACACCGACGGCTGCGACCTCGACGCCGCCGAAGCGGTCTGCGCGGGTGACGGCGTCACCCGCGACGAGGTGCTCGACCTCCTCACCCGGCTGGTCGACCGGTCCCTGGTCGTCGTGGTGGAGGGACCCACCGGCCCCCGCTACCGCCTGCTGGAGTCCGTCGCCGCGTACGCGACCGAACAGCTCCACGAGATGGAGGACTTCACCGCCGTACGGGACCGTCACCTGCGCCACTACCGGGCCCTCGCCGAACACGCCGAGCCGCACCTGCGAGGCGACGCGCAGCGGTCCTGGCTGGCCCGGCTGGACGCCGAGGCCGGCAACCTCCGTACGGCACTCGACGAAGCGCTGCGCCGCGCGCTCGCCGGGGAACCACAGGAAGCGGTCCGGCTGACCACCGCTCTGGCCTGGTGGTGGCTGCTGCGTGGCCGACTCAACGAGGCCCGCCGCAACCTCGGTTCGGCGCTGGCCACCCCGTCCGGCTCCTCCGTACCCGCCGAACTCGCCCTGCTGCACACCGCGTTCGCCTTGCTCACCGGAGACCTCACAGCAGTCGCCGCTCTCTCGGCGAGAAGTTGCACGGCCACGGAAGACGGCCTCGACACCACGAGCGGCCTCGACACCGGTGCGGAGGCGATCCCCGACCCCGTCCGGCGCGCCCGCGCGCTGTGGCTCTGCGCGTACGGGCTGTTCAGCGCGGGTGAAACGGCCGAAGGCAACGAGCTGAACACCCGTGCCCTCACCCTGGCCACCGCCGCCGGGGACCAGTGGGTCACCGCTGCCGCGCTCGGCCTGCGCGCGACCCTCGCGCTGATCTGCGGCGACCTCACCGGACTCGGCCGTGACGGTCTGCGAAGCGCCCAGCTCTTTCGCGAACTGGGCGACCGTTGGGGAGAGTTGCAGACCGTGTCCCCGCTCGCCGCACTCGCCGAGATCAAGGGCGCGTACGCGGACGCGGAACGCCGTCAGCACGAAGGGCTCCGGATGGCACGGGAGTTGGGCCTGGAGGCGGAGGTGTCCGCGCGGCTCTCCGGGCTCGGGCGCCTCGCGTTGCTCGCCCGCGACTGGGACCGTGCTCGCGACCTGCATGAACAGGCACGTCGGATCGCCGCCGAGCAGGGCTACAAGTACGGTGAGATCCACTCCGTGATGGGCCTCGCCCTCGGCGCACGCCGCTCCGGTGACCTCGACGAGGCCGAGACGCACCTCCTGCAGATCCGCGACGGCTACGCCGACGTGTCGTCCCAGGCAGGTGACCACCTGCTCCTCGCCGAACTCGGTTTCGTCGCCGAGCTCCGCGGTGACGCGAAGGGGGCGGCGACGCACCACCTGGAAGGGCTGGAGATCGCCCGCCTCCTCGCCGAACCCCGCGCCCTGGCACTCTCCCTGGAGGGTCTCGCCGGTGCGGCGACCCTGCCCGGACAGGACCCCACCGCCACCTGCGCGGCCGAACTCCTGGGCGCGGCGGCAGCCGCCCGCTCCCGGGCCGGAGCCCCGCTGCCGCCCGCGGAACGCGGTGACGTCGACCGCATCACCGCTGCGGCCCGGACAGCCCTGGGCACTTCCGCGTTCACGGAGGCGTACGAGCGCGGCGCCGTACTGAGTGCCGAGGAAGCAATGCGCCACGCTCGCACGGCACTTGACCTGTCCGGACGCGAGTCGACTTGACCGAACGGAACTCCTGGCCGTGCCAGGCCGGCGGGCGCTTCTCGGTGAACGCGTGTGCCCCCTCGGTGGCCGCGGTGGTGATGAAGACCGGGGCCCCGAGGGGGTCCTGGACGGGTGCAGGCAGTCCGGTCGTCGAGTCCGCGGGTGTCCGGGACGATCCGCTTCGTGTCCAGGTCCGCTTCGCGGGAGCGGGCCTGGACACGGTCGGCCGGAGCCAGGGCCTGTGCCGCTCGAAGATGCGATTCAACGGCACGCGCCTCTGCGTATCCCGACTCCCCGTGAGTCCCCGCCCGTTCTGGCACGGCTGCGGCGCGGCTTCGCCTCTCCGCTTCAGCGTCGACGGTTTGAGCGCCCGCGTCGGCGCCCCAGCAGCCTCGCCTGCTCGCTCTTCAGGTGAGAGAACCGGTCGCGGGTGTACTCCCTCAGCTCCCGCCCAGGGAACGATATGAGTGACAGGTGTTCTTCGTAATTGCCCTCGGCCCACTGCGCGGCGGTGATCTCGTATCCTGCGACATGCGCGCAGAGCTGGAGCAGGGCCGAAGGCATCTCCTCCTCGATCAGAAGGTCGGCCTTCGTGACCACCACGTCGCGCATTGCCTGAATGTTGGGGATGAAGACGGTAGTGGCCCATGTGCGCCACCGCGCGAGCTCCTGCTCGGTCGGAGGTATGTCGTGGTGGAAGGGATCGCCCGTCGGGGCGGGCGTACATCTCAGAGAAGGTGTCGTAGGCGCGGCTGTTGGCCTCCATCAGCGCGAACAGAGGACCGTAAAAGTCGCTCAACTGGATGTTGACCCGCGTCAGTCGGGCCTGTCTCTGCGCCAGTCGCAGTCCGTTGAGATAGGTCGCCAGGTAGCCGATGAACGCCAGCCCGACGGTCAAGATCACTGTGGCCATGAGAGGTGATGTTAAGCCGCTCCGATCGGATCACCTGATCGCTAGTCCGTTCCCCTGCATGTCCTCGAACTCAAGGCCGGCGAAGTCTCTCAGCCGCTGGTGTCGGACGCCGCATGCAGTCTTGACAAGGCTTACTTCGCCGCCCAACAGCACCCGTCCTACTCCTCCGGCTCCCACGCGCGGAGCAGGTCGAACAAGCCTGCGTCTCCCTCGATCTGCAGGGAGTCCGCCGGGATACGGTCGTACACGAAGAGAACCAGCTCACTGGCCGTGCCGCGAACGGAGACGCCAGCCGCCTTCGGGCCCTCGTCGGCAGCGGCGACAGGCGTCGTGCCGGGCACGGAGATACGGGTGGAGCGTGCGCCGTCACCGTCGACCGTGAGGCGCCAGGAGTGGCCCTCGGCGGCGTGGAAGTCGAAGGCAGTGGGCTTGTGCGGCCAGGCGCTCGTCGTTGCGACGCAGGTGGACAGGAACTCCTCGACACCGTCGAGTGCCACCTCATCCGGCAGCGGCTCCGGGGCACCCACAGTGACCTGGGCGTCGTAGGTGTGCACCGCGATCTGCTGGAGCTGGTGCCGGGCGACGGCGCCACAGGTCTGCGGCGACTGGGACGCACCCCACCACGTCCAGCAACCGCGATCCGGGCCGGCCTTCCGCAGTGCGTCCAGCAGTTGCTCCGTGGACTCCGCCAGCCAGGCCGGCAGCGCCTCGCGCTCCCGAGGCGCAGCCGGGGCGCCCTCCGCTGCGGACTTGGCCGGAGCAGGCCCTGCGGCGACGGTGGCTGCCCAGTCGCGGCGCCCTTCGCCGATGTGCTGCGCCAGATCGAACAGCGTCCACTCGGGGCAGGTCGGCACCTGTACGTCGAGGCGGGGCGCGGAGGCGACCGCGGCGCGGAAGGCGCTCGACCGTTCGTCGATCAGTCGCATCAGAACGGGGAACGCAAGTGTCGTTGTCACATGGACTCTCTATCACCGTGTCCCGACAATCAGACAGTGATTTTCACGATGTGCCGGCACTCGCATACGTCGCCCCGTCCAACCCGGAGTCTGAGCGCCCTCGCCGGAGGCGTGGTCTTGTCGTTGAGCGGCTGCGGCGTCCACGGGTCTCGACTCATGCCCTCGGGCCTACTCAGCGGGCACGCGTCGGCGCAGCGCGCGCAGAGCGGGCCGAAGGCAGGAGCGCAGCGCACAGGCAGCCGGGAGCGCGCCCGGCGGAGCGGAGCGCAGCCGGGTGCCTTGACGAGGTAGAGAAGTCCGTAACAGCTCAGCCTTGGAGGGCCGTTGCCGTCACCCTCCGGCCATCGTCAGATCGCGGTCACGTCGAACGCGTACACCCACGTCGTGCAGGACACGCAGCGCGAGGCTGTCAGCCACACGGACTGGCTGCTCAGGAGGCGGCCCGAGCGCGAGTGATCATGGGATAGCGCGAGCAGTCATGGGATTCGGGCATTGAAGCAGCCCTGTACGTCGAAGACCCCGGGCCGAGAACGGCCGGGGGTCTTCTCCCAGGTGGGCGCGGACGGTTTCGAACCGCCGACATCTGCCTTGTAAGTTCGATCCCGCCCCTGCGTGACTGCGGTACCACCTGTGCGCGGGTGCCGTTGCCGGGCGCTGCCGTATGCCGCCGTCCGGGCTCGTTGATGTCAACGTTGGATGTCAGCGGAACCGTTGCGGCAAGGGGCAGACTTCCCATGGCCCGTCCGGCCGGTCGGCCCAGCGCCACCAGACGTGTCGGTCGGCGCACTTCCACAGCGACCGACAGATCTGCCGGCCCTCGTCCTCCCGCTCGGAGAGCACGAGGCCACCAGACCGCATGGGCTGGCCGCACTCAGCGCAGGCCGGAACGTCGTCGCTCACACAATGCACCTTGGCGACGCGACCGCTTCGTCTCGAAGCAACTTGGGATGGCCGCTGCCCTTGGGCTGCGGTGCCTGTCACCGGCGCTGATGGTCCGCTGACGTCCTCGGTTGTTCGTGGTTGTGCGTCGCGGTTGTCACGCAGTTAGACACGCACCGCTACTACTGTCCGTGTGAGGCCCTGAAGGTTGTTCCGTAAATGATCTTCGACCGGTGTCGGCCGCCTCGTGCGAGGCGAAGATCGCCTGATGCCCGATCGTGATCCATGGGTGTACAACCCCGTGTGGATCCAGGCTGTCTGAAAGACGCCGGAAGAGGAGTCTCCGGCGCCTTTCGGAGCAAAGATCGGGGATCAGGTGGGGAAGAAGGTCTGGAGAGCTGTCGTGGCCGGTGGCGCGGCGGTGGTGTTCACGGGCGTGGTCGCCGTGCCGGCCGGGGCGGCCGAGGGCGGGGTCTCGTTCACCCGTGTCCAGGTGAACGGGGGCAAGCCCATTGTGATCGGGGTGTCGAACGAGGTCGCGGCGCCCACCTCCTTCCGTATGGCGACCACCCACGAGTGGAAGTATCCGGCGGTGTTCCTGTACCGCGGCAATGCGGATCCGACGGGTGATCGGCTGTGGCACGCCATCGAGACGAGCGACTGCATCAAGGTGAGCACTGGCGTGTGCGACTTCAACGAGACGATGTACTTCGACCCGAGCGTGTGGGACATGCACAACAGCGAGGCCGGAGCCTGGAAGGTCGCGGCCGAGGTGTCCTTCCAGGGCGGCGGCGGTGACACTGACGATGAGGGCCTCACTGTCTACGTCAAGCGCAACTCCCGCCTGACTGTGAATGCCTCGCCCGAGCCGGTAGCCAAGGGCAGGACCATCACTGTGACCGGAAAGGTCACGCGGGCCAACTGGGAGACCAGGAAGTACGCCTCCTACGAAGGCCGCCTGGTGAGCCTTCAGTTCAAGCCCACCGGGGCCACCTCCTACACCACGGTGAAGAAGGTATACGCGAACGGCTCGGGTGATCTCAGGACGACCGTGAAGGCATCCCAGACCGGTACCTGGCGCTGGGCGTACTACGGCAACACCACCACCGGGCCGTCGACTTCGGCCGGCGACAACGTCGTAGTGAATTGAGTTCCCTGGACTGCCTCTCGACCTACTCGGCACAGCTAACGGGACAACCTTTAGCTTCGGCGTCGCGCGGTCGGCGGCGAGGTATCCAACTCTGAAATGCAGCTGCATCCCTGGTTCTGTCCGGGGCTGTCCGGCCAGTGCCCGTGGGTTCCCGCTGTTCCCCGGTGTTCCCCGCTCGATCGGGGACGGTTGGGGCACGGGAACGTGTTGCTTGGAGCAACTCCCCCTGGAGTGTCTTGCCTCCATTACATAGGCCTGGCGAGGCGCCCGAGGAGAACTTGGAAGCGCTCTGACCTGTGATGCTTCGCACGCCTGGGCGCAGCGGACGTACTAGGGCTCCCTCATGTGATTACTGAGGGGGCCCTTATTCAGGGTGATTGATACCTTCTGTCCAGAAGCTCGGAGTGCGTCCGTTCATCCGGCTGGGCAGTCCTCGGCAGCCAGTTCGCGGTGCGGATAGGACCCATCGGGTATGGCGCCGTGCAACGAGTCGGCAAGCCACTCGGCCAGCGACTGCCCGAGTGGGGCCAAGGCGTGCTCCTTGCAGCAGAGATTCGGATCGGACTCCCACATCTGCCCGTCGGCCGTCGTGAAGTCGATGAGTGCCCTCATGGCGCAGCAGCGGTCCATGAGGGGAACGAGCCCGGGTGGTAGGCCGCGCTCAGGTTCTGCGAACTCGCGGTAGGCCATCGCGATGTCCTCGCAGTCACTGAACCAGTCGCCCGTATCGGTCAGGGAGACGACCTCCCAGGGTCCGAAGCCGCCATTGGAGGCTTCGAGGTAGATCCTTTTCAGCAGGTGGGGCATCGTGTGCCCGGCGATGTGCTCGAACGCAGCAATATCCGCCGGTAGAGCCGGACCAGGAAGATCTTGGTCAGCTGCGTAGGTACGGACAGCCGCTATGAGCTCGTCATCAGTCACATGCAGATCCTCGGCGCCCGGATGTCCGTACTGGAGCACGTCCAGGTCCGCGATGACGCGGTGGGCCGGGTGGAATGGACCGTCTCGATCGACTCCACCGTCAACCGGGCCCACCAGCACGCAGCCGGCGCCCGTAAAAAGGGGATGCAGACGGGGACGAACTGGAAGATCCGGGCCGCTCGCAGGCGCGCCAGGCCCTCGGTCGGTCCCGAGGAGGGCTGACCACCAAAGTCCACCTCGCCGTCGACGGCCGGGGCCTGCCCATGTCGATCGTGCTCACGCCCGGCAATGTCAATGACGCCACCGCGTTCAGCCAGGTCCTCGATGGGATCTGCGTCCCGCGCGCCTCAAGGGGCCGCCCGCGCACGACACCCAAGCGCGTGCTGGGCGACAAGGCGTACTCCAGCAGGGCGATCCGCCGCCTGCTGCGGCGCCGGAGCATCGTCGCCACGATCCCCGAGCGCCGCGACCAGGCGGCCACCCGCCGACGACGTCTTCGCCCACGTCCCGTCCGCCTCCCAGCGGGCGAACCGCTCGTAGACGGTCCGCCACGGCCCGTACCGCTCGGGGAGATCGCGCCAGGGCGCCCCGGTCCGCAGCCGCCACAGAACACCGTTGACCACCTGACGGTGATCACGCCACGGACGGCCACGCCCGTCCACCTGCGGCAGCAGCGGCTCTATCCGCTCCCACGCCGTATCCGTCAACTCACCTCGACCTGCCACAAGATCAATGATCGGAGTGCTCGTGATCGGCCTCGCACGCGGGGTCCGCCACGAACCGGCTCAGCCGGTAGGTGGTCGGCAGCGCCAGGCGGCCGCACAGCGCGTCGATCCGGATCATCGAGCCGTCGATTCGTGCCTCCCGAAGACGGCGCAGGTGCGCGCGCAACTCCGCCTCGTCCCGAGTCTCAAGGAACACTTCCCACCGCCCCACGTCCGGTGCAGTGCGAGCAGCAAGCCGCTCGGCCTCTTGTTGCCGCCTTCTTTTCCCTTGCCCTGGCACCGGCACAGAATCGCTGGCCAGCGTCAGGACGGCAAGGCAATTGGACCGAGCACCACATCCCCGCTCGGTGATCATTTGCCAGACAGGCCCTAGGAGAGCTGGGCTAAGAGCCCTCGACGTCGACGGTGCGTTCCCCGCGGTTCCCCGCCCAACCTGGTACGGATCTGGCATGGGGCCGGAGCGCGTGACAGTCGCCGCTGATCACTGCTGAGCAGCCTCGGACAGCCCAGAGACGGCCCGAAATCCTCGGCTCGTCCACGGTCTGACCAGTTAGCATCGCGGCCAGTCCAGGGGATTGGGGTGCGCCATGGCAATCGGCCGCAAGGGCTCGCGACGCATCGTCGTCGACGGCACGGCTTACCGCTGGCGCCTGCGCCGCCGGCCGACTTACGACCAGGCTCTCTGCGACAGGCCGTGTACGTACGCAGTGCAACACGCGGACACCCCGGCACGACCCTCGTCGTCACCACGAATCAGCCGCATGCCAGCAACTGGTTCGGCGCGCCGACTGCCGCCGTGCTGCCCAGAGATGTCAGCGCCGCCATCACATCGGCTCTCGCTCAGGGCTGGCAACCAACGCGCCCGGGCTCACCGTTCCACCTGGACCAGTTCAACGGATTCGTTCGCTTCCAGCCCTGACAGCGCTTTTCCTCAACGACCGCTTCGTCCCGAAGCAACTTGGGATGGCCGCTGCCCTTGGACTGCTGTGCCTGTCACCTGCGCTGATGGTCCGCTGACATCCACGGTAGTTCGCGGTTGTGCGTCGCGGTTGTCACGCAGTTAGACACTCAGGCGGCAGAGAGCCCCCTCGCTCCTCCCCGGGCGGAATGAGCCGGTCAGCGCTTTCGGCACCGTCCACATATCCGTGCGCGTCGACCGTGATCGGAGTGGCCCGTCCCTTGGAAGTGACGAGCCACGCAAGTACCTGCTCGGTCAACGGTCCATTGTCGGGTCCCTCGTCCTTCCAGTACGCCTGCCAACCCCCGCCAGGTACCGCGGCTATCACTTGGTCGGACTGCTCCAGGTGCGAGAAGTCCGAGTAATCGGTGACTGGCCTGCGGGTTCCTCGCTGGGGATCGACGACAAGGGCTACACCTGTCTCGTCGTCCCAAGCATCCACGTGCACGGTTCTACCGGTCATGGTCTCCGTGCCGGTGAAGATCGCGAGCCAGCCAGTCACGTTGAAGTAGTGCATGCCGCCATCCTTACTGACGGCGGCCGAACCGCCCACTGCTTTAGGCGGGACATGAGCTTGGGAAGCTTGGTAGCTCTAGGGGTGTTGGGTGTCTGACTTGCGAGGCAGTGGCCTGACGGCCCTCGGCGCACGGCCCGTTGCCCGCCGTTCCCCGTGGCTCCCCGCCCAACCTGGCATGGGTCTGGCACGAGCAACTGCCAGGGTCCGGTGGGGACTACTCAGGACGCCGACCGCGCGCCACGCGTGCGACCACCCCGCGAGCCGCCTCTTACTCCCACCGGTTTGGCTTCCGCCTGGGGCGCCCCCGGGCGCCGTTTGTCGGGACGGTGTGACCCTACGGTGGTGCCTCCCCAGGCGCGATGGGATATCGCCCGCTGCGCCTGAGACTGCGCACCACCTTCTGATCCGCAGCTCTATGTAGATCGGTTGGTGAGGGTCGGACCAGTCGCGCTACGGCCTTACGGAGTCATCGCCGGCGGGGGCCAGTTGGTGTGGTTGCTGTAGTTCGCTGCTGTACCGCCACAGGATTTGTCGGCCGACCACCGCTTTAGAAGTCATCTCATTTGGCTCAGTAGGCTGTTGACCGTGGTGGGGATCGTTGAGCGGCTGGTGCCGGATGAGTTGTGGGATCTGTTCCAACGGGTAGTGCCGGAGGCGCCGACGCGGCCTCAGGGCGGTGGCCGGCGAAGACATGGTGACCGTGAGGTTCTGGCCGCGATCGTCTTCGTGGCCACGTCGGGCTGCACCTGGCAGCAGCCGCCCTCTGCGTCGTTCGGGTCGTCCGGGGCAACGGCCCACCGCAGGTTTGCAGAGTGGACGAAGGCACGGGTGTGGGCCAAACTGCACCGCCTGGTCCTCGACGAACTGGGCTCTCGCGGTGACCTGGACTGGTCGAGGTGCGCGATCGACTCGGTGAACATGCGGGCCCTTAAAAGGGGGATCTGACAGGTCCGAATCCTGTGGATCGGGGCAAGTACGGCTCGAAGATCCACCTGATCACTGAGCGGACCGGCCTACCCCTGTCCGTCGGGATCTCGGGCGCCAACGTCCATGACAGCCAGGCCCTGATCCCGCTCGTGAAGGGAATACCACCGATCCGCTCCCACCGCGGCCAACGGCGGCGCAAGCCCGGCAAACTCCACGCCGACAAGGGCTACGACTACAACCACCTGCGGCGATGGTTATCCCAGCGGGGCATCCGGCACCGCATCGCCCGCAAAGGCGTCGAGACCTCGCAGCGACTCGGACGACATCGGTGGACGATCGAACGCACCATGGCCTGGCTCGCCGGCTGCCGCCGCCTCCACCGCCGCTACGAACGCAAAGCCGACCACTTCCTGGCCTTCACCAGCATCGCCTGCACCCTCATCTGCTACCGCAGACTGACCAAGACAGACAGTCTTCAGGATGCGTCGGCGTAGGCGAGGTGGACGCCGCATACGGTGCAGCGGAAGAGCATGGCGGTCGCCCCCTCGCCCAGGTGGGTCAAGAAGTGCTCAAGCTGGTTTTCGTCGTGCCAGCCGTCGAGACGCATGTCGGCCCGCAGCTGCTCGAGGGCTTCGGGATGAGCCACCAACCCGGTGTACCCGACTTCGCCCACAAAGGCGGCCGCGTCGTGGCAGTGAACGAGCCAGTGCGGATCCTGCCAGGCGTGGAATCCAGGCGTGCGACGGGTGACCTCATGCAAGACGTCCTCGCTGACACCGTCGAGCCCGTAGGAGTCGGTGAATTCACCAGCGAAGCGTTCGGCCGCGCTCCCATCAGCGATGCACCACGGGCAGAAACGTCCGCTGACCTCGTGGGCAGAGTAGAAGGTCGCCGTGTAGATCCAGCCGGTACTGCGGCTGCAGCAGGCGCAAGCACCGGCGTCAGCGCGGATGGCCCCGCTAGCGAGGGGGTCCGGGTGATACCGGAAAGAGGGCAGGCTGGCACTCATCGCCGCTTCCCGATCTGCACCTCGGTGGCCATGCCTATTGATTCCATGGTGGGCAGTCTGTCCGTAGGGAGGTTCGCGATCAAGTGGCGACGTCGGACTCCTGTCGGTCCAGCCAATTGAGATGGCTTCTTAGGAGCGAGGTGGGGCGACTGCTGCTCTGACCTGCACACTGTCCACATGGGCGGATCGAGGGGCAGTCACCCGCCAGCCACTGCCGTTCCCCGGGGCTCCCCGCTGGATCTGGCACGGGTGTGGCACGGGGAACACCTGAAGTTCCTCAACTTGCGTGGCGGCACTTCTGCCAGCGGGTGCTTAGTTGATCAGCGATGTGACCTGCCTTCGACCTGTGGGCAGTTGTCACCATTGGTCACCGCTGATTGTCCTCCCACGGCCCAGAGACGGCCCGGTGAGCTTGCGCTGTCGTGGTTCAAACTGAGTACGAGCGCTCATGTAAAACGCGGACTGGAGAAGGACGCTAAGCACATGAGTGAGCCTTCTACTCTTCGACAAGTCGCGGTCGCCGTACTTCTTTTCGTCGTCGATCTGGCAATGATCGCTTGGTTGGTCTGGAGCTACGGGTGGACCGGGTGGGCGGATAACTGGGACCCGGTCAATGCACCTGAGGCGCCGAGGATCGCATGGCGGGCAGTCTGGATCTTGGCTGGGGGAGCGATGGTGACAGGAGTAGGCCTCTTTGTCCTTCGCTGGCACATCCCAGGTGCCGTTCAGGTGTCGATCTTGGGCATCGGCGCGATCCTCTTCGCTTATTTGGCTGTTCGCGGCGAGTAGGGGCGGACAGAGCCCGTGGGTCCCGCATCTACCTCCTCATCCCACCACTCACCCCAGCTCCCATCCCGTCCGCCGTCGACCCACACACCGTGGAGCGGGCGTGGTTCATGGCGTCCAGGTGGGGCGCGCCACTGTACGAACGACTGTGAGGATTGGTCATGGCGCCGCTCGGCGGCCTGACCCACCGAACGATTGACGCTTCGGGCTGCCTTTTCCAGGAATCGTCGGCGGTCCGGCGGTGCCGCTCTGCACGCGGCCGGTCGAGCGCCTGTGACCTCATAGGAGCCCGGCCAAAGGTCCCATCACCCCAAATCTGCAGGTCATAGCCAGTGCGCCGCATCCGTTATGCGGTTGGGCGGATCCTCTCGCCCGCCTCAGCGCAGCGCGTCGATGGCCTTCACGATCAGCGCTCGTGCGTCTGCCCCGTACACGGCCATGCTGCGCAGCTCGGAGAACGCGCTCAGGTACTGGTCGGTCTCCGACTGCTGTTTGATCCGCACCTGAGCCGTCACCAGCTCCACGGACACGAGCTTGTCGTCATACACGTGGAACGTCTCGCGCGGCCACTGGCGCCGCTCGACGGTGTCTGAGGGAATGATGCCGAGCGAGACCCCGGGCAGGGCTCCGGCCGTCAGCAGATGGCCAAGCTGTGCGGCCATCGCCGCGGCGTCGCCGAGCTGGTAGTGGAGGCTTGCTTCCTCGACGACGAACAGGAAGCGGCGGCCCTGCTCGTGCAGAATCTTCGACCGGTCGATCCGGGCCTGCGCTGCCGCCGGGCTGTCGTCGACTTCCAGGGCGTGTGACCGCGCGGAGATGTGCAGGATGCCGGCCGCGTAGCCGACGGTCTGCAGGAGCCCGGGGACGAGCGTCGCCGAGTACACGCGGAAGAGGTGCGAGTTGGTGAACAGGCGGCCGGTTGTGATCTGGAGCTGCTTGAGCCCGTGGCGGACGTGCTGTCGCCACTCGGTGTACATGGCCTCCGCGTCGATGGACTGCTCGACGAGGCATGGATGAACACCAACATCGGCCCCGCGGGTTATCAGGTCAAGGGCTCGAACTGGCCACTGGCCTGCACAGTGTGAATCCGTGTACATCGGTGAACATTCCTGGAGGTGGCACACGACGCAGTCCTAGCGTCGATGCACGCGGCAACGACCACCGCTCGATGACGAGCGGGATAGCCCTGCGGAGGCGCCGTGCCCAGCACTCAACCTCGTGCTCTCAATGCTCCGGACAGAATCCCCGCCCTCCTCGCGGACGCCTTCTCGGCGAACCAGGACCGCCCGGACCCTCAGTCCAGGGAGCGGCTCAGCCTGGAACTGCGGTCCGAGATCCGGCGGTTGCTGCCCAAGGTCCAGGCCCAGATGGACGCCATCACCCCGCGCACGCGCGCCTGGTACGCCAGGGACACGGCCATCGACGCGGCACGCGAGGAGCTCACCAAGGGACTCAGCCCCAGCAGCCTCGCCGCGTGCCTCACCATCACCGAACTCGGACGCAGGCTCCGCGCCCTGGACGAGTTCGCCGGAGGCGAGTCGTGAGCCGCGAGGGCGTGCGGTTCTGCTGGACGTGTCAGAAGCCGATCCGGCCCGGCGAGAAGACACGGAAGACCGACGTGTTCAGCGCGTCCGGGCCTGGCGCCACTGTGGAGTTCCACGCCCCGCTATGCCCGGTCGCTCCGCCCCCGTACCAGCGGGCGCCCGTCTTGCGCCGCCACTAGACCCCCGCCACCGGGTGCCGAAGTTTGATCGGCGGTGGGACGGGGCGGCCCGCTCGTCGGCCGAGCAGTGGGAGCGGCCCGCCCAACATGAACCGCCTACCCCGTAGTCCCAACTTCGACAAAGTGACAGGCTCGTCACCCGGCTGACCCGAGCAAGCCCAAGAATCAGGCTCCGGCGATGGTCCGGCCGGGCATCGACTCCGCGAGCGCGGCCCGCCAGGCCGGCACGCCGAAGGGGTCGGCGAAGTACTGCGTCTCGTGCACCACTTGCTGGTCAGCAAATTCCATGATGCTCACCGCGTACGAAGGCACACCGTCGTAGGTGATGAGGCATTCGCTCACCCACAGATTCGCATGGCCGGTGATCCGCTGGACGGCGAAGTGTCGGTCCGCCGGGTGCCCGCCGCGTTGCTCCGAGATCGCCGCTCGGCCTCGGAACCGCTCGCCCGACTGCGGGTAGTCCAGGATCGCGTCCGTGGCGTAGATGGCGTGCTCGGCTCCGGTGTCCCCGCGTTCCGAGGCCCGCCAATGCTCCTCGACCGCAGCCCTGGTCCGGGAGTCAGCATCCATGGCACCGCCCTTCCGTAGCGGTGACAGCCTAGGCGGTCCGGCCACAGCCGACCCGGGGCCGGCCGGGCCTGGGCAGCCAGGTCCTCCCTTTGGCCGGATCGGAGCACCCGGACCGGTCTGAACAGCCGACTCGCTTCGCACGACCTCTTCTGGCATCTCGCGCCCGGCACTGTCCCCACCGACACGTCTGGGTCCGCCACAGCTTCACCGACGTGTGGATCTCGCCTCGTCAGCGGCAGTGGCTGGCACTCGCGACCAACGGGCTCTGCTCCACCCGCGGCCGCCAGCCCTTGACAGACATCCGCAACGCCTTCCGCGAGCTGTGCGCCTGCCGAGAATGTCGTCCATGCAGCTCAGGAGCCTGTTCGGTGATGCAGCAGGATAAGTACCGGTGCGGGCAACGACCAGAAGCGCCCCGTCTCCGGCGCGCAGGCATAGACGGGACGCGTCGTGGGGGCGGGCTGCTCCTGCGTCGCGGCCATCACGACGATGACCGCGGCGACGGCGACGAGCGCCGCGCTGTAGATTCCGGGCCTGATCACTCCCGCGCCAAGAGGCCCGTAGCGCCCCGCGGAAAACCGAGTTGAGGCCGCCGCGCGGGCGGCCCGCCGCCTCAGCCCTGGCCGGACGCCGCACGAGCCTGGCCGCGCACGGCCAGGTCGAGGTCGCGGTCCGCCTTCACCAGCAGGTCCGTCATGGCCGCACCCGAGCGCGCGGCGTCGCGGTCCCGGATCGCGTCCAGGACGGCGCGGTGACTGGGCACCGGGTCGTCGGCGCAGCCGTGCTCACCGTGCACGATGCTGTCGCGCGCCCGCAGTGCGGGGGCCATCAGGTCGTGCAGCATGGCCAGCATCTCGTTGCCGGACGCGACGAGGAGTGCGTGATGGAAGTCGGAGTCGGCGGCCACCGCCTCGGCCGCGTCGTCGCCGGCCCGCGCCATGCGGTCAAGTGCCGCTTCGAGGTCGCCCAGTTGTTGTTCGGTGCGGCGCTCGGCGGCCCGGCGCACAGCGGCAGGTTCGACGATGGAGCGCATCTCCGCGAGGTCGCGCAGGACCGCGTCCGCCTCACCGCCCGCGATGCGCCAGCGGATCACATCCGCGTCGAGGACGTTCCACTCGGTGCGCGGCCGGACGAAGGTGCCGCGCTTCTGACGGGAGGCGACCAGGCCCTTGCCCGCGAGGACCTTGAGCGCCTCGCGGATGACGGTGAGGCTGACGCCCATGCTGTCGACCAGGGTGCGCGGATCGAGGGTGGCGCCGGCAGCCACCTCGCCCCCGACCACCCGGGAGCCGAGCGATTCGACGACGCCTCCGTGCACTCCGCGCCCGGCGTAGGACACCATGCTCCGCTCCCCTCCGGTGCGACGGGCCGACTGCCGGTCGCGCCACCTCCGGCGGCCAATTTAATTCATAATTTTTCGAAGCTCAACCGGGGGATCCCACGCGGACCCACCTGGAGAATTAATTATGAATAATCCTTGACGGGGACCGGTGCCGAGTGGTGCAGTCCTGGTCGTAGCCCTTCCGTACGCCCCGAGGAACGACCGTTGCCCCACACCCCGCTGCCGCTGTCCGGCACCCAGCTCCCGCTTTCCGCCGGGCCGTACACCGCGACCGTCGCGGGCGTCGGCGCCACACTGCGCGAACTGGCCCATGACGGACGGCCGTTGATCCTCCGCTTCGACGCCGACGAACCGGCGCCCGCCGCCCACGGACAGCTCCTCGCGCCCTGGCCCAACCGACTGGCGCAGGGACGCTACGCATTCGACGGCGCCGAGCACCAACTCCCCCTGGACGAACGGGAACCCCCGGCCGCACTGCACGGCCTCGTCGCGTGGCAGACCTGGACACCGCAGCCGCGTGACGACGCCCACGGGGTCCGTCTCGCCCTCGACCTGGCAGCCCGCCCCGGCTATCCCTTCGCGCTGCGGCTGCTCGCCGAGTACCGCCTGGCCGCGGACAGCGGGCTCACCGCCCGCGTCACCGTGGTCAACCGGTCGTCGCGGCCGACCCCCTTCGGCCTCGGCGCCCATCCGTACCTGACCTTCGGCGGCTCCATCGACCGGTGCTCCGTGCAGCTGTCCGCCGATCAGTGTCTGCACCCCGATGCCCGCATGCTGCCCGACGGGAAACCGCGCCCGGTCGAAGGAACCCCTCACGACCTGCGCAGCCCAAGGCAGTTGACCGGCACGGTGCTCAATCACGCCTACACCGGGCTGCACCGCGACAGCGACGGCCTGGCGTGGGCCCGCCTCCTCGCCCCCGAAGGCGACGCCGTCGACCTCTGGGCCGACGCGTCCTTCGGCTGGCTCCAGCTCTACACCGCCGACCACTTCGGGCGGACCGGTCTCGCCGTGGAACCGATGACCTGCCCGCCCGACGCGTTCAACAGCGGCCATGACGTGATCGTCCTCGCCCCCGGCGAACAGTGGTCCGCCGCTTGGGGCATCCGCGTGCCTTGACCACCCCCACCACACGTCCCGTCCCGGCCCGCCCTGCGAAGCGGGCCGCCCATCCGGAAAGCCCTCTCCGGGAAGAACCATCCGGGAAAGAACATGACGCACCTTCGAACGCTTCCCCCCACCTACGCCACCGGACGCCCGCCCCACCTCACCCACGTCGTCTTCGTCGCCGCCGCGGCCGCGATGGGCGGCTTCCTCTTCGGCTACGACAGTTCGGTGATCAACGGCGCCGTGGAGGCCGTCCGCGACCGCTACGACGTCGGGCCCGCGGCGCTCGCCCAGGTCATCGCCATCGCCCTGATCGGCTCGGCCGCCGGAGCGGCGGTAGCCGGGCGCCTCGCCGACCGCGTCGGGCGCATCCGCTGCATGCGCATCGCGGCTGCGTTGTTCACCGTCAGCTCCATCGGCTCCCCCGTGCCGTTCGGCCTGTGGGACCTGTCGTTGTGGCGGGTGATCGGCGGCTTCGGCATCGGTATGGCCTCCGTGATCGGTCCCGCCTACATAGCGGAGGTCGCCCCTCCCGCGTACCGGGGACGTCTCGCCGCGTTCCAGCAGGCGGCCATCGTCCTGGGTATCGCCGTGTCCCAGCTCGTCAACTGGCTGATCCTCACACTCGCCGACGACGACCAGCGTGGCCGCCTGGCCGGCCTTGAAGCCTGGCAGTGGATGCTCGGTGTGATGGTGGTGCCCGCGCTCGTCTACGGAATCCTCTCCTTCGCCATTCCCGAGTCTCCCCGGCACCTGATCGCCCGCGGCGCCATGGACGAGGCGCGCCGGGTGCTCGCCCGTCTCGAGGGCGAGGGTCCCGCGCTCGACGTACGTATCACCGAGATCCGTGAGCACATGAGCCGCGACCGCCGCTCGACCTTCCGCGATCTGCGCGGCAAGGCGGCGGGGCTGCGCGGCATCGTATGGGTCGGCATCGGCCTGGCACTGTTCCAGCAACTCGTCGGCATCAACGTGGCGTTCTACTACTCGGCGACGCTGTGGCAGTCGGTGGGCATCGACCCGAGCAGCTCGTTCCTGTACTCGTTCACGACGTCGCTCATCAACATCGTCGGCACGGTCGTCGCGATGCTGCTGGTGGACCGGGTGGGACGCAAGCCGCTGATCCTGGCGGGCTCGGCCGGGATGACGCTCGCGCTCGGTTGTGAGGCGTGGGCGTTCTCCGCGGACCTCGTCGACGGCCGGCTCCCGCACACCCAAGGACTCGTGGCGCTGGTCGCGGCCCATGTCTTCGTGCTGTGCTTCGCCTCGTCGTGGGGTGTCGTGCTGTGGGTCGTGCTCGGCGAGATGTTCCCGGCCTCGATCCGCGCCGCCGCACTCGGTGTGTCCTCGTCCGTCGTATGGGTGGCCAACTGGGTGATCACCGCGTCGTTCCCGAGCCTCTCCGACTGGAGCCTGGGCGGGACGTATCTGATCTACGCAGCCTTCGCGCTGCTCTCCCTGCCCTTCGCAGCGAAGTGCGTGCGCGAGACCCGGGGCAGGACTCTCGAGGAGATGGGATGACCGGCATGCAACGCTTCACCGATCAGGTCGCTGTGGTGACCGGGGCCGCCGTCGGCATCGGCGCGGCCACGGCGGCCCGGCTCGCCTCCGAGGGCGCGGCCGTCGTGCTCAGCGACATCGATGCCGAGCGCGGCGAACGGACGGCCGCCGAGTTGCGTGAACAGGGCGCCCGCGCCTCGTTCGTACGGGCCGATGTGGCCGACGCGGCTGACTGGGAACGCGTGCTGGACGCGGCCCACGCCTACGGCCCGGTGCGGGTCCTCGTCTCCAACGCGTACACCGTGGAGCTGGCCCCGGCCGGCGAGATGACCCAGGCCTCCTGGGAGCGGCAGGTCGCCGTCAACCTCACCGGTGGGTTCCTCGGCTTCAAGGCTGTGCAGCCCGACATGTCGGAGCATGGCGGCTCAGTCGTCTACACCTCGTCCGTGCACGCGCACATGGGGCTCCCGGGTCGGCCGGCGTACGCCGCGACCAAGGGCGCCGTGCTCTCACTGTGCAGTCAACTGGCCGTGGAGTACGGCCCGTCGATCCGCGTGAACGCCGTGCTGCCCGGACCGATCCTGACCGGCGCCTGGGACGGCATCGATGAGGAGAGCCGGGCGCGGAGTGTCGCCGAGACGGCAGCCCGGCGCTTCGGCACACCGGAAGACGTCGCGGCGGCCATCGCCTTCCTCGCCTCCGCCGAGGCCGGCTTCGTGACCGGCACCAGCCTGCTCGTCGACGGCGGCTGGAGCGTCGTCAAGGCCTCCTCCTGACGACCTGACGGACTCCCGCCCCTCCGATCTCAACCCGCCGAAAGGTGCACACGCCCCGTGAAGATCGCTCGCATCGAAACGTTCCAGCTACCCCCGCGCTGGCTGTTCTGTCGTATCGAGACGGATGACGGCATCGTCGGGTGGGGCGAGCCCGTTGTCGAGGGCCGGGCCGAGGTGGTGCGCACCGCCGTCGACACCCTCGCCGAATACCTCGTCGGCCAGGACCCGTTGCGCATCCAGGACCACTGGCAGGTCCTCACCAAGGGCGGCTTCTACCGGGGCGGTCCGGTGCTCTCCAGCGCGGTGGCCGGGATCGACCAGGCGTTGTGGGACATCGCGGGCCAGGCCTACGGCGCGCCCGTGCACGCGCTGCTCGGCGGGCCCGTGCGCGACTCGGTCAGGGTGTACGCGTGGGTGGGCGGCGACGAACCGGCCCAGGTGGCCGAGGAGATCAGTGCCCAGATCGAGCACGGCTTCACCGCGGTCAAGATGAACGCCTCGGGCCGGGTCTCCCCGATGCCGGGCCCCGCGGAGATCGAGGAGGTGGTCCAGCGCGTCGCCACCGCGCGCGAGGTGCTCGGCCCCGGCCGTGACGTCGCCGTCGACTTCCACGGCCGGTTCACCCCGGCCGGGGCGCGCCAAGTCCTCGACGGGATCGCGCCGCTGCGCCCGCTGTTCGCCGAGGAACCCCTGCTGCCCGAGCACGGGCATCTGCTGCCGCGTCTGGTGCAGGGCACGAGTGTGCCCGTCGCGACCGGTGAACGCCTGTACGGCAGAGAGGAGTTCCTGCCCGCACTGCAGGCCGGCATCGCCGTGGCGCAGCCTGATCTGTCGCACGCGGGCGGCATCTCGGAGGTGCACCGCATCGCTTCGCTGGCCGACACGTTCGGGGTGCTCCTCGCGCCGCACTGCCCGCTGGGCCCGATCGCCCTCGCCTCCAGCCTCCAAGTCGCCTTCGCCACGCCCAACTTCCTCATCCAGGAACAGAGCCGGGGCATCCACTACAACCGCTCGGCCGACCTGCTCTCGTACGTCCTCGATCCGGAACCGTTCCGCTTCACCGACGGCCACGCGCACCGCACGACGCTGCCGGGCCTCGGAGTACGGGTGGACGAGGCCGCGGTGCGCAAGGCCGACAGCTCCGCGCACCGGTGGCGCAATCCTGTGTGGCGGCACGACGACGGGAGCTTCGCGGAATGGTGACCCCAAGCCCTGTGGGCACGGAACGACTGGAACTCGGCGAGGGCGTGCGCTGGACGGAGCGCGGTCTCGTCCTCACGGACATCCTCACCGGCCGGCTGCTGTCCGCCGACCTCACCGGCGCCACCTTGCGGGAAGAACTGCGTCTGCCGTTCCCGCTGGGTGCGGTCGCGCCCGTGGCCGGAGCGCCGGACACATGGATCGCCGCGGCCGACACCGGCATCTGCCTGCTGCGGGCCGGCGAGTCGCCTCACTGGCTGCTGCGCCCGGAACAGGACCCGGCGGGGCCGTTCCGGATGAACGACGCGGTGGCCGACCCGTCGGGGCGCTTCTGGGCCGGCTTCATGGCGTACGACGCGGCTCCCGGCCGGGGCGGGCTGCTCCGCGTGGACCGCGACGGGACCGTCACCCAGGCGCTCGACGGGCTGAGCGTGCCCAACGGGCCGGCGTTCACGGCGGACGGCCGGACCATGTACCTCGCGGACAGCCCACTTGGGCGCATCCTGCGCCACCGTGTGGACCCGGAGACGGGCGACGTCGACGAGGGCGAGGTCTTCGCGACCGTGGGAACCGGCAGCCCGGACGGCATGGCGGTGGACCAGGACGGCGGGCTGTGGAGCGCCGTCTGGGGAGCGGGAGTGCTCCACCACTACCGCGCTGACGGGCGGTTGGACGAGGTCGTCCCCGTTCCCGTACGACAGCCGGCCGGTCTGTGCCTGGGCGGCGCGGACGGTCGGACCCTGTTCGTGACGAGCGCGCACATCGGCCTCGACGAACCCGGCCCGCTGGACGGCGCGCTGCTGCGCTTGCGGGTCGCTGTCCCGGGCGCGTCCGCCTGCGCGTTCCGGCCCGGCTCCGGGCTGCTCGGCTAGGACGAGACCACACGGCCGACGAGCCGACCGGAACGCCCCTGCGCGGGCGGCGAGTCCGGCCGGCTCGTCGGCATGCCCGCGGACGGTGGGACCGCGCCACGGGCGCCGGGCCGCACGAACGATCGCGACGGTCACATCCCTCTCTCGATTTTTCGTTAATTAGGAATTGTTATTGACAGGGTCGGCCCCTGCGGCAACAGTCGTCCGAGCGCTTCCCAACCGGCTCCCACACCGGCGGACGGCGCCACCCACGTCGGTCATCACCTCAGGAGAGCTCTGTGACTTCACCCCGCGCAGCGACGACCGGGACGGCCACCCTCGCCGCCCTCCTCGTCGCGGCCGTGCTGTCGCCGGCGGTCCCGGCCGCCGCGGCCGACCGCCCTCCGGCACCCCACGAGCCCACCCCCACATCCCTCGCCCCGACCCCGTACATGGGCTGGAACACCTACTTCGGCCTGGGCGCGCCCACCGAGAAAGACGTCAAGAGCGTCGCCGACTTCCTCCTGAGCAGCGGACTCAAGAAGAGCGGCTACGACATCGTGTGGCTGGACGGCGGCTGGCAGGCCGACACCCCACGCGACGCCGAGGGCCACCTCGCCGCGAACCGCGAGCGCTTCCCGTCCGGCATCCCGTCCCTCGTGGACTACTTGCACCGCCGCGGCCTCAAGGCCGGGATCTACACGGACGCCGGGACGTACGACGGCGGCAAGAGCTGCGGGCTCGGCAGCCGCGGCCACTACACCGACGACGCCCGGCAGTTCGCCGACTGGAAGGTCGACGCGATCAAGGTCGACTTCCTGTGCGGCATCACCGAGAAGGCCGATCCGGAGCCGGCATTCAAGGAGTTCAGCGCGGCCGTCCGCAAGACGGGCCGGCCCATGCTGCTCAACCTGTGCAACCCGCTCACGGACGACTGGGGCGTGCCGCACACCCCGGCGCAGGACGCGCACAACTCGTACCAGTTCGGGCCCCGGTTGGCGGACTCCTGGCGCACCGGCACCGACGTCGCCTGGGGCACGCCGCACGAGAACCAGTGGCCGAACATCCTGCGCAACATGGACGCCAACATGGCGCACCCTGAGGCGCAGACCCCCGGTCACTACAACGACCCGGACTACCTCATCCCGCTGCGCAAGCTGGAGGACGGCACACCCGAGCTCACCACCGAGGAGTCCACGACTCAGCTCGTCATGTGGGCACTGATGGGTTCGCCGCTGGTCATCGGCTCCGATCCCCGCACCCTGCCGCGGGACATGATCGACACGCTGCGCAACCCGGAGATCATCGACGTCGACCAGGACCCGCTCGCCGTCCAGGGCGTGCGCGTGGCGAGCGACGCGACCGGCGACGTCTACAGCAAGGTCCTCCAGGGGGCGGGCCACCGGGCCGTCGCCCTGCTCAACCGCTCCGACACGGCGGCGCGCCTCACCGTCGGCTTCGCCGACGCGGGTCTGACCGGTCCTGTGCGGGTGCGCGATCTGCGGGCCCGCACGGACCGCGGCGTCCACGACGGCTCGTACACGGTCGAGGTCCCCGCCCACGGCACGGCCTTCCTGAAGCTGGACGGCGAGGACACCGCGCCGGGCACGCGTCTGGGTGTGCGCTCGCCAGCCGATCCGGCCGCCGTCGGCGACGACGTGTTCTCCACCACCGCCTCCGGAACGGTGGTTGAGAACGGGACCTCGCTGGGACGTCCCGGCGACGGTCGTGTCATGGGCAGGCCGGTGGCTCGCGCCAACGGCAAGGGACGTACCGAGGTGTACGTACGCGCCACCGACGGCCACCTGTACCGCAGGCAGATCACCGACGGCCGGGCCGTCGGCGACTGGCGGCGCGTCGCGGGCCCGGCCGTCTCCTCCGCTCCCGCGACGGCCGGAACCGGCACGGCCCCCGACGCTCTCACCGTGCGCGGCGAGGACGGCGGCCTCCTCGTCCGCTCGGCCGCGGGCGACTGGCAGCGGCTCGGCACCCCCGACGGTCTCGGCCTGTACGACGACCCGGCGGCCGTGACCGATGCCGACGGGCGCGTGCATGTCGCGGTGCGCGCCACCGACAGCGCCGTGTGGACCCGCGTCCGCGACACCGACGGCTCCTGGTCCCCCTGGGCCTCGCTCGGCGGAGCCACCAGCGCCTCGCCCGCCCTCGCCCTCGACGGCGACACCGTACGACTCGTGTCCCGGGCCGGCGACTACACCGTGTGGCAGCGCTCGCTCACCGCGGGCCAGGGCGACGACGCGTGGAGCGGCTGGTCCAAGCGCACCGAGTTCGCCAGCGCGGCCCTCGCGGGCACGGCCTCCCTCACCGGCACGCCGCTGACCGCCACGTTCCGGGGTGTCGACGGGCAGCTGTGGCAGGCCCCGCTGCCCGCGTCCGACTGACCGGCAGACCTTCTCCCCCACTCGCACACCGCCCGGGACCGCCACCGCACGGTCCGGTCCCGGGCCTTCCAGGAGTCACCATGTCCCCCTTGCCCACCTGTAGTTCACGTCCCAGCAGACGGCGCCTGCTCACCGGCGTCGGAGCCCTCGGCGCCGGTGCCGCACTGAGCGGCTGCGTCACGTCCGTACGCTCCAACGTCTCCTCCGGCGGCGACGTCACCCTGCAGTCCAACCTCTCGGCACCACAGGCGAAGACCGCGCTGCAGAAGGTCGTCGACGGCTTCAACCAGCGCGGCGGCGCCTCGGCCTCCCTGAACACCGTGGCCTCGGAGACCTTCCGCACTCAGCTGCCCACCTACCTGACCTCGGCCAACCCGCCCGATCTGTACACCTGGTACCCGGGTTCGGTGGCCGACTCGTACGCGCGCCGCGACCTCCTGCTCAACCTCGACGACGTGTGGCAGAGCCCGGACCTGTCCCGCTACAGCAAGGCGCTCAAGAGCCTGTGCACGTCGCGCGCGGGCCACAAGGTGTTCGTGCCGACGAGCTACTACTGGTGGGGCTTCTTCTACCGGAAGTCCAACTTCAGGAAGTGGGGCGTGGACGAGCCGCACACCTGGGACGACTTCCTCGACCTGTGCGAGACCCTGCAGCGCAAGAAGGTCACCCCCATCGGGCTCGGCGCGGGCAGCGGCACCGCGTGGGTCGCGTCCTCCTGGTTCGACTACCTCAACATCCGCATCAACGGCGCCCAGTACCACCGCGACCTGCTCGCGGGCGGGCACCGCTTCGACGACACGGAAGTGCGGCGCGTCTTCGACCGCTGGGACGAGGCACGCCCCTTCATCGACAAGCGCGGCACCGCCCTCGCCTTCCAGGACGCCACCACCGAACTGCTCCAGGGACGTACGGGCATGATGCTCATCGGCACGTTCTTCGCCGACTCCGTGCCCAAGGACCAGCTCGACGACATCGACTTCTTCCGGTTCCCCGAGATCGACCCGAAGGTGCCGATGGCCGAAGAGGCGCCCACCGACGGCTACTTCGCCGGCGCGCGCACCCCGCGCGGGCGCCAGACCAAGGAGTTCCTGCGCTACCTCGCCACCGCAGAGGCGCAGGAGACCTACCTCAAGAGCTCCTCCGGCACCGCGCTGCCGACGCATCCCGACGCCAAGGACAGCGGGACCGCCCTGGTGAAGAAGGGCCGCGCCCTCGTCGAGTCGGCCGCCGAGGTCACCCAGTTCTTCAACCGTGACTCCAGCGACGAGCTCTCCCCCACCGCCGACACCGCCCTCATCCGCTATCTGTCCGAGCCGGACCGCATCGCGTCGACCCTGACCACGTGGCAGCGGGACGCCGAGAAGATCTGGGGGAAGTGACATGGCCCTCCTCGACACCGATACCCGCCCGGCCGCGGGCCCGCGCAAGACGTCGTCCACCCGCCGCCCGCGCCGGGGCGCCGCCACCCGCGTACCGCCCCTCGTCGTCGCCTTCGTCCTCGTCCCCCTGCTCGCCGAGGGCTTCTGGGTGTTCTGGCCCGCCCTCCAGGGCTTCTATCTCGCGATCACCGACTGGGACGGCATCTCCGCCGCCCACCTGATCGGCCTCGGCAACTTCCGCGAGATGGCGCACGACACGGTCTTCTGGCACGCCCTGGCCAACACGGCGAAGTGGCTGGTGCTGTTCGGCGGTCTGTCCGCGGTACTCGGGCTCGGCGCCGCCCTGCTGCTCCAGCAGGAGCGCCGCGGCGTCGGCTTCTACCGCGCCGCGCTCTTCCTGCCCGTCGTCTTCTCGCTCGTCGCCACCGCCCTCGTCTGGCAGGCGATGTACCAGCCGGACGGACTCATCAACCAGGTCCTGGAAGGCGTCGGCCTCGACAACCTCACCCGCTCCTGGCTCGCCGACCGCGACACCGCCCTGTACGCGGTCCTGCTGCCCGCGCTGTGGCGGCAGATCGGGTACGTGATGGTCCTCTACCTGGCCGGTCTCAAGGGCATCGACCCGATGCTGTACGAGGCCGCCAAGGTCGACGGCGCCAGTCGTCTCCAGCAGTTCCGGCACGTCACACTCCCCCAGCTCAAGAGCGTCAACGCGGTCGTCCTCTCGGTCATCGTCATCGACTCGCTGCGCTCCTTCGACGTGGTCTGGTCGCTGACCCGCGGCGGCCCGTACCACTCCTCCGAGCTCCTGAGCACCTACATGTACTCGACGGCGTTCCAGTCGCTGCGCCTCGGCTACGGCTCCGCGCTCGCCGTCGTCATCTTCCTGCTGGCCTTCGGCGTCATCGCCTCCTATCTCGTCCGCGCCTTCCGGGAGGCCGACTGATGAACAGCCCCACCCTGCTGCGCCGCCGCGCCGCCACGGCCGGTTTCCACCTCGGCGCGGGAGCCCTCGCCGTGCTGTGGCTCGTTCCGATCGTCCTCGTCGTGATCACCGCGACCCGCACCTTCGACGACATCGCCGCCAACGGCCTCGGCTCGGCACCGCACTCCTTCAGCGTCGACGGTTTCCGTCAGGCCTGGACCGAGGGCGGACAGAAGCAGGCCCTGATCAACAGCCTGCTCGTCACCGTACCCAGCGTCCTGATCTCCCTGCTGCTCGCGTCGATGGCCGCGTTCGCGCTCAGCCGCTACTCCCTGCCGGGTCGGCGCACCCTGCTGCTCGTCATGCTGGCAGGCAACCTCCTGCCCCCGCAGATCCTGCTCATCCCCGTCGCCAAGATGAGCGAACTCGTCGGCATCTACGACTCGTTGTGGGCTCTCATCGGCGTGCAGGTCGGTTTCGGCATCGGCTTCTACGTCTTCGTGCTGCACGGCTTCATGCGGTCGATCCCGCCGGAGGTGCAGCAGGCGGCGGTGATCGACGGGGCCGGGCCCGCGACGATCTACTGGCGGATCGTGCTGCCGCTGGCCCGCCCCGCCCTCGCCGCCCTCAGCGCCCTGTCCTTCACCTGGATCTTCAACGACCTGCTGTGGGCGATCAGCGTGCTCCGTACGGAGACACACATGCCGATCACGGCGTCGCTGATCAATCTGCAGGGCCAGTACGTCTCGCAGTGGAACGTGATCGCGGCGGGCTCCGTCATCGCCGCGGCCCCGACCGTCCTCGTCTTCCTCCGCTTCCAGCGCCACTTCGTGGCCGGCCTCAATCTTGGAGCAGTCAAGTGAGCACCACCGACCGCCCGTCGGACCGCTGGGTCCTGCGCACGGCCACCACCGTCTACGCCGTCACACTGGGCGGGGACGGCGAGGGCGACGGTCCCGGCGCGGGGATCTGGCCCGAGCTGGCGGTGTGGGGGCCGAAGGGCGCGGAGGACGGCCCGGCCCCACTGGAGTGGTCGCGCCGCACGCACTTCGTCACGCCCGCCGACCTGGCGCCCGCCGAGTACATCCCGCACGGCCTTCGCCCGTTCAACGGCGCCGACCTGACCGCGAGCCGCCCCGGTCGCGAACGCGGAGTCTGGTGGCGCTTCACCGAGGCGTGCCAGGAGAACGACACCGCCCTCGACCTCACCTTCGACGACGACGTCCTCGGCCTGCGCGTCACGGTCCGCTACGCCATCGTCCCCGGCACCGACGTCATCCGCCGCTGGTCCGAACTGACCTGCACGGGCGACGAGACGCTACGCCTGGAGCGGATCGACTCGGCGGCCGTCAACGTGCCCGTGTCGGCGCAGGGCACCCGCGTCACGTACCTGACCGGCCAGTGGTCGCAGGAGTCCAGCTTCACGCAGACGCAACTGACGCGCGGCACACTGGAGTTCGGCAGCACCCAGGGCGTACCGGGTCACGCCTACGCACCCTGGCTCGCGGTACAGGACGCGGCGCACCCGGACCGTGGCCCCGACTCCCCCACGTACGGCATCGCCCTGGAATGGGCGGGCAACTGGCACATGGCCGTCGACGCGGAGCCCGGTGGCGCAGTGCGGGTGCGCGCGGGTCGGGTCCCGCACGAGGGTGCCGTGCTGCTGGCCCCCGGCGAGATACTGGTGACGCCCAAGCTGGCCTGCGCGTTCAGCCCGGACGGCCTGGACGGCCTGTCCCGCGTCTGGCACCGCTACGAACGCCATCTGGCGGGCGACCGGCTCACCCGCCGCCGCCCCGTCCTCTACAACTCGTGGGAGGCGACCGAGTTCGACGTGCGGGCCGACCACCAGCTCACGCTCGCCCGCCGGGCCGCGGACCTGGGCGCGGAGCTGTTCGTGGTCGACGACGGCTGGTTCACCGGCCGACTCGACGACACGGGCGGACTGGGCGACTGGCACCCCGATCCCGCACTGTTCCCCCAGGGCTTCGACCGCTTCATCGACGACGTACGCGCCCTCGGCCTCGACTTCGGACTGTGGGTGGAGCCCGAGGCGGTCAGCCCTGCGTCGAAGCTCTACGCCGAACGCCCGGACTGGATCTACCAGTTGCCGCACCGCACAGGCCGCCGCATCCGCAACCAGCTCCTCCTGGACCTCGGCCGCGAGGACGTCCAGGACTTCGTCCTCGGCACCCTCGACCGACTCCTTGGGCGCTACGACATCTCGTACCTGAAGTGGGACATGAACCGTCCGCCCACCGAACGCGGCCGCCCCGGACCGGAGTCGGCGCAGCAGCTCGACCTCGACGCCGCGCACGTGGCGGGCTACCTCCGCGTCCTGGACCACCTCCGCGCCCACCACCCGCACGTCACCGTCGAGGGCTGTGCGGGCGGCGGCGGCCGGATCGACCACACGACGCTCGCCCGCACCGACGTGGTGTGGCCGAGCGACAACACCTCCCCGCTCGACCGGCTCCGGATCCAGTACGGCTACCTCCACGCACACGCGCCGCACACCATGAGCTCCTGGGTCACCGACGCGCAGGGGTTGTTCGACCCACGTCCGCGCTCTCTCGCGTTCCGTTTCGTCAGCGCTATGACGGGCGTCCTCGGCATCGGTGCCGACCTCGGCACGTGGAGCGAGGAACAACTGACGTCGGCCGCACGGTGGATCGCTCGCTACAAGGACGTCCGGGACGTCGTCCACCAGGGCGACACCTACGTCCTGGGCTCGCCGGACGAGCCGACATTCGGCGTCGAGTCCGTCGCGCCCGACGGGGCCCGTGTCGTGGTCGCCGCCCTGAGCACGGGCCGGCTCGACGGATCGCCACTGGTCCCGGGCCGCCCCGATCGCCTGCGTCTCAAGGGAGTTGATGCCGGGGCGCGGTACCGCGACGAGACCGATGGCCAGGAGTACGGCGGCACGTACCTGCGCCACGTCGGCCTGCCGTTCTGCTGGAGCGCCGAGCACGACGCCGAACTCACGGTGCTGCGCCGCCTGTGACGCACGTCGAAAGGGCGGGCCTCCGGCCGGACCCGAGGACCGATGGCCGTATCGTTTCAGGCCCGAAGACTGGCGAACCAGCCACCCCGGCCACCTGTCGCCGACCTCCAGGCCCACCGGATCCGGCGACAACCCATCCCCGGAGGCCTGATCGACCAGTACGAGAGAACCGCCCGACCCAACGGCCTCGCCGCAGCTCACAGCACCGAATCGTATTTTCGAGCGGCACAGGGAGCCGGCCTGCGTCCAACCCCAACCCCAGTTCGCTGTCGGGAGTTTCTGCTTCTGCCACCTATCAACCCGTAAGCGGTATGCACAGGATGAAGCGATTGGACGGACGACAGTTGTCAATAAGCACCGGGCCCTCGACGTAGTCCCTCAGTTACGGCATGAGGAGACTGAGGCCCGAGCAGCCCGTGCCACCGCTCGGGTCCGGCGCGTACACCCAGTACAGAGCGAAGAGCTGGACGAACAGCAGCAGCGCCACCACGCAGACGAGGGTGACCTGGGCGCCGGTGAAGCGGTGAGTGCGGCGGCACGTGAGCACCAGCGCGGCGCCGCTGCACAGGGGCCCCGCCCACGCGGTGACGTACATCCTCGTCGAAGGCCCCAGATACTGGCAGTTCTGGAACGTGTCCCCGTCGAAGGAGATGTGTGCGGCGAGCAGCCCGGCCGATATGACGGCCAGCACGGCGGCGGCGACGAGGAGGCCGTTGCGGCTGCGGGACGGAGTCGTGGTGGGGTTCATCGTTGACATCAGTACCAGTCGGGGTTGGGTCGAACAATGCGGATGTTCTGCGCACCTTCGTGCTTCTCTGTGGCGTTGATCCGGCCTTCGAGACTGACATTCTGGTACGAGTCGGTGTGCTGGGTGTACTTGATCTCACCGTCCGGCATGACCGCCGTGACGATCGCCGCGTGGTGCGTGGTGCCCTTCTCGATGGAGTCGTTGGGGCCGGCCTGTTCGTAGTAGAGGATGTCACCCGGCTTCACCTCGGCGCGCGAGACCTCCTGGCCACCGTGCCTCAGCATGAAGTTCTGGTTGTTCTCGGCAGCGGTCCAGTTGTCCGAGTAGGCCAGTTTCTTGTCGACCCAGTCGATGCCGCTCGGGTTGCCGATCATCCAGCTGTCGTCGTCGGTCGTGCCCTCCCAGAACGACGTCTTCTCCTTCATCCCCGCGGCGTGCAGTGCGTTGGAGACGAAGTTGGTGCAGTTATTGCCGAAATCGGTGGGGTCGCCCTTGTCCCAGTTGTCCAGGGCGTACTGGACCAGCTTCACGCGGTCGTACTTGCCGTTGCCGCGCAGGTCTGTGCGCACGTCCTCCGGGATGCCGTTGAGATTGGCGATGAGGACCGGCTCGGCCAGCATCATGTCCTTGCGCTGCTGAGCGGTCAGACCGCCCCACCATTGACGGACCGTCGTCGGATCCTGGTCGACGGGGATGTCGGCGGCCAGCATCTCCATCTGCACGTGTGAGGCATGGGTCTGCAGTTCGTTGAGCGCCTTGTCCGGGTCGGTCAGACCCGTCTGGTTCGCGAGCTTGGTGAACTCGGCGGCGGCCAGCTTGTCGGCGGTCGTCACCTGCTCGACGGCCTGGTCGATGAGGTCCTGCACCTGCGAGCGGTACGGGCCCAACTCCTCGGCCTCGGTGCGGTTGTGCACCGGCGGGCCGGTGATCGTGCCATCGACGCCGATGGTCAGACCGTACTGGTCGGCGAGCTGCTGAGCCTCGCGCATGGTGCTGTGGGCGGTCTCGATGGCGGTGGTCATGGAGTCGGCGACCATGTTGACGGCGAGCAGGATGTCGTAAGCCACCTCGAACTGGTTGGCCAGCTTCTCGAACTTGCCCGCGGCGGCCCTGCCGACCTCGTCGGTCCAATTCTCGGCGAGAGGTTTGACCCCGTAGTCACGAAGGTCCTTCGCGGCGGCCATCGCGTACCCGGCCAGGGAGTGCCATTCGCCCGAAGCCGTCTTCCACTTGCTCGGACGCGCGTTGTTGATGCCTTCATACGAAACCACGGTCACGCCTTCCGCAGATCCTCGACGGCGGCACGCAGCCGGGCCTCAGCCTCGAGGTCCGCGCCCCGGTGGCCGTTGGCCGAATCCCTCAACTTTGCGCTCAGATCGCCCATTTGCCTGGCGAGGGCCACCATGTGTTCCTCCCAGTTCAGGGCACATACCTGGAGCTGGACGGGGCTCAGCCAGCCGTTGCCGTAGTGGGCCGCGTACACCTCGTCGCTGGTGTCGAGTGCGTGGTTCAGGCGCTTCATGGCATCGCGCGACAGGGTCTCGGTGTCGTCAGCGGCGCCGTGCACGCCCTTGTGCTTGATGTCGATGTCCGGGCGGCCCCCGCCACCGCCGTCAGGGGCGGCCAGCTGATTGAGCCGCATCTGCGCTGACGGCCGACCGGATGCGCCGTCCGCGTTCCGGTGCCGCTCCGCCACCTCGGCTTTCAGCTGTTCCCACTCGTCCCACGCCATGAACGCCCCCGTCCCCCGTGTACGCACTGGCTAACCTGCACGTTCGCGGCGACACGATCGACTACTCAAGTCCGCAGCACCGTGCCTCACCGAGTAACCCGCAACGAATAAAGCTAGCAGCTCATAGTAATGAACACGCCAAATCCATCGGCGGGCGATATGCCCCCGCTGTGAAGGTTTTCGGGCGACCAGCGAAAGGATCCGGTCGCAGCTCGGTTCCGCCCCGCAGGCTGTACGCGCAGCCCCCGGTCCGCCGTGTCAGCCTCGAGGGCACTGTCAACCGCATCAAGAAGATCAAGCGGCAGCTCGACGGCCGAGCCGGATTTGAACTACTCCGCAAGATGATCCTGCTCCAGTAGCACTCCGAGCCTCCAAGACCCGTGCCAGAACCGAGCACTGGCAGCACCCAGCGAGCTTGGCTGGGGCGTGTCGGCACCGATGGACATCATTCGAGCTGTGGACATGAGACCGGAGCTGTTGCCCCCGCCTGTGAGCCGGCAGGGCGGGGAGGGGGCGGCGTCGGGGTTGATGAAGCCCGCGAAGGCGAACACGTCGACCTCTACGGTCTTCAACCGCATCGGCACTCCCTCCCCGGGGCAACATCGCCCTGCCGATCAGCCGACGACGGCGGACCTCACACGGAGGAGGCCACAGCCGCATCGGTACCGCAACGACCTGGCATTCCTCAACCTCGCCACCGCCCTCTGCTGCTGCAGGCGCCTCATCCGACTCACCGCACAGGACACCGCCCAGGAGTCCGGCAGGCGTCAGGGCCGCGAACGACCGGCCAGGCTGTCGGGGGGCGGGGCCTCCTGGCCAAGGTCACTGCTTGCGACCGGTTGTTCAGGCGAGCGCAGGGGCGCGAGCGGGCAGGTAGGGCGCGATGTTGTGCCAGGCGCGCTCGATGTACTCCTCCTTCTCACCGACCGGGGCGACATAGTGCAGCGCGCCTTCGGCGGCGTCGTTACCCTTGAGGCGGGCGATGATCCAGGCGGCGAGGTAGTACGAGGCCAGGCAGCCGCCGGCCGTGGCGATGTTTCCCTTGGCGTAGAAGGGCTGGTCGAGTACCTCGACGCCGGCGGCGACAACCCAGGGCTTGGTGGTCAGGTCGGTGCAGGCGGGGATGTCGTTGAGCAGGCCCAACTTGGCCAGCACAAGCGCGCCGGAGCACTGTGCCGCAATGAGTTGGCGCGAGGGGTCCAGGCTGCGCAGGATGTTCATGATCCCTGGGTCTTCCACGACCTCGCGGGTGGCGATGCCACTGCCGACGATGACGGCGTCAGCGGCGCACGCCTCCTCGAGAGTGGACATCTGCTCGATGACCACCCCGTTCATCGACGTCACCTTGGGGTTGGGGGTGGCGATGGTGACGCGCCAGTCGTCAGACTTGATCCGGTTGAGCACACCGAGTGCGATCAGGGAGTCGAGCTCGTTGTAGCCCTCGAAGGTGAGGATGGCGATGTGCACGGCGACTGCCCTTCCGAGTGGGTCGATGGGTGGGTCGGTGGGTGGGTGGGTGGGTCGGTGGGTGGGTCGGTGGGTGGGTCGGTGGGTGGGTCGGTGGGTGGGTCGGTGGGTGGGGTCGGTGGGTGGATCTTGACGGTATGGACCCACGAACAGGACAGTCAAAGAATTGTCATGCGTACAATCCGCTCCATGGCAGCCCCGCGGTACAAAATGCTGGTCGACGCGCTCGCATCCGACATCCGGACCGGGCGGCTCGCCGCAGGCGTGCGCCTGCCGACACACCGCGGGCTCGCCGCCCGCGAGGGCATCGCCGTGGTGACCGCGACCCGGGTGTACGCCGAGCTGGAAACGATGGGTCTGGTCAGCCGGGAACAAGGCCGCGGCACGTTCGTGCGTGACATCGCGGTTCCCGCCGGTCACGGCATCGATCAGCAGGTCGTCGCTACGGACGCAGTCGACCTCAACTTCAACTATCCGTCCCTGCCTGGGCAAGCCGATCTCCTTCGGCAGGCCCTGCGAGAGGTAGCCACCTCTGGTGACATCGACTCGCTGCTGCGCTACCAACCGCATCGAGGACGTTCCCAGGACAGGGCCTCGATCGCACGGCACCTGAGGCGTCGGGGAATCACCACTGACGCGGACCAGGTCCTCATCGTCAACGGTGCGCAGCACGGCCTGGCCATCACCGTCATGGCCGCGCTCAGCGCCGGCGACGTCGTCGCGGTCGACGCACTCACCTACCCGGGATTCAAGGTGCTCGCGCATGCCTTTCATCTCGACCTGGAGCCCATACCCGCAACGGCTCACGGGCCGGATCTCGAGGTCCTCGAGAAGCTGTGCGCGACCCGCCCGGTGCGCGCGATCTACACCATGCCCACCTTGCACAACCCACTGGGCTGGGTCATGCCGGCAGCTGACAGAACCCGCCTCATCAAGATCGCCCGACGGCACGGTTCGCTCATCATCGAAGACGCCTCCTACGCCTACCTGGTGGAGGACCCCCCACCGCCTCTGGCTGCAACCGCGCCGGACATCACCGTCTACGTCTCCGGACTGTCCAAGAGCGTGGCCACCGGCCTCCGGGTCGGCTTCGTCGTCGCGCCGCCATCCGCAGTGCCGTCGCTCGAACGCGCGATTCGGGCGACCACCTGGAACACCCCGGCCCTCACCACCGCGATCGCCTGCCGCTGGCTCGATGACGGCACGGTGGACCACTTGGAAGCGCAGAAACGAGACGACGCCAACGCCCGCCAAGCACTCGCGAGACAAGAGCTGGCAGGCCTACCACTCATCAGCCACCCCTCGTCCTACTTCACATGGCTGCCGCTGCCCGACGACGCACGCGCCGATCGCCTGACCGCCACCCTCGCGCGTCAGCACATCTCGGTATCCACAGCCGAGCCGTTCACCACCACGATCCACACACCGCAGGCGATCCGCCTCGCGCTGGGCTCGACCGACATGGACAGTCTCCAGTCGACGCTGCGTACAGTGCGACGAGTCGCTGACGAGGACGCCTACGCCTGAACTCCCCTCCATCAGCCGATTCCTCCCCCACCGGCATCCGCGTACGAACGGTCGCCGGCGATGGAGGCCAGGGAAACCCGGCCGGCCTGCGCGTGGCGGCCGAGAACCCGGGACGGGGACGTCGGCGCATCCACGGCGAACTCACCCGCCTCGGCCACAAGATGGCCGCCTCCGTGCGACGCATTCGACGCAGTTATCACCGACGCCGGCCTGCGCGTCCTCAAAAGCCCGCCTCAGGCCCCGAAAGCGAACAAACACACCGACTCGACGGATGCGAAGACCTTGAAGGCGTACGCCTACTCCGTATTCACAGCGTGCCCCGCACGCACCCCGCCCTCCGGTCCTTGTGGTGGAGGAGGGCCGGGTGCGTTCACGAGGAACGGGGCTGGACTAGTCGGTGGTCATCAGGCCGGTGCGGAGCTTCGCCACCACGCGGGTGATCAGGCGGGAGACGTGCATCTGCGAGACACCGAGTGCTTCGCCGATCTGCGACTGGGTCTGCTCCTCGACGAAGCGGAGATGGATCAGCGTGCGTTCACGCTCGTCGAGTCCGGCGATGAGCGGAGCCAGAGAGTGGAAGTTGTCGATGAGCTCGTAGGAGTCCTCTTCGAAGCCGATGAAATCGGCCAGCGCGGTGTCGGACTCCTCACCTGCGCTCGTCACCGAGGCGTCCAGGGAGGAGGCGCTGTAGCCGTTGGAGGCCATCTGCGCCTGGGCGACCTCGGACGGCTCCAGCTGCATCAGCTCCGCCAGCTCGGCCGTGGAGGGGTTGCGGCCCAGACGGGTGCGCAGCTCCTCGGTGGCCTTGGCCAGTTCGATGCGGGCTTCCTGGAGGCGGCGCGGCACGTGCACGGCCCAGCTGGTGTCGCGGAAGAACCGCTTGATCTCACCGGTGATGTAAGGCACGGCGAACGTCGCGAACTCGACCTCACGGGTCAGTTCGAACCGGTCGATCGCCTTGATCAGGCCGATCGTGCCGACCTGAACGATGTCTTCCATCTCCTCCTGGCCACGGTGACGGAAACGGGAAGCCGCGTACCGCACCAGGGAGAGGTTCATCTCGATCAGGCAGTTGCGCACGTACTGATAGTCGTGGGTGCCTTCCTCCAGCTGCCCGAGCCGGCCGAAGAACCGCTTGCCGATCTCTCGCGCATCCGTCGGCGTGATGGAAGAGGGGTCGGCGTAAGCCCGCTCGACGAGGTCCTCCTGAGCCTGAGTGGCCTGGATCTTCTCCTGCGTCGTTACGGTGATCATGCGCCCCGCCCCTTTCGGTTGTTCCGAGCTTGCCTGCCGCTCCCCGTTCTGGCGCGACTACCCGGCATGGCGACGAACATGCATGCGGAGGCCGGAAGATCCTTCCGGGCGTCCGATGATGGGCGACCCGTGCTCTACGGCAGGGCGAGGACGGCTGTGACGGTCTTGCCGTCGGGCTGGATGTCGACGGAGACGTGCGAGGCGAGGCGCTGGGTGATCATCCAGCCGAAGCCGCCGGGCAGCCCGGGGTTGTGGCGTACGAGGTGAGGTGCGGTCGTGCTGTGGTCGCTCACCTGCACCAACAGGGATCCGTCTTCTATGCGGGCGTTGAACCCGGTGAGCCCGCCGCCGTGCAGGATCGCGTTGGAGGTCAACTCGCCGGCCACCAGCAGGGCATCCTCACGAAAACGTCTGGCCTGGCCTGAGCGCAGCCGGCAGGCGGTTTCCACAACTGCCCTGACCTCGGCGCGCGCGTCGTGACAGCCCATCTCCTGGATCTCGGGCGCCGTGTGAGTGGCCATGAAGATCTCAGCCCCTCTCTGTGTCGTTCTGCCTCTGTGTCGTTCTGCCTCTGTGTCGTTCTGCGAACTCGTCAATCGGAAGGTGCGCACCGCCGCGTTATCGCACCTGCCCGACCCGTCGCACAACACTCCCCCTACCCACCCAAAGGAAGAGCGTCAACGTTATCCAGCACAAGGACGGCACCTCGGGCACTCTGCCGATACTGGTCCCCATGGGCCGGTCCCCATGGACTGCGTCCCGCCTTCCGCGCACAGCACCGCCTTCCGCGCACAGCACTTCTGCACGCGATCGATGCAGCGCGCTCTCCGCGGGATTTTGATGTGCTGCTCGAGCACGTCGGCCTGGCGGACGGCTGATCCTTCGTAGTTGCGCAGAAGAGGGGTGGGCCCCGACCGTCCCAGGTCGGGGCCCACCCCTCAGTCCCCGAACGAGAATCAGGGGGACCATCGCTATCGGCCTCCTGACCGCCACGTGTCGACGTCTCACTCACGCAAACGCCTGAAAGACACGTCGGGTATTTGCTCGCACGGCCGCTCGCTGAATTCCCTTGCCCGCACTGGTCATGCATCGGATGCCGTGGTCATCCATCCCGGAAATTCGCTGCCACTCATGTTTGCGCTGTTGATCCGTGGCCACACGAACTGACAGCACATGATGTCCAAACCAAGGGAGTGTGAGCAGGCTTGACTGCCAACGAGAAGGCCAAGGCCAAGACCGAGCAGGTCACGGGCGCCGCCGAGGAGATCGCGGGACGCACTGTCGGCAACGAACGTCTGACCGTCGAGGGCCGCGCAGAGCGCAAGAAGGGCGACGCCCGGGAGGCCAAGGAGAAGATCAAGGATGTCGGCAAGCACTAGCCGACCGAATGACGTGACAGCGGTGGGGCGGACTCTTCCAAGGAGTCCGCCCCACCGCTGTCACGTCATTCTCCTCCCCGCCACTCGCTGCGGGGTGCCTTTGAGAACGAGGAATTCCTCTCGGCCAGGAGGACAAAGTCCTCGCACATCTCACCTCGGACGGTGTTGGTGCAACGCTCGCTCTCGGGGACCAACAGGCTGTGGCGCCGCGGGACCTCGGCGCCCTTGTGGGCGAATTCTGCAAGGCTTTGACCGGATCCCTAAGGCTTGTCCCGTAAATGATCTCCGGATCGGCGCGGGCAGGGTTGGCCGCCGCGCGGCTCTCGATCTAGCCGGCCAGGGCGAGGTTGTGCATCCGGGCGATGCCGAGCATGGCGTGGTGGACGCCGTCGCCTTTGAGGCGGCAGTCGCGGAGGATCTTCCAGGTCTTCATGCGGGCGAAAACGTGCTCGACACGGGCGCGGACCTGCTTGTGGGACTTGTTGTGTTCCTCTTTCCAACGCGGGAGTTCGGCCTGGCCCCGCTCACGACGGTGCGGGATGACGAGTCCGGTGCCCGGGTAGCCGCCGTCGGCGATCGTGAGGGTCTTGCCGACAGCGGCCTTGGCGCCGGACTCCTCCCCTTGCAGTCGTTGCGGTTGCCGGCCAGCGGTCGGCCGACCACGACGACCATGCGGGTGTCGGCGTCGATGACGACCTGATGGTTGGTGGAGTACCGATAATTCTTCGACCGCTCGGCGATGGTGTGATCCCGGGTGGGGACCAGGGTGCCGTCCACAATGAGCACGGTGCCCTTGCCGAACCGCCTGCGGGGCCGCAGGGCAAGCGCGGGGCCGAGGTGGTCGATAATCCGGTCGGCCGCGGACTTCGAGATGCCGAAGAGCGGCGCGAGTTGGCGCATCGTCAAATTCGTGCGCCAGTAGGCCGACACAAGCAGTACCCGGTCCTCCAGCGGAAGGGACCACGGCCGGCCCTTGCGGACCGGATCCGCACCTTCGCGGCGCAGCGCGGTCACCAGCTTCCTGAAGGAACGCGGGCTCAGCCCGCTGAACGGGGCTATCCAAGACGACTCCGAGCCGTGATCACACCAGCCACCACAAGATCGTTCCATGATGCTCGGCACAACATCGCGATCCGCTGTCTCCCCGCACAGCGCCGGCCGCGCCGCATCCTGTAGCAACGCCCGCGCTCAGTCTCTACAGTCACCGCATGGCCACCGAAGACGAGCCCCCATGGCACCCCGACATCGCCGCGATGCTCACCGACCAGACGAGCGCGTGCAAGCCAGCACGCGAGGCCATAGCCGCCGGCGCCGAGGTAAAGGTCTGGGACGACGAGGTGCCCCAGTGGATGGTCGCCGGCATCGCCGCAACGAGGTTGAGACGGACGTTGAAGCGCGGCCTGCAAGAAATCATCGGCCTCGACGAGACCGTTGAGATCCTCGCACGGCACCGCGGCGAGCAACTGCGTACCGGGACCATCCTCGCAGCAGACCGGGTCTGGTTCTTCAATATGTACTTCAACGCCACCGGGACCGAGCTGTTGGCGTGCAGCGGTGTCAAACGCTTTCGGAGGCCCAGCACGAAGGACTCGTTCGAGCCCTGAGTTGATCTGCATCCGCCCTCTGCCTGACCGCAGCCGCCTCTACCTGCAGAACCTCAGCTTCGAGGAGCAGGTCGTGGAGGCAGGCATGCCGAAGAAATCTCAACTGCGGTCAGGTGTTACGGGACAAGCCTTAGTCGGGGGGAACGCTATGTGGTCCCTTCCGGGTTTTCGTTCGTGGCGCCGACAGCCCGCGAAGCGATGGGCCCAGTCCAGCAACTGGGCCGGGGCTCCTATCGCGGCGGGCGGCGTAGCAGATCAGGGGCGCTTGGCCCGCAGCAACGCGGGAATCCTCTCGCGGAGACGCTTCGGCGCAGTTTGCTTCCTGGTCGTTTTCTTGGTCTTTGTCTTGGCCTTTGTCTTGGTGCCCGCCGTGGGGCGAGCATCGCTTTTACGCCAGGCCGCCCACATCCAGCGGTTCCGGCTCTTCTTGACGGCCGCGTCCCGAGCTGGTTCGTCGGCCGATCCCCTGCGCGGGCGCCACCAGTGGACGCGGCGCGGATGCAACGCTCGGCCGAGCCTGCGGCCGAGGACGAGATACCCGAGGAAGGCGCCCGCCGCGTTGAGGATCACATCGTCGATGTCGAATGCCCGGCCGGCGACCAGCAGTCCTTGAGCGATCTCTACGGTGAGCATCACGAACGCCGTCATGAGTACCACTCGGACGAAGCCCCGTGTGCGCGGGAAGATCACCGGCAGCAGGAATCCGAACGGCACTCCCAGAACGACGTTTCCTCCCACCTGCTTGATCGTGTCTTGCCAGTCAGGCTGGTTGAAGTACAGGCGAATCGAGCTGCCGGGGTGCAGGTTGGTGTGGGTCAACGGTACTGACGCAGGTGACGGGACGAGTGTGACCTTCGCCAGCGCGACGGCGAAGGCCACCATGCAGACGAAACCAACCGCCATGACAAAGGCGCGTACCAGATTCCAGCCCCATGAGTGCTGCCGCAGGCGAGGTTCGGGTTCCATGCGGCGCCAACTACCCGGAAGCTGGTGCCGCACACGTCGTACGGCCTGATGTGTGCGGCACCCCGTGCGCCTCAACGCGATTCTGGGGGCGTCGGTTCCCCTTGTCGGCGCCGACAGCATCGAAGCATGGCGCCGACATCAACTTCAGCTCTCCTGGCGGCGCGTGGTGGAAGTGCGACCGGTGGTCGATCAGTGACGTGATGACTCGCGCCCGCGAGATCGAGGCCCTCGGCTACGCGTCGCTGTCCTGCGGCGAAGCCGGAGGCAGGGAGTTCTTCACCCAGACCGCTGCGCTGCCCTGCTTGGTGGCACCGAGCGGCTGGTGGCCGGCACCGGCATCTCCTCGGCGAGGGAAAGGGTTGGCCAAGAGCCGCCCGGGTGGGCGTGCTTGCCGGCCCGGGATGCGACGATGCCGGCCCCGGGCCCGGACGACGCACCGTGCCAGGAACGAGGCCGAGTACAGACCGATGACGCACGTCCACACCTGACCGGCTACACCCGGACCGCTCGCTGTGGCGCACGCGGCGCAGCAACAGCGCAGGCGACTCGGGCACCGGGAGTCATCTGCGCTGTTTCGTCATGTGCGGCTGCCGTTCCTGAAGCGCGACATCGTCGTCGCTCAGCGACGTCGCAGTCGGTCGAGCCACGCGCGAGCCTGAGCCTGCTTGCGGGGGTCCGCGGCCGTCCGGCGCGCCGTCGCGATGGCCCGCTGGCCTTGCGGACTGCGGCTGTACTGCTTGATGCGGGCGAGAATGCCGGGCATGACGCCTCCAAGGTGTCGTTCGCCAAGAGCAGCCACATCGCGTCGCCGCTCACGTTGCGACTACCCGGGAAGCGGTACGGAACACGAAAGCGGGCACACGGGCGACAACGACTAGGAACAGGAGTCCCCATGTTTGCCATCGCCTCCGCCGTGCTGTTCTTCCTGGCATTCCTGATCAATGCCGCCGACATCGCGACGAACGACGTCTTCTCGTCCGTGAACGTCATGCTCCTCGGACTCACCGCTCTGGCTCTCCATCTGGCGGGAGCCGGTGGCTGGGCGCGTACCAGAACGTCGCGTCGACGCTGAACACGTGCTCACACCCCGGTCCTGCCCGGCGTGGTGCACTCGCAAGTAGTCGATCATGGTCGGGGCTTCCCGGGGTACCTGTCTCCCCACGACATCTACTGACGGACGAGGAGATGCTGTGGTGACACGCGAGCCCGACAGCGTGAACAGGTGCGCGCCCCAAGACCAGTTGCGCGCCCCCACCCGTGGTGGGGGCGATCGCCTGAGTGTGCTGGTGGTCGCCCTCGCACTGATCGGGGCTGTGTTCTGCGCCGGCCTGCTGCTCTTCGTGCGCTTCGCCCACTGGGCCGGGGCACATCCGTTCGCGGGAACCCTCCTCATCGTGCTTGCTGTTCCGGTGCTCTACGTGGCGCTGCGGGCGATGCCCCGGACACGCGAGCTGCGCCAGGCCGCCCGCGCCGGAATGGCCCAGGCCGACCGCGAGTTGGGGGTGTGTCCAGCCGGTGCGTCGGGCGCGGTGCGAGCAGTCGAGCCGGACGACGCGTCCACACCCGGCCTGCGGGCCCCGGATGCGGTGCACGACGGGCTGACAGTCGAACTCCAGCATCGTCGCGCCGACTTCGGGTAGCAGGACCGCCGGCATAGAAGTCATCTCATTTGGTGGAGTCGCTAGGCTGGCGGTCATGGTGGGGATCGTTGAGCGGCTGGTGCCGGATGAGTTGTGCGAGTTGTTTCAGCGGGTGGTGCCGGAGGCTCCTTCGCGCCCTCAAGGTGGTGGGCGACGCCGGCGTGGCGATCGTGAGGTGTTGGCCGCGATCGTGTTCGTGGCCACGTCAGGCTGCACGTGGCAGCAATTGCCCATGGCTTCGTTCGGGCCATCGGGGGCGACGGCTCATCGACGTTTCTCCGAGTGGTCGAAGGCCAGGGTGTGGGCCAAACTCCATCGCCTGGTCCTCGACGAACTCGGCGCCCGCGGCGAGTTGGACTGGTCCCGGTGCGCGGTCGACTCGGTGAACATGCGGGCCCTGAAAAAGGGGACCTGACAGGTCCGAACCCTGTCGACCGGGGCACGTACGGGTCGAAGATCCACTTGATCACCGAGCGGACCGGTCTGCCACTCTCCGTCGCAATCTCGGGGGCGAACCTGCACGACAGTCGGGCCCTGAATCCCCCTCGTGCAAGGGATACCGCCGATCCGCTCCCGCCGCGGACGCCGACGACGCAAGCCGGACAAGCTCCACGCCGACAAAGGCTACGACTACTCCCACCTGCGCCGATGGTTACGCCGGCGCGGCATCCAGCACCGCATCGCGAGGAAGGGAGTCGAGTCCTCACAGCGACTGGGCCGCCACCGCTGGACCGTTGGGCGCACCATGGCCTGGCTCGCCGGCTGCCGCCGCCTCCACCGACGCTACGAACGCAAAGGCGAGCACTTCCTCGCCTCACCAGCATCGCCTGCACCCTCATCTGCTACTGCAGGCTAGCCAATTGAGACCGCCGGCCCCATCACCGGCGGCATCCTGCTGCGGCACTTCTGGTGGGGCTCGGTTTTCCTGGTCAATGTGCCGATCGTGGTCGCCGCGATGGCCGCGATGGTGGCGATCGTCCCCGACTCCAAGGACCCCAGGCCCCGCAGGCGCTCGACCCGTTCGGCGTGCTGCTGTCGATCGTCGGTCTGGCTCTGCTGGCCTACGGCATCATACAGGGCGGCCAGCTGGGCGACTTCACCCGGCCAGAGTCCTGGGCGACGATCCTCGGCGGCCTGGCGGTCCTCGCCGGCTTCGTGACGTACGAGGCCCGCAGCGACCATCCGGCCCTCGACGTCGCCTACTTCCGCAACAGACGGTTCTCCGCGTCCGTCGCCTCCATCGGCCCGGTCTTGACCGCCTGGCCTTCGCGGGCTTCCTGCTGCTCGGCCAGGAAACCCCCATCTGGGTGCTGGAGGTGCTGTTCTTCCTGATGGGCACGGGCATGGTCCATGTGATGCCGCCCGCCACCGTCATGATCATGTCGTCCTGCCGCGGGAGAAGGCCGGCTCCGGATCCGCGGTCAACAACACCTTCCGGCAGGTCGGCGGGGCCATGGGGGTCGCCGTACTGGGGTCCCTGCTGTCCACCACCTACCGCAACGGCATTGTCGGCCACCTGCGCGTACTGCCCGCCTCCGACCTGCACGCCGCACGTGAATCCGTCCAGGCGACCCTGACCGTCGCTGAAAAGCTGGGACCGGCCGGCAGGGCGCTGGTGCGGCCCGCGAGCGACGCCTTCATCCATGCCATGCACATCACCGCTCTGAGGTCGGCGGCCGTCGCCCCGGTCGGCGCGGTCGTCGTACTGGTCTTCCTGCCGGGCAACGACGCCGCCGTGGCCGCCGGCGGTGACGAGTCCCAGCAGCCCCTCTTGCATGTTCTATGGCATACCCCATAAGTTACCTACAGGTAGCCCGTTTGGTGGGCTGCACTGTCATGGGAAAGGTGGTGTGCCGGTGAGCCCGCGCAGGAGTGAAAGCCGTGACCGAATGATCCTCAGTGCTGCTGTTCTGCTACGTGAGTACGGGGCAAGCGCGACGAGCATCGACCGAGTGCTGGCGCACAGCGGAGCCCCTCGGGGCTCGGTGTATCACCACTTCCCCAGCGGGCGGGCGCAGCTCATCGACGAAGCGGTGGCACTGGCGGGGGACTACGTCGCGGGCCTGATCGATGTCGCCATGCAGGCGGACGATCCGGTGGAGGCCGTCGACGCATTCGTCATGCTGTGGCGCGACCGGCTCGTGGAGAGCGACTTCCGGGCCGGCTGTCCGATCGTCGCGGTGGCCGTCGAAACCAACGACGACGCACCTCAGCTGGCCCGTTCCGCCGGCGCCGTCTTCGCCCGGTGGCAGGAGGCCTTCGCGGCCCTCTTCCTGCGGCACGGCCTGACCGAGGAACGCAGCCGCAGACTCGCTGCCTTCATCATCGCTGCGGTCGAAGGCGCGTTGATCATGTGCCGGGCCGAGCAGAGCACCGCTCCGATCGAGGCAGCTGCCGCCGAGATCCACGACCTGCTCCTGTACGCCCTGCGCGACCGCCCCGGTGCCGAACCTGGGCCCCGTCCGTAGCCCACAGGCGCACAGCCGCTTCACCTACATAGTTCGAAGGAGTCGCCATGCCCTCGCTCGACCGTCAGGACAACGTCTTCGTCCTCGACCTCGGAGACGGAGAGAACCGCTTCCACCCCGACTGGCTCACCTCCGTCGGCGCCGCGCTCGACGAGGTGGAGAAGGCGGAGGGCCCCCGAGCCCTGGTCACCGCCGCCACCGGCAAGTTCTACTCCAACGGGCTCGACCTGGACTGGCTGTCCGCCCACGCCGACCAGCACCAGGACTACGTCGGCTCCGTCCATGAACTGTTCGCGCGGATTCTGTCGCTGCCGGTCATCACGGTGGCCGCACTGCAAGGGCACACCTTCGCCGCCGGCGCGATGTTCTCCCTCGCCCACGACTTCCGCGTCATGCGGGCCGACCGTGGCTACTGGTGCCTGCCCGAGGCGGACATCAACATTCCCTTCACCCCCGGCATGGCCGCCCTCATCCAGTCCCGGCTGGCGCCGCAGACCGCGCACGAGGCCATGCTCACCGCCCGCCGCTACGGCGGTGCCGACGCCGCGGCCGCCGGCATCGTCGACCAGGGAATCGCCGAGGACGCCGTGCGCTCCACCGCCATCGAGATCGCCCAGGCGCAGGTGAACAAGGCCGGGGACACCCTCGGCACCATCAAGGCCCGCATGTACGCCCCCGCCCTGGCCGCCCTCCGCGACGCCACCAACCCGCTCGGCTGACCAGCACCTCACCGACCGCACCACCCCGCGCCCCGGCCGCTGCCAGCCCGGGGCGCGGGTTGCCCCAGCCGCCCACCGCATGAGGAGACAGCGCCGATGACCGCCGACACCGCCGTCTGGCGCAAGAACGCGTGCATCCTGTGCGAGAACGACTGCGGTATCCAGGTCCAGACCGACGGCCGCCGCTTCACCAAGATCCGCGGCGACGAGGAGCATGTCGCCACCGCCGGATACACCTGCAACAAGGCCCTGCGCCTGGACCACTGCCAAAACGGCGGAGCCCGGCCTACGACACCGCTGCGCCGGGAGCCGGACGGCAGCTCCGCCCCCATCGACCGGGTCACCGCCATACGCGAGATCGCCGCCCGCTCGAAGACCGTGCGCGACACCCACGGCGGCGCATCGATCTTCTTCCACGGCGGCGGACAGGGCCACCACCTCGGCGGCGCCTACAGCGGAGCCCTGCTACGCGCCCTCGGTACCCACTACCGTTCCAACGCCCTCCCCAGGAGAAGACCGGCGAGGGTTTCGTCGACGCCCACCTCACCGGCGGCCACACGACCGGAGATTTCGCCCGCGCCGAGATCTCGCTTTCCCTCAGCAAGATCCCCTGGCAGTCCCACGGCGTCCCGCGCGCCCGAATCGTGCTCAAGGACATCGCCAAGGACCCCATCGCCGGCACCCCCTGGCACAAACACGTGCCCGCCGGCATCCAGCCCCTTCCCACCTGACGAACACCCAGCCCCGTGCAACGGCAACACCAGCACCATGCAAGGAGAACGACCGTGACCACCACCGACCTCACCGCCATGACCGGCCTTGAACTGATGCGCTTGATGCAGACCGAACGCCCCACCGACATCCCCTCCATCGGCCGCCTGCTCGGCATGCGCTTCGACGAGGTCGATCACGGCCGCATCGTCATCTCCCTCGACACCCGCCCCGACTTCGCCAACCCCCTCGGCACCGTCCACGGCGGCATCGCCGCCACCCTCCTCGACTCCGTCATGGGCTGCGCCGTCCACACAACCCTCCCCGCCGGTACCGGCTACACCACCCTCGAACTCAAGGTCAACTACATCCGCGCCGCCCGCACCGACGGACAGATGCTCACCGCGGAGGGCAACGTCATCCACGCCGGTCGCCGCACCGCCACCGCCGAGGGCAAGGTGCTGGACGACCAGGGCAAACTGATCGCCCACGCCACCACCACCTGCATGATCCTTTAGTCGACCCGGGTCTGTACGCCCAGCGGTGCAATTGATGATCATGGAAGAGACATCAAGTGACTGACACCGTGACCGAGTTCGTGGCCGCCGGGACCGTCCAATCAACGGTGTAATTGGGGTTGTTGAGGTTAGTGACGGGCTGCGCCGAGTCGGCCGTCGAATGTGATGTCGAAGGCGTTGAGAGCGGTCTTCCACCGGCTGGTCCAGCGGGCTTGTCCCTTGCCAGTGGGGTCCCGGGACATGTTTGACCACCTGCGAGGATGGTTGCGCCGTCGGTAGTTCGTGCCGCGCATTGACCGCCGCGGCATCGAATCGTCCGGCCGCTTGGGACAGCACCGCTGGGTGCGTTGGGGAACGGAGGGGATCCTCCCCACGCCATCAGTGCACGTGGCGGCACACGTTCACCGGCGATGATGCGCGCCCGGTGGGGACGTCACCACAGAGGCGTGCGACAACACATGCGAAAGGCCGCCACCAGACGGTGACGGCCTCCCAGAGCGCACAGCTTACGCACGCGCAGGTGTATCGCCAGACCCCGCCACCGGAGACGGCTTTGAGGAAGTCCCTGACCAGGGAGGTGCCGTGGCATCAGGCGGCAGCAGCACTCGGCAGGCCGAACGTCCTCGTCGGCCTCTTGCGGAGGAGTAGGTGCAGGCGCTTCAGTTCTCCGAAGGGATCCGCGCGGCAAGCTCCCGAGCGAACCACTCGGCTTCCTCGCCCAGCTCGTCCAGGCCTTCCGCAGCGATCAGTTGAAGAAGACGTAGCAGGTCATGGGCTTCGTCGAGGGTGAGCAATTCCAGACGGCGCGCTGTCGTGTCCTGCGCCGGGACCATGCTGATGGCATCCGAGTTCATGTCCTGGGTAACGACCACCAGAGTTCAAGAGCATCTGGAAGAGCTGGCAGAGCACCCACACGGACCTACTCATATCCGTGCGACTGCTGGGCCGAGCCGTGAACGGGCGCCTGCTGTCTACGAGGGGTTGCGCGCGGCAAGCTTGGTGGGCGGGCGTAGCGCCGTCACCTATGTGCACGTTCGGTCGCTCCAGCGCTCCAGCGCTCCAGCACTTCAGCACTTCAGCACTTCAGCACTTCAGCACTTCAGCGTGCGCTCGTTGACCGTCAGGCCCGCCTCGCGGGCGGCCGCTTTCGCGTGCTCGGAGCGCATGAGGTAGTGCGGGCGGGCCATCATGCCGCGGCGCTGGGTGACGGGTGTGGCGATGAAGTGGGCGAGGGGCTGACGGGCCGCGGCCTCATAGCCCTTGATGCCGCGGGCGCCGAACTTGCCGAACTCCACATTCCTCTCGGGCGCTACTCCCCCTCCCCCGCCTGCAAAGCCCTTTCGTCCGTGATGTCTGCCGCGTTGTGTCCCTGTCCTTGACGTTGTTCGTGGATCTGGGCGGGCGGCTCGGCAGTTCGTCGGTCTCGTGAGTGAGCCATCGCAGGGTGGCCCCACCGTAGGGGTGCCGCTACCGGAAGCTACTGTGATCGTCATGCACCGCACACGGGGATCATTGATAGCTGCCGCCGCCCTTTCCTGCCTACTGCTCACGAGTTGCAGCAGCGCCACGGACGAGAAGAGCGGCGGTACGGCTGAGCCTTCGGTCATCGGCTCGCCGGTGGGCAAGCCGATTTCGTCGCCGACGGTGACTCCACCCAGAGAAGGTGAGGGCGTACCGGAGCCAGAGCCGGATGCTCCGTTCATCGAACAGGTCAAGTACGAGCTGCGCACACGCACGGTGGACATGGCCGGCGCCCAGGGCAAGACCAGCGCCAGATGCGACAAAGACTCCGTCAAGCCGGCCAAAGGTGCCAGCGTCACCTGCACGGTCACGTATGAGGGCATCGATGTGACCTGGCCGGTGAAGTTCACGGGCAAGCCAGGATTCGGCGGCATGGGCGACGGATACGAAGCAGAGCCCAGCACCGGCATCCTCACCCGTGAGGGCGTCCTCAAGTACTTCTGGGGCAATAACCACGATGCAGGAACGGACCTGCGCTGCGACACGATGCCCAGGGTCAAGAAGGTCCCGCTAGGTGGGAAGTCCGGGTTTCAGTGCGCGTACTTCGCCGCCAAAGCGGGCACTGACGGCCGGGACATGTGGATCGCTCAGTACGTGTACAGCACCACAGACGGGCCCCGAGCCCGGGTATGACGATGCCCGCAGCTCCGCACTCACACCAGCTCCCCCACTGAGCTTCTTCCCATATGAGAGGGCCTGCTGCACGGCCCTGACACCCACCAACCTCGTAAGACGTCGCTCCTAGGCCGAATGGAAGTCACGCCCTGCTCTGGATGAGCAGGGCGATCCGACGGGCGTGGCCCAGGAGCAACGTCAGAGTGCGAACGTGACCTTGACCGGTGCGTTGGGGCAGCGGGTCGCGTTCTCGGCGGGAGCCGCTTCTTCGGACGGGTCGACGGCGAGCTGCCAGCGGACCTTCACGGCGATCCAGTCGGCGATGTACTCGCAGCGGTCGCCTTCGAAGTGGCATCCACATGGACGGTCCTGGTCTGCCTTCGACCGGTTCGTCTTCGCGGAGACCTCAATCAGCGAGCGGCCATCGCCGAGATCGTTGGCGTACTCCTCCCGCTCCTTCGCGTCCTTCGCGGTCCACTCCTCGGCGCCGGAGTCCCAGGCTCCGGCGAGGGGGACGCGGTGATCACATCCAGCTTGCCGAGGGCGTCGACGTTTGGAAGTCGCGCACGACCTGGCCAACGTCTCCAGCCTGCTAGACGCCGCGTCGGGGCGTGGACCGAGGGAAAGGGCAATTGCTCCCATGGAGGAACAGACGCCTGCCGAGCAGGCCCTGAGCCGCTCGTACGTCACCGCTGACGGACTCCGTTTCGGCATCCTCAAGTTGTCGGTCGAGCACCATCAAGACCGCAGCTCGACGTTGACGTACTGGCTGACTGTGGGCCGCCAAGGCCGCCCAGCTGAGCGTTGGGAAGTCACTCTGCCCTGGGGCGACAGGTCCTGGACGGGTGTACTCACCGCGCCCGCGCCCCCTCCGGACCGACTGCGTCAGCTCGTACACCTCGTGCACGCCCACTTGGAAGAGTGGTGGGACACGAAGGCACACAACCGCCAGTCGGCGAAGATGGGACATCGACTTACCTGACCCTCTCCCGCTTAGCCCGCGGAAGGCCGGGGTGATGCAGAGTACGGACTGCGGCGAGGGAAGTGAGCCGTCCTCCTTCCCTCGCCTTGCTCTGGAGCACGGCGACCCACCGGAACCGGAGGGTCAGACTGTGCTGTGAGCTGGCGGACGGTGGCTCACCAATCGTGGATGGTTCCGTCCTGCAGGCGGTTGACGGGCAGATAGGCCGCCTCGTAGGGGTGAGCAGCGGCCATGTCCTCGTCCAGTTCCACGCCGATGCCGGGGGCCTCGCCCGGGTGCAGGTGTCCGTCGGTGAAGGTGTAGGCGTGGCGGAACACCTCCTCGGTGAGTGCGGTGTGGCCCGAGTACTCCTGGATACCGAAGTTGTGGACTGCCAGGTCGAGGTGGACGGCCGCCGCCATGCCGACGGGTGAGATGTCCTCCGGGCCGTGGATGGCGCTCTTGATCTGGTACTGGGCCGCGAAGTCGAACAGCTTGCGCAGCGGTGTGACGCCTCCGAAGTGGGTGACCGCGGACCGTACGTAGTCGATGAGTTGCTCGGTGATCAGGGTCTGGTAGTCGTACACGGTGTTGAACACCTCGCCGATCGCCAGCGGCGTGGTGGTGTTGGCCCGCACCAGGCGCAGCGCCTCCTGGTTCTCGGCGGGGGTGCAGTCCTCGAGCCAGAAGGGCCGGTAGGGCTCCAGGTCCTTGCCGAGGCGGCCCGCCTGGACGGGGGTGAGCCGGTGGTGCGCGTCGTGCAGCAGGGGCAGTTCGGCGCCGAACTCGCTGCGTACCGCGTCGAACACGGCCGGGATGTGGCGCAGGTAGGCGTCGGTGTCCCAGTCCTCCACCAGGGGGCGGGCCTGCTGATGCAGGACGGCCGAGCCGTCGTCGTCGGTGCTGTGCACGCCGTACACGGCTTTGAGGCCGGGGATGCCCGACTGGATGCGGACGGCCTGGTAGCCCTCGGCGAGCCGGGCCCGCACCGAGTCGATGAGTTCGGGGATGTCGCGCCCGTTCGCGTGCCCGTAGGTGCGTACGCGGTCCCGGCTGGCGCCGCCCAGGAGTTGGTAGAGCGGGAGGCCGGCGGCCTTGGCCTTGATGTCCCACAGGGCGACGTCGACCGCGGCGATCGCGGCCATCGTGACGGGACCCCGCCGCCAGTACGCCCCGCGGTACAGGTACTGCCAGGTGTCCTCGATCCGGTGTGGATCGAGGCCGAGGAGGAGGGGCGCGACGTGGTCGGTGAGGTAGCTGACGACGGCGAGTTCGCGGCCGTTGAGAGTGGCGTCGCCGAGGCCGGTGAGGCCGTCGTCGGTCGTCAGCTTCAGGGTGACGAAGTTGCGTCCGGGGTTCGTGACGACGACCTTCGCGTCGACGATCTTCATACGTGTGCTCTTTCCGGTGTCGTGGGAGGCAGTGCCTAGCCCTTGGTGGCGCCCGAGGTCAGGCCGGCCACCAGGTACTTCTGGCCGAGGACGGCGGCGATGACCACGGGGACAGTGATCAGGGTGGAGGCGGCCATGAGGCCGCCCCAGTCGGTGCTCGCGTACGAGATGAAGTTGAAGAGGGTCACCGGCACGGTCTGTGTGCGGTCGTCGGCGAAGACCAGCGCGAACATGAAGTTGTTCCAGCTGAAGACGAAGGCCAAGAGGGAGGCGGTCGCCGTGCCCGGCGCGGCGAGCGGGAGGGAGATCCGCCAGAAGGCGCCGAAGGCGCTCAACCCGTCGGTGCGGGCGGCTTCTTCGAGTTCGACCGGGAGTCCTGCGAAGAAGCTGATCATGATCCACATGATGAGCGGGACGGATACGAACATGTGGCTGAGGATCAGCACGGTGTAGGAGCCGACCAGCCCCATCTGCGCGAACAGGTAGTACCACGGCACCAGCAGGGAGATCGCCGGGACGATGCGCGCGATGAGGATGACAGACCCGGTGCGACGCATGCCGAATCGGCCCACGGCCCAGGCGGCGGGCACCGCGATGACGGCGGACAGGGCGGTGGAGACCGCGCCCACCAGAAGGGAGTTGCCCATGGAGCGGACGATCTGCCCGGCCTCGACGACGCTGCGGAAGTTGTCGAGAGTGGGCGTGAACCACAGGCCCACGGAGGGGTCGGTCACCTGAAGGTTGGTTTTGAATGCGGCGGCGAACATCCACACGAGCGGCAGCGCGAAGACCAGGGTGACGAGCCCGATCGCGGTACCGCGCAGCCAGGCCAGCCGGCGGCGTCGGCGGAACGGCGGGGCGAGCGAGGGCCGGGCGGGGGTGAGGGTGGCACTCATGCGTTCTTCCTTCCGCCGCGGCGGCGCAGCAGGACCACGACACCGATGATGAACAGCGTGAACAGCACCAGGACGGCGGCGGCCAGGCCGTATTCCTGGTAGTCGAAGGTCAGCCCGTAGGCGTAGACGTTGAGCGTCTCCACCTCGAAGTCCGAGCCGCCGCCTGCACCCTTGGTGGCGTAGAGGATGTCGAAGGTCTTGAGGGCGTCGACGGCACGGAGTACGAGTGCGGTCGCGAGGGTGGGGCCGAGCATGGGCAGGACGACGAAGCGGAAGCGCTGCCAGGCGTTGGCTCCGTCGACGAGGGCGGCCTCCTCGGGCTCCTCGGGCAGTGTGGTCAGGCCGGCCAGCAGGAGCAGGGTCATCATCGGTGTCCACTGCCACACGTCGATGAGCATCAGCGTCGGCAGGGACTGGCCCACCGAGCCGAGGAACTCCTGGCGAGGCAGTCCGAGACCCGCGAGGAGGTGGTTGGCGATGCCGTTGGTGGGATCGAGGATCAGCAGCCAGAGGATGCCGATCGCGACCGGTGTAGCCAGCAGAGGGATGATCAGGACGGTGCGCACCCAGCGCATGCCGCGGAACGGCTTGCGCATGAGCATCGCGAGGGCGAGGCCGAACACCGTCTCCAGGACCACAGCGCCGAGGGTGAAGACGATCGTGCGGCGGACCGCGGGCCAGAACCTGCGGGCGTCGCCCAGCGCGTCGGCGAAGTTCCGCAGACCGATGTGGCTCTTGTCGGCGTTCACTGCTCCGAACGCGTCGGTGAGACTGAGGTCGAGCGTGAAGGCCAGCGGGAAGATGATCATCAGGCCGACGAAGAGCAGGGCGGGGGCCAGCATCGCCCACTTCAGGCGACGGTTGGCCTGTTCGAAGGTGCGCGGCGGGCGGGTGCGTCGCGTGCGGCTATGGGGCGGTCGGGCGTCGGCCCGGGGTGCGGAGATCTCGGTGGCGGTCATCAGGACTCCCTGTGTCGGTTGTCGCGGACGAGGAAATCGGCGAACTCCGCGTCCGCGTCCCGTACGACGGGCCGAACGGACTCGCCGAGAATCCCCGCGACCAGCGGGCGGCCGACGATGTCCCGGGCGCGGCCGACCTGGAGAACACGGGGGCGGTCGTAGCCCAGGCCTCGCTTTGCGTTGAGGCTCATGGCCTCGGCGAGGTCGGGCGGGAAGGACCTGAGCGTCTTGGAGTCGGCCCACACGGAGGTGCGAGCGCCAGGGATGCCGTCCGCCTGGAGAGTCGCCGACATGTCGGGGCCCGCGGCCCACTTGATGAACTGCCAGGCGTCGTCACGCAGCAGGGAGAACTTGTTGATGCCGAGGCTCCAGGACGCGATGTTGTGCGGCCTGGCACCGGCCGGTCCCGCGGGGAAGGGGGCGAATCCGACGGTGTCCCGTACCGTCCGGCTCGCGATCTTCGGGTCGAGGAAGTTGCTGTAGATCGCGTCGGCGTCGATGTAGAACGCCGCCTTGCCCTGCGCGAAGATCGGCATGGCCTGTTCGAGGCTCATATTGGTGGCCCCGGGCGGCCCCGCCTTCCCCAGAAGGCTTCCGTAGTAGTCGTAAGCGGCCAGTGCCTGCGGGGTCCCGATGCCGGACCGGCCGTCGATGACGAAGTCGCCGCCGTGTGAGTAGAGGAAGCTGGACCACTGGGAGACGGCGCCATTGCGCTGTCCGCGGCCCACGTATCCGTAGAACCCCTGCTTGCGTCGGCTGAGTTCCAGGGCGGAGGACATCAGCGCGTCGAGGGTGCGCGGGGGTCCGCCGGCGTCCTGGACCAGGTCCTTGCGGTAGTACAGCGTGGGTCGCTCGGTCACCACGGGAACGCTCAGTACTTTGCCTGCCGTCACGGAGATCTCGCGCGGCGCCTTCTGGAAGTCCGTCCAGGCGAACTCGCTGTCGCCCTCCACCCGGTCGGTGAGATCGGCGAGCCAGTCGTTGTGTGCGAAGAGGAGTTGGTCCTGGAGCGCGCGCACCATCATGACGTCGACGTCGGTGCCCGACGCGTTGAGTTTGACGTTGAAACTGCTGGTCAGCTGGTCGGCGGTGAGCAGGGTCAGCGAGACCCGGCGCCCGATGCGTTCCTCGAACTCCTTCGTCCGACGCTTGATCGCCTGCGACCACACGTGGTTGATCGCCATGATCCGCAACGGAGCACTGGCCGACGGCTTTCCGGTCCTTGGCGAACAGGCGCCGAGCGCCGCTGTCCCCGCAGCTCCAGCGATCCCTGCGGCCAGCCTGCCGAAGGAGCGGCGGCTCAGGAGCCGACTGCTCGTGGACATCGTTGTCCTCGTCTTTCTGCTGTGGACGCTCTCAAAGTCCTACGGTCCTGTCCGGTCCAACTGGTAGTACCAGTTGGACCGGACAGGACCGTAGCAGGCTCCGCAGATCCGGAACACCCCCGAGAGAAAAGATCCACAAATCTCAACTGCTCACGCGCCGACCGCCTTTGCCAGGTCGGCCCGCCAGGGCCCGGCCCGGACCGGGTGCCGGCGGCACCCGACCCCCGCCGACTACTCAGCGTCCCCGCGACGCCCGTTCCAGCAGAGTCTCGATGTGGTTACGCGCCATGGTGTCCACCTGCACATCGAGGTCCGGCCCATAGGTACGCAGCCCGAGCATCAGATGCTCCCTCATGCGTGCGCCGGCGAGTTCCACGTCTCGTGCCTCGATCGCCTCGAAGATCTCCGGATGGTGCGGCACTCCTTCCTCGCCGATCGAGGGGTCCGAGTTCGAACGCAGCATCATCTCGAACATCATTCCGCTGATCGACGACAGCATGATCCGCAGCACGGGGTTCTTGCTCGCCACCGCGACGGCGTCGTGGAAGTCCATGTCGGCCTGCGCCTTGACCACGACATCGGTCGCCGACTCCAGGGCGTCGCACGCGTGACGCATCGTCGCCAGGTCTTCGTCAGTGGCGTGCTGGGTCGCGAGTCGCACCATCTCCACCTCCAACGGGAGACGGGCCTCGATGAGCTGACGGACCGTGGGCCGACCCGCTCTGTACAGCGCGTCGTATCCCCTCGCCTGCCCGGAGCTCTGCTCACGCACGAAGGAACCTCGTCCAGGCGCGACCTCGATCAGATGCTGGGCCTCGAGCCGCCGCAGCACCTCCCGGACGACGTTCCGGCTGGAGCCGAACTGAGCGGCCAGCTCACGCTCCGAAGGCAGCTTCGCTCCCACCGCGATCTCACCGGACCGGATGTCGTGCTCCAACTGGCGAGCGATGCGCTCAGTCAAAAGCCCGCGCTGCGCGGGGTCGGCGGGAGGACCCGTGGGCGCGGAACTGTGAGGTGAGGAAGGGGCGGACGACTGCATGGACGCAGCGTACAGCGACGTCCGGGCCTCGGCCGGGGTAGCGATCTTGCTCGTCTCCGCTGCGGCACGGTCGGCTACGGCCGAGGTCAGGTCATCGACTGCGGCGGCGGAACTCGCCCGCAGTGCTCGTCACCCCTGCGCTTGCCGAATATCTCATCCGCCCTGGTGAGAGCGAGTGTCCCCGGTTTCGCCAGGTCAAGGGCGCCTCCATCGTCGGCAAGGACAGCGGCGGCTACGACGCCGCGAAGAAGATCAACGGCCGTAAGCGACATATCACCGCGGACACGCTCGGCCTGGCCGTGATGATCACGGTGACGCCCGCCGACATCCAGGACCGCGACGCCGCCCGCGACGTCTTCTGACGCCTGCGCCTCACCCAGCCGCAGATCACCCAGATCTGGGCCGACCGTGGCTACGCCGGCGACCTCGCCAACTGGGCCCGCGAACGCCTCTGGCTCACCCTACGCATCGTCTCCCGGCCCAAGAGCAACCAAGGGCTTCGTCGTCCTGCCCCGGCGTTGGAAAGTCGAGCGGACAATGGCTGGTGCATGAACGCCCGCCGCGACGCACGCGACTACGAATGTCTCCCGCACCACTCCGAAGCCCAGCTGAACTGGGCATTCATCACCCTCATGACCCGTCGCCCGGCACGTAAAGGCCCCCGTACCGACCGCTGGGAGAGGAAGTCGTAGCCGACCACGTCAGGTTCGGATATGCCACTCCAGGCAACGGTGGCCTGATGCGTCTTCGAAAGGCGTGGGCCAGTAGTAGAGGAACGGACCGTCAGATTCCAAGGCATCGGCCAAGACTCGAAAGAACTGCGTCAGACTGGTTGCCCAGAGGGTTCCGTCCAGGTCCCCGGACCCGATGCCCATCTCATACACGTGACCGTATGAGGGTCCGGGGCGATGATCGACAAAGGCAACCCCGCCATCGTTGGGAAGTGCGAACGGCACGCAGCGACGCAGATTCACAGCCAGGGCATCGCCCTCCCACAAATCGGCATCGACGTTGTCGTTGCCGACGTCCACGAGCACGTCATACATCATCACGATGTCGTCCACACCGCTAAGCCGGTGCCCCGACGGAAGAAATGCACCAGCGGGAAGGCCACTGCGGGAACCAGGAGCGCCAACAGGCTCAGCAGCTCCATCATGCTGCTGCAGCAGTGCCCTGAGCTCCGGATGCAGGTCGAAGCCGAGCCGCGACTCCAACTCGATGAGCCGCTCGGGGTCCGCCGGCCTTCGCAACATGGCGTGATCGGCGGGCGAGTTCGCATGGAGCCACGACTCAAAGCGAGTCCACTCACGCTCGAACGCAGAAAGATCCATCTGTGTCATGCGCTGAACCTAGACGGTCGCACTGACAGCCAGTCTGCGGACCAGGTTGCCCGGTCTGACCGCGAGGAGTTCGAAAACACCTACTCAGTCGAAGACGGCTACCTCCCTGTTCGCCGTCGGGGCACACCCATCTGTGGGCACCGGATGGGATCGTCGCCCGGGCGCTCGATCCCACCATCGCCGAGCGCCTCTGGGCAGTCTCCACTCATCTGCTGCGCGCCTAGCGGGCGATCCCGCCGCCTCCCATATACAGGTCCAGCTTCCCGGTGCGCTCGAAACTGTCGCCGTACAGCCGGGTGACGCCGCCGGTCGACAGCCCCTGGTCCGTGCCGGGCAGCAGCCATGCGGAGCTGCGAATCTTGTCGTCGCCCGGCGCGGCCACCGTCAGGTCGGCCCGCTGGTCGCCGTCCATGTCGACGAGGCGCACCGACATACCGAATGTGGCCCGCGCGCTCTTCTTGCCGCCGATGTCGCCCGCATCGATGACCCGGGCTCCCTTACCGGTCAGGCCGTTTGGACCACCCAGCAGGAGCAGCACCTGTTCCGGGCCCGTCTTCGCGTACTCCTTGCTCCGGGGTGAGCCGGCCACCACGTCCGCGTAGCCGTCACCGTTGACGTCACCGGTGTCCAGGGAGGTGAAGGCGGCGTCCTCGTCCTGGGGTTCCTCGCCGGGTACGCCCGGGGTGTCGCGGTCGATGGTCGTCGACCGTATCCCCTTCCCCGGCCCGGCCTTGGAGCCGTACACGACGCTCACCGAGCTATGGCTCACCTTGCCGCGCCGGGGACCGAGCACGAGGTCCGCGACGCCGTCGCCGTCCACGTCGCCGACCGCCCCTGCCGCCGCGTCGGGGAGGTCGATGTCATCTGGCTGGGCGAGGCCGTCGCCGCGTGCGTGGAAGTAACTGACCGGCCAGCGCTCCTCGAACCGGGCTGTGCCGAGGGGCTGGTCGTGGTGGAAGGCCATCAACTCGTCGGCACCGTCGCCGTCCAGGTCCCCGGCGACGAGGCCCCGGTAGTTCACGGTGTCGATGTCTTTTGCGGGCCGGCGCGGTGCGGACACCGGGCCGGTGCCCGCCGGGGTTCCGTCGCGTTTGAAAGGCCCCTTGAGCAGGCCCTTGTCGGAACCGAGCCCGAAGACCAGATCGGCATGCCCGTCCCCGTCGAAGTCACCAGCGACGAGTTGCTCCTCCAGGATCGGGTCCAGCGCCCAGGAGACGTGGCTGCCGTCCGTCCCCGGCACCCGGACGGCACTCTTCAGCCCGTCTGGGGAACCCCACATGATGATCACGCTCGGTTTCCAGTCGAAGACGGCGGTGGCGAGATCGGTGTACCCGTCCTCGTCGAAGTCGCGGGCCACCACATCGGTCCCGAAGAACGCCTCGTCCCGGGCCTGTCCCGGTATCCCGGCGTCGTTCTGCGTGAGGTACTGGCAGCGTGCGAGACCGGTCCCGTTGCCCGATCCGTACGCCAGCGCGATGCTGCCGCCGCCACTGCCGTTCTCCACGTCGCCCAGTGCCCCAATGGCCAGGTCGGGGTGACCGTCACCGTCGAAGTCCGCGGCGGGCGCGTGACCAGCCGGCGCCTGGGCGCCATTCGCCGGAGCGCCGGAGGGCGCGGTGCCGTGAACCACGGTGTGGCAGGTGCGGGGTCCGGCGATGCCCTGGGGCCCGGACTGAGCCAGAACCCCTCCGACCGCGACAACGACCCCGATGACAGCCGCACCGCCCGCGATCACCCACCGGCGTTTGCCGCCACGCTTCTGCACGGCCGCCTGCTCTTCATCTTCGACGTCCATGTGATCAAGCACGTCCCGCCGGTACCCAGCGGTTCCGGACGCCCGGTTGCGGACGGATCACCGACTTCAGCACCGTAGCCCGCGCCCGCACGTCGTCGCGGACCACGTCGGCATCCCATGTGGCGGGGTTCAGGAGGTGCTGCTGCACGCCGTCCCGGGTGAACCGGGCCGCCATACGACCCCTGGGGCGGCCCGACCCGACAGCACCGCACTTCACTCACAACGACGCCTCTGACCGTGGAGGGGCAGGATGCGCAGGCCGGTGGCCAGGGCGGCGAGGATCCGGTCCTCGGCCCTGGCCCGCAGCCGGTGACGGAGCTCGAGCTCGCCGATCGGCCGGTCAGGGAGGTCGGTCGCGAGGCACGTGACGTGCATGCCGTACACGTCCGTGATCCTCAACTGGGCTCCGGGATGGGGCTGTTCCCTTTGGACGATCAGTTGCATGCTTGGGCGGGTCGTTCAGGAGGTTGCCGGTGGGCTCGGCGCCCCGCTGTTCTTCGGCTGAGACGGCAACTGCGCTGCCGGCGGGCTCATCCCGGCCAGGACTAGGGCCTGTTGCGAGAGCCTCAGACCGCCAAAGTGGCCGTGCGGGAGCTCCCACGGTGCGCTCCTACTGCGGTCGCATCAGGTCCAAGTCCTCACCCCATGCGTCCAGCACCGCGGCGCGCCCGGCCCGTCGGGCCACTGCCTCGACCTGGGCGAGCAGCATGCCGGTGTCCCAGCGAGGCAGCGGGAATTGGGCCTCGCCGAGCCGGGCACCGCACGGACGGCGAGGCGCCCATCCTCTGCCACGGAGCCTGCACGTAGCGGCGAAGTAGGCCCGGCCGTCTGGCATTTCGGCGTCGGTCCTGCGCTCCTGCGTTTCCTCTTGGAACCTTGCTCATCTCACGGTCGATGTGCGATCTTAGGTTTGTTCCGTTCATGGAAACGTTTCCACAAGGAGGTGGGGCGGGTGGCCACGATCAAGGACGTCGCCGCACGGGCCGGGGTCGCACTCGGTACCGCATCCCGGGTACTCAGCGGCAGCAGCCAGACCTCGGCCGACTCACGGTCCCGCGTGCTCGCGGCCGCAGCTGAGCTCGGATACATCGCCAACGGACCCGCCCGTTCCCTGCGGCGGGCCCGAACCGACGTACTGGGACTGCTCGTCTCGGACATCCGCAACCCGTTCTTCTCCGAACTGGCCCACGCCGCCGAACAGGAGGCACGCCACCACGGCTACACCGTGCTGCTGGCCAACGCGAACGAGGACGCGGAGCAGGCCGACGCCTACCTTCGGACCTTCGCCGCCCAACGCATCGACGGCCTGCTCTTCTCGCCGCAGGGCACCGTCTCGCCGCAGGTCGCGGCCACGCTCGCCTCCGGGCTGCCACTCGTGTTCCTCAATCGCACGATCGAAGGCGTCGACGCCCCGCTGTACGGCACCGACAACGCTCAAGGCGTCCAGCAGGTACTCATCTGGCTGCAGCGACGGGGCCATCACGACGTCGCGTTCATCGGCGGCCCGGACACGCTCTCGACTGGAGCCGAGCGCCGCGCCGCCTACCTCGCCGGGCGCCAGGCGCACGGCATCAGTACCGACGACAGGTTGCTCGACGCCGGTGACTTCCTGGCCGGCGGTGCGGCAGAGGCCATGTGCCGCATCCTCGACCGCGGGGTCACGTTCACCGCCGTGTTCGGCGCAAACGGCCAGACGACCTTGGGAGCCGTGCGCGCGCTACGCGAGCGGCTCGGCGCAGAGCAGGCAGCCCGTATCGAGGTCGTCTCCTTCGACGACCTGGACTGGTTCGAGTTCACCTCGCCGCCCATCAGCGCGGTCCGCAACGACGCCTCGTCGATCGGCCGGCTCGGTGTACGCGGGCTCGTCGACCTCATCGCAGACCGCACCGCACCCGGACAACGAATTCCCACCACCTTCGTCGACCGGTCCGTGCAGGACATCCGATGAGGATCCGAAGCACCCTCGGCACCGCCGTCACGAAGACAGTGACCACCTCAACCCCTCGCCTCGTCCCAGCCAACGTGTCGCAACCCGATCGGCCGACACGCAGTCGGCCGATCGGAGAGCACCCCACCCAAGCGAATGGGTGCGCACCCTGATGGCGCCCGCGGCCGAGCAGGCAATGCCCCGCATGACAGTCGACTGTGCTTATCGCCGGTACACACGCCCCAGCACTGCAACGCCCGTCACCCATCAGGCGGGAGGCAGTGCACCCATCTTGAAAGGACCAACGATGCAGGTCGCCCTCGGCGCAGACCACGCCGGATATGCGCTCAAGGCCGCCGTCCACGAAGCCATTGAGGCTCTCGGCCACGAAGTGATCGACTGCGGCACCCACAGCTGCGACCCCGTCGACTTCCCGGACATCACCCGCACCACCTGCCAAGTTGTGCTCTCCGGTTCCGCCGATCGGGCCGTGCTCGTATGCGGCACCGGCCAGGGCGCCGTCATGGCCGCCAACAAACTTCCCGGCATCCGCTGTGGCCTCGCCCACGAGCCCTACTCCGCCCACCAGGCAGTCGAGCACGACGACGCCAACACCATCGCGATGGGGGCCTGGCTCGTCCCGCACGCACTCGTGCCCGACATCATCCGTGAGTTCCTCGGGGCCGTCTTCGACGACGACGAAGACACCCGCCGTCGCGTCGCAAAACTCAACGCGCTCGACGCCCTCACGTCGGCTCCCTGACCGACCGCCCACACCCCCCAAAGCGAGTGCACCCGCTCTTTCGCTGACACCGAACTCGCCCTACCCACAGACGACTACGCCGGGCGGCTCCTCGGCATGCCCGAAAACACTCACTCAATGGACCGGCCTGCCCTCGTGCGGCCCCATCCTCCTCGCTGCGTAGACGCCGGCAACGATCCGGCGACCGATCAAGGAGAACCTCATGTCCACCAGTACCCCCGCCGGACGGCAAAGCGCGCTGGGTTCCAAGGACCGCTTCAAGACAGCGATCGCTGCTGCCTTCGGCACCAGCGTCGAGAACTACGACTTCATCGCGTACGGCACGGCCTCCGCTCTCTATTTCGGAGCGGTCTTCTTCCCCGGGAGCGACCGGTTCGTCGGCACTCTTCTCTCCTTCGCGACTCTCGCTGTCGGCTTCGTCATGCGCCCGCTGGGAGGCGCCATCGGCGGATACTTCGCCGACAAGTTCGGCCGCAAACCCGTCCTCGTCGCAGCGATGACCGTCATGGGCGCGGCAACGTTCCTCATCGGCGCCCTGCCCACCTACGAACAAGTCGGTGTGCTCGCGCCGATCCTGCTCGTGGCCATCCGCATGATCCAGGGCCTCGCGTTCGGAGCCGAATGGGGCGGAGCGATCACCATGGCTTACGAACACGCACCGTGGCACCGCCGGGGCATGTTTGCCGCGATACCCCAGTCAGGCAACCCGCTGGGCATAGCCCTGGCCAGCGGTGTGTTCGCGTGGAGCGACACCCTCGACGGCAACTGGCAGTGGAGGACCCCCTTCCTGCTCAGCGCCATCCTCGTGATCGTCGCACTGATCGTTCGCTCCCGGCTCTCCGAATCCCCTGAGTTCCAGGAAGCCCAGGCCAGCGGCGAGACCAGGAAGAACCCGCTCCGAGCCACCCTGACTGACGACTGGCAGGGCATCCTGCGCGTCATAGCCTTGCGCGTCGTCGAATCCTTTGCCTACTACTCGACCGCCACCTACCTTCTCAACTACATCACCGAACGCCACCCCGGTCTCAGGCCCGTCGCCCTGGGCTCCATCACCGTCGCCAGCCTTCTCGCCATTGCAGTCACCTTTCTCGCCGGCGCACTCACGGACCGCATCGGACGCCGCCCGATATATATCGCTGCCTGCGTCGCGGCGATCCTCTTCGCCTTCCCGATGTATCTGCTCACCAACTCTGCCCAACCCGCCCTCGTAGCAACGGTATTCATCATCGGAATCGGCCTCATCCACGCATCACTTACAGGAACCCAGGGCTCTCTACTCACCGAGCAGTTCCGCACCGCGACCCGTACCTCGGGAGCCTCGCTCGGCTACCAGATCGCCGCGGCCATCGGCGGCTTCGCCCCACTGCTCGCGGCCGCCCTGGTAGGGGCCTTCGGCTGGCCAGGCGCGGCCCTGCTCTACCTCGGCGCGGCCGTGATCGGGCTCGTCGGCATCCTCGCAACCAAGGAAACCTGGGGCCGCCATGAGCGGGAGCGCGTGCTCCGCCTCGTCGCGGAACAAGGCCATGGCCATGGCCAGACCGTATCTGGCGTGTCGGCGAATGCCGACTTGCCGTCGTCGTCAGAGTTTCGGTGAACTTGGTCGCCCTCACGCTGCATCGTGGTGTGATCCCCTGCGCTCACCCACCCTGCGCGGACTGGAGCTCGGCGCCGTTGTCGGTCTGGATCACCTCGACCTGGAACGGCAGGCGTTGGATGACGTAGTCGAGGAACTGGATCGCGGTGGCCTGGTTCAGCTGCGGGTAGATCCGCAGCACACGCCGACGGCTTCGACCCATCTTCTGGGTCCCAGGGAGCCGCTGCACGGGTACGTTCGTATTCAACTGCCGCCACCGTGGGGTGCATGTGGTTGGCTGCACGGACGCTGAGGTACTGGACATGCCCGCGCACACCAGCATGCGGCCGGGCCCCGCAATCAGGGCGATCTGCAGGGCGATCGGCATCATCGTCACGCTGGCCGGCCTGCGCGCGGAGGACAGCCGGGACGTCCTACGGGAGATCTCCCAGCACACCGACATCAAGATGCGCCACGTCTCCGAACCCATCGTGCCGTGGGCCCAGGCGGGACACCTTGCGAGCGAGGTCCGCCACAAGCTGGAACGCAGCATGGCGACACGCGCGCCCCTGCGCCCCGAACCCGGCTGACTGGTGCTCAGCCCTCTCGCGCCGTCGTCAGGAGCGCGCTAGCCGGGCCGCGAGATAGGGCGCGGTGGCGCTGCGGCGGGCCCTCGCCACCTTGGCCGGCGGGCCCGCCGCGACCACCCGCCCGCCCGCGTCGCCGCCGCCCGGCCCGAGGTCGATGACCCAGTCGGCGGTGGCGATCGTGTCCAGGTCGTGCTCGACGAGGACGACCGTGTTCCCGGCGTCGACGAGCCGGTGCAGCTGTCGCAGCAGCAGCGCGATGTCCGAGGGGTGCAGCCCCGCCGTCGGCTCGTCGAGCAGGTACAGCGCGTGCCCGCGGCGGGCTCGCTGCAGTTCGGTGGCCAGTTTGATGCGTTGCGCCTCACCGCCGCTGAGTTCCGTCGCGGGCTGGCCCAGCCGCAGGTACCCCAGTCCCACCTCGCGCAACGTCTCCAGACTGCGGGAGGCGGCCGGGACGGCGGACAGGAACTTGGCGGCGGCGTCGACGGACAGCGCCAGCACTTCAGCGATGTTCTTGCCGCGATAGGTGACTTCCAGCGTTTCGGCGTTGTACCGGGCGCCCTGGCAGGCCGGGCACGGCGCGTAGGTGCCGGGCAGGAACAGCAGTTCCACCGCGACGAATCCTTCGCCCTGGCAGGTCTCGCACCGCCCTTCGGGCACGTTGAAGGAGAACCGCCCGGCCGAGTAGCCGCGCGCCCTGGCCTCGTCCGTCGCCGCGTACAGCTTGCGCACCGCGTCGAACATCCCCGTGTACGTGGCCAGGTTGGACCGGGGAGTTCGGCCGATGGGCCGTTGGTCGACCCGGACCAGCCGGTCGAACGACTCGACCCCCGACGCGTCCTGGACGTCGACCTCCAGCTGCGCCTCGTCGGGCTCCTCGGGTACGAGTCCGAGGTGGCCGCGGACGACCTCGGCGAGCACCTGCGTCACCAGCGTCGACTTTCCGGAACCGGAGACACCCGTCACCGCCGTCAGTACACAGAGCGGTACGTCGACGGACACGTCGTGCAGATTGTGGCGGGAGACGCCGCTCAGGTGCAGCCAGCCGTGCGGTGTGCGCGGGCGGTGATCGAGCGGCTGGGCACGCCCGAACAGGTACTGGCTCGTGGCCGACTCCCCGACCCGCTCAAGACCGGCGACCGGGCCGCTGTACAGCACGCGCCCGCCGCCCTCACCCGCGCCGGGGCCGATGTCGACCACCCAGTCCGCCCGCCGTACGACGTCCATGTCGTGCTCCACGACGAACAGTGAGTTGCCCGCCGCCTTGAGGCGGTCCAGCACGTCCAGCAGCGGTTCCGCGTCAGCCGGGTGCAGCCCCGCGGAGGGTTCGTCGAGGACGTAGACGACGCCGAACAGCCCCGAGCGCAGCTGGGTGGCGATCCGCAGGCGCTGCGCCTCGCCGGGCGACAGGGTCGTCGAGCGGCGTCCGAGGCTGAGATATCCGAGGCCCAGGTCGAGCAGTACGTCGACCCGCGCGACCAGATCGCCGCAGATCCGGACCGCGACCTCGGTCGTCTCCCCGGATCGGGCGGTCGACGTGGTGGCCTCGGCCTCGGACCGCGCCGCGACGGGCCGCAGCAGCGCCACGACCTCGGTGAGCGGCATCGCGTTGATCTCGGCGATGGAACGTCCGGCGAAGGTCACGGCGAGAGCCTCGGGCCGCAGTCCGCTGCCGTGACACTCGGGGCAGGGCACACTCCTGACGAACCGGAGCGCCCGTTCGCGCATCTTCTCGCTCTTGGAGTCGGCGAGGACGTGCATGACGTGCTTGCGGGCGCTCCAGAACTTGCCCTGGTAGCCGTAGTCGACGCGGTCCTCCTCCGGCTCGATGTACACGGAGGGCTGCTCGTCCGTGTACAGCAGCCAGTCCCGGTCCTTCTTCCTGAGCCTGCGCCACGGTCGGTCGATGTCGATCCCCAGGCCGCTCACGACACTGCGCAGGTTGGCGCCCTGCCAGGCGCCCGGCCAGGCGGCGATCGCCCCCTCGCGGATGCTCAGCGAGGGGTCCGGGACGAGCAGGTCCTCGGCGACGTCGTGCACGACGCCCAGTCCGTGGCACTCCGGGCAGGCGCCGGCCGCGGTGTTGGGTGAGAACGACTCGGCCTCCAGCCGTGCGGCCCGGGGCGGATAGGTGCCGGCGCGGGAGTACAGAATGCGCAGCAGATTGGACAGCGTGGTGATGGTGCCGACCGTCGAGCGCGAGCTGGGCGACCCGCGCCGCTGCTGCAGGGCCACGGCGGGTGGCAGTCCGGTGATTTCCTGCACGTGTGGTGCGCCGACCTGCTGCAACAGCCTTCGGGCGTACGGTGCCACGGACTCGAAGTAGCGCCGTTGGGCCTCCGCGTAGAGCGTGCCGAACGCGAGCGAGGACTTGCCCGAACCGGAGACGCCGGTGAAGGCGACCATCGCGTCCCGCGGAACGTCGACATCGACGTTCCGCAGGTTGTTCTCACTGGCGCCCCGGACATGCACGAAGGGGTCGGTCGCGTCCTTGTCCACCGTTCCTGATTACCTGATCGCACCGGGAACCGCGCGACAGGCGCCGCCATGGGCCCCGCTCACACGAGGGTCCGGGGTATCCCGGACCCATTTTCGATACACGGCCTAAAAGCGTGTTGCACAAGGGTGTGGGTAGGCAGGTTGAGCTGCGGTTCGGGGCCTTGCTGGTCATGCCGTGAGGGCGAGGTTGTGCATGCGGGCGATGGCCTGTACAGCGTGGTGGAGACTGTCGCCGCGCTGCCGGCAGCCCAAAGCCTTCTGCAACACGCTTTCAAACGGGTGGCGTCGGCGGCCGGTGAGGGTGCCATGGCTATCCGCCTCGTGCACGAGCACCGGGAAAAGACGGGCAACCTGGTCCGCACCGCGGGCCTCGATGGCCCCGGCCGGTGGCGGGCCGTAGAGAGGCACTCGGCATCGTGCTGGTGTAGGACAAGGGGACGCAACGACTGCGGTGTGAGCAGGAACGCCGCAGTGACATGGACGAGCAGGGGACGCGCGGCGTAGAGGCAGTGATGCCCATGAACAAGGTGATCACGGTGACGAGGTTGAACAGGAGGCGGGCCTGCTGCCCATCGATCTCGTCGCGGTGCCCGGGGTGGCGCGGAGCGGGTGTTCGCGGTGGCGCACGCAACCGTGGCCCGGTGGTGGGGCAGGCCCTGCACGGGGGGGACGAGGAGATCTGACCGTACCGCCTGCACCTGCTGGCAGGGGCCAGCGTGTCACGCGGCGTCGGCGATACCTCGCGGGCATCCTGTGGGCACGGGCGGTCGGGGGGCAGCCGACGAGAAGGGTCCAGTCATGCGGGTGTCGTCCCAGGGCGTTACGGTCGTGGCTCTCCTGGCGGATCCGGATGCGCCGACGGAGATCGCGCAGCGCATGGCCCGGACACTTACTGCTCGGCTCGCCGACAAGTCGGGCCAAGGGCGACGGTTCGACGTCGAGGTGGTCAGTGAGCCCTTCACCGCAGGGACCGAGGACTTGTCCACCTTGATGCGCCGGATCATGCACCGCGGAAGAGCTGAGAACTGGGACATTGTCGTGGCCCTCACCGACCTTCCGCTGCACACGCACGGGCGCAAGCTCGTTGTGAATCTGAGTCACGAACACGGCTTGGCACTGTTGTCCCTTCCCTCTCTGGGGGGCTTTCGGCTGTATACGAGGGCTCGGCGGGCCGTGGAAGAAGCCGTGCTGGGCTTGGCAGGCCCGAAGGCCATTGGGGCTGAAGGACCTCCGCAGAGTCAGCAGCTACTGGGGCCCTTTGCCGGTCGACTCGCACCCATCCACCCGGTCCCGGTCGGTGGGGAGGAGACCGCCGATCTTCGGTACGTCGTCAGCGGGCCGCGCGGATACCTGCGGGTGCTCGTCGGTATGGTCCGCGCCAACCGACCGTGGCGGTTGGTGCCGGGTCTGTCGAAAGCCCTGGCGGCCGCACTTGCCACGGGAGCAGTCGCCACCGTGAACTCCACTGTCTGGAGCCTGTCCGAGGCCCTGAGCGCGCCGCGCCTCGTGATCGCCATGGTCGGGTCCGTCGGGGTCATGATCGGCTGGCTGATCGTAGACGCGGAGCTATGGCATCGCTCAGCAGAGGGCTCGCTGGAGGCGAGGCAGAGGGCGAGACTCTACAACGCCTCGACGGTCGTGACCGTGGGTATCGGGGTGCTCGTCTGCTACGTGGGCTTGATGGTCATCAACTTGGTGTGGGCGCTGTTTATCCTCAACGACCAAGTGTTCGCTTCCATGACACGAACCCCGCTGCACGCAACGGGCTACTGGACGTTGTCATGGTTCGTCGCTTCGGTCGCAACGGTCGGCGGCGCACTGGGATCGGGCTTGGAGAGCGACGAGGCGATCCGGGCAGCCGCCTACTCCAAGCGCGAACAGGAACGTCGCCACATGCTCCAGGACGACCACGGCGACTATTCAGCCCAGTGACCTGAGCCGGAGATGCGTCGCTGGCTAAGGTCGTCCGGGTCCGAAGATTCTGCTGAATGATCGGTGCGTGGTCGTTAAGCGTGGGGGCCCAGCCTGCGCCTTCGCCGACCTCGACCTCGCCCCTGACCAGGTCCTCCAGCACCTCGACAAGATCGCCTGCGGACTCGAGGATCACGCGCCGTGCCCCTCCACCATGAGGCAGTTCACGCCCCTCGCCGTCCTGGTGGTCATTCAACAGGGCTCGCGGAAGACGCTCGTCAGCAGCCACGCCGTCACTGTCGGTGCAGAGAGCCGTCAGCACTGCCTGAGCAGCGACCAAGGCTTCGCGCTGAATGCGGTGGTCCGTACCGTCCCCGCGCTACCCCACGTTGAGCCGCCGCAGCTGTAAAGGTCCGCCGCGAATCGACGGCTCACGTACCGCGGCGTAGCGAGGTACGCGACTCCCGCGCTGTCCGAAGTCATGAACTGTTCGATTTCTGCAGCACTTCGGGTGCTGCTCAATCTCGTGTCCAGGCACTGTCGGTTCTGGTTCCAGTGAACAAGGCCAACGCGCGAAAGCCAGGTTCCCGGTGTCATTGGGGCGAGCCTTGGCCAGGGATCGCCCGTCGGTCAGCCAGAGCCGTTGGGGTGGAGGACGACCTTGGTCCAGCCGTCGTCACGGGCGTCGAAGTGCTGGTAGCCGGCGGGGGCCTGGTCCAGCGGCAGCTCGTGGGAGACGATCCATGAGGGCTTGGCCTTGCCCTGCTCTATCAGGGCGCACAGCTGTCGGTTGTATGCCTTGACGTTGGCCTGGCCAGTCCCCAT